>CAZAEW010000084.1:0-3387 GCA_964484065.1 uncultured Bacillus sp.
AGAAAATCTTCGGGTGTCATTTTTATTAGCACCCCTTTGTCTGAATCCCACTGAACGGTTGTCCTTTCTTGTTGGGTAGTCCCTGAATATACAAGCACCTGCTGGCCTACTAAAGATTGATCGCTTGTGCCTGTATCATATACAAGTGCATTGGAACCTAGGCTTTTCCCTATGCTTGAGGTCAATGGACCAGTTGCTTCGGCTTTTATTGTCCAGGTAGACCCGACGCCCCGTGTATCCCGAACTGTTATGGATAAAGGGGATGCTTTCGGTATTGTCACATTATTATATTGAAAAGATGTTGTTTGAAAAGGAATATTGGCTGGTACCAAGTAAAATTCAAGTATCACTCCTTCTACCAGTATTGAAGCTTCAACACTGGTAAATCCTTCAGGACTAGTCTGAGTAGCGGTAACTGTTGAACCCGCTGGCAGTTGCTGCGGTAATGTAATACTATAAGAATTTGTTGTTGTATTTACAACCGCATCATAGCTGCCATCTGAGGTGACCAAATGGACATTGTCTCCGGATACACCTGTTCCTGTAATGGTGGTGCTTACATCCGTCACCCTATCTATTGTTGGTGACGGTATTTCTATTTGCTTACTGGAAGCATCGCTGTCCGATATGTTTATATTGATAAGTGATTGTTTTGTTACGACCCCATAAAATTGTAAACTTCCATCGGGGATGGCTGGGAAAGAAGAAATTGGAATCGTTAGCGTTGCAGTCACCGGTGTGCCAACATTAAGGCCTAAAAGAGAAAACACTGATCCAGCAACAGTTTTTGTGTTGGGATATAAATCTAACTGACCGCTGGAAATTGTACCGCTCACAATTGAACCTACCTCATAATCAATATGGGATTCTGTTGGAAAAGAACTAAAAACACCGCTTAATTCATCTGGAAGCTGAAAACCAATATACAATGTACTAATAAGACTTACATCAGTAAGGTTTCCGGTAATTGTCATAACCAGGTATCCGGAACTATAAGAAACATTCAGCTGTTGATTATTTAAATTACTGATATTAAGCAGTGCCAAAGCCTTTTGAAGTTCAAAACTTGGAACTAGTTTTCCATCACCTTTTGATGTAACCGTTAACATTAGAGGTGTCAAAACGATTGTTATTGTAACTGTAACCGCGATTAAAATCTTCACCGTTTTTTTTAAAAAGTAATGTATTTTCACTACGATCCCTCTTTAAAAAACAGCTAGTTTATTAATAGAAACTATGATAAATTACCTACTACTATTTTAACACTTTTTAAAAAATTAATAATATTAAATCAAAAAATGTCATAGATTATCTAATTTGTGGCGCTTCTACAAAATCTCGCCAACCAGTTATAAGAGATTCTTTCCTTCCTTATGGTTAAATTGTATAGTTTGCAAGGTACTGGTTTATTGCTTTTATGAGGTGGTCTGCAATTTGTTGGAGCTCTTTTTTCAGTTTTTCTGCAAATTTATAATAGATTTCCTCTATTTCTGCTTCGATGGCATTGTCATAGTTGAAGACATCTTTGATTGCGTCGGCAATATCTCCTTTGAATTTTTCAATAGCCTCCTGCAGGTCGTGGCAATGGACCTCTTTTCCTCTGAAGTCCTCTATAAAATCAGTGTTTATATAGAGCCTATAGTCCTGCAATGGGTCTAATTTACTGACAACACTGTCTGCAAAGAATTCTTCAAGATTCTTCAACCGTTCCAAATGAAGATCTTCGCCGACAATAACGTCTTCAGGACCTATTCTGATTCGATCGATATTCACAGAAATCGGAATCTTCTCTTCTGTTCTCTCCTTTAATTCCTCAACAATATTTGTAATTAGGATGCTGAGCGATTCATGAATATCGTGATAATAGTTCCCCTGTTTTTTTTCGTAAAAAATAAAATCGTAGAGCTGACTCTCTTTAAATTCAACAAGAGCTTTCTGGACAATCGTTTTAGCTTGGGAATAGGCTGCCTGGGCAAAGTGATTTAGACCTGCAACTTCCGCATTACATTCTGAATTATATTTATATTGATTGTGAAGTTTTGAGCATATCAAAGGAATAGAAGAAGCAGTACCGTTGTAGGTATGAAGATTTCTTGGCGGTAGCGGAACCTTGTATCCACCTAATTCTCTCATTATAAATGCTTTTAGTTCATATAAACCTTGAGTACCTGCTGAGGCAACGAGATTAGCGTCTTTTAGGGAAATAGCATTCATTGGACAGCTTTTGATTACATCCATGAATTTTTCGGCAGTTTTATCGGTAATCCTGCCGGAACCCGCCGGCATTGCTTTGCCATTAGCGTCTTTTTGTAATAAATCCGTCATGCGGGTGCATATTCCGGATGCTTTGCACTGATCAGAAACATGGATTTTTTTCATTTTACCCCTGCCTCCTTCCGCATCTAATCTCACTTTTTCACCTTCATCTTACTCCCTTTTAAAAATTTTTTAAATAAAAATAGAGGTTGTAAGCACAGGCTTAACATATTTACATTTGTGTCCGTTGCGGGTTTGTCCGAGCTGCATAGACTGATAGCAGTACATGTTGAAAGGACTGAATGCGATGTCCTCCAGTTTAGCCATGAATGTTCGAGCTACCATGGCCTATACGGTGCAGGCGATTCGTTTTGCCGAGAGTACCCTTGTTATTTTTCGGGAATTATCCCCTCATCCATTATCCGCCAATCTCATTAAGGAACAATTTTATCAAGATGCGGTTGAGGGGCTTACAGAAGCTTATCTTGCCATTAAATCATTGCCATTTGACACTCAGTATCCAAGTGACCCAATTTATCCAAATACCCCGATCGTGCTTGGGAGCCAAGAAAACCAGCAGCTTATCAATCTTTCTGATAATCGGGCAGCACTGGCGCAGGATCGAACAGACGATGCCATTAAGCTGATAAGCCAAGCTATTCAGCAAAGCGGTGACAATGATTCACTCAGCGGCCAGCTCGTTTTCATAAAAATTTTTCTGGAATCAGCCCGCGACGCCCTAATTGCAGGACTAAATTCTCCGGACTTTATCGTGGATTAAGGAATATAGAGAGAAGCCAGATTTTGTTGGTTCATTAATGCGGCTTTTTTGTTGGGGTGGGTATCATATGAAGTCTATGATTCCTCTTGTTCACTTTTTTTCTCGACTTCAGGAGTCATACGCGGTCTTTGATTCCTCTTCTTCACTTTTTTCTCGACTTCAGGAATCATACGCGGTCTTTGATTCCTCTTCTTCGCCTTCTTTCCCGACTTCAGGAATCATACGCGGTCTTTGATTCCTCTTCTTCGCTTTTCTTCTCGACTTCTGGAATCATACGCGGTCTTTGATTCCTCTTCTTCGCTTTTCTTCTCGACTTCCGGAATCATACGTGGTCTTTGATTCCTCTTCTT
>CAZAEW010000084.1:3487-14123 GCA_964484065.1 uncultured Bacillus sp.
GTGGTCTTTGATTCCTCTTCTTCGCTTTTCTTCTCGACTTCCGGAATCATACGTGGCCTATGATTCCTCTTCTCTGCTGTTTTCTTCGACTTCGGGCATCAAATACTTCTTCTGATTACCCTCCTCCCCTTTTTCTTTGAAGTTGGGTAATCAGGCGCTGCTTTGTGTTTTTTCAAATTCTGAATACAACACAGCAGTTTAATCGCCACATTAACCAATACCAAAAATTTGGCAATTCCCCTTTCCCACTTCATTTTGCAGGAGTAAAATAAAGATAAGGACAGAGTCTCCAACACATTTATGAATAAGCAGCAACCGTTTCCTTGTTAAAGGAGGAGTATCTATGTATAGGCGGTTGGGAGTATTGGTCTTGTTGGGTTTGATGGTGTTGGGATTAGTTGGATGTACAGGAGGCTCGCATGTGATTACAATTGGGGACGTTCAATCTTCGCAAAATTCGCTGAGCGGGGGATACAGCAGTTTTTCAGGGCATTATTATAAAACGGTAAAACTTGAAGACGGGAAAACGATGACGGTTACTTTTACAGCAGAAACGGAAAAAGGGAAACTGATTGCAAAAGTGATCAACTCTGACGGAAAAACGACGGAGACTTTGAAAAGCGGGGATACCGTTAAAGTGAATAATCCGGGCCAATATAAACTCCAGGTCGAAGGTAAAAAGCATAAAGGCAGCTTTTTATTATCATGGAAAATTAAATAATGAATTTTGATTAAAACACAAATAGCCCGCCTGAACTGGCGGTTTTTTTAATAAAAAGGTTAAGGGATTGTTAAGGATCATTTCTTATGATGATGATGGGTTGGATGGCATGCGTGGCCATCATGGTATTTGGCGCAGGTGGGGCCGATACTAATGAAAATGGGGTAGAAATAACCCATTTGTTGGAATTCCACAATTTACTTTTTTAAAAACAAGCAGCAGGAATATATCAAGTGCGGGAATCAGACGTAACATCTGATTCCTGCACCACTATATTTTCCAGTCCTATCGTAAAACTCTTGCTGCGCTTGAAAATGCGCCAGGATTGTAAGGAGAAATTTTTACGACATCTCCGGTTTCAGGCGCTTGAATCCATTGACCGCCGCCAATATACATACCAACATGGTAAGCAGGATAACCCTTAAACACTAAATCTCCAGGTTGTACTTGACTTGTAGAGATTCTTGTTCCGGCATTTTGCTGCATTGCTGCGGTTCTTGGAAGACTTACTCCAACAGAACGGAAAACATATTGCATTAATCCAGAGCAATCAAATCCGCTTGGAGATGTTCCGCCCCAAACATATGGAACACCCAAATATTGTTTTGCTTTGGCAACAACTTGAGCTGCCTTATCGCCAGAGTAAGACACGTTAGCAGCATCTGCCGCCGGGGCAACACTGTTTGCTGCAGATGACTGTTTAGCCTGCTGCTGTGCTTGCTGTTGTGCCTGTTGCTGAGCAAAGAGACGAGCCTGCTCCTCAGCTTTCTGCTGCGCTTGAAGCTGGTTTTGCTGCTGACTTAAAGTATTTTTCGAATCTGCCAGTTCTTTTAATACGGTTTGTTTGTCTTGTTCAATCTTTTGCTGTTCAGCAGCCAAAGTATTTTGGTCACTTGTTAATTTGTCTAATTGGGTATGTAATTGTTCTTCCGCATCTCTTAATGTTTGTTCTTTTTCCTTCAAACCTTTAAGTAAGTCTGAATCGCTTTGAAGGAATTGTGAAATAGCAGTAGAACGAGTCAAAAACTCGGATATGTTATTAGACGAAAGCAGAATTTCCGCATATGTGATAATAGGCTGATTTCCTTGAAGCTGGATGCTTTTCAGCCGTTCAGCATATATCTGTTTGTGAGTATCCAGATCTTTTTTCGCTTTATCTATTTTAACTTTTGCATCTTCAATTTTGGCTTTTTGTTCATTGATAGAATCATTCAGCTTTTGAATTTTATCCATTCCAACGGAGATTTGGTTATCCAGCTGCTGAATCTTTGTTTCAAGATTACTAACCTGACCTTGTGTTGCATTGACTTGTTCTTGGGTCACCGGACTTGCAAAAGTTGGAGTTACTTGTATAGAAGCAGCTATGAAAGCCGCTGAGATTGAATATTTTAATAGTTTTCTTTTCAAAACTTAATCACCTCTACTAGCCTAAAAATTTCTCGGACTAGTATATTGTAAAATTTGAATGAACGAAAAACAATGAGAGTTGTAATATTTAATATAATTGTAACATTGTGTAGAACAATAAGACTAATAGTCGAATAAAAGAGGTTTTCTCAGATTACAATAGCACCATATTAAGTGTGATAATAGTCAAATGTTGTCTTTTTGAAAAAAATAAACAAGCGAGGCAGTCCTCGCTTGAATCATTTCTTACTAATAAAAAACTAGATTTCCATCCTTCAGAGAGTTGCTGACTGCATGACAAATTCCTGAAAAAGCTTAAAATGAGCCGGATCACGATGAAAAATAAATTCCGGATGCCACTGAACAGCGATGACCCATCTTTTTCCCGGCATGTAGACGGCCTCAATTAAGCCATCCTCTGCCTTAGCAGCACAAACCAGCTGATCGGATAATATCTTAATAGCTTGATGATGATAACTGTTTACAGGTAAGGTTTCCGCATGAAAAATTGAGTAAAGCGGGCCTTCTTTTTCAATCGTAACCAGATGGACAGGCTGGTCATAAGGCGGTTTTTGCTTATGGTTTATATCCGAATGCCGCTGAGATGGGAGGTCCTGATAAAGCGTGCCGCCCAACAGCGTATTAAACAGCTGGATTCCGCGGCAAATGCCAAACACCGGTTTATCTAAACCAAGTATCTCTGCAAAAAGAAGCTTCTCCATCTGGTCCCGCTCATCACAGGGTTTTCCGCAAACACTTTCCGCTTTTTCCCCGTAAACGGCCGGATTCACATCCTGCCCTCCCGTAAAAAGAAAACCGTCAAAAGTCTCCGCAAAGGTGCGAATATCTTCTTCATCGGTTGTCAGCGGCAGCATCACCGGAATCCCGCCTGCCTCCTCAATCCCCTTCATATAACCAGGAACCATCCAATAACTGTCCCTATCCTCATCAAACAGTGGCACGACACCAATCATCGGCTTCCTCATCTTTTTTGTTTCCTCTCTTTTCTGCTCAAATTCACTTTTTATTTTGGCGGTACAAATCCCTCGTTTTAAAGCCAGCTCCAAGGATCATTTTCATTTCTTCGCGGCGCTTAGCTTTTGTCGCTTCTTGCTTGGCACTGTAAACATAGCGGGCCCAGTCTTTTTGATATCCCGGGGTCAGTGACTGATAGAAAGCAAGGAGGTCCGGGGCATCTTGCAGATCTTTTTCAACATCCGGAATCACAGCTTCATAATCATCGACGCATTGACTGGCTTTCGTTTGATTATTTTTTCGAGGCTCCGCTTTAAGTCCCACAACCGTAAAGACCTCATCCAGACCCACCATTCTGGCAAACTTAATATCGCTTGTCCCAACATAGCCTTCTTCGTCAGCACCGATGCCGGCCAATAGGTCATCGCGGTGGATAAAAGTCGGATAGACCTTATTCCCCTTTTTCGGATATGCAAAAAAGAGATAGCCGTTTTTATTCAACAGATTTTTTTCAATAACCTTATGTACAAGTTCCTTCAGTGACTCCATATCCAACACAAAGGCAAAAATTAAATCATAAGAGCCGGCTGACAGCTCGGTTTCATAGCTTTCCAGCCCCGCCACATAATTGGCACCTTCCGGCAAATTAAGAACAGCCTTTTTCTCATACTTCTGCAAGTTCAGTTTTTCTACGATTGTCTTTGCCACCAGCATCCACCTGCTCCAAATTATTCTACTATACTTCCTAAGTTTAAAATTTCAGATGGTTTTTAGCAAGAAGACGGTACAGTGCATACTTCTCTAATAAACACTAGTACCGTCCTTTTAAAATCCTTTTGCATGTTTTAAAAATGATCCCCTAATGAAAATCACTCCAAATGAACTAAAAATAGGATTTTGTGCAGATGATAAAAATATTCAGATCGTTTTTAACAACATCATTCTGCTCACACCAGGGAGGGCTGATATGGATATTTATCAAAAGATATGGGACGCGGATATGATAGGCAGCGGCCTCCGGCCAATTTTGCCCGCTGAAAAGGCTGAGAGATCCGAAGGATATGTGGTTGTTGATCCCGAAAGCTGCAAACCTGATCACCATATTTTGAAAGAAGTCTATATCCCCGTCCATAAAAAAAGAAGCTATCAATTGATCGAGCAGCTCTTTGACAACTACACACTCAATCAACTCAACAACGAAAGAAACACCCTTAATGAATCCAAAGAAGTCAAAGAATATTTAAACATGGCCATTGATTCTCCTCCCCTAAAAATCGCAAGAAAATTCATTGAGGAAAAATCGCTTAAGCCATTTACCCAGCAGCAATGGTATACCTATTTACATGACTTATGGTTTCGCCAGTTTGATTGGGAAAGCGGGAAAGATTTATCTGGGTTCGAGCATGTTTTTGTCGGGGAGCAAAAGCGAAGAAAGCTGGTTGGCCACCATTTTTGGTATAAATACTATCTGGAAGACAATGCCGAATTGAATAAACAGAAACGGGATCTCATTGAATTGACATGTCTGAATCATCATAAGCAAAATCCGGCTGCACCCTATGTGATGATGGCAGGATTTCATTTTAAGGCTTTTGATTATGAAAAAAGACGTTTCATAAAGATACTCAAAAAAAGATGTGCCTTTTTTGTGGGAATCAGTGCTGAGGGTCTTTTGGCATTAGGGACTGTGCGGGCCTTCCCACACCCTGATGTCCCCGAAACATTCACACTTAACAACAGCCAATACAAACTCGAACTTTACATGAGCCCTGACGGCAAAAGTATCCGAACTTTTTATCCAATACAAGCATAAAGATGATGCAAACATTTTCTTAGAAGCCCGGGTTCCGCCCTTCTTTTAGATAAAAAATTTCATTGAATGTTCCGTTTTTTATTTGGATAAAAAGTACAAAATAGAAAGGAGAACATTCCACACATTTCAACTTGAAAGGTATGAAGAAGAGATGAGTACCGAAAAACGCTTAATTTTAGTGGAGTCAGAAAAAGGAGTAAATATTGAAGAGATTTTAAGCAATAATGGCGCAAAAGTGATTGAGAATGAACTTATTCGCGGAGGAATAATCAATCGGGTTGATGATTTTTTTGCCAATGATTTACGGCAGGAATATTTACTTCATTACAAGTGGTACCAAGATCCAGAAGAAAAAAGAGATTCGATGTATTTGGAAATTAATGAAGAAACCTATAATCGATACGGGTGAATTGTACAAGTTGAGGGAATCATACAGCAGTTATGATTCCTCTTTTTTGCTTTTTTTCATTTGTTCCGGAGTCATTCCGGCTATGGTTCCTCTTTTTTGCTTTTTTTATTAAAAAGGGAATCAGATAGGTATCCTGATTCCCTTTCACTGTTTTTTCTCATGAGTTCGGTAATCAGAAAACCCTTCTGATTACCCTCCTCCGCTTTTTCACCGGAGCACGGGCGTCAGATCACTCTTCTAATTACCATAACCAATCAGATTTCCCTTTCAGTTACATTAGGCTTCATAATTTTCGACTGGCTGCGGACCGGCAGCTATGAGGCTGCCGTGGAAAGTACGATTAATGACATCCAATTGCTGCTCCTTCGTTAACTTCGTAAAATTGACAGCATATCCCGATACGCGGATCGTCAGCTGCGGATAATTTTCAGGATGCTCCATGGCATCCAATAACGTTTCCCGATTAAATACATTAATATTTAAATGATGGCCTTTTTTCCCGGCATAACCATCGAGAATCGAGACAAGATTTTGATTGCGCGAGTCATCGTCCTTCCCCAGCGCCTTTGGAACAATAGAAAAAGTATTGGAAATCCCGTCCAATGATTCCCGATAAGGCAATTTTGCCACAGATGACAAGGAAGCAAGCGCACCCTTAACATCACGGCCATGCATCGGATTAGCCCCCGGCGCGAATGGTTCTCCGGCACGGCGGCCATCCGGGGTATTCCCGGTTTTCTTTCCATAAACAACATTCGAGGTAATCGTCAAAATCGATTGCGTATGGACGGAATCCCGGTACGTATTATGCTTTCTGAGCTTATTCATAAACGTTTTAACAAGATGAACGGCAATACTGTCAACACGATCATCATTGTTCCCGTATTTCGGAAAATCTCCCTCTGTTTCAAAATCAACCGCCAGGCCGTTTTCATCCCTAATGACTTTTACTTTTGCAAACTTAATCGCACTTAACGAGTCAACAGCGACACTCAATCCAGCAATCCCCGCGGCCATGGTGCGCAAAACTTCGGTATCATGCAGCGCCATCTCACTGCGCTCATAACTGTATTTATCATGCATATAGTGAATAATATTCAAAGTATTAATGTATAACCCCGCGAGCCATTCCATCGTTTGCTCATATTTTTCCATCACCGTATCGTACACCAAATACTCATCCGTGACGGGAGCGAACTTAGGACCAGCTTGGATTTTCAAGCGCTCATCCACTCCGCCATTGATTGCATAAAGCAATGCCTTGGCAAGATTGGCGCGGGCGCCGAAAAACTGCATTTGTTTTCCAATCCTCATCGCTGAAACGCAGCAGGCAATCCCGTAATCATCCCCATAATGAGGCATCATGATGTCGTCATTTTCATATTGAATCGCACTCGATAGAATCGACATTTTGGCGCAAAAAATCTTAAAGTTTTCCGGAAGCTTTTGTGACCAAAGAACCGTCAAATTTGGCTCCGGGGCCGGCCCGAGATTTTGCAGCGTATGCAGGAACCGGAATGAATTTTTTGTCACAAGCGAACGGCCCCCTAAAGCCATCCCGCCAATTGATTCTGTTACCCATGTCGGGTCACCGCTGAACAATTCATTATAATCCGGCGTCCGTGCAAATTTGACTAGGCGAAGCTTCATGACAAAGTGGTCGACCAATTCCTGTGCGTCTTTTTCCGTTAACACACCATTTTGCAAATCCCTTTCAATATAAATATCAAGAAATGTCGAGGTGCGCCCCAAGCTCATCGCAGCGCCATTTTGCTCTTTGATCGCCGCAAGATATCCTAGATACAGCCACTGAAAGGCTTCTTGTGCATTGGCAGCCGGCCTCGAAATATCAAAACCATAAATTGTTCCTAATTCTTTCATCTCTTGCAAAGCGCGGATTTGTTCAGAAAGCTCTTCACGCAGGCGGATCGTTTCCTCGCTCATCACACTGCTTGTATTGGCAAAATCCTTATTCTTTTCTTGAATTAAAAAATCAATCCCATAAAGAGCAATGCGCCGGTAGTCGCCAATGATGCGCCCGCGGCCGTAAGCATCAGGCAAACCGGTAATAATCGCCGTTTTACGGGCAAGTTTCATTTCATCTGTATAGGCGTCAAAAACACCTTGATTATGGGTTTTCCGGTATTCGGTAAAAATTTTTTCTAATTCTTTATTGGGCTGGTAACCGTTTGATTCACATGCCCCAATTGCCATGCGAATACCGCCAAACGGCTGAAACGACCGCTTAAATGGCTTATCGGTCTGAAACCCAACAATTTTTTCCTGGTCCTTATTTAAATAACCAGGTCCGTGTGACGTGATCGTTGAGACAATCTCTGTGTCCATATCAAGAACGCCGCCTTTTTCACGCTCCTGTTTCGATAATTCCATGACTTGAGCCCAAAGCTTTTTTGTCGCTTCCGTCGGCCCTTCTAAAAAAGAATCATCCCCTGTATATTCTTTATAATTATTTAAAATAAAATCACGGACATTTACTTCGCGTTTCCACTCACCATCAGTAAAACCATTCCATTGTTCCATTCCATATCCACCTCGTACTCATATTTATACGAAAGTAGTTTTTCCATTTGCCGGAAAATGATGAGTATTTTTAAAAAGAAAAAATCTGATCTCCTCATTGATTGTGTTTCATTCACAAGTTTAATACCTATTTTAAAAAATATGTCAATGCCCCATTTAAGCAAATATGGGTATAAAGATCTAATCAAATTTCATTTAGTTCTGACACTTTTGTGAAGATTATGATATGATAGAACTAGGCAAATTTTACGAAAGTAAAGGACGCAAAGCCACGGGCCTACAGCAAATTATTTGCCATGGCAGCCGGGTTGCCAAGGAAACTTGTAAAAATTTATGAACGTCCTCTACTATCCCTTTCATAGTCTGCCTTAATTTTCTAGAGAAATGGGATGGAGCTAATGTTATTAAATCTAATGTCTCGAAATGAACTTAAAGAAGCAATTGAATATCTTAAAATGAAATTTAATGAATCCACAATGAAAAATGGATATTCTCACAAAAGAACAATGGAGATAAAGAATCGGCTTGATCTCTATGTGAGCAGATATTCGAATATGGATTACAAATAATATTTTTGCAAAGTTCTCGTTTCCTATCGGCAAAAAAGTCCAAGATTATAAAAATAATCTTGGACTTTTTTAACTGAGGGTCCTGCCCTGAGGTCATACCCACATTTGAATAACTAACTTTGCTTTTTTTTGTATGGATCGATATGAATATTTACGCGGGTATTTTTTAATGTCTCATTCAGATCCTTTTTTAAGCCTCCAACAATATCATGTGAAACTTGAACTGTCAGATCGCTGGGAACGGTAATATGAAAATCAATATGTTTCACATTGCCTGACTTTCTTGTTTTAAGCTTATGATAATCAATAAACTGATCGCTGTGCTGATTAATGATTTTTTCGATCTCAGCTACCTCTTCATCCGATAAACTTGAATCCAGCAAGGAATCCAGGGCATGTTTGCATAGTTCCCATGCTTCCTTGATAATCATCAGCGCTACAATGATCGCAACAATCGAATCCAGTATAAAAAGACCCGTAAACTTAATCAGCAAAATTCCGACTCCGACTCCCGCTGCTGTATAAACATCTGTTTTAAGATGAAGGGCATCTGCCTGAAGAGCCATCGAATCTTCCTCTTGACCAACCTTGTATAACTTCCTCGATACAAACAGATTGATAAGTGCCGAAATAAACATCACAACCATAGCAATTGTGGTTTCTCCTATTTCTGTTGGCTCAAATAATTTTTTGATGGATTCATAAATAATCAATGCAGCCGCTATAAAAATTAAAACCCCTTCGACAAGGCCGGAAATATTTTCAATTTTCCCATGCCCGAAATTATGCTTTTCATCAGCAGGCTTCGAAGACGTCCGTACTGAAAAAAAGGCGACGATAGAGGCCACCAAATCCATTCCTGAGTGGATTGCCTCAGAAATAATACTGACCGATCCGCTTAAAATACCGGCTACTACCTTAAAAATGATCAGTGCTGTATTGGATATGATGGATAAAAAAGCAATCCTCACTTTCCGATCAGCAGTAAACATAATAACTCCCCCTAATTGCAGCAATATTCCAAATTGCTTGTAGCTTTTCACTAATGCTAGTTTATCACTAGTCTTTCCTAAATTCATAGTTATTTCGACATTCCTCCCCAATTTTTCCATCCGTCAAAAAACCGCCTACATCAACGTAAGCGGTTCTTCTTCATTCATTTAAAAAGTCTCTTTATAATCTTTCGGCGCGATTAACTCATTATAAAATTCGGCCATTGAGGCACTCATATAGGGCACCAGCCACAAAAAGCCAATTCCTAATGAAAGGACACTCAATATTCCCCATCCGATAAAACTGAGATCCATCAAAAAATATTTTCCCTTGTAGCCTTTCATTCTGACTCTGCTCTCTGCTATCGCTTGGCTAACCGTATATTCAGGATGATCCTTCAGTAAAAAATATGATTGGGAGTACGCCAGGCCCATAATGATTCCCGGGATAATCAATAACAATGACCATAAGAAAATAAAGATTCCTTGTAATAGTGAAACTCCTATCGCTTTAAATGTGGCGGTGCTGTCTTTATAAATCAAAAACACTTCCGTAAGTTCGGTTCTATTATCTCTGACGAGGTTCAAATAAAACCAATATACAGCAACAGAAAGCGGAATTAATGCAATAGATAGAATGATTTGGAAAAGGCTTGCTCCAATCGGAGGCTCGGAATGATGCACTCCATTAGGAAATCCTCCCCCAAAAAGAACATTCACAATCGTGGACGGCACGGAGTTAATGACAAAAACAACCAAAGTAAGTGAAATGGCCAATCCCCATTTCCCCTTTAACTCTGCTCTAGCCCGTCTTTTAATCTCAGAAATACTCAACTTCACCCACCCCACTTAAGTTTATTTAGATATACAGCAAAATGTGAAAAAGCACTTACCCAGGCATTTTTCGTTCAATGAAAAATCCCCCGTAAAAAAACTCTTATGAAAGAAACATGCATGAGTCTCAACCTCCAACCCATGTATGGAAATAAAAAAAATAGGAGCAATACACCAACATAATAAAGGCGGTGTGAGCGAAGCAAAATATCGCTACCATAGAGTCGATAAATGTATATTTTCCTTTCACTTGGATCAAATGAATCACTTTTGCGCAGCTCCGCCCCTTTCACAGAAAAAGAAAAAGCCGCCTTACATAATAAAATGTACCCTTTGTAAAGGACATTTAAAAAAAGCCTAGGCAGTTTTAAGAAG
>CAZAEW010000085.1:0-14119 GCA_964484065.1 uncultured Bacillus sp.
TAGGGGTATAGTTTAAAGGTAGAACGAAGGTCTCCAAAACCTTTGGTGTGGGTTCAATTCCTACTACCCCTGCCAATTAATCATATTATGGCGGCTGTGGCGAAGTGGTTAACGCATCGGATTGTGGTTCCGACATTCGTGGGTTCGATTCCCATCAGCCGCCCCATAAAATATATTATTGGGCTATAGCCAAGCGGTAAGGCATCGCACTTTGACTGCGACATGCGTTGGTTCAAATCCAGCTAGCCCAGCCAATTGCGGAAGTAGTTCAGTGGTAGAACATCACCTTGCCAAGGTGGGGGTCGCGGGTTCGAATCCCGTCTTCCGCTCCAATATAATGGCGGCATAGCCAAGTGGTAAGGCAGAGGTCTGCAAAACCTTTACCACCGGTTCGAATCCGGTTGCCGCCTCCATTATTTGTTGTTAAGTATTGATATGCTATAGTTAATCGCCGGGGTGGCGGAACTGGCAGACGCACAGGACTTAAAATCCTGCGGTAGGTGACTACCGTACCGGTTCGATTCCGGTTCTCGGCATTGCTTCAATTTTAATTTAATACGCCGGTGTGGCGGAATTGGCAGACGCGCACGACTCAAAATCGTGTTCCCTTGGGAGTGTCGGTTCGACCCCGACCACCGGTATCATCTCATCGCTTGCCAAGGCGGTGAAAAAAAGTTCCTTACAATTTTGTAAGGAACTTTTTTTGTTGCTGCGCCTCTGTCTTTGCCTTTAAAGCTCGCCTATCGGATTGCTTAAGGAAAATTATGAAGGTTATTCGAGAAGAATAAGTTTTAAATTTTCTTCACATTTGAATGATAAAACAATTTACCCCTAGAGGTATAATAATGAAGAATCAAAAAACGAAAGGAGAAATGAATTTGCAAAATCGAAAATACTTAGCAGGTTTGCTTTCAATGATCGTCTTTTTAGTAATGATGGCAGGCTGCTCAAGCAACAATCCCCTCCTTAATGATGATGGGAAAAAAGTTTCACTAGGAAACAAAGATGTCCCCACTCTCGTCTTCTTCTTTACGGGTAATACTTGAGATTACTGTAAATCGCAGCTGGTCGAGCTGCAGAAGAATAAAAATCTGTTTGCTGATTTTCCTGGAGACGTGTACGCTTTGAGTGCTTCTCCGCCAAAGGATAACAAGGGATTAAAGAAAGAATTAGGTTTGAATTTTACCATTCTCTCTGACCAAAACTTTACCTTGATTGAAAAAGCAAAACTAAAAGATCCATCTGAACCAAAGGCTGTAAGAGGTTTTGCTATTCTTGATAAAGAAGGAAATGTGATAGAGTCTCAAGAATTTGATCCTTTTGGAGAACAAGCTTCTGAGATTATTTCCTACGCTGCCAAAAAAGTTTCGAAGTAATAATAACGATAGGTTTCCTTGCCTATGCAAGGGTCCTTTTATCTTCTAAGTTTAGAATTTTAAATCCAACAGAATTAGTGTTTGTGATTTATGCTGTTTTTCCATGCGATATCTCCGCCAGACTTTAATGAGTTTGCCTTTTTAAACCTTCAATCGAAAAAAACAGGGTAACAAAGAAGCCCTCTACGTGCCCGAAGGAAGAGAAAAATTCGGAAAAGGGTAACGTAGAAGCCCTCTACGTGCCCGAAGGAAGAGAAAAATCCAGATAAGGGTAACAAAGAAGCCCTCTACGTGCCCGAAGGAAGAGAAAAATCCGGAAAAGGGTAACGTAGAAGCCCTCTACGTACCCGAAGGAAGAGAAAAATTCTGAAAAGGGTAACATAGAAGCTCTCTACGTGCCCAAAGGAAAAGAAAAATCCGGAAAAGGGTAACATAGAAGCCTTCTACGTGCCCGATGGAGGAGAAAAAATCTGGATAAGGGTAACATAAAAGCTCACTACCTGCCCAAAAGAAGAGAAGAATGCCAATTAGGGTAACATAAAAATTCTCTACATCTACATGACCGAGGCAAGAAAATATGCTATGTGGAGCTCCATTTTGCTGAATCATCGTCTGTTATCTTAACAAAATCTTAATATTTTTTAAAAAGGTTCTGGAAATTGGTTGGCTAAAATGAAGTTGTAATAAAGATTAACATTATTTCCAGAAGGAGATGTTTAAGATGAAATGGAAGCACTTTTTAATCGGTGGAGCGTTTATTGGAGCATTTTCGCTGGGCTCTTTTTTAGCACCTATTGATGGCCCGTTAGCAACAACATTCGACAAGGTTTCCAGTGGAAAGTTATCCGCTGTACAAACAGCCAGTGGGAACGCTGCTGCTTCACAGCAAGGGCAAAATGATTATACTTGTCCAATGACAGGAGAAGCAATGGGAAGCGGAGCTGGAATGGGAATGGGCAAATTGTTTGCTGGATCCATGCCGAAGGTGATTGCCGGTGCTCTTGGTATGACAGAAGACGAGCTGCAGGCTGAACGAGCAGGAGGAAAATCTGTAGCGGATTTGGCAAAAGAAAAAGGAGTTTCGGTTGATAAGATTAAGGATGAAATGATAAAGGAAAGAAAGGCTCAGCTTGCTCAGCTTGTAAAAGACGGAAAGATTACCCAAGAACAAATGGACGCTATGCTTAAAAATATGGAAACCATGATGGATCAAGCCATTCAACGAGACACTGTTGGTCCAATGAATGGTCGCGGTGGAAAAATGGGCATGGGTAATGGCGGCGGAGGTTGCGGCGCTATGGGCAATCAACAACAAACTGAAACCGGTTCAGGTGTGTAATTCAATTATATGAGGTTCAAACTCTGAGGCTTTGGCTTTGCTTCAGAGTTTTTTTACAAAAGGCTCTGTTAAACAGGCATGTTGATTTTCGCTACAATCAACATAGCAGATAACTAAACATTAAGCTTTACTAGAGCCTTTGAATAAAAATCAATAGTAAAAGGTAAACATAGCCTTAAAAAGAGACGTAATAAAAGGAACAGAACGGGATTTAACCAGCCATTGGCTCTGTCTTTTGGTATTCCCAAATTTAATAGGAATATAAAGAGGAGGGGAAATATGGGGAAGGTTATTGCTATTGTTGATGATGAAATAAAAATACGTGAAATGATCAAATCTTTTTTACAGAATGAAGGTTTTGAAACAGTAGAAGCGGGAGATGGAGATGAAGCGGTTCAACTTGTTGAAAACCGTGAAGTCGATCTTCTGTTGTTGGATGTAATGATGCCGTATAAAGATGGTTTGCAGGCATTAAGAGAAATCCGAATGAATCATAAAAAAATACCCGTAATCATGCTGACGGCAAAATCAGAAGAAATTGACAAGCTGTTAGGCCTGGAAATGGGGGCGGATGATTATATCACCAAACCTTTCAGTATGCGTGAGCTTGCCGCGAGAATAAGAGCAGTTTTAAGAAGGAGTTCATCTGACGATCTCAGTGATGAAGAAGATGAAATTCTTATTCGAGACGGTATTGAAATAAATTTAAGCACTTATGAAGTAACGGTAAACCATGAACCGTTGAATTTAACACCTACCGAATACAAAATTCTGGTTACACTTGCCCGTAAACCAGGCCGAGTTTTCAGCCGCCTCCAACTAATGAACAGTGTAATGGGTGAGGCCTTCGTCAACTATGAACGTTCCATTGATACGCATGTCAGTAATTTAAGAAAAAAAGTGGAAAAGGATCCTTCCCATCCGAAGTACATTCATACGGTGTATGGAATTGGTTATCGTTTCGGTGAAAAAAAATGAAACTTCAAACAAAGCTGATCATTGCATTCACTGTTATGGTTTTGTTAATGGGAATAAGCCAGTCCCTTCTTTTGGAATCGAGGATTCGTATTACTTTTCAAGAATACTTGGACCAGCAAAATGCCAATTTTTTGCTGCGAATGGAACAAATCCTTGAGGGCTATTATGAAGAAACAGGTTCATGGGAAAATACTCAGCAGCTTTTTTTTGATGTCAATTCTTCAGATGGACAAAGCCCGATGATGATGCGAGGAATGTTGATGAATCTGTCAATGCTGAATATCAATTTGCTCCTCCTTGATAAGAATGGGACTGTCATCGCAGATACCGATGGGAAGAGAATCGGAATGAATGGAAATCAAATATCGGGAAAAAGAAAGGCATTAATGGTAAATGGAGAAAAAAAGGGCACCTTGGTGCTTTATCAAAGTAAACTTCAAAAACTTGAAGAAGGGTTCCTCCGTTCATCCAATACCACTATTCTAATAAGCGGCCTGATTGCTGCAATTGTAGCAGTCTTCTTTAGTATATTGATGGCCAGAAAAATATCGAGGCCGTTGAAGGATTTAATGCTCGGCATTAAACAAATTGCAAGTGGAGAAAAAAAAGTGAAAAAGGTCAGCATTTCGACAAAAGATGAATTTCACGAGCTTGGTGAAGCGTTTAATGATATGGCATGTAAACTAGAAAGAAATGAAGAAGTCAGGCGCTCTCTTGTTGCAGATGTGGCCCATGAGTTACGGACTCCTTTAGCGATTCTGCAAGGAAAACTTGAATCCATTCAAGAAGGGGTTATTCATCCAACGGAAGAAGTGGTTCTTGAGCTTACTGATGAGGTATATCGGCTGAGCCGTTTAGTGCGAGATTTACAGCAATTAAGCCTAGCTGAGGCGGGAAAACTGCCGTTGAACATCCTGCCCGTTGATATGAAGCGGCTCATCGACCGAATATGCAGTAATCTGCAATGGCTTGCCGATGAAAGGAAAATCACGCTGAAGTATGACAATATTCCAGCTGAATATATGCTGCAAATTGATTCTGACCGGATGACGCAAGTAATTGTTAATCTGATTGGCAATGCGCTTCGTCATACCTCTGAACATGGCCTGGTAGAAGTCTCGGTAATAGAACAAGGGAATTCATGTTTAATTAAAATAGCAGATACTGGTCAAGGAATACCAGAAGATGTACTTCCGTTTATTTTTGACCGTTTTTACAAAAGAGATCCATCAAGATCACGAAACGAAGGCGGAACGGGTCTCGGTCTATCTATTGCCAAAGGGTTTGTCGAGGCCCACGGCGGTTTTATCACCGTTGAAAGTGAACAAAACAAAGGAACTGTTTTTACGATTACACTTCCCAAATAGAAAAACTTAATAGAAATAAGTTAGTAAAATCGTCATTCATCAAACATAAAAAAATAGAGTCTCATTATATACTGTATAGGGTATATAAAATGAAGCGGATTTTTACGGAGGCGTTCTGAAAATGAAGAAACTGTTAGGATCCCTTATTATTCTTATGGTAATTTCAAGCTCTTTGACCGTTTTTGCGGCGGAAAAAGGAAACAACGAAAGTTATGATTATTCTAATCCGGTATTTAAATCCATTGTAAATATGCTTTATATGGATGGGCATAGCAATGATTCTCTTGCCGATTGCCCTGTTAAACAGAAATACTATAACGATGTTGCTAAAATGTATTTTAAAAAAGGAATGTCAAAAAAAGAAATTCTTGATTACTATAGAAAAGAACTAGGCGAACAGGCCTTAAATGCTCCTAGTGCCAAAGGGTTTAATCTTAGCCTTTGGATTACTCCATTCCTGTTAATCTTGATTGTTTTTGGTATTCTATATTTTGTGGTTAAAAAGTGGAAAAGTAATCAAACTATTTCTCCAAAAGAAGAAGAGCCTGACACTAAGGACTTGGAACATGACCTTTACTTACCAATAATCGAGCAAGAACGGCAAAAATTCATATAATAAAAATTGAAGATTTCAAAGCTTCATCCATTTTTTATACGATTTATGAAAAATAGGGCTGCAAAGAAGGAAAATGATTTTCCCTCCTAGAAAATGTATAAATAGGCGGGAGGGGTAAGTTTTGAAAAAGTATATGGTAACAACAGCCGCGCTTTTAATCGCAATGATTGGAGCAGCCTACTTTTTTCTAAATAAAGGAGAGTTCTTTGGGATAAAAGAGGCAAATGGAAAACCTGTTACAGATCCTAAATTAGAGGCAGAGGCAAAAGCGGAGATCAAAAAAGGCTTTGAAACGCCAACACCAAAGGGTGAGATGCCTGATTATGAAAACATGAGCGATCAGCAGCTAATCAAGGAAGTTCACGGGATGACACATCAAAAAGTTGCTGCGGAACAAAAATGGGGTTCATCTGAAATTACCAAAGATAAGGTCTTGAAACTGTATGACGCCGTTAAAAACAGGAATTTTGCAGATGATGGCGTCAAAGAGATGCTGCTGGATATATTGGAACCGTGGACGCGTGGGGACTTTAGCAACGCTGTTACGGCCCATAATGAAATATGGTCTTACTTGCATGGATCTATCGGCAAAGCAACAAGGCTTTTAACAGCCGAAGAAGAAAAAGAATACATTCAACAGAACTTTTAAAAGCGGGGCAGTTTGCTCCGTTTTTTAACTTTTAAAGAAAGTATAAAAGTTTGTACTTAGAGAAATGTCCAGCTTCAGCGCCTTGCGCTTTTCTTAATGGAAATAGATATGATATAACGCATATCTATAGGTGATATGAAAATTATTTATAACGAATTAGGTAGACATATGTCGAAATATCTGTTAATATTAATTTTGTTGTTGAAAAAAATACTCCTGCGGGTGTAGTTTAATGGTAAAACTCCAGCCTTCCAAGCTGATGTCGTGGGTTCGATTCCCATCACCCGCTCCATACATACGTTAACTAACGCAGTGTACCGTTTCGCAAAGAACGTTGCATTGCGTTTTATTATTTTATGCTTAAAAAACTTAACAAGATTCGACACGAACTGAAGCATCTCCCCCCATAATCCCAGATTTCATTTTAGAAATCAGTTTTTTCAGCTCTCCCGAAAGTTGTATTTCCAAACATTCCACCTCCCAATTTGATTCAATCTCGTTTAACATAGATAGTTGATAGAAAATAAAATAACAACCGATAAATAAAACCTGACTTGAAGGGAGGGAATCGAATGGATTTTCATAAACTTAAACAGGAAGTTATTGAATATAGCAAACAAATTGGAATTGATAAAATTGGTTTTACAACGGCAGAACCGTTCAGAGAACTGAAAAACCGGCTGATCCGCCAGCAGGAATTACAATATCATTCCGGATTTGAAGAACCTGATATTGAAAAACGGGTGACACCCGCCCTGCTATTGGATCGTCCCCGCTCGATTATCTCGATTGCCCTTGCCTATCCTTCAAAAATGAAAATCCGCCTGCAAAGTAAACCAGGGGAAAGAAGAGGCATTTTTTGCAGGGCATCATGGGGGCTTGATTATCATCATATTCTCCGCGATCGGTTAAATCAATTGGAAGAATTTATTTTAAATAAGGTTCCTGATTCGCGCGTCAAATCAATGGTCGACACCGGGGAGCTTTCAGACAGGGCTGTTGCAGAGAGGGCCGGGATTGGCTGGAGCGGGAAAAATTGTGCGATTATCACGCCAGAATTTGGTTCCTATGTATACCTGGGGGAAATGATCACGAGCATTCCATTCGAGCCGGATCAGCCGCTTGAGGACCAGTGCGGATCGTGCACAAAGTGTCTGGAAGCCTGTCCGACCGGCGCTCTTGTCCAAGGCGGACAAATTAATGCCCAGCGCTGTATCGGATTTTTAACACAAACAAAAGGATTTGTTCCGGACGAGTTTCGTGAAAAAATGGGCAACCGGATTTACGGCTGTGATTCTTGTCAAACCTCCTGTCCAGTTAACAAAGGAAAGAATAATCATTTCCACGAAGAAATGGATTTCAGCCCTGAAGCAGTAAAACCACTACTAAAACCAATCTTGAAAATGAGTAACAGGGAGTTTAAAAAGAATTTTGGGCATCTTGCTGGTTCCTGGCGGGGAAAAAAACCAATTCAGCGTAACGCAATTATCGCCCTCGCCCATTTTAGGGATGAAACGGCTGTTTCAGAGTTAATTAATATCATGCAGGAGGACGACCGCCCTGTAATGAGGGGAACGGCGGCTTGGGCCCTTGGAAAAATCGGTGTCGGGGAAGCCTATTCGGCACTCGTCAAAGCCAAAGAGAAGGAAAAAGACGAAGAGGTACTCGCTGAAATCGAAAAAGGATTGCATTTTTTCAAAAAGGAGTAAAACCAGCTCTTTTTTTTATCTAAGAAAGAATAAATTTTTTGCAAACTTTATTCTTCTAATACGCACGACGGACAGTTTTCTTTAATTTATCCTCCACTTTTTTCATATGTATGAAGAAAGGAGGCGAGAACCATGCACAGACAGCTTCAGGATTTATTTAATAAACGGGTCGGCTATTATGTTTCCAACACTAGGGGTATAGAAAGTATTTATCCTAAAGCGGATAGAAAAAGAGAAACGCTAAGTAAAAGGAATGCCGAAATTGTCAAAGTAAAGGCATTAGGAAAAATAATAGATGAAACCTCGGACGGCGATTATCGATCCGTTACCTATACAGCTCACTTTCAATATTTAATTAAGCAAAGAGGCTATTTATATATTGAAGAAGAAGTTGAGAGAAGAATGGGGAGATTTTATAAAGGGGAGCTTATCTTTGATGAGGAAATCAACCCTTATCAGAATCAAAAGCAAATTCCTGAACCTATTTTGCCGATGGATGACGGTGGAGAGCGCCTGAGTTATGAATATAATCGCCTCAAGGCTGTTCAATACGCCGAAAGGTGGTGGAACAGCCATAATCCTGCCTATAAGCGGTTTGAAGTAGACTGCACCAGTTTTGTTTCCCAATGTCTTCATGAAGGAGGAGCACCGATGACGGGTTTTCCTAACCGTCAAAAAGGGTGGTGGCTGCGCGGCCAAAGTTACAGCTACAGCTGGGCGGTCGCAAATTCATTAAGGCTTTTCCTTGCCAATTCGAAATCCGGTTTGCAGGCAAAAGAAGTGCACAGGCCCGATCAATTATCATTAGGGGATATCATTTGCTATGATTTTCAAGGTGACGGACGTTTTGACCACAACACAATTGTTACAGGCAGGGATGCTAATGGAATGCCGCTCGTGAATGCCCACACCTACAACAGCCGGATGAGATATTGGGCTTATGAGGATTCAACCGCATATACGCCTAACATCAAATATAAATTTTATTCGATCCTTGGAAGAGGATAATTCGCTTGCGGGCAACGCCTGCAGTGGTATAATGTTTTTTAGAGTTTTTAGATAGAGGTGAAAGAGACTTGGCCATTCATGTCGTACTATATCAGCCGCAAATCCCTTCAAATACCGGAAATATTGCCCGCACTTGCGCAGCAACCGATACTGCTTTACATTTAATTAGACCATTAGGTTTTTCAACTGATGACAAAATGCTCAAACGGGCAGGACTGGATTATTGGCAGTTTGTTAACATCACTTACTATGATTCGTTAGATGAATTTTATGAAAAAAATGCTGAAGGTGAGTTTTTTTATCTAACCAAATTTGGTGAAAAAACGTATTCCTCTTTTGATTATAGTAATCCTGAAAAAGATTATTACTTTGTTTTTGGAAGGGAAACAACGGGTCTTCCAAAAGAGGTGCGGGAAAACAATACCGAAAGATGTCTGCGCATCCCTATGACGGAAAATGTCCGTTCCCTGAATCTTTCCAACACTGCGGCGATTCTTGTTTATGAGGCACTGCGCCAGCAAAATTTTCGTGAATTAAAGTAGTATTTACAAAAGAGCCCAGTTTTTTCGGCTCTTTTTTCGTTAAAAATAAATAGTAGAAACGGACGAAAGGGAGATTCCAGTGAACGAAGTCATTTCACAAATCCTCAGCCACCGCTCAATCCGGCATTTTGAGGACAAGCCGTTAACAGATGAGCAAATCAAAACGATTGTTTCTTGTGCGCAGGCGGCGGCTACATCAAGCTTTATTCAAGCCTATTCGATTATCGGAATGAAAGATCGCCAGCGGAAGAAAAAACTAGCAGAACTCGTTGGAAATCAGCCATACGTTGAAAATAACGGGCATTTTTTTGTGTTTTGCGCAGATCTGCACCGGCATGCCCTGATTGGTGATAGGCAAAATAGAAATGTTTTGCCATCAATCGAGAGTACGGAAAAATTCATGGTTGCTGTCATTGATGCTGCCCTGGCGGCGCAAAATGCCGCGATTGCAGCCGAATCAATGGGACTGGGGATTTGCTATATTGGCGGAATCCGGAATAATCTAAATGAAGTTCAAAAGATATTAAAAACACCGGAACACGTAATTCCTTTGTTCGGCTTGGCTATTGGATATCCATCTAAAATTACCGGACAAAAACCAAGGCTGCCATTCGAACATATCTATCATGAAGAAGAGTACGAACAGGACAGTGAGCTTTATTATCAGCAGCTTCAGGAATATGATGAATTAATCTCGAACTACTATAACCAGCGAACGGGAGGAATCCGCAAGGACCGCTGGACAGAGCAAATAGCAGAAATGCTTGAAAAACAAAGCAGAATGTATATGAAAGAATTTGTCCAAAAAAATAAACTGGATCTCCATTGAAAAAAGAAAAGTGCTGGAATTTGACCATTTTTTATACTGCATTAAAAAAGAGGCTGCGGACTGCAGCCTCTTTTTGAGTTTCAAAAACTTAAGTGCCCGGTTTATCATTGTACCCGGCTGTAAAAATAGCAGTTAAAAATGCAATCATGACTAGAATAATAAAGAGTGTTCCCATTTTCTAAGCGCCTCCCTACATATCTATTCTGATGACCCATCGTGTTTTTATTATAGCCCAAGTTGCAAAATTAAAAAAGGAAGATTGCTCTAAACAGGAAAAAGGTCAGTTTCAGTGCATGTTCAATTGACAAGAAGCATAGAGTATATTAATCGTCTCTGATAACGTGACAGGGGGAGAACTAAATGGATATTTTAAAGAAAATTGAAAGGTACCGTGAGGAAGAAGAAAAGCTTCGCTGGGAAGGGACATTTGCCGATTATTTGGAGCTATTAAAGGAGAAGCCTTGGGTTGCCCAATCAGCACATTCTCGAGTTTATAATATGATCAAGGATGCCGGGATTGAAGATGAGAAAGGAGTTAAGCGGTACAAATTTTTCTGCCAACAGCTGTTTGGTCTGGAAGAAGCCCTTGAACGCCTTGTTGAAGAATATTTTCATCCTGCCGCCAAAAGATTGGATGTCAGGAAACGGATTTTATTATTGATGGGACCGGTGAGCGGCGGGAAATCTACTCTTGTAACGATGTTAAAAAGAGGGCTTGAAGCATATTCACGGTCAGAGCGGGGCTCCATTTTTGCTATTAAAGGATGCCCAATGCACGAAGATCCCCTTCACTTGATCCCTCAGCATTTGCGCAATGATTTTTACCAGGAATATGGGGTTCGGGTTGAAGGAAATCTGTCACCTTTAAATATGATGCGCCTTGAACATGAATATGGGGGCAGGATCGAAGATGTACTTGTGGAAAGAATCTTTTTTTCCGAAGACAGACGGATTGGAATTGGAACATTCAGTCCTTCTGACCCGAAATCGCAGGATATTGCCGATCTAACAGGAAGCATCGATTTTTCAACGATCGCTGAGTACGGTTCTGAATCCGACCCAAGAGCCTATCGATTTGATGGTGAATTAAACAAGGCGAATCGGGGGATGATGGAATTTCAGGAAATGTTAAAATGCGATGAAAAGTTTCTATGGCATTTGCTGTCCCTGACTCAGGAAGGAAACTTTAAGGCAGGGAGATTTGCGCTCATATCCGCTGATGAGCTCATCGTGGCACATACAAACGAAACGGAATACCGCTCGTTTATTTCGAACAAAAAGAATGAAGCTCTTCATTCCCGAATCATCGTCATGCCGATTCCATATAACCTTAAAGTAACCCAGGAAGAGAAAATTTATGAAAAAATGATCAATGAAAGCGATGTAGCTAACGTCCATATTGCTCCGCATACGTTAAAGGTAGCGGCGATGTTTACGATTCTGACCCGCCTAAAGGAACCGAAAAAAGGCGATATCGATTTGGTCAAGAAAATGCGCCTGTATGATGGAGAAAACGTCGAGGGCTTCAACAGCGCGGATGTTGATGAGCTGAAAAAGGAATTTACCGATGAAGGGATGAGCGGAATTGATCCCCGCTATGTCATCAATCGGATTTCATCCACCATCATTCGCAAGGAAGTCCCGGCGATTAATGCTTTAGACGTGCTGCGCTCCTTAAAAGACGGGCTTGATCAGCACCCATCGATCACAGCCGATCTCCGTGAACGTTATATGAATTATATTGCTTTGGCCCGCAAAGAATATGATTCTATTGCCAAAAATGAAGTCCAAAAGGCATTTGTTTATTCCTATGAGGAATCAGCCAAAACGCTTATGGATAATTATTTGGATAATGTTGAAGCTTATTGCAATAAAGCAAAGCTGCGCGATCCGTTAACAGGGGAAGAAATTAACCCGGATGAAAAACTGATGCGTTCGATTGAAGAACAAATCGGGATTTCGGAAAATGCCAAAAAAGCATTCCGCGAAGAAATTCTGATTCGGATTTCCGCTTACGCCAGAAAAGGAAAACGGTTTGACTATAATTCACATGACCGCCTCCGCGAAGCGATTCAAAAGAAACTGTTTGCTGATCTGAAGGATGTTGTGAAAATTACCACATCAACGAAAACCCCGGATGAGCAGCAGCTGAAAAAAATTAATGATGTCGTTGCCCGTTTAATTGATGAGCATGGCTATAATTCTACTTCTGCTAATGAATTACTTCGTTATGTCGGCAGTCTGTTAAATCGATAGAGAAAATATTGGACTAGTGGAAAACTCCGCTGGTCCTTTGTTTTCCATATTGCCCAAAGACCTGCGCCTTTGAAAGGCTGATGATCAACACCCTGGCAACATGTCCATTTTTTCAGTAAAGCTATTATTTATTTAAATTATTTGTAAATTATTTTTGGTTTCTGCATAGGATAGAGTAATTAATACTTCTTTTATATACTATTTTACACTCGGGATATTGTATGCATGAGCAGCAATTGTGTGCTCACAAAAATGAAAAATTATAAGGAGGGGTTTATATTGACTGAAGACAACCAACAATTTGTAATTTCACGCGAAGATTGGTCCCTCCACCGTAAAGGCCACGATGACCAGAAGCGCCATCAGGAAAAAGTCCAGGAGGCGATTCGAAATAATTTGCCAGATCTAATTACGGAAGAAAGTATCATCATGTCAAATGGTCGAGATGTGGTAAAAATTCCAATTCGTTCATTAGATGAATATAAAATTCGCTATAATTATGATAAAAACAAACACGTTGGCCAAGGTGAAGGTGACAGCCAAGTTGGAGATGTAATCGCGCGTGATGGTTCAAACCAAGGACCCGGAAAGGGTCAGGGTGCCGGGGACAAAGCCGGAGAAGATTACTTTGAGGCGGAAGTTTCTTTAATGGAGCTTGAAGAAGCACTGTTCAAAGAGCTCGAACTTCCAAATTTAAAAAGAAAAGAACAGGAAGAAAATATCGTTGAGAACATTGAATTCAACGATATCCGCAAAACAGGACTTATGGGGAATATTGACAAAAAGCGGACGATGATGACGGCCTTTAAGCGCAATGCGATGAGCGGCAAGCCATCTTTTCATCCGATTCATAAAGATGATTTGAAATTTAAAACATGGAATGAAGTGCTCAAGCCTGATTCAAAAGCGGTCGTGCTGGCCATGATGGACACAAGCGGCAGTATGGGGATATGGGAAAAGTACATGGCTCGCAGCTTTTTCTTTTGGATGACCCGCTTTTTACGGACGAAATATGAAACAGTAGAAATTGAATTTATTGCCCACCATACAGAAGCGAAGGTCGTTTCAGAGGATGACTTTTTCTCTAAGGGAGAAAGCGGCGGAACGATTTGTTCATCCGCCTATCGGAAAGCATTGGAATTAATTGAGGAAAAGTACCATCCAAACAAATATAATATTTATCCATTTCATTTTTCCGACGGCGATAATTTAACATCTGACAATGCCCGCTGCGTCAAGCTGGTCGAAGATCTGATGAAGGTCTCGAACATGTTTGGCTATGGGGAAGTCAACCAGTATAACAGGCATTCAACCTTAATGTCTGCTTATAAAAATATTAAAAATGAAAAATTCCACTACTATATTTTGAAACAAAAAGCAGATGTATTCCATGCGATGAAAAGCTTCTTTAAGAATGAAGAAAGTAAACAATATGCATAAGCGAATCGAC
>CAZAEW010000086.1:0-13693 GCA_964484065.1 uncultured Bacillus sp.
CCTTTTTGCTCTTTGTCGAGAACGGCATTCGTTAAATCAATTAATTTTTTATCTACTTCTTTTACGAGCTTATAAATTTTAGACGAACCGCGATAGCTAAAGCCGCGTTTTTCCTGAAGTTCCAGACCATTTTTTATGGCATCATCCATAAAATCTTTCACAAGCTTTTTATATTTTCGAAGGTTTTCAACGGTCCGAGAATCAGCTAATTTATCTCCTTGGCTCTCAATCTCTTGCATTTTTTGATTGAGCCGTTCAAAGGTAACATCGGAACGCTTTTTGTCCATAATGCTGGTAAACTGGATTGAATCTTTAGCCGTTTCTTCCTTAAACCCCACTTTGGAAATAGAAGCTTTTTGAACGCGTTGTACTTCCATCTCTTCACACCTTTTCTACAAACTCTTTTCTTATATTATAGATGATTTTTGCAGCAAAAAATATATCAGGAGAGGTTTCCCTCTCCTTTTAAATATTATTTTAATAATTGGAGCACGCCCTGCGGCAGCTGGTTTGCCTGAGCCAGCATAGCCTGTGCGGCCTGATTCAAGATATTATTTTTTGTATAGTTAGTCATTTCCAGGGCCATATCAACATCTCTGATCCGTGACTCAGAGGAAGTCACGTTCTCGCCCATCGTTTTCAAGTTATCAACCGTATACTCCAAGCGGTTCTGAATCGCTCCAAGACGGGATCGTTCAGATGAAACGCGCTGAACTGCATCATCAAGTACAGTAATCGCTGCTTGAGCTTTCTGACTGCTGGTCAAATCAATAGCATATTGCGGCTGACTACTGGAAGTACCGTCATCAGCCCCTGCAGAGGTTGTGTACCAAATCTGCTGAGTTTGCCCATTAAGCAAAGTAATCGTTTTTTGCCCGCCTCCGCTGGCATCCGTGCTGATTTGCAATGCTTTCGAGCGCATATCATTGATTTCCATTGTTACAGTTTGACCGGCATTTGCTCCAATTTGCATATGGAAGGAATTATCTTTTCCGGTGCTTGTTTCATTTAAATCAAAGGTAAATGAACCTTCCTTTAGGGCCAGGCTGTTTAGCTGCAATCCGTCAATTCCGGAAAAAGCCAGAACAATCGGGTCAACGCCTTCTGCTGCATTGGTTGCAATCGGATGGGATTGTCCATTATCCATTGAGATGTTGTATTGGTAAAAAGGAGCCACTTTCGTTGTTGAAAAAGTGATTTTATCTCCATCGTCCATATCTGCACTTGCCACTTGAAAGGAGATCCCATGATTGCTATAAAGGGCGGTATCTCCGACCATATCCGTGATGGTTGGAGCTCCGGCACCCTGTGGTGTAAATTCAACCTTCCAGCCTGCCGGATCTTTTGTTATCGTCCAGTCACCTGTATCAACAGATGAATCGACCGTAATCGGCGTGGTAAATGAAATCGTATTGTTTCCGGTATTGTTTGCATCAAAGCCCGTTTGTATTGTTGAAATCGATCCTGATGGATCATCAACGTTAAATTGAATGGTTTCACCTGGAGTAAAACCTGCGGCACTATCTATTTTAAATGAAAGACCGTGGTTATTATATTGGGTGCCAACGGTGTAAGTATCACTAATGTCACCAGAAGGGGCAGATGCAAGAGTAAATGTTCCATCTGCATTGTAAGTTAATGTAATCGTATCTCCTTGGGCCGGTGCAGGATTTCCTTGGCTCAGGTCATAAGAAATACTATTGTTTGCAAAAGAAACACTTCCTGATGCGCTTGTAACGGTTAACCCACTTGCAACAGGATTAACTTGATATTGAGTGGAGCCATCAGCAAATTTTTCTCCATCCAAAACCTTTGAAACGGTGACCGTATGAGTGCCGGACGCTAATCCCGTGCTAGCACCATCAATATTAAAAGTGATTCCCGTCGTTGTATCATATAGGCTTCCAGTACCATTAGCAAAAGCTAATCCGGTTACCTGATACGTATTTAATCGGCTTCCATCAAGCAATTTAGCCGTATTGAATTCGGTCGAATTCCCGATTCGATTGACTTCGGAAGTCAGCTGGTTCATCTCTTTTTGGATTTCCTGGCGGTCAGTGTCAGTATTGGAATCATTTGCTGCCTGAACAGCAAGCTCGCGCATCCGCTGTAAAATTTCTTGAGTTGAATTTAGAGCTCCATCAGCTGTCTGAACAACAGAAATGCCATCTAATGCATTGCGTTGTGCCATATCCAAACCGCGGATTTGTGATCTCATTTTTTCCGAAATAGCCAGACCTGCGGCATCATCAGCAGCTCGGTTAATCCGAAGCCCCGACGACAATTTCTCCAAGCTTTTTGATACATTATCATTATTAATGGATAAATTACGATAAGCATTTAAGGCAGCAATATTATGGTTAATCCGCATATGTATTCTCCTTTAATTAATAATTCGTTCTCATAATGCTATTTTCATAGGCTAATACTTTTTTGGTCAGGCTTGATGTGCCGTGTACCTTTTTCTTGATAATTTCATTCCATGCTTCGGCAATCGGCTGGATGATGTTCAGAACATCTTTGATGATTTGCTTGTCCTTGCGGATATTTGCTTTAATCAGTTCGTCCGACATATAGTTATAAAGAGTATCAAGCTGCTCGGCGATCGGGCCCGCTTCATACTTGATTCCGATTCCCAGACGGTACAGAATATCATTCGCTTTTTGCATTTTTCCATTGGCTTCAATAAAATTTTTGGCATCGATCAATTCGATCGATTCTTCAAGATTGTTTATAATTCCTTCATATAAAAGAGCAGTCAGTTCCTGCGGTGTTTTTTTATATAAAACCTCTTCTGTCAGTACTTCCATTCGCAGTACCTCCCAAATAATCTCTATTACGTTTATCGGCAAAGATCCACAAAACCTTAATAGTCAGCCTCAATCTTTTCAAGCAGCACAAAGATTTCCGCAATCACTTCATACAATTGCGGCGGGACAGAATCACCCAAATCGATCTGCAGCAAATTTTCAATCAAGGCGGAATCTTCCTGGAGATGAATATGATTTTGCTTTGCCGCTTCAATGATTTTCTGTGCAACGTAACCGGTCCCTTGAGCGACAACCGTTGGCACCTTTCCGGATTCTTGATCGTATTTTATCACTGCAGCAGATGGACCATTTACTTGCTTGCGCTTTTTGCTATTGAAAAAATAATGGTTCATACCGTAAAATCATATCCTTTCTCGGTAAAAGCGGCCCTTGCTGGAACTGTCTTTTCCTGGCTGGAATTCTCAGTTTCAACCTTCTCTGAAAAAGGCTTAAATTGGATCGCTCCAACCTGATAGCCAATCTCCTGCAAATGTTCCTTTGTTACGTCCGTTAACGGTTTGATGGTATCGGCTAATTCTTCACGGCTATTTTTAAACGTTATCGATAGATTGCGATTCACAACGGAAATGGAGATCCCGACTTCCCCCAGTTTTTTTGTTTCCAATAAAAAAGTCAGGTTGCAGTTTTCCCAATCAATTTTGTCTGCTTTTTTTTGCGAATTCACATAGACTTTGACATTCTCAACCTGCTTGTTTAAGAGAATCGGCAGCATCATATAGAGGTTCTGAACACCTGAACTGTCCTGTTTATTCAATAATTGCTGGCCGGTGATCGAAGTTAATGCCTGTTCAATTGGCTGTTTTGCCTGACCGTCAGCGGTTTCGACCATTTGCAGCAGCAGAGATTTTAGATTCGCTGGTGCGTCTCCCTTATGAATCAGGGCTTTCGCCGCATCACTTTCATGTGTCAATCCGAGCCCCTTTACGGTTTCAAAAATACTTCTCGCACTGGAATTTTGCTCTGGAAAAGGACGGATTGCTTTTTCCAGCATGGCTTTTGGTGAAATCAAGTCCTGTTCGGAAACAAAATGCTTAACCCTGTTGTCTGACGGCTTAAACATCAGCTTGTCGATATCGCTTTTTACTTCCTTGACAATTTGATTGGCCTCGGCAATATTTCCTTTATTTAATAGATTCCTAGCATCGGCAAGCCTTGAACTGGCAGTCAGCAGTTTTTTCTCGGTTGACATGTCTGTGTATAGTAAGAAATCGCCTTTGAGAATCGACTGATCAAGCTTATTAATCGCTGAATCAATCATTTGCTTCGCCGGTACCGCACTGGCCTGTTTGTTTGCTGTCATCAAGGCTGAAGCAGAATCGAGATTCCGACTTATTTCCTGGCGCATTTGCTTAAAATCGATAGCCATCTGTGACAATCTTTTGGTAATCTGTGTGACTAAAACATTTTTGGAATCAAGCTGAAGGGTCTGCAAAGCTTCATTTATATAATATTGTTCTGCTTTACTCAGACTCTGATCATTTGCAGCTGCCTTTAGCAGTGGATGGTTTTCCTGCAGCTGCTTGACCGCCTCTGCGAGTTCTTTTCGTGCTGCCAGCTCCCTGCCCTGCTCGAAAAATTGGGTTGCTTTTTGTACTGCTGTTTTAAGTCCGCTCAAATCAATATCTGCTTGAGATGCAGATTCAAGGAGCCGTTGAACTTCAGCCAGTGCTTTTTCGAGTGAAGGCTCCTTTTGGATCACTTTCGTTATATCCTTAATGGCAGAAAGAGAGGGATCTTCCATGCTTTCGCTTTCTGTTATCCCCTTTAAGGCAGCTTCCAATCTGGCTGCTCCGATTTTTTCCAGTTTAAGAGCATCCCTGATCGCTGCTTGAACGTTTTCGGGCTGCTTCTGTGTTTTCAGCATTTCAATGATTTTAGTAAGACTTTTTTCATTCCGCACGGCTTCCTTTAGATCTGAATCTGGCATTGCTTGTAGGATCCGCTCTTTGCCGGCCTGCTGAATTTGCAGCGCTTTTTTGATATCCGCAATGGTTTGGGCATCCTTTATCGGATCGAGTGAAGAAAGAACTTTTTCAATTGAATCAGACAGGTCTACCCCGTTTTTCAGGCTTGAAATCACCCTGTCTAAGCTTGATTCACTGTTTGAAGCTTGCACCGCTGGTATGTCTAAGCTGCCAGCCACCAGTTCCGACAGCGATTCCGTTAAAGAAGAACCGTGCAATGCTATATGAACCGCGTGCAACTGTGATTTGGTAAACGGCAAATTCTTCTGTGCCATCACGCTGATGGTCTCCAGCTTGTCGTTTACAGTTCCGGTATTATCATTTTTTAAGAAATCCTGAATATTCTCAAGCGAGTCTTTTGAAATGGAACCGCCTCGGGAAAGAATTTGGTTGGCTGCTTCCTTTAACTCAGGGTTTGTGCTCGGATCATAGCCGTTTTTCTTGAGTACATCATTGGCTGGATTTATATTTGAAGGTGTTTTGGTGTCCGAAAGAGATTTGACGATAAACTGTCCATTCTCGTTTTGGTTTGTAACTTGGATTAAGCCCCTGTCTTCTGTTGGAAACGGTCCTTCAAAACTGACGGTAAGTTCCTGTCCTTTTAGCATGATCTTTGCTTCATTGTTTCCGGTCCGCTCCTTAATCATCATTGGAGCAATATCCCCGACTTTTAATGTCCCTGCTGCGGGACCTTGCCCTATATATTTCGAAATTGGACTTCGAGTATTGACTTCCATCGTTCACACACTCCGTACTTTTTATCTACTCTTTTTATCGGCTGGATTTTTTAACTTTCAAATAGGAAAAAATGGATGGCACCAAAAGGCACCATCCATTAATTTAATTTCAAAGCATTTTGAGCAAGTGTTTGAAAAGCAATATCGTCCATCGGCGGATTATGCAGCCCAGCCCGAACGTTTTGATAATAGCGGTGGAGCGGGTTTTGCTGGGATAAGCTTCGCGCGCCGACAATCCGCATTGCCAAATCAACAATTTCAATGGCATTATTCGTGACAAACGTTTTAACCGCTGCCATTTCCACTTTAAAATCCTTGCTTGGATTTTCTTCATATTGTTTAGCAATCGAATATAAAAATTCCTTGGATGCCAACAATTTCATTTCCATCTCGCCAATTTGCTGTTCCATGTTTGGCAGCGTTCCAATCGGCTTACCCAGACTTGTCGGCACATAGTTTGCCGCAAATTGAACGGCATAATCTCTGGCTGCCCCGGCAATTCCCAGGTAGCAAGCCGGTATGTGGAGCATCCAGCCTTTGCGGCGGGTTTTGCTTTCATCTGTTGAAAATTCCATTAAATAATTTTTCGGTACCTCCACTTGATCAAGAACCAAGTCATGGCTGGCAGTTCCACGTAACGCGACACTGTCCCAAGTTTCCCGGATCGACACTCCCTGATGACTTCTTGGTACTAGGAATGTTCCCACTTTACCGTCTTCCAATGTTGCCGTCACAAAAAGGTAATCTAGCACAGGTGCTGCTGAAGTAAAGGTTTTTTCACCCGTGATGAAATAATGCTTTCCATCTGCCGATAAAACGGCGGTTGTCGTCGGTTTTGCTCCGCGGAGCGGGCTTCCGGCATTGCGCTCGCTTGCAGCCGTATTGATTAACGCCCCCTCTAAAAAAGCCTGGCTTAACATCGGAACAAGTTCCTGATTCCAATGGCGGTGTTCGGCGAATTCTAAAATTGTCCCCATATGCCAGCCAATCGACAGCGCCGTTGACCCGCAGCCTTTGGCAATTTGCTCTTGGAAGGTGAGGAAATCGGTCAGCCCAATTCCACTGCCTCCTAATTCGGCAGGCAGAGTTAATGTAGTAAACCCAATATCTTTTAGATCTTTGATATTTTCATATGGAAAAGAATTTAATTGATCCAGTTCAGATTCGCGTTTTTGGAATGCAGGGGTCAGTTCTTTTAACTTTGAAAGGATGGTTTGATGTAATTGAACAGACATTTCCTCGCCCTTCTTTCTACTTATCGGATGTGGATAGTTGGAATTAATCGCAAGTTCCTATCCCTATAATTTTGATTATAACATGAGCAGGCTGTTTGAAGGGGCAAAGGACCAAGAAGATTGCACTGCTTTTTTATGTTGCTTCTCTACTACTACTTTCCATATTCTTTTATAAACCGAACCGCTTCTGAGGGATTTGATGTGATCAAAAACGGACGCATCATGGCTTCTTCTGTTTTTGATGAGTCATAGGCTGTAATCACCATAAAGGTTGGGTCGTGAACAATCTGCAGGTGCTCCAGACTTTCTTTTCGTTTTGCCGGTAATTCTTTTAAACGCATATTCCATTGCTTAAAATCATAATGATATGTGAATCCTACTTTTCCTGTATCAAAGAAGGCCCCCTCTTCTTTTTCAAAAGGGTCAATACTGTCATCATCATCAACGCATTTTTCTGAAATGACGACGACTGCATAACATTTTTGATGAATGTTAAATGCTCTTTTCTCCGCTATTTTATCTAAAATAAGAGAAAGCAACATAGATACTAAGGAAACAGCAAACGAGCTGCCCGCCATTGCATAGTCATGTGCTTCAAAAATCATAATGACTGTGAATACAAGCATCATATATCCGATTAACTTCACAAGATCCTGAAAAATGCGAAACAACATATTCCTGCTTCCCTTCTATTATTAAGACTGTTTCCGATTTGCTTATGCAACTAATATCCCAATCTATTTTTCCTCGAAATCTTTCTATTTTTTATTATAAGTCTTTGGCAGCAGGAACTATATGTGGATTTTCTACTATTTTCCGTTTGCTGTTTTAGGAGAAAAGGCTGTATTGGGACTCCATAAAAAAAGACCATGGGATTTTCCATGGCCTCTGGCAATAACTAGCACTGTGAAACAATCTTATTCAGTCGGTACCTTGCACAAATACTAAAGCCCTGAAAAGCATTAGCTAATCAGGGTTAAAATCATACTTAAAGAATAGAATTTCTTCTTACGTCAAATATATTTATGTTTTTTTTCTCGAACAAATCTTCGAGGGCTTCTGTCCCTTCTTTCTCAGCAAACAAGAACTCTTTTGTTGATATTGGTACTGCAAGTAACCATGTAACTTTTTTATCTGGGAAGTCTACACTCTTAAGTTTTTCCCATAAAAAAGGGGAAGTAAATAGCACATGTTCCATCTCACTATCTGGATAGTACACATTTATTACCCCTTTAAATATTTCACCATGAGAAATTGATAGATTTGTGTTAATTATATTGAAGGCACAAGTAGATAATATATTGGGGGAAAATTCAAATATTGTAGCACTAGCCCCAACAATTTCTATTCTAAGTGGCTTTTCATCTACTGAATATCCAATTGAATAATCAGATAAACCAATAGTAGAGTAAGATGTAACGCCTTCACAAGGTCTATCTTTAATCGCTAGTATATCAACATTACTAACTTTATTCTCATCCCAATACTTTGATACACTAGGCTTCCCTCCGAATGCTTCTAAAGCAGTTCTTGCAATAATTTTATTCTCTTTCGTAACTGTCATAGTAAACCTCCCAAAATGATAGCCGATTATTCATCTTCAAAATAATCATCTGTTAAATCTTTTCCCTTATGGCTCCTATTTTAGGATGGTAATTCTGGACGATAATGGTCTGGGTTATTATGTTCATCCAAAAATTCTTTCCTAGTGATACCTCTTTCCATAGAACTTAGTTGGTGTTTTCTAAATTCATAACCTGGTTTGTGTCCCTTATCCCAAGGCTCATCTTTATTCATAATTGTATTTGTAAGTGGGTCTTTGACATTACCATTTGGATCCTCATAAGTGGTCTAGCACTCAAGTTTTAGAGAAAGTTCGTTTCGCTATTTACAATCAAAAAAAACCATGGAAAATACCATAACCTAATTTGTAGAATAATGCTGTGGAATAAGATTATTCTGGCGGTGCCGAATTTGCATTATCAAGATTCTATAGTTGTTCGGTCAACAAAGTTTTGATTCTCTTTAATAATCATTCTTGAAAGACGTCTTCCTGCTCTTTTAAAGAAGAAATCATCAGCGAATCCTTGTGAATCAATTGGCGATAGCTGGTTGATAACCCTATTCTTTTTATCATATTCAATTCGCCCCATTGAATTCTCATTCGGTCCATATAGATATACTACCCTATCTTCGTCATCAAACTCCTTCAACATTAACACAAAAACTGCCATGGTCTTCACTCCTCATACTCCTTCAAAAACTCATAGACCAAATTTCATCTTGTTTTTACAGTTCCTTTTATTTGCTCTACTAATTTATTCATCCACTGTAATGGGTTTAATTGAAGTGCAGGAAAATAAATTTCTGCATTATTTTGTATAATATTTTCTTTTTCTTGTTTTGTTAAATCACTATTTAAAAACTCTTCACAATACTTTATTGTAAACAGCAAACACTCTCTACTAGCTTCGTCTATAAACTCATCTAATGCTTGTTCAGGAGAACTGATATCTTGGTGAAATGTTCCACCTAAAAAATCCTCTAACTCCTCTAAGAAATCATAGCTGTCATCCATGAAATTTCCTCTCTTTCTATTTAATTGGATATCCTGTAAGAATAAAATCTCCATTATCATCCCTTTTAAGCACAATTTTTGCGTTTGTAACATTTTCCACTACTCTTGAGTTTCTTGAGATACTTCTACCAATTATCTCTCCATCACCCTTGTATCTTAATGATAATGTAGGTCTACTATTGGGATTTGAAAGCCATTTTTGGATTTTCTTGATATTATTTGGATTGTTCAGAACTGTATTAGCAACTTTTTCAGCAGTAGCCCTTTTTGTAAAAGTAGAAGAACCAGTAATGTTTGGATTAGTTCTCAGTCTTTCTAACAATTCTTCATCTGTTTTCCCGACATGTTTTTCTAATAAATGTCCACCTTTTAACTCATGTGCAGCTTGCTTGTTCATCCGTCCATTCCCTCGTAGCTTCTCCATTTAAAATATGTTCACTTTCTTGTTCCACATCAATTGTTGCCATTCTTCTTTTGTAATAGTTCTAGTTTTAACTTTCTCATTCAATAGTTTCATTTTTTTACTACACATTATTTTATAAGGGGTTTCTCGCAGAGTTAAATCCAAGTCTTTAGCTCTTTCAGCAATAATATCTGCCTCTTCTCTAATATTCTTAACTTGGAAAGTTTCACCTGCGCTCTTAGAAGGATTACCAATTTCTGAAGAAGTTTCCCTACCTTCTTTGCGGATATGTTCGTAACGCAAATCCGTTAAAACGTACTTTACGATGACTTCAAAACATAATACAACCCTTTATTTTTTCTTCTACTATCGTCATACACTGTCCACAACCATTACAATCCATAAAATGTAACAACTAATGTATTTATAAAATTATTATTCGCTATTAAACTTTCACGTTAAAACACAAAAAGCACTTGTTGCCTTTAGTCGACAATCAAGTGCTTAAAGCTCATCTGTTTTTAAGTAGCATAAATTTATAAGTTTTATAGTAACAGTATGATACCTTTTATATGTCGTGACAACTACTACGTTAAAACTTACGAGTTTGTTCGAGTTCGTTAGTTTAATATACATTCCATGTGTTTATATTCATCACCCAGTAAAATGTCATCTCGCCTAAGCTAGTACTTCGTTTTTCTACCCTATCATTGCACACAGTACTCCATGATGGTACAACCATCATGAGTTTTAACTTTTTAACAACCTATTTTAAATTGCAACGTCTTGATAACCTACTTCAGTTACTTTTTCATTTAACAAACGAATCCCTAGCCCATTTTCTGTATCCCATGTACAATTAAATGTAATTCCAATATCCCGACCGTCAAAAATACCTGCATAGGGAACAACAATCCCATCTAAACTTATCATTTCTAATATTTCATTAGCTGTTTCAACTAATGGATAGTTTTCATTTACTTCAATATCATAACCTAGTTCCTGACGCTCTTGTTTGTAATAGTCTAATATTGATTGCAAAAAGCTTTGTTGTAATTGTTCCCAATTTTGCATAAGTGAAGTATATGCTACATATTGTTCTTCATCAAACTTACCATCCTCATCACCTTTTACTATTAGCGCTATCTCGACTTCATGTCCAAAAAAGTTAATGCTAGTATCCTTAGACCACACAAAATCATATTCAAGCTCACCAAAAATCGCATCATTTATTTTCATCTTACTGCTCCTTTTTATTTATTAGCAAATCCTCCCGGCTCAAACGCACCTGCGTTTATCTCACCTACTCCACCAAGATGCCCAAATCTTTTATTTATCTCTGTCGGTACAAGTTGCATTATTTTCACATCATTTACTTCATGCCATGTTAATTGATTTTTTGTTCGATATTTGTCTATGTCTTTCGCGGTAATCCCACCAGGTTCCATTCCAAATTGGCGAGCTAGTTCAACTGAGTCATTTAGCTTATCTGCTAACTTTTGATCTGCTTGAGCAAAATTGTATGTCCTAGCTTTTGTACCTTAATTCCCTTTTCCTCCAAGCATATAGTCAATTTCAATTTGAGCCTTTGATACTGGCGAAAAATCAGGAACTCCATTTTTATATTGAATCCCTTTAATGCCAGCTTCATCTAATATACGTTTCAATTTAGGGTCTGGTGGTGGTTTAAGCGTACTTAAAGATTCTCCTCTGATTCCTTCAAATTCAACCTTTGAATTAACTGGTGAAGGTGTCTGATTATACCTTTCTTCATAAGAACTAGCAAAATCAGTTTGTCTAAAAGCAGGTGGAACTTCAGCCTCTCTATTACCCGTACCCTTAGAATTACTACCTAATATCTGAACAGTTTCACCTTCTTGAAGCTGTTGATTCATAATCAGTTTTCTATCATCCACAGCCTCTTTCTCAATCTTGACTGAATCGACGGACTTCTTAATATGCAGATTAGGTTCAACATAACCATTATAAGCCCCTGCTGTGGTCAGCCCAGTTTTTTCAACTTTTATGGCTAAGCGTTCTCCAAGTTCTTTTAAGCCTTTACCAAACAGTTTTTTTCCGCCTTTAATCGCTAAATCCTTGGGGTCCACGATATATTCTAGGAGCTCCAGCGGGGTTCCCTCATATAAGGAATCCAGTTCTTTCACTCCGCCCGTTCGGTCTTTTTCTGGGATTTTCTTCACTATTTCATAACGGTATACGAACTTTCCATTAACTTCTGCTGTGAATTTCCGGACAATCAAGCCATTTTCAAAAATGTAATAATCTCCGCCATACTCACCTTGCTCATCGATAATTTGAGCTTTGTAAGCTAATTTATGATTAATATGTTCAAACTCTTCTTTACTAATAAACCTCTGCTCTTTAGCCCGATAGATTTCACTGCTATGATAGGCCTTGGAATCGAAGTTAACAGGTGAAATGGTGCCGGCTTTCTTAGATGAGTCCAATAGCTGCTGAAAAAGCAGTTTTGCATAGGACTCCGCGGGTACGGATTTTTGATATTCATTTACAAGGTAGTAATCCAATTCATGTACTTGATCCAGCGTGTCCTTCCGCTCTCTTTCCGCTTGGTGCATCTATTCAGAAGGCCGCAACGGAGTTGAGGCGAATTTCAAAAAGGCTTTGGACAATACCAAAGCCTTCTCCGTGAAACAAGATTATTCGGGCGGTACGAGGACCAACTATTTTATTCAGCAATCATTCTACAGCATGCACTCTTTTAGACAAAATCCAACCATTTAATCCATAGGAAGCTTGTATTTTAAAGTAATGATATCCATTTTCCTTGATAAAATAAATTAATTCTTCTACAGAATCATAATCCATTGGCCAGTAATAATCTTTCCCCTTATCTAACAATTCTTTATTGTCTGTAATAAACGAATCTATTTCTCCTTCAACTATATCCAAAAGTATACTGTCCGGTAACTGGTCTTCAAAATGAAATGCAAAGAGATCTTCAAACAAAATTATTATTTTTTCTTGTTCGAACAATACTTCCACTGTTATTTTTGAGTGTTCAAAATCTATTTGATAATTTAAAATTTTACTGTCATGAATTTGTTTCATTGGTTTCTCTCCCTTATTCTGATTTTTGTCTAGGAGGCCTTTTGGACCAATCCCATTTGTGTCGGTGAGGAAATGTATGTGTTCCATCATCAGGATGATTGAAATCTATATCTTCTTTTGCCCTTCCTTTTTCATCGTAGTACCTTCTTTGTTTAACAGTTCCATCGGGATTAAGCAGATCACATGAAGAGTTTGGCTCTCCTTTTCCAGGCAGACTATTCTTATTTTTTATTTCACTATGCGTCGGCATTTTTTCACCATTGTTAACAATGTCATTTAAATTAGATCTGCTAGCTGTCTTGTCATTGCCATCTGCATCTGGAGAAGAACTGCCTAATACTTGAACAGTTTCCCCCGTATCCCTACTATCTGGAATCTTTTTATTTACAATTGATTTACTTTCATCCGCAGCCTTTTTCTCAATCCTGATAGAATCTACGGATTTCTCAATGTGCAGATTAGGTTCAACGTAACCATTATAAGCCCCTGCCGCGGTCAGCTCAGTTTTTTCAACTTTTATGGCTAAGCGTTCTCCAAGTTCTTTTAAGCCTTTACCGAACAGTTTTTTTCCGCCTTTAATCGCTAAATCCTTGGGGTCCACGATATATTCCAGGAGCTCCAGCGGGGTTCCCTCATATAAGGAATCCAGTTCTTTCACTCCCCCCGTTCGGTCTTTTTCTGGGATTTTCGTCACTATTTCATAACGGTATATGAATTTTCCATTAACTTCTGCTGTGAATTTCCGGACAACCAAGCCATTTTCAAAAACATAATAATCGCCGCCAAACTCACCTTGCTCCTCGATAATTTGAGCTTTGTAAGCTAATTTATGATTAATATGTTCAAACTCTTCTT
>CAZAEW010000087.1:0-12901 GCA_964484065.1 uncultured Bacillus sp.
AAAAAGAAGGGATTTCTCCCTTCTCTTATTTTTTTTCAATCAGATCATAAATATGGGTCCACGTTGACTCTTTAAAAACATCGATGGCACTTCCGTGACCGAGACCGCTGTAACCAATGAGAGCACCTGCTGAAAGACAAATGAAGATTAGTGCAAGCATTATGACAAAGCGAAGCAATATCGGAATAGTGCGTGCTTCAAACTTTTCGGCGGACGGCTCTTTTTCCGATGCCGCTTTAAGCTGTTCCTCAAGCCTGAGTTTTTTATACTCTTCACGTGATAAGGCCACTTTTTCCGCCATCTAAGCCTTGCTCCTTTTAACGAATTCCATTAATAAGTCCCATCATTTGGTCTGCCATTGTAACAGCGCGCGATTGAAATTGGTATGAGCGCTGAACATTCAGTAAATCGGTCATTTGCTTTGACAAATCAACATTGGATTGCTCGAGCATTCTCTGACCGACCGAAATTTGGCCTCTGCCTGCTCCGGTCAGGTCTGTGAACAGGTCATTTGGGTTTACACCTGTTAGGTTATCCGGGAGGCCGATCAAATTATCACCTTTTTGCTCAAAAAATTGCGGCTTGTTGAGCTGGATTACTCCCAGGTTAAAGGATTGCACCGAGCCATTCGTCATCGTTACATTCATGGTGCCGTCTTCCGTAAATTGATAGCTGCTTGCATCGCCATTGATGATGATGGGATTGTTGTTTTCATCTAAAATCGGATTCCCGTCGCTGGTCACAAGCATCGTTTCGGTTTCCGACAGCGGAGACAAAGAAAATGCGCCGTTTCTTGTGAATTGAATCGAGCTTGTATTGTCCTTTTGCACCAAAACTTTGTAGTATTGGCCTTCTTTTTGAAAAGCGGTGTCGAGTTGCCGGTCAGTTGGTTTGAGGCTGCCCTGAGTCATGTTTATCTGCACCTGGCTCAGCCTGGCGCCTGCTCCTTGACGGATTCCGTTCGGGGTCAGCCGTCCTGTTTCTTTTTGCGCATCAGGCTGGTTGTTGTATTGCTGCACAAGGAGATCCGTGAAAGTCGCTTCTCTGCTTTTAAAGCCGGTTGTGTCCAGGTTCGCCATATTATTACTGATGATGTCCATTTTCTTCTGCAATTGACTCAGGGTGTTCGTCGCTGTAATCATCGCTGTATTCATGATATCCCCCCTATTCATCGGGGCGGTGCTCCGTCCGCTGTTTTTGGAAAAGAGCACCGCTTCTTTAGCTCACTAGCTGGTATTCCTAGCCGATTTTTCCAACCTCATTTGCTGCTTTTTCCATACTGCGGTCGTAGGCCTGCAAAATCTTTTGGTTGGCTTCAAACGAGCGGTAAGCTGTCAGCATATCGGTCATCGCTTTGCTCATGTCGACGTTGGATTGCTCAAGGTAGCCCTGCTGGAGCTTAAACTGAACGCCTGTCTGGCCTGCTGCACTGGCAAGCGCCGCCCCGTTTTCCGTCCGATAGAGGCCGTCCCCTTCTTTGATGAGCCTGTCGGGATTATCGGAAAAAGCAATCCCCAGCTGAGCTTGCTCCCCGTTTTGCCCGGTAATCAGGCCAGTGTCGCTTACCGTGAACTGGTCGCTGGTAAGCTGAATCGGTCTGCCGCTGCTATCAAGTATGTATTGTCCGCTGCCTGTAGTTAAATATCCTTGCGGATCCAATGTAAAGTTACCGTCTCTTGTGTAGCGCAGCTGACCGCTCGGGTCTTGTACTGTAAAAAACACGGTGCCGTTCTTGCCATTAACATTGCTTGCCGGCATCATGATGTCCACTAAAGCCATGTCTGTTTTGTTGTCGGTTTCTTGAATATCACCTTGGATAAATTTCGGTATAGCTTCCTGCATGTAAATGCCTGTGCTCAAATGTCCGACTTGCGGTCCTTTGCCTTGTTTGTTCAGCCTTGATAAGAGCATGTCCGGGAAGGACCGCAATGTTGATTGGTCTTCTTTAAACCCCGGGGTATTGGCATTTGACATATTGTTCATAATCATATCGGTTCTGCGCTGCTGGGCAATCATTCCAGAAGCTGCCGTGTAAAAGCCTCTAAACATAGAGATTCACCTCGAAAAAGGTACATATATTTTTATTATAAAAAATTTCACAAAAATACACATTACTTTTTTGCGAAATTCATCAAAATCTGTGAAATTTCATCGAACTGTGTCGGGTGGCAGAAAGAATGTGATGGGGATTTTGCCACTTATCCCGTTTTTTTTGCCGGTCTGGACATTTTATTTGCCACTTTACTCAATTTACTTGCTTTAAACCGGATATTTGCTTCTTCCCATTTTTTATAGCAAAACAAAAAAACCTAATGCCAAGGGCTTGTCCCCTTTAGCATTAGGCTTTTTATTGGAATCAAATGATTTTTCTACCAGGAAGCCGGTCAATGTTATCGAGCATGATGCCTGTGCCGATTGCAACGCAATCCATTGGATTTTCAGCCACAAGTACAGGTACTTTCAGTTCTTCGGCAAGAAGCAAATCAATTCCGTGCAGCAATGCTCCGCCTCCTGTTAAAATCACGCCGCGATCGATGATGTCTGCTGATAATTCAGGCGGTGTGCGTTCAAGAACCGTTTTCGCAGCTTGTACAATCACAGCGACATGTTCGCGAAGTGCTTGTTCAACCTCTTCAGAACGAACCGTAATCGTACGCGGTAAGCCGCTGACCATATCACGGCCGCGGATTTCCATTTCCTCTGAGCGCGATCCCGGGAATACGGTCCCAATGTTAATTTTAATGTTTTCTGCCGTACGTTCCCCAATTAACAGCTTGTATTCGCGCTTGATGTAATTTAAAATTTCTGCATCAAACTTATCGCCAGCCATTTTGATGGAGGAAGAAGTAACGATGTCGCCCATTGATAATACGGCAACGTCCGTTGTTCCTCCTCCGATATCAACGACCATGTTTCCGCTTGGCTGGAAGATATCCATTCCGGCGCCGATTGCAGCAACCTTTGGCTCTTCCTCTAAGTAGATTTTCTTGCCGCCGCTCTTTTCAGCAGCTTCACGAATCGCTTTTTGCTCAACGCTTGTAATATTCGTCGGGCAGCAAATCAATATGCGAGGCTTTGATAAAAAGCCTTTTACATTTAACTTATTAATAAAATGCTTCAACATTGCTTCCGTTACATCAAAATCTGCGATAACGCCATCTTTCAGAGGACGAATCGCAACAATGTTTCCCGGTGTACGTCCAACCATTTTACGTGCTTCTTCGCCAACTGCTAAAACTCGGTTTGTACTTTTATCAATAGCTACGACAGAAGGTTCATTTAGCACAATCCCCCGGCCTTTTACATGGATTAATACATTAGCCGTTCCTAAATCAATTCCAATATCTCTTGCAAACATCCTATTTTCTTTCCTCCTTGATAAGGAATCCACATACTGTCCTAATTGTATATTCTATCACACCAAATATACTTTTCATACAAAAAATACAAAAAGTTTGCGAGTTATTGTTGAATAGTGTCGAGCCTCAAGGAAAAAGAAGAATGCTTTGCAAATATAATTCGTCTATTTTACTGTTTCTCCTTCTCTTTCTTCCTTTTGATACTTCATTTTGGTTGCCTCGCCGCCCCGCAGGTGACGGATCGATTTATGGTAATCTAGAATTTCCTTCACTTCATTGGCAAGATCCGGGTTGATTTCAGGCAGTCTTTCCGTTAAATCTTTATGGACTGTACTTTTGGATACGCCAAACTCTTTCGCAATGACGCGAACGGTTTTCCTCGTCTCCACGATATACTTTCCTATCTTGATTGTTCGCTCTTTGATGTAATCGTGCACACAACTCGCCCTCCCTAAATTGGATGTGAGAAGTGTGAAATGAGACCCGCTTATCACTTCGACGAAATACTGCCACCCGTATGCATGCGCACACGGCAGAAAGCGCATGCTGCTTTCTGAACGTGCAATGAATAATCATGTCTCTGACTAAAATCCCGTTGCATTCAAACGACCCCTCACCTCAAACACTCTCTTTATAACGATTTTTAACAGTTTATTAGCTTGGTTAGGGGAATATGCACTCTGGACAAGATGTTTCTTATCTTTTTTTAAAATTAATAATTTTAGCTGAAAAATTTTATTCATTCGACAACTCTAAAAACTGCGCCGTTATCACGTTTTTAAATTATTTCCCAAGAAATTTGTCGATGCGGTTATTTTTAGAAAAAAGTATTACTGAATACGAAATATCTTGTTATATCAGCGTCTTGTACGATGTTATACAGCCAATTTATTGATATATCGATTGATTACTTAAATTTATGCAGTTTGCGAAAAAAAAGGGTCCGGCCAAGTATCTGCTGGCCGAGCCCCCGTTCATTATTTAAGACCTTCAAAAATGGATTTGACCATATTCACTGGAATTTGCGAGCCGCCCCGATTTTGGACGTTTTCCACCATCATTCCGATCATCAGATTTGGATTCGTCGGATTATAAGCTACAAACCAGCCGTTTTCCGTGCCTGTCTGGCCTTGCTTTTGCTTGATTTCAGCCGTACCTGTTTTCCCGGCAAGCGGATAGCCGGAAATTTGCGCAGCATGGGCTGTTCCGCTTGGGTCATCGACCACTTTGCGAAGAATGCCGGAAAGCAGTGATGCATCCGCACTGGAAATGACCTGTGACTTCCAAATCTGATTCTTTTTATCATCCATCAGCAAGACCGGCTTCATCATGTTTCCGTTGTTAACCATCGGCGTATAGGCTGCCAGGAGATGAATGATATTCATTTCGATCTGCCCTTGGCCGTATCCGGAATCGCCCAGGACAATGTCGGTATCTAGTTTTCCGTACGTTGATTTTTCAAGCGGGAATGGATAATCGAGATTTTCCCCAAACCCAAACTTTTTTAAGCCGTCGGCAAACCCTGTTTTGCCGATTTTCAAAGCGGTTTGGGCGAAATAAATGTTATCGGACAAGAATAGTGCTTTTTCTAGATTGACCGGGCTTGATTCATGAACGCGGGTCACAAAATAATTTCCCCATGATTGATCCTTCTGCCATTTCAACCCGCTGATTTCAACGTTTTGGTTCGGATCAAAGGCTTTTTCTGTCAGGCCGATTGACGCCGTGATCGGCTTCATCGTTGAGCCCGGCGCATACGTAAGCTTAAAGCGCGTATCAAGAGGCTTTAGCGGATTATCCTGCAAGGCCTTCCACTGGTCCGCGGAAAAACCGAGCGATGCCTGATTCGGGTCAAACGAAGGAGAGCTGACCAGCGCCAGTGTTTCCCCGGTTAACGCGTTAAGCGCTGCGGACATGCCGGCTTCGCCGTTCATTGCAGCAAATATTTTCTGCTGGACGTTTGCATCGATCGTCAGCGTGATGTCCTTGCCGTTTTCGACCGGTTTTTCCGAAAGAACCTTCTCTGTGCCATCCGCCTTTTTAATTGTAATTTTGACTCCGGTCTGACCTTTTAATTGCTCATCATATAATTGTTCAAGACCGCGTTTTCCAATTACATCATTGCTTGTATAGCCTTTGCCCTTCCTTTTCGCGAGTTCATCCGCTGTAATCGTGCCGACGTAGCCGATTAGCTGTGCGGCAGCGTCCTTGTATGGATAAATACGCGCCCCGACTTTTTTCGTTTGTACCGGTGCTAATGCGATTAACTGAGCGACCCTTGACTGGTCATCCATCGCCACTTTTTTCAGCGGAACAAAATAATCCGGCTTTACCCAGCTGGCACTGATTTCTTTATTGATTTGCTCCGCCGGCATTTGCAGCAGGTTCGAGAGCTGGCTGATGACATAATCCTTCTGGTCTCCCATTTTTCCTGGCACAACGCCAACCTGGTAAACTTGTCCATTTGTTGCAAGCGGTTCGCCATTGCGGTCACGTATCTGGCCCCGCTCCGGCTCGGTGCTGCTAAGGCCGATTTTATCGCCCGCTTTTAGCTCCGGAAAGATATAGGTAGTATCCCATTTCACATACCAGTTCTTATCCTCTTTTATCAGATGGGCTTTGTTCGTAAACTTGATTTCGCCGGCAATACTGTTCATTTTTGCGGTATACGTCAAATCTGCCGCCTTGTCATCCTGCGGCTTTTTCACGTCCGCCTTCACGCCGGTAATCTCAAGATCACCGTAAATTTTTTTGTAGCGGCTGACAAATGCCTCTTTGCTGACTGACTTTTTTGCATCCTTTGATAAATAATCGTACATTTGTGCAAATTTTTGCTGTTGCCATAAATTTATGTATTGTTCAAACCGATCCTGTGCTGTCGGGCCTCTGCTGCAGCCTGATATGACCAGGATGAAAACCACTGCTGTTAATAGGAACTTCCATGACTTTTTCACCGATATCCCTCCTCAACCTTGTCTACATCTATTATGCCGTTTCTATGGAAAATTTGCCAGTTACTGGGGGGGCCAAAAAAGAATGTTTGACATCACCCTATTTGTGCTGTGAAAATAATAAAGACACTGTTTCCCTATTAGAAACAGTGTCTTGAAACCGGACTCTTTCCTCTGCTTATTCCTTCTTGGCGGGATGAATAATGGGATTTGGAAAGAGTCTATTTTTTTACAGGTGCGGCAGCGGCCGGAACAGGTGCCTGAGGCGGAAAATAGCTATTTACAGCATGATCTTTTTTCTTGTTATTTGTTTTTTCGTCCTCAACAGCCTTTTTCACCTTTTCAATTTCTGAATTCAGTTCTTCGATATTCACTCCTTTTTTCACAAGTTCTTCTGTAGCCAGCTGGATGGCATTGTTTGAATTCTCAAGTGAAATTCTCAGTGAATCCATGGATCCTTGCGGGTTATGGAAACCGGCAGAGCTTTCAGCTGCGACAATGTCCCAGAACCATTGGCCTTTGCGGACAAATTCCTGCGCCTGTTTGATTTTGTCCTGACTGACACCAGAAGTGATCATCTTATTGACATAATAATGAGATTTCACTGAAACATCTTGCGCCTCATGCAACGCTCTCATATGAGTGTCTTGAATCTCTGTTACTTGTTTTTTCAGGTCGTCAATATCACGGTCTCCATGGCATTGCATGCAGGATGTCTGCATCGTCTTAAGCGGTGAAGTCCAGTAGTGGGAAGAAATTTTCTTTTTCCCGTCAACCCGTTCGTATGGCATATGGCAATCCGCACACGCTACGCCTGCTTTTGCGTGCGGTCCGGACATGAATGTTTCAAAATCAGGATGCTGCGCTTTTAAGATCGGCGTTCCGGAAATGTTGCTGATATAGTCTTTTTCAAAACCGTTTTGTTTGGCAATCGTGCTGTAGTACTCGTACATTTCTTCCGGCTTAAAGCCTTTTGTCCACGGGAAGGTGACTTCGCTGTTTTTAGCGGAAAAATAATACTCAACGTGACATTGTCCGCATACATAGCTGCGCATGTCATTTTTCGTTGGATTGGAAACATCGACACCTTTTGCCTGCAAGGCTTTATAAAAGCTTGGACGCGTTACGCGCAAGTCCATCGTTTTTGGGTCATGGCAGTCGGAACAGCCAATTGGGGAGTGTCCGAGTTTTTCGCCTTCGGCCCAAATTTCATTAAAGCTTGTGCCCCAATATTTGTCGCCCATCTTTTTGATCAGGGTTGGAACTGCAGTTGATTTACACGTATAGCAGGACCCGACTGATTTATCGGTAATCCGCTGGGTACTCCGGACATCTTCTAATGCATAAATATGGCCGCGGTCCTCATTGTAGTCGGTCGCAAATCCGTATCCGTTAAAAAGAATCGGCAGGAGCGGCTCCTTGTCAGGATCGAATTTGCTGCGCTTGATTGAACCGCTGTATTTTGTATCTTCCATTTTTTTATTTTTTAAATAGCTGTTGTATTGCAGCGGGAATTCCTTTTTGAATGCTTCATTATGAATCTCATTTTCTGAAAGTCCGGTCGTTTTTTTGCCCACGACTTCAGATGTGGTGCTGCAGCCGCTGATGAACAGAAACGCCGCGACCAGCAGCAGGTATGCTCCGTATCGGAACTTAGCCATGTTAATAACCTCCCTTGTGTATCAGCAGCTCTCCAGATTTTGGAGCTTCTTTAAATGTTTTGTCTTTAAAATCTTTTCCATGTGGTACTAATTTATGGCACGAAGTACAGTTATCTTTGGCCTTATGCGAAACATTCGATAACGTGCTCTCGTGGCAGTGGATGCAGTTTGCATTGACGGCAGTCATTGTGCGGTCAGTCGCATGGATCACTTGTGGAATGTCCTTTGTTCCAAATGTATTATAGAAAACATGCGTCATCCCGGCCCGTCCTTTGAAAAATAACTTATGGACGATGCTGTCATGCGGTAAATGGCAGTCGTTACATGACAGCCCGGCATGGGTCGAATTTTCAAAAGATGTATATTCAGACTCCATGATGTGGCAGGTTTTGCAAAACCCAGGAGAGTCTGTATAAGCCATTGTTTTAACTGTCAGCAAAGATAGTAAAATACCAGTGATGATTGCAATCAGAAACAGCATTTTTTTATTTATCTGCCGAATTTTTGTCACCATATCTTTCACCTCCTCCTTCTAACTTCCCATTTATGCAGTAAAGTACATTTGTACTTACTCCCGAGTTTTTTTCAGCCTGAAAAATAAAATTCCGGCCAGTGCCAATACCAGTACCAGCCCGCTAAAGCCGGCGATTTCGGCATAGTGGCGGTTTTCGGGCTTTTTCTCCTTGGCTGCCTTTTCTTTTAATAAATCCAGCGTTGGTTCCGTCTCATTGCGGGTGTACTTTAGAGTAAAGCTTTTGACATCGCCCTTTTTGACATTTTGAAAAAAGTAGGCGGCGGAATTTTCCCCATCACTGTGCTTGTTTTCTGCCGGGGCAGGAGTCAGCTTCAGCTTGCCTGCTTTATATGGCTGGGTGACGTCGATTGTCACTAAATCAATATCTGCAAAGCTTTTAAACTTAAAAAACAGCGACCGCTTGTTTTCGTCTGTCTTCAAGTTGTCGGTGTAATATTCAATGATAAATTTATAACGCTGCTGCGGTTCAATTTTTTCAGAGGTCTTCCAGGAAATCGTTCCCGTTTGTTTATCCAACTCGTAATTCAGTTCATGGACTGTCTTTAAATCGCTTGAGTAATCAGCGGCATACCCGACACGAAAATTGGCTTCTTTAGTTGGCAGGGGAATCTCAATTTTCCCCTCAACCGCATGGTCAAGCTGATTGACAAGTGTCCCTTGATAACCGATTAACAACGGTGGATGCGCTTTCTTTTGGTCACTTGGGTGAAACGCAAATTCCGGCAAAACCTTAATCGAAAGTTCTTCCATCTTTAACGGGGCGGACTGGTCCTCAGCCGAGCTTATGGAAGGCAGCAGCAGTGAGCATATCAAAATAACAGTTATCGTAAAAAGTTGTTTCATCGTTTTCGTTTCCTTCCCAAAGGTTGTCTATCTCTAACACCACTTCATTGTAAAGAAGGGGTAAAGGGACGGTATGTGACGGCTATCACAAAATATTTTTTATACATTAGCAACTTAGAATTACTGTTTTTGTAATAAAACAAGGGCATTTCTGAACCGTTTTCCGTTTAAAATGAAATAAGATTAAAGATTTTAGGGAGGGGTACAGTTTTGGGGCTGCCATTATTAGAGAGATTGGGTGAGAATGAACGGAATATACTGCTTCAATCCGCGCATCTGGTACAAAAAAATAAAGGTTCTTATATTTTTATGGAAGGCGATCCGGCTACACACCTCTTTTTTATAAAAAAAGGAACGGTAAGAGTTCATAAACTATTAAGTGAAGGAAAAGAAATTACGATTTTTTTAAGAGAAATGAATGATGCTTTTGGGGAAATCGGACCTTTTAGCGGTTCGACCTATTCCTGCTCGTCGATTGCGGAGACCTCCTGTGAAATTTATACCCTTGAGCGAAATGTACTGGAAAAAATATTAGAGGAACATGCCAAAATCTCTTCCGAAATGGTGAAATGGGTGGCGGAAAAACTAGAGACGACGAGTTCCAAGATTAAGGATTTTCTGATGTTCGGAACGGAAGGAGCTATCGCTTCATTCCTGATTCGGAAAGCAAATTCGAGCGGGGTTGAAGTGGATGAGGGAATCTTAATCAAGGAGCAAATTACCCATTATCAAATTGCCACCCATATTGGGAGTTCCCGCGAAACGGTGACGCGGTTTTTGAATGACTATCGAAACAAAGGGATTATTGAGTTTCACCGCAACCAATTGCTGATTAAACAGCTTTCCTATCTCAAGAATTTGCTTGGCTGTGACAGATGCGGCGTCCAGAATTGTATTTTCTGAGCAAATAAAAAGAGGAGGCTGCCCCTCCCCACTTATCTGCTTTTTTGCATTAAGAATTTGTATCTGAAGAGCTGTCGCTAGGAGTGCTCTTCGATTTTGTATCGTTTGTTGATTTGCTGTCTGTTCCCTTTTGATCCTTTGTTGTTCCTTGGTCTTTGCTGGAGTTTTGGTCCTTAGTTGTGCCAGGGTCTTTGTTGGAATTCTGATCCTTGCTTGTGCTTGAATCCTTGCTGGAATTCTGATCCTTGCTTGTGCTTGAATCTTTGCTGGAATTCTGGTCCTTGCTTGTGCTTGAGTCTTTGCTGGAGTTCTGATCCTTGCTTGTGCTTGAGTCTTTGCTGGAATTCTGATCCTTGCTTGTGCTTGAGTCTTTGCTGGAATTCTGATCAGCGTTTTTGCTCGTTTTGTCACTTTGATTTTCTGATGAAGTTTTATCTGCTGCCGGGTTTTCATCCACGACGGCACTTAATGGTTTATTAAAGTAGCTTTGCGGATTAATTGCCACTCCATCCTTGCGAATTTCAAAATGGACATGTGTTCCAGCTTTTTCATTGAATAAGCTTTGTCCAGCTTGTGCAATGGTTTCGCCTTGTTTTACATGGTCGCCAACCTTGACCTTAATGTCTTTCACAGATTCATATTGTGTGACAACACCATCATCATGCTCGACTTCAATCACATTGCCAAGCAGAGAATCTTCCTCTACTTTTGTGACCATTCCGCTCATAGAAGCGATAACATCGAAAGATTTACCATCCTTCACGCCAATATCGATTCCGGTATTTGGAACATATGTGTTTTTGTAAACAACTAATGCTGCTTCCTGGTCTGCTTTTTTGCCCGAGAAATCATAGAATTTCTTTGCAATGACGGCAGATGCAGGGTCCTTCACTGGCATTTCGAAGTTTTCAATTGGCTTGTTTACTTCAACGGACGGCTCGTCGAATTTTTTGCCTGCCAAATTCGAGGACTTGTATCCATATTTGTTTTTTGCATTGTTGGTTGTTGCTGCTTGATACCAAAGAACCCCCGTCAGAATAATGGCTGCACTTGCAATATAAATGGCTGGAAATACCCAACGCTTTTTCATAAAGCGTTTAAAGCTGCTTTGAGAAGATCGGTTATTTTCTTCCTCTCTCATTTTCATCACCTCAGCAACCATTCTGAACAGATCAGTAGAATTATATACATTCTCTGGAAAAAATTTTTTCTGCTTAGTTTTCGACAAGCGGTTTATTTTTATACATGGGGTGGGAAAACTCTTAAAAATTGTGCGGAGGCAGATAAATCCGGCCTTTGTTGTTTCCAATAAAGGGGAGTCCTATTGATTTGAGGATTTCATTTGCAATATAAATGGATGGGATATGAAGGAAACGACGAAGTTCTGCGTTCGTTATCATTGGTTTGATCAATAGGAAATAGTCATAGACTGTATCAATATGGGCCATTTTGGAGTGATGATTACAGTTGGAACAGTGCCATGTTCCATATTTGTAGGTCATTGGGATTGAAAAGCAAACGGGGCAATGCACGCCGGGAATGACTTCGGTTGGGTTAATTTGATATTCTTTTTGAATATCGTATTGAGGAGGCACGTAGGCAGCAATTATGGCTTGTCCGAGTTTTTGCAAAGCATTCTGGTCCATTATCGTTTTTCGATGAGTTTTGTTTGTTTCAATTATTTTTTCGAGCAGAATTTCTGAATTACAGGCACGCTTTAGAATTTGTTCATATCCGGGATCTACGCTGATAATCGTTTTGGAGTTACTGTTGACAAAGAAGTGTTCAATCGGATAATTGTATATTCCTTGTTTTGCCAGCCATGCTCTTAGTTGCAATGATTGTTCTTTTGCCTGAAGAATTGGATTCTGCACTCTTTCTTTTATTCCCTTTTCGGGAACGGTCCGAATTACTTGTCCCAGGTTTTGATCAAAATGAATTTGCCCTGCCCAGTTTTTTACTTCTAAATTTAACCCATGTGTAAATTTCAAAAGCAGTTTATCAATTTGAAAAAACTTATCCCGAATTTGCAGCCGAACATTATGAATGATGAGGTATTCTTCACCTGGCAATTTTCCTAAATAGTAGTCTACAGACTTTTCTCCACGATATCCGGCCATCCAATTGTTATAGCTCTCTTCGATCTCCGAAATTTTACGATGGGTTCTCAGGATTCTCCGTTTTAATGCGGCATCAAAACGGGCCCTTTTTGGGATAGTACATTCATTTAAAAACAAATACATCACTTCCTTTCTTTTTAATCACATTTCTGTTTTGATTGCCGATTTCCTGTTGAAAAGCTGTGTGGTTTTTGACAAATTTGTTTCAGTTTCTGGCGGCTTTCGGCTGAAAAAGCCAGGTCCCGCTTTTTGGGACCTGGCTCAGGTAATTTTTCTTTAAATGCACGTCTTTTTTATTTGAGCTAAGTTGGGATATTTCATATATTTGGATGTTTTATCATTTTATTTGGATGTTTCCCTGGTTTATTTGGATGTTTTTGCACTTTATTAGGATCTTTGCCCCGTTTATTTGGATCCGTTCCTTGCTCGCTTTATTTATTTGGATGTTTTGTTATTTTATTTGGATGTTTCCCTGGTTTATTTGGATGTTTTTGCACTTTATTTGGATCTTGGCCCCGTTTATTTGGAT
>CAZAEW010000088.1:0-12838 GCA_964484065.1 uncultured Bacillus sp.
TGATTGAAGAGGAAGGAAGAGCTTTAAGTCAAGAAGAAGGTGCGGGATTCATCGTGTCCAGATGGGAAAAAGTCAGTTCTTTGGTTCGTTGAGCGAGCGGTGTATGTGCCGTTCAAAAAGACAGGATCTTAACACAAATCTTTAGCAACTCATTCTTGAAAAATACAGCCTGTCTTGCATAAACAATTTGTTTTTTCTGCTATAAAAGATACGTCAACTGCCATTGCTAATAGAACAATCCATATTTCAATTATTATTTTTAGGCTCACTTCAATAAAAGGAATCCAGAAGATTTTTTTCTCTTTGGGAAAGAATAATAATGTTAATTTGATTTATGGAGGAGTACATATGTGGACAGTGTTTTGGAAATCTCTTGTATTGGCATCAATGGGCACTCTTATCCTCAGAATAGGCGGCCGTAAATCTATTTCACAAATGAACATTCCGCAATTGGCGGTTATTATTTCTTTGGGGACGATTCTGGGTGGGGAAGTCAGCGGAAAGGGACTTGGGAAATCCATACTTGGCGCTGCTACCTTTGTGGGTTTCCTAATGGTTGTCGAATGGATCGCTTTGCGCTGGAATCGAGCTGAAATTGCTTTAAATGGGGTGTCAATCCCTGTAATTTCGGAAGGGAAACTGCTAGTCGATAATCTAAAATCCATCCGTTTGTCAGTAGATGATTTGGAAAAACGTCTTCGAATGGCAGGAATCGAGCGAATTGAAGATGTTAAAATTGGGACAATAGAGAATAACGGTGAATTTGGTTATCAACTTATGCCTCAAGCTAAACCCGTTACAGTGGGAGATTTGGAAAGAATTCTGAAAGCAAATTTCCCGCAGATTATCATTCCCCATTCACCAAATACAGATAATATTTTTAATGAAATAACCAGCGGTTTTAATACGACAGAGGTATCCAAACATCTTCATTGATTTGCTGTAGCAATTGTTTCAATCAAGCCCATAAAATTTTTTTGCTCCTTGGACTTTATAGAGTCCAAGGAAGGCAAATACGGTGAATCAGTACGTATCAAAGCCAAACTCTTTCAAGTCATAATCTATCTCTGTAGTTCCTCACTCATTCCTCCCAAAACTTCGAATGAATGTGAAGTTGATATCTAGAAACCTCCTAAAATCTTTATCGATAAGCCATTAAAGATACTCAAATCATATCCTGACTTATTGCATTTATCTTCCACTAATAAATAATCCTAAAAAGTTAAAGAACTATAGTGAACCCCTTAAGAAAGATCAATAAAAGCATCCTTCAAATGTTAAATTGTTTAAGTTAAGAAAAAATTAAGGTATTTCCTATATTGTTTTATTAGAATAGTTTTTGGAACTTTTTTATTTTTAAACAAAATGGATGTGTTAATTTGATTTCTTTCCTAAAAAAAACAGCCATCGTCATTTTCATATTTGCAGCCATATTTTTTATAGTGAGAGATTTATTTGAAATACATGAGAGGAAAATTACTTCTTCGTTAGCTGTAAAATCCGCTCCTTTAAAAACGAAAAAAATGGCTCTTGCTAATAAACAGTCCGTAAAAGTGATGCCGGTTTTTTCAAATCGTACTATCTTAGATGTTCCTCTTATTAGACAGTATGATGCGCCGGGCCTTTACAACGGGTGTGAAGTTACAAGCCTGGCGATGATACTAAACTATAAAGGATATCATGTGACCAAAAATGAATTAGCGAAAAATATTGCAACGGTTCCATTTACTTACCGAAATGGCCTTAAAGGGAATCCGAATGCAGGATTTGTCGGAAATATGGCAGTCGGACCAGGATATGCCGTTTACAATGGACCAATTTATAATTTAGCCAAAAAATACGCCGGGAACAAAGCGGTTAATCTTACAAACAGCCCCTTTACCGATTTACTGAAGAAAGTAAGCCAAGGGGAGCCGGTTTGGATTATCACAACGAATACATTTGCCCCTGTATCGGATTTTAAAACGTGGCATACTCCGCAAGGAACCATCAATATTACTTTTAGTGAACATAGTGTTGTTATTACAGGCTATGATGATAACTATATCTACGTCAATAATCCTTATGGCCAAAAAAATCAAAGGTTAAACCGTAACACTTTTGAAAGGGCATGGGAACAAATGGGGAAACAAGCGGTTGTAATTACAAAATAATGGTTTAGGTCATCCCAACTAAGGAAATGGATATTGTTAAGTAACAAAGAGTCTTTACATCCAAAAAAGGTGTAAAGACTCTTTTTTTTTCGTAAAAAAGCTTTAAAAAAGGAAAAAAATATTTCCTTTCACCAAGTTTTCACCGTTCCCTTTTAAACTTCTAACTATCAGGTAACGAAAGGAGGAAAACTTATGAAGAAGAAAAAGATCATCTTTTGGGGCGTCATCGCAGCTGCAGTGATTTTTGGGTTCAATTTACTTCATGAACTTCTGGAAGGTAATGGAAGATTTTCCGGCGGTATGAGCGGAGGACATGGTCGCGGACCAGCGGAAATGGGACAAGCTGGAGGTTTTGGACCGCATGGAGGATTTGGCGGCCATCACCAGTTTATGGCCGGTCCTCATTTTGGAGGAGGGATCCCTTGGCTGGCCATTCTGGTTGGACTCGTGATACTTGTTCTTTTCGTCAGATGGTTTAAAAACAAAGCCAAAACCTCTTCCATGAATGAGTTTATTGACACTGCTCTTGTAAGTTCACAAACACCTGTAATGACACAAAATGCAAGAATCTTAGATCAATGGGAAAAAGATATTACGAATAAAAAGGAGAATGAATAACATGGGTATTTTTAAAAGAATCAAAACAATTGCAGCAGCTGATATTAATGCATTATTGGATGGAATCGAAGATCCGATTGCGATGCTGAATGAGTACTCAAGGGAAATGGAGCAGGAGCTCGCAAAAGGGCAAAGGGCATTGGCAAGACAGATTTTTGTAGAAAAAAAGCAAGAGGCGCTTATTTCCGAACTGAAAGCATTGGTGGAAAAGAGAACACGCCAAGCCAAACTAGCCATTGAAAAAGGCGAGGAGTCAATTGCCAAAGTGGCTGTCCAGGAAAAACTCGTCAATGAAAAGCAATTAAGCCTTTACGAAGAACAGCTTCAATCGATTAAGGAACAAACTCAGCTTCTTTTGGAAAAATTAGACCATCTGAAAGAAACATACCAACAAATGCAGCATAAGAAAATTCTTCTTGCATCCCGGGCGAATGTAGCGCAGTCGATGAAACAGATCCAAAAAGCAACGGTCTCCTTCCAAACAGAATCCATCTCCAGAGGAATCGCCAGAGCAGAAGAAAAAATCATGCTGATGGAGGCGGAGGTACAAGCTGGTAACCAATTCCCTGCTTCAATCGGTCAGTCGGAATCGGCACATTTTATCAATGATGAAGAATTAAATGCAGAAATTGAAAAGCTTAAGAACGAAAAAGTGGGAATCTAGTCATAACCGCAAGCGAAAGGAAGCACCCAGAGGTTCGGTGCTTCCTTTTCGCATAAAAGCAGGAAAGGAGCGTTATCATGAATATCAAGATGCTGATTCTGTTGTATGTCGTGATCGCATTGGTGCTAAGCCGGCTTCCTTATGCCAGGGTCTATGTATCACACTGTTACACCTTATTAAACAAAATGATCAGTGTGTTTCTTGATGGACGGATGTCTAACAAAATTAAATTATTTAAAGATGGAACAGGAGGAACAACAAGTCCTTCCCAATCTATTTTCAAAATTAATCTGATCACTTATGCTGCGAATACGGGGACGCTGCTTGTATCTATCGGTTTATTTTATTTAGTGATGAAAGGCCAATATCGTTTAGTCGTCTACTTATTCATCGGAGTGCTGCTCCTCGCACTTTTATTATGGATTCGTAATCTATTTGGTGTTATTTGGGTCTTATCGCTTGCTTGTTTATTGGCCATTCCAATTTATTTCCACTTTAACATTGCTTTCATGCATATCAGCATTTTCCTGGCCTCTGTTGTTTTTTCGCAATCTGTTCTAAATGCTGTCCAAGTCTGCAGAGAAAGTATTCAAGATAGTATAAGTCCTCCCCAAAAATCTATCCTAACCAGGGCGAAAATGCTTTTTGGATTTTTAATTGGGATTATTCTTCTGGGGCAATCGCTCTGTGGAGGCTTGTATATTTTTAAAAATTTTTTAAGTTAAGCTTAAGCTTGCTAAGGTAGAATTCGAGTTGAAAAGGAAGGCAAAACTCGAATTCGAAGGGGAATAATCCGATGAATATATTATTAGCCGAAGATGATGTGCGTCTTGGGGAGTTAATTGAATATATGCTGAAAAAGAAAGGCGGTTATAACGTCGAATGGGTGCAGGATGGAGAAGATGCCTACTATTATGCAACCTCCGCCCACTATGATGTCATTATTATGGACTGGATGATGCCGGGTGGAAACGGGGTGGAAATTTGCGCCCGATTGCGAAAACAGGGTTATTCGGGAGCAATTCTGATGTTAACGGCCAAAGATACCGTCCAGGATCGGATCCAGGGATTGGATTCCGGGGCAGATGATTATCTTGTAAAGCCGTTTGAAATTGACGAGCTGCTGGCCAGGCTTCGTGCCCTCGGCCGACGCAACTATGCCCCTATCATGGAAGAGGAAATCAAGGTCCATGGGTTGACACTAAATCGATTAAGCCACATCGTGTGCAGCGGAAGGGAAACAATTCAATTAAGTCCACGGGAATTTCAGCTTCTTGATTTATTTATTCAGAATAAAGGACAAGTATTGCCGCGGGAAATTATTCTTGAGCGGATCTGGGGAGGAGACGGCGAGGTTGCTCCGAAAACGATTGATGCAACCGTTAAATTGATACGCAAAAAATTAGGGTCCCTTGGAAAGCAGGATCTGCTTCAAAGCATCAGAGGGGTGGGATACCGGCTTGAACAGTAAACTGCTCTCATTCCTTCGAACCATCACCAACTTGGGCGAAAAGGATGTTTTTAAAAATACTCAAGGCCGTTTGACACGTATGTACAGTGGTCTTCTCATGCTTTTTCTTATTCTTTTTATCATTATTGTTTACTCTGTTCTTTATACGATTATCGTAAAAAATCAGGAAAATGAACTTCAATCGTTAGCGGATCAAGAGGCAAAATATATTGAGAGTTACTTACTGAAAGATTCGCAAAGCAGCCTTCAGAATGTACAGGATCAACAGGTTGTTTTTGCCGGAGCGAATCAATCGTTTTATTATGTAATGAATCCGCAGGGCGAAATCATGATGGGTAATGAAATGAATCCTCGGTTACGCCCCGCAATGCTCGGCTTTATCAAAAGCAATTTTTCAAAAGATCAGCAGATTAGTAAACAAATCATTCATCTGGGAAGAAATCAGAACCCTATGGGCAAAAGAGGGGAATTTCATCCTCGTCAAGAACAGCAGGATATCCGGTTATTAATAGCCAGTGAGCCTGTCTACAATAATGGTCAATATATTGGGCAGCTCTATATTGGAAAAGATCTTTCCTTTGTCTACCAGCTCTTAAATTGGCTGCTGGTGATTTTAATTGCAATTGGTATTGTCTTTTTTGGAATTGCTCTTTATTTGAGTTTTATCATGTCAAAAAGAGCCATGGTTCCAATCAGCGGCGCATTTACAAGGCAGCGTGAGTTTGTTGGAGACGCCTCTCATGAGCTTCGGACCCCATTAAGTGTTTTATTGTCCTCTATTGATGCGATGGAAATGACCATTGAGCCCAAACAGGAGGATTTAACAGGAAAATTATTGTTAAACATGAGGCAGGAAGTAAAGCGGATGACCCATTTGGTAAGCGACTTATTAACACTTGCCCGTTCGGATTCCAGTACAATGGAGCTTAAAACGGAAAACTTTGATTTCTGCGGGCTGGCGGGAAAAACGGCAGAGTCGATTCGTCCTCTTGCAGAAGCAAAGGAGATGTCTCTTAACTTGAGTGCTCCTGCAGCTTTACCTGTAATAGGGGATTCGCAAAGATTATCACAGTTATTATATATTCTTATGGATAACGCAATTAAATACACCCCAAATGGAGGGTATGTAAACCTTCATCTTTCCCAAGAAGGAAACACGCTGAGCATCAAAGTAGAGGATAATGGAATTGGAATCGATCCAAAGGATCTGCCGCATATATTTGAACGGTTTTATCGTGCAGATAAATCCCGGGCCAGACAAATGGGCGGACACGGTTTAGGGCTTTCGATTGCGAAATGGATTGTTGATACCCATCATGGATCGATTCGCGTGAGCAGCGAGACAGGAAAAGGTACGTCATTTATTGTTCGCCTTCCTATTATTTGTAATTCGATCCATGTCTGAAAAGATTTATGATTATTCGAAATAAGAATACGATGCTCAGCAAAAAAATCCCCTCAAAAAGGGGATTTTATACTGTCCATCATTTTTTAGGATAGGAAATGGTGAAGCAAACCTGGCCGTTTCGATTTTCGACCTTAATCGTTCCGTGATAAAAATTTACAATTTTATTAGTAATACTTAAACCGAGCCCAAAGTTTCCTTTATGGCCTTTATACAAGGATTTGAAGATTTGATTTAAATCTTTTTCGGAAATGAGAGGGCCGTCATTCATGATTTCAATCTGCCAGGACGAACCGGAATCTTTTAAAGCAACTTGAACTGTTTCCTTTGCATACCGGAGCTGATTTTCTAAAATATTTTCAATAGAGACGCGGATCCGGTCAGGATTTCCTATCATTACGGCTGGCTTGGCTTCGATATTCAAATCCCATGTTAAGTCAGGATTCACTGCCTGGAAATTGGATACCAGGTAAGATAATAACCTATCGAGGTATACATCTTCTTTTTCTTTGTCGTTATCTAAAACATAATCCAGTGTATTTAAATACAAAACCTGCTTGATTTTCTTTTCCAAACGGACGGCTTCATTTTTAATGATCGCTGCCGATTCCTCTGCTGAATCTTCATACATTCCGTCAATAATCGCCTGAGCATAGCTCATAATGACCATTACCGGTGTTTTTAAATCATGCGAAATGCTTTGCAGGAATTTCTTTTCTTCTTCATCCGCCAATTTTAATGACTCTTTCATTTCCTTCATGGCTTTCGCTAATCGTCCGATTTCATCCTCGCTTTTTAAATCAAGATCATGTTCCCACTCTTTATTGGCAATTTGTTTTGTATATCCCTCTAACTGTTTTAGCGGCTTGGCAATATTGTTTGCAATGATTTTTGACAAAGGCAAACTAAATAGAATAACCAGGGTTCCTATTATTAAAATTTGCGGCAAATTCTGTGCGTTGTTGAGCGGTTGGTAGGAAATTAAAAATGATTGACCGCTTATATGACTGATTTCAATCAAATAAGTTTGATTTTGAATCGTTTTCTTTAGGCTTTTATGGTTATTACTGGTGACCAAATTGCCTATGCTCAGCTGTAAAGAATTATCGGGATGATGTTCATGGTCCTCACCTAGCAAAATGATTTGTTTATTTTCTTTATCAAAGACAAAATGACGTATATTTTCGTGCTTATCAGATGGCAAAATGTCCATTTTGAACTGTTTTTCATTCACTGAATTCAATACAAGTTGATGGTTAAGCTGGAGTATGTGCTTTGCCTTATCTTCTTCGTTGCCATTAATAATAAAAATAAAGGCAAGCGAAACCACCAGCACAATCGTAAAAATAATGATCGATATAATAAACCAAATTCTCATCGTAAGGGATTTAAATTTCATCATTTCACAGCCAATTTATAGCCAAATCCATATACCGTTTCGAGGTTCATTCTGGCTAATTTCTTTCTTAATCTTCTAATTGTGTCATCGACAACGCGGTCAGAGCCGAAATAATTATCGCCCCAAACTTTTTCGAGTATTTGTTCCCGCGACACCACTGTATTGCTGTTTTCAATAAAATAGAGCAGCAGAGTAAATTCTTTATTCGTTAAGATGATTTCCTGGCCATTATCAAAGACGGTCCGTTGCTTTCGGTCCACATGATAGTCTTCTAAATGGAAATCTGAAGCATGTTCTTCTTTATTGCTGTTCAATCGTTGGATGATCTTGTTCGTTCGAATCACCAGCTCTCTTGGCAGGAAGGGCTTTGATAAGTAATCATCACTGCCTAATTCCAGCCCGACTACCCGGTCCAGTTCCTGATTCCTTGCCGACATAAAGATGACGGGCGTTTGCGGATTAAATTCCTTTATGGCTTTGATGAGCTGGTACCCATCAATATCCGGGAGCATAATATCTAAGATCCAAAGTTCGGGTAAATCTTGAATTTTTTGAAGTGCCGATTCGCCGTCAAAGAAGGAAACGACCTTGTACCCTTCCTTTTCCAGATATTTTTTCAGCAACTGATTGAGATGTTCTTCATCTTCGACCAAATAGATTGTCGCCATATGCACAACCACCTTAATCTTTTTAATTGATCTTAACTTTTCTTTTTATATTTAGGTTTCTAGAATGATTATACAGTACTGGAGCTTAGTTTTTTGCAACTTCTTTCAATGGACCATTTTGCAAAAATAAACACCTGTAAATGTGCTTTCAAATATATGGTTGATAATATTTGAAACTAGTTTGCTACTATCCACCCATGAGTATAGAGAGGAATTGCCGTGAAATTATCGTCGAAATATGTGAAAAATGTGTGATGCGTTGATTAGGTTTTTTCAAGAAAGAAAGGGAATTTCACGAAGAAATTCCCTTAATGGTGCTTTTGTATTCCGATCTTTTATTAATGTGCTGCATTGGCCTTTTCCTTCCTTGGAGACAGCATCCCGGCCATTAAGATAAGCGGGGCTATATTCACGGCTGCCAAAATGGTACCATTGAAATCCGAACCGCTTATTAACCCGTGCAAAGTTACGAGTATGTAGAGAATCGGATTAAGCGCATGTAATTTTCTCCACCTTTGGTAACCAACTTTTTTTCGGAATTTGGATGTGAAAATCGTGATGATTAAGAAATAAAAAGCAATCGTCCCGATCCCCATTGAAAGGGTTTCATAGCCGCTGGCAAATGGAATCAGAACTTCAGACAGTTTAAAAGGGAAGTAGGAGTTTATAAGTAAAATCCCTAAATGCCCGCAAATAAGAATTAATGACCAATCGGAAAGGGCTTCATGAAGATGAAGAAGATTATTTATTTTCTTTCTTCGTTTCTTTTGAACTGCGGAATAAAGTCCGGTTAGTACTGCCAGATATAATAATAGATAGGCTACCGTTCCTGTTGCCCGAATGGCATACCATTCAAATGCTCCCATTTAATTTTCCTCCTCTTCCTAAAAATTGATGATCAGGTTCCACCTGTGGTTGTATCAAAATGTCCGTGTTGATTTGTAAACGATTGGTCTGATGAAGAAGATTGATTACCTGATTGCCCGGATCCGTTATTGTCCGTTGACTGATTTGGGATCTCATAGGTTATCGATGAATTTTGATTAATCCCGCTTTGTGATTGTTGAGTGATCACCTTTGATTGAGCTGCCGTGGTTGTTTTACTGCTTGTATCTTTGTTTGTAATTCCCAGGTATGACATCATTCCTCCAACGAGAGCAAGACTCGCAAAGCTCACTCCCCAAGAGGTAAATTTCTTTTTATCCATGTAAAGGACTCCCTTCGGTTTATAAATGAATTTAAATGTCTCTTGCTATATTAATGAGTATAGAGAGTAATTTTCGGGGAATTATCGTAGAAAAATGTGAAAAATATGTGTTGAAATAGTTCCAATGATGTCAGAATCAAAAAGGGTACACTTTTGTGATAAAAGTGTACCCTTTTAAAGGTTAAATCCCTGAATTTTGAGGAACGGTATTTCTTGATTTTCGTTTATTCCTTAAAAGGCGCTTTTCAAGATAATAAGTCGGGATGATGATTGCCGCCCAAATCGCAAAATAGTTAAGAACTTCAAGAAATGGGGTGCTGCTGCCGCCATGTCCATCATGGCCCTCTTTTCCATCAAATTTTCCTTCACGAAAATCTCCGTTTGGCGGACTTTGGGTTGTATTTGTGAAATTTCCGGTGTTTCCACTATTTGATGATTGTGTGCTTTGCTGCATTTGTTTTGGATTAAAATCTCCTTTGCTTGGAGTAGCTGTTGAAGCAAACCATTGAATCCCTCCGGCCAAAATAGCAAGTGACAGAACAACGGAAGCTAAAACACCCTTTCTTAGTTTGCCTTGCTTTGTTTTAAAAGCTTTTTTACAGATACTCATGATCCATTGCCAATGTAATCCAACATGCAGTCCAACCAATGCAAGTGTGGTGTCAGCGAAAAAACTATGAATACCGCGAATGGAGTGGTTTCCTTGAATGGCGAGACTTGGAAGAACCACTCTTGAAATTAAGATTCCACTTATTATTACGGTTGCCATCGAAATTAAAAGCAGTACATTTAACAGATATCCAAATCTTGTTTTTTTCGGGAGTTTGGAATCAAAAATCTTTTTGGTTGTATTGATCACCCAGCTAAAGTTCAATCCGATGTGCACAAGTATCGCCACTCCAATGATAAGACCGGCAATTTCATGAAAGGGAAGACCGTTCAATACCCTTGGATTCATTAACAGTACAAAAGTAATAGCCATCATTAAATCCAGAATAATTTTCGTATAATTCTTTTTCAAGTTTATTCCTCCTAATGTTGCTTTCTTTAACTTGAGTATAGAGAGGAATTTTCGAGAAAATATCGTGCAATTATGTGAAAAATATGTGTTGAAAAATATCCTTTCAAGTTATAAGTGGTTTTCTTTGTTATTTCAAACTCGATGCTATTCAACCATTTACTCCTGCTGAATGCGGTTACTATTCTTTGTAGCTTTTTCATTATAAAAAGAAAAAGTTATAAATTTAACCAATAAACAAATATTAATGACGATAAAGATCGGGAGGTAAAGAAATGAAAGACTACCATTTCCCTGAAGGTTTTTTATGGGGAGGAGCAACAGCTGCTAATCAAATTGAAGGCGGATTTAATGAAGGAAATAAAGGACTAAATATTGCCGATGTACTTCCTGGAGGAAAAGAGAGACTCAAAATTTTGCAATCCCCAGGCTTTAATTTCGAAATCGACAGAGAGAAATACAGTTATCCAAATCATGAAGCGATTGACTTCTATCATCGTTACAAAGAAGATATCGCATTGTTTGCGGAAATGGGGTTCAAGGCATTCCGTATGTCAATTGCCTGGACACGAATTTTTCCAAACGGGGATGAGATAGAGGCAAATGAAGAAGGGCTGGTATTTTACGATCGTGTCTTTGATGAATTGAACAAATATGGGATTGAGCCGGTCGTAACGATTTCCCACTATGAAATGCCCCTGCATTTGGTAAAAGAATACGGCGGTTGGAGAAACCGTCAAGTGGTGACATTTTTTGAAAGGTACGCAAATGCTATTTTTCATCGCTATAAAAATAAAGTGAAGTACTGGATGACTTTTAATGAAATCAACAGCGGTTTGGTGATGCCGATCCAAGGCCTTGGTTTTTCCATTCAAAAAGAAGAGGATAAATACCAGCCTACCTTCCAGGCATACCATCACCAATTTCTCGCCAGTGCCATTGCGGTCAAAGCGTGTCATGAGATCATTCCAAATTCCAAAATGGGCTGCATGGTTCTGTTTGCACCTGTCTATGCCTATGACTGCAATCCGGAAAATATTATGTATGCCCTTCAGGAAGAACAGCTTTTCAATTTCTTTTGCGGTGATGTCCAAGTCCGCGGAGAATATCCAGCTTTCATTCAGCGGTATTTTAAAGACCATCACATTAATTTGGAAATTCATGAAGGTGATATGGAAATTATAAAGGAAGGCACTGTGGATTATTTCGGTTTCAGCTATTATATGTCCCGGACTGAGAAAAAAGTGAAGTCAGCTGAGGAAGCTTCGCAAGGTAATATTATTGGCGGCGTAAAGAATCCATTCTTAAAAGCAAGTGATTGGGGATGGGAAATTGATCCTGTGGGATTGCGGATTACCTTAAACAAATTGTATGACCGCTACCGGATACCCCTGTTTGTTGTTGAAAACGGACTGGGAGCCTATGACAAAGTAGAAGGGGACGGTTCAATCAACGATGACTATCGAATCGACTATCTTCGTGATCATATTAAGGCGATGGGTGAAGCGATTGAAGACGGGGTAGAATTAATGGGTTATACCAGCTGGGGCTGCATTGATATGGTAAGTATGTCGACCGGTGAGTTTTCTAAACGCTATGGTTATATTTATGTTGATATACAGGATGATGGCAGCGGCACATTGGAACGGAAAAAGAAAAAGTCCTTTTTCTGGTATAAAGAAGTGATTGCAACAAACGGGGAAAATCTATAGAGTTGTTCGGAATAAGAGCTGCAAATGCAGCTCTTATCTAAATATTGGGGGAGGATTTAAAGGGGATTGTATGATTCGGTTTGGAAAAGGTTACCTGTTGAAGTGCTATGTCAAAGCTGCTAATATATTAAATCCCGGCAGCAAGCCGTACAAAAATTGTTCGCATGTTGTTCAGGGTAAAATTGAACAGGATAAAATTTTTTCTTGCATCCAATCAATCCAAGTGATATGATAATAAAGTTCCTCTTGAAAGGGAAGAACATCAATAAAAAGTTTTTGGTAAACTCGAAAAACTTTTTATTGACAGATTGATAGAGAAAATTATATAATACTATTTGTCGCTTTCAAAAAAATGCGATAAATCAAATTTGCTCCTGCGCCATAGCATATTCGAAGATGTTAATCTTCAGCTCGTCGCAAGGCATTGTAATTCAATGAAGCTCTTATTGAAGTAGCTTCAGGTAGTAGCCTTGATCTTTGAAAACTAAACAAACAAAAACGTCAACAATAAAAACATAGTCAA
>CAZAEW010000089.1:0-12820 GCA_964484065.1 uncultured Bacillus sp.
CCGATAAAGGAGCACAGACTAAAAATCAGTGGGGATGATAGCAGGCTAAAATCGCGACTTCCTGTCGCAACGCCTGCACTAGCACTTCCTGTGCGTCGAAAAACCCCCACTGATTAAAGTTTCACTTTATTTTATTGCTTTGCTCACTTTTAACTTTTTTCCTTTAATAGTCGCATTCTCCATGGCTTGTAAAACTAGTGAACCCTTTCCATTTAGGATATCAACATATGACATATGATCCTGTATGGTAATAATGCCAATATCATCTGCTGTGACTCCAGGAATTTTTGCGATCGTTCCAACAAAATCAACAGTACGAATTTTCTTCTTTTTTCCGCCGCTGAAATGGAGTTTCATAATATCTTGATTGATTCGGGCCGTTTTATTATTTTTTACAACTCGCCTGCCGCTAAGTTTTTCTTCGAAAGCAGCTTTTCTACCAGCCACTTCTTGATCTTTAGGAGCTTCGATAGCAGGGATCTCAAAGCCGATGTATTTTTCAATTGCTTTTATGAACTTTCCTTCAAAAGGGGTCGAAAACGTAATTGCTTTTCCTCTATTTCCGGCACGGCCGGTTCTCCCCGTTCGGTGCACATAGCTCTCTTTTTCCATAGGAACATCATAGTTGAGGACAAGTGTCACATTATCAATATCAATACCTCTTGCAGCTACATCGGTGGCCACCAGATAGCGGAAGTTCCCCATTTTGAAACCTTCCATAACAGCAAAACGGTCTTCTTGTTCCAGTCCCCCATGGAGTCTTTCACAAGAGTATTTAGCTTTTTCCAGTTCTCTATAAACGGCATCAACGTGTTCTTTGGTTCGGCAGAAAATAAGGCAGCTGTCTGGATTTTCTACAACCGTGACGTCTTTAAGGAGTGAAATCTTTTCTTCTTCTTTCACTTCAATTAAAAAATGTTCAATGGTATCGACCGTTACCCCGGTTGTTTCAATCTCAATATGAATTGGATCTTTCATATATTTATGGCAGAGATTTTCCACATCTTTAGGTAAGGTAGCAGAAAAGACCATCGTTGTCCGCTCTAAAGGAAGCTCTTTGATGATCGCTTCTACTTCATCGATAAAACCTCTATTCAGCATCTCATCAGCTTCATCTATGATAAGATACTTTACTTGATCTAAAACTAGGGTTTCTCGTTCAATATGGTCCATGACTCGTCCTGGTGTACCGACGACTACATGAGTTTTTTGTTTCAATTCTACCTTTTGTTTCGAAAAAGGTTCTTTTCCATAGACAGCCACCGCTTTAATGCGTTTAAACCTTCCAATATTCGTAATATCTTCACGGACTTGAACCGCAAGCTCTCTAGTTGGGGTAAGAATTAAAGCCTGTGGTTTTTTTTCCTCCCACTCAATCATTTCGCAAATAGGAATACCAAAGGAGGCAGTCTTGCCGCTTCCCGTTGGAGATTTTACGATAAGATCTTGATTTTCCATTGCTAATGGAATGACTTCACTCTGAACTTCTGTTGGAGTTTCGTATTTTAAAACCGTTAGTGCTCTTTTTATTTCATCGCTTACATGATAATCCGCAATACTTCTTTTAATCATTTCTTAACCTCGTTTTTAGTTTTTTCCGACATCTGTATAGAATTCTCTCCAAGAAATATCATATGCATTATCTGAATATGGTTCATTATACTTTAAAAGTGCCATACACATTGCTTTTATTTTAAATTTTAAATTAACATAAAGAATTTGCAGGAATTTTGTGGAATCACCTAATAAAGTTCTAATGAGATTGAAAATTTAAGAAAATCACCATTACTTTTGGAAGTTAAATAACAAGAGGTAAGCTAATAATTATTTTCTAGAATTGTAATTAATAGCGAATCGTTCACATTAACAGATTACCTGAAGTTCAGAAGCTGAAGGGAATATTGATCTTTCCTTTTAATAGGGTGAAAATTGTATGAAAAATTTAACTGGAATAACCGAATCACAATGGAATTCATGACCTAGGATATGATCAGTCATGGGAGGAGATTTATTCTAGATTAATTAGATTGCTTGCTTTAATAGAATTTAGAAAAAAACTGGAGGTGTCAATGGATGGAAAATACTGCAGGGTGTCCTGGCTGCAGGTTAAAGTTTCATAATCATCTTATTGCTTCATTTGGGAGTTCCAATGCTTCTGGCGAGTATAATGAAAAACACAGCGAATTATCTAATCATACAGTCAGCAAGCAGGATCTCGACTTTATCCATCAGCATGTGATGGATGCCTACTCTGAACAACATTCAGGTAATGGCATGATTATGGCCAATGAAATGTACCATCCATGACATAGTTTTTACCACTGAATGACAAAAAGTGTACCAATGAATGACAGACTGTTTTACCACTTCATACATTTGAAATAATCAAAAATGTTTTAGGTGTAATACAAGGTTATTTGATTTCCATAAGAGCAGTCTTCCACAATTGGGCCAGATTGTGGAATAACGCAGTTGATGGGTTATACTAAAAATCGGAAATAGATTGTTAAGAATTATACTTAAACTAACAAGACAGAATAATCTAATTTAAGGAAATAAGTTAAATTTAAATGATAAACTAAAGTTTACTTATTACTAATTAAGAAAAATAAACTTATATGATAGATAATAAATTCTATATATAGAGGTGGATTTATATGCCTAAAATTGACAATATACTAGCAATTCTATGGATGCTTAATTCAAGTGAAAAAATTACTGCAAAACAAATTTCAGAAAGGTTAGAAATGAATATAAGGACTGTGTATCGTTATATTGATACACTTTCAACAAGTGGAGTACCTATAATTTCAGAAACAGGCCATAATGGTGGATACACTTTATTAAACAATTTTATTGAAGCTCCTCTTTTTTTTGATTTTGAGGAGCAAACCTCACTATTTCACGCTGCTGTTTTTGCAGAAGAAGCCGGATATTATGGAGGTGAAGCACTAAATAGGGCTGTATCAAAGCTAAGCAGATATTCAAATCAAGAACAGGAAACAAAGATAAACCAACGTTTAACCAGTCTTGAAGTAATAAGTCGATTAAGTTCCATCTCTATGGAGACTTCCTTGAAGGAAGTGGAGCAGGCCGTAGCTGACGGATACTCTGTAAAAATTCAATACCTTAAATGTGGCGAAGAACAATCAACATATAGATGGTTGATCCGTACAGAATTATTTATTGGAATAATAAGTGGTATGTGATTGGATTTTGTCATCTTAGGAATGATATCCGTAGCTTTAGAGTAGATCGAATTGAAAGCTTAATGCTAACTGAAAATAAGTTTAACCGACCAGGAAATTTTTCAGCACGTGACTTTTTTATGGACAATCTCCTTCCAACTATAGAAGGTAAGGAAGGGATTATCCCTTTGGTTATTAATGGGAATACAAGGGCGTTGGATGATATTTGCCAACATTGGTTTTTGGGACATTATTTACAAGAACGGACTTCAACTCAAGCAGTGTTTCTTCTTGAAAAAGATATGCTACATACATATGTACCTCATTTACTTTTACCGTACGGTAAATCTATTCAAATTATTGGGCCAGTAAGTCTTAAGCAAAGACTTATTGAAGTTCTGTCGGAATTAATAAAATTTCATCAAGTATGATAACTTCCCTGACGTTAGCTGTCAGGGAAGTTATATTATAATAGGCTATATTAATTGTGATTGGAGCGTTATTGGATGCAAACAAAAAAAGTTTATCTTTATGTATTTAATACAATGTCAGACTGGGAATATGGATATTTAATTGCCGAACTAAATTCCGGAAGATATTTCAAAAAATGTTTAGCCCCTTTAGAAGTAGTTACAGTAGGAACTAATAAAGAAATGATTACTACGATGGGAGGGCTGAGCATACAACCAGATATTTCTATTGATGAATGTACACTTGAGAGTAAAGATCTTTTAGTCTTACCTGGAGGGACTACTTGGAGAGAAGATATTCATCAACCTATCTTAAAAAGAATTGGCGAAGCTTTAAAGCTTGGTACTATTGTTGCTGCAATTTGTGGTGCTACTGAGGCCCTTGCGAATATGGGATACTTAGATTCAAGAAAACACACAAGCAATGACTTAGAGTATATTAAAATGGTCTGTCCTAATTATAAAGGAGAAAAATTTTATGAGATGAGACCTGCGGTATCTGGTGAGAATTTGATTACTGCATCAGGAGTAGCACCTCTAGAATTTACGATGGAAGTACTGAAAAAATTAGATGTATTTGCACCCGACACATTACATTCATGGTATAACCTAAATAAGACTCATAAACCTGAATACTTCTTCCAGTTAATGAATTCAATAAATAGCTGAGCTAAAAAATCAACTTAGCAGTTTTATATTAGTTCAAATAAAAATCATGCTTTAGACAATGTCAAAGTATGGTTTTTGTATATAACTTAAATATGTTTATGGAAGTAAAAAACTTACAAAGCACTCCTGAAGTTGTTATAAATAGAATTGGTAACTAAATCTCTTTTTAATCTTATTGAACAACGGTGTGCTTTTTTCTTTGGCAATAATGTTGGAACGATCGGGCGCAATTCTGTAGCAAGTATTACGCTCTTTTCATATATTAGAAACTCAAATGGAATAAGGGTTTGATATAGCTTTTATTAAACCTAAATATTTTGTATTTATGGTACCAAAAAATGGTTGACAGACCAAGATTACACTTGTAATATTGTCTTTAAGATTACAAGTGTAATATTGGAGGTTTCCGTAAATGGGAAATAATGTACCTAAAATATCTGAAGCAGAATTGGAAATTATGAAAGTTCTTTGGGAAAAAGCTCCTTTAACAGCCAATGAAGTCATTGAAAAGTTGGAGTCAAAAATGGATTGGAATCCAAAAACGATTCGAACACTCATCAACAGATTAGTTCAGAAAGAAGCTGTGTCTTATCATCAGGGTAAAGGGCGGATGTATGAGTATTATCCATTGGTATCACAAGATCGTTTTGTACAAGTTGAAACGAAATCTTTCCTTAAACGTTTTTATGGCGCATCTTTAAAACCGTTACTTGTAAATTTTTTAAAGGAAGAAAAGCTATCTTCAGAAGATATTAAAGAACTCAAACTAATTCTGGAAGAAAAGAGTGAGGAGAACTGGAGAAAGGATAAAAAAAATGAGTGAAATTTCTGGATACTATCTACCTCGCTTTTTTGACTGGGTAATAAATACTACCATTATGGCAAGTATCCTGGTGGGGCTCATCTTAGCTGTTAAATCCCTTTTAAAAAACAGGCTGACTCCAAGATGGCATTACCTTCTTTGGATGATATTAATTGTGAGGCTGCTGCTTCCTTGGGCACCAGGAAGTTCCTATAGTATTTATTCAATCCTTTCAATTGGGCATGAAAGCCCTATTTCTGTTCAGTATAAGCCTGTTCATTCAATAAATAACGAACATAATCAGGAACCGACAGACCTTCCTGACATTATGGCCCCCAAGCAAAGTAACCAAGGATTATCGAGCATGCCTCACACAAATAAGGATACAAACCCAAGATCAAACAATACAGAAATGGTGAGGAATGAGAAACAACAGGTCCAACGGAACAAACCAATTTCTTTACATACTATTGCTTTAGTCATTTGGTTAACCGGGATTTTGGTTATAAGTCTCATTTCATACCGTGAAAACAGGCGATTATACAGCTTAATAAAAAAACAACCTCTGATTACAGATAAAAGAATAGTAGAGATATTTGAAAACTGCAAAAAAACGATGTCTATTCGAAAGAAGATTCCACTTCTCTCATTTGATAAAATATCAAGCCCAACAGTACTTGGGTTTCTACGACCAAGGGTATTACTCTCTAAGCAGTTAATAAACCAGCTTACGGATTCCCAACTGCGACATATATTTTACCATGAATTAGCCCATGTCAAACGAAGAGATGTAGCTTTTAATTGGCTAATGTATTGTTTGTTAATCCTAAATTGGTTTAACCCCATTCTTTGGTTAGCTTACTTTTGCATGAGGGAGGACCAGGAACTTGCATGTGATGCGTACGCTCTTACTTACATGGATGAAGACGAAAAAATCCCTTATGGACTAACGATTATCAACCTCTTAGAACATTACTCAAATTTTTATCAGTTCCCAAGTTTGGCCAATTTGAGCAAAAATAAAGGAACATTAAAGAGGAGGATCTTTATGATTAAAACTTTCCAGAAAAAATCGTATCGTTGGTCTGCACTCGGTTTCATTACTGTTCTTGCCATTTCATCTTTGACCCTACTAAATGCACATGCAGATGGGTCCAATGGTAAGCAAATAAAGCAAACAACAGAAAAAGTTTCAAAGAAAGAAGATCATAAAGGAAAAACAGTATATATACCGCCAAAACAAAAAGAAAATTTTAAAGACATGACAAAGGAAGAAATTCTTACGAAAATGCTTAATACAGTTGATTATTTTAAAACTGCCAAAGGGAAATTTAAAATCCATTACGGAAATTCTGAGAGTTCTGATAGCTATTCGATAAATGATTACGAACTTAGTTTAAAAAATAATTATAATTCAGGCGGTTATAGTAAAATAGCCGAGGTTGTAAATGGAAAGGAAATAGTAAGGTATAGCTATTATAGGGATGGCAAGATGTGGGATTTAACTCCGGAGTCTGCCACGTATAACGAAGCAGAGTACTTAACAGGTGAAAAACAGGAAACTTTAAAACCGGACGAAGCATTTACAAAAGATAGCGAGGGAAATAACGTAACATATTACCGGGAGAGGCCTTTTATTACTGGTGGTTCGGAATCATTATTTCCATATGAAATTGCATCAAATTATACAAGAGATCTAAATACATGGGAAATAGAAAAACAAAACGAAGAGTTGTTAGGCCATAACACCCTAGTTATTAAAGGGAAAATCAACAAAATAGTCAACAAGTCCTTCCGGTTCTGGGTCGATAAAGATACGGGAATTCTTGTGAAATATGAAACCTATGATGCAGCGGGCAAGGTGAATGATTATTCATACCCAGCAAAACTTGAGATAAATGTGCCTATTGATAGTAATGATTTTGTTCCAAAATCATTAGATGGTTATAAAAAGTTGGACAGATCGGCAATTGAAAAAGGACCAATTTTTGAGACTGGTAACATTGATAGTCAAATTCCAAAGGAATTGAAAACTCAATGGGACGAAGCCAAGAAAAAGCCAAATGAAACTACCATCTTTCATCAAAACGATAAATGGTACATCTCCGTAAAAAGGGGTTACCTGGCAGATTATATTGAGGTAAATGGTAGAGAAGGTACATTATTTTTGGCAAAAACCTCACCGCAAAAATCACAATTTATTTTCCATGCTCTTGCTAAAGGATATAAAGTGGACAGCCTGAAAATAATATATGAATAATTCACATGGGAAACTATATTAAGTTTGAGTATCACGGGGTTACGATTCAGACCAAACTTCAACGATCGGGCGCGCTTCTTAAGTAAGAAGGCGTCTTCTTTTATTGGGCTAGATTGTTGAACAAAACGGTTATACAAATTTGGTAAGAATGAAGGGATTGTGAGGAGTTTCATTTAAATTCAAGGTTCAGGTTATCGAAAAACAGCTTTTAAAATAATCACTTTTTTCCTTTTTATGGTATTGTGAATTTGAATAAATCTTTGGGAGTGACTGGGTGATGGTGATATTTTTTTATGGATTGGTAGGTATAATTCTTCTATTTTTAATCATTACATATGCAGTACAAATAGGTATTGATACATCTAAGCAAGTTAAGGGTTTAAGGTCCGAAGTCAAAGAAATAAGGATGAAATTAAATGAAGTAGAAAATAGAAGTAAGTAAAGTTTTTTCCTACTGTTGAGTACGTTTTCTATACGACAGGAATCGATCTTTCTATATTGAAGCAAAACTTTTAATAGAAACTTAATGTTTATTCAAGAAAAGGGCGCTTTCCTGAAACAAAAGAAAGCACTAATTTCCATTTCTTGAACAACCGACTGGCTTAGCTGGCTGTTTGTTTCTTCAACAAAGAAACAGTTTTGTAACAATGGAAATGGATTTCTTGATTTGTAATCGACTGACTTCACGTACTAAGGAGATAAAAATGTATAGCCAAAAATTAATCGACTTTGCTAAGGAATATTACAAAGATGCAAGTCACCCTTTAGCTGTAGCATCGAATTTTAAAGAATTGACTGACGAATGGGTGTGCGGCCGAGCTTAGGTCGTATCATATAGCGGGTGCGATTCCCGTCGAGTAAGAATTAGCCATTCGCTCGTAGCGAGTCTTGGAGGGCTAAAGGTAACTTTAGTCTTTAAGCGTAGACAGTTAGGTGGCGGGCCGAAAGCCAAATGGTTGAAGGGATTGAGCTCCATAATGTTAGTAAATCGAGAGGGCTGATGCTTTACCTGCAGCAGAAAGCTACATCTTATCCTTCGTTTAAGGCAAGATGGATAAAACCTCTCTGGAGTCAGAGACCTTGGCACGTTACACATTGATATGATACGGCAACTCGGGAGACCCTACCGGTCTTTTCTTTTATAGGAGAGTATGGTGTACAAGCGATAAAAAAGTAAGGAAACCAAATGCCGATGTTAGGGAGTCGGATAGCAGCGTAGTACCAATGAAGTTGGGTAATGCCGATGGAGGAAAGGCTAGCTACCAGTTATCACCCTTAATAGGGACACATTTACTACACACAGAGGTAGGAATAATAAATGGAAACAAAACTAACAAGGATAGCAAAATTAGCAAAATCTGATCCTAAAATGAAATTTACATCTCTTGCACATCTTTTAAACAAGGAAGCATTGATTCAATGTCATCATGAACTGCCCAATAAGAGGGCAGCTGGAATTAACGGTACCACTAAAGAGCAATACGGTGAAAATCTGGATGATAACATAGAGGATTTAGTAAGTAAGCTTAAAAGCAAAAGTTACCGTCCTGTTCCAGTAAGGAGAATGTATATTCCAAAGCTCAATTCAAACAAGAAAAGACCTTTGGGAATACCGGAACACGAAGATAAGATTGTTCAAAAAGGCATTACAAAGATTCTAAATACTATCTATGAAAATGATTTTCTAGACTGCTCTTTTGGATTCCGCCCAAATCGCAATTGCCACGATGCTTTGAAAATACTGAACTACTATATTGAGAAGAGGTCAGTAAATTACGTTGTAGATGTAGACATTAAAGGATTCTTTGACAATGTTGACCACTTATGGATGATGGAGTTCTTAAAACTGCGGATTGGTGACCCTAACCTACTAAGAATAATCGGTAGGTTTCTTAAAGGTGGATATATGGAGGAAGGTAAAAAGTACAAAACAGATACCGGAACACCGCAAGGTGGATTATGCTAAGCTTTGCATAAACCACCTTATGCAAAGTAAAATATTATGCAAAGTAAACTTCCTAAAGGCCTAAAAATAAAGGTTTATATTCGATTTACTTTGCATAATTTCTGACCTATTTTAATTCATTCAGCCAAGTAAGCAGAGCCTGATCCTGGTTCCAGTCAGGAAGATTACTATCAATTAAATCGGTATAAGCATTTTCTATTGCTTTCCTTTTCGTTTCAGTATCAGTTCGGGCATATATTTCTGTTGTTTTTATATCTTCATGCCCAAGAAAATCACGAATATATATTAGATTTACTCCTGCTTGTAATAAATGCATGGCCTTCGAGTGGCGAAACATATGAGGTTTTACTTTCGAAGGTATTATGGTTGATGTTTTCCTCGATAACTCAACATATTTTGAAATAATGTAGGCAACCCCTTCCTTGGTAAGTTTGTTATTTTGACTGTTTGAAAAAAGAGGATATGCATTTTTCCAAGGCTTATCCAACATATTTTCAATAATATAGCGTTCCAATAAAAATATGGTATTCCTCATAAGAGGAACACGTCTTGTCTTATTTCCTTTTCCCGTTAATACAACCACTGCCGGTGATTCAAGAATTACATCACTGACTTTAAGATCAATTAGTTCTTGTACTCTGGCTCCAGTATCATACAGAACACTCATTAATGTTAGGTCTCGGCGGCCTTTCAGACAGCTCCTGTCGGGCTGTTCAAGAAGTAACTTCATAGCTTCTGGTGTTAGATGCTCTACAACCGTTTTGTTTGCCTTTTTAGCAGGAATTGCGATTACCTTTTGAAAATGAAATAAACCGGAAGGTTCTTCAGACTGTACATAACGAAAAAAAGAATGAATCGCTGAAAGTCTTTGGTTTCTAGTTGAAATACTGCAATTTCTAGCTGTTTCCAACCATCCTAAAAAACCATTAAGCAGTTCGCAAGTAAGTATTTCTAGCGTAATTCGTTCGGCGGAGATACCTTTTATTTCCTGACAATACTTTATCAATAGTTTGAAAGTATCACGGTATGATTGGATGGTATTCTTACTTACATTTTTCTGTGATGGGAGATAGACCGAAAGGAATTCTGTTAGATGCCTCGCAAAATCAGTAGGTTTCATCGGTGTCACCTTCTAATTGAGGAATAATATCTGGATATTGTGTTTCTAGTTTTAATGTAATTTTCGGGAAAACATCTGCAGTAAGACGCAAATAATAAGCAGTTTCCTCAAAAGAATCGTGCCCCATATACGTTTTAAGTACTGGAAGATATGTCGTTAAATCCTTTTCTTGTTCCACCCATTTTTTGAGACAATGAACTGCATAAGTATGGCGGAAGTCATGAATGCGAGGGCCCATTCCTCTTCCTCTGTGTGAAATTCTTGCACTCCATAAAAACCGACGGAAGTTTTTATAAACATTTCCTATCGTCATCGGTTTACCATCAAATGCTGGAAAAAAATATTCTTCTCCTTTTGGAAATGGATGTACAATTTTTGCATATAACCGACAACGTCCCGTAAGGGACAGGGACATGGGTACCAACCTACTGTTATCCTTCTTAGAATGATTTATGGAGAGGATTCCGTTTTCAAGATCAACATCAGTTACTTTGAGAAGTCTTGCTTCAGATACCCTCAATCCACACATATAAATCATTCTAAAGAAAACAGGCATTATCAGATGTCTGTTTGGACATTCATAACAATATTTGCATTTTTCCGTCTCGGCAAAGAACCTTGTTAATTCCTCGCTTGTATAAATATATGGTACATATTGTCCTTCAGTAGGAAAATATCCCTTTGGAATGATATATGCTTTAATCCCAATAGAATCAAGATATTTTCCAAATTGCCGAATAACTGAGCATCGTGAACATTGGTTTGCCTGTGTCTCGTAAGATTTTTTTCCACACCAGTCTAGAACAATTTTCTTAGTAAGCTCTGTGACATGAGGATATTTTTCTAAAGTAAATCTATCGAAACGTCTTAAGTTATGTGAATCTGTAATGTATTTGTATCCGATGGCTTGTTTCAGTTCAACATGATTTTTGAGATGGTCTTTAAATGGACCTTCATAAATAATCTCATTCATGATAAGATCCCTCTTCAAAATCAATGGAACATTCCCTAAGCTTTTTGATATCAACCTTGAGATAGACTGATGTTGAGTCGGTATCGACATGCCCAAGAATATCTGAAATAGTTGAAAGCGGGGTATCCTTTTCTAGAAGAATACTGGCTATCGTATGCCTAAGGGAATGCATTCCTCTTCTTTTTTTTAATGTTGGAAGGTGTGCAAATTCCATGTACCTTTTAATTAACTGATTTAAATGATCCTCTTCTGAAAATGGACCAAATGGTGCCATATGCTTTACGAATATATAAGGACTATCTATTTTAGGTCGGCCATATTTTAAATAATCAATTACCGCCCATCCCACCTCTGGCGTCAATGGAAGAGATATGGGTTGCCTGGTTTTTGATTGTTTAAAAATAAGTCTCTTTTCTTCCCAATGAAAGTGCTCTATTTTCAGATTTTTAATATCCTTGCATCGCAAACCGAGGCAACAGGCCATGAGAATAATTGCATAATCACGTTTGCCCTTCGGGCTCCCTCTATCAATAGCTGCGATTAGTTTTTTTAACTCATCTTCAGTCCATACGGATGGAATACGGGTCTGTTTTCTTGCCTGAACCATCGGAGTTTTTTCAGCTAAATCAGTTTGAATTTCACCAGTTTCCAAAAGAAACCGGAGAAAAGCACGTATAGAACATATATTTTGTTCAACCGTTTTATAGGTATAACCAGCCAAAGTTTTGATGTAGTTATTAATCAACGTGAGGTTGATTTCTTTACATTCTGTAACCTTTTGAGAAGAAAGATAATCCATAAAACGAGCTGATAATTTTACATAATGGTCTATTGTTACCTTGGAATAATCCTTGTTTGAACAGCATTCCTTAAATCTGTTCCTAATTTCAATAAAATATTGATCCGTAAGGATCTCATTATGCTTATAGTATCGACGTAAAATGGTACGGTGCAGTTGAAAATTACCAATCATTCGAATGACACGAAGCTCTTGAGTCTCAGATTGTGAAAGAGTTCCTTTCAAGTCCTTATCAAAAATGTGAAAGTATTTTTCTACAAAATCGATTCCTAATTGTTCTGAATAGAATGTTTCGCCTCGTTCCTGTGCAAATTGGAGAAGTTTTTTCCAACGTCTTCTGTAAAAATTCATAGTGCCTTCAGTGTAACCTAATCGAGTCATTTCCTGGTCTAGATCATTAATTAAAAGAGCTAGTGGGACGTTTTGCATAAGTATTCCCCCAAAAATGATAATTTTTGAGCATTAGCTCATATATCATTTTCAGATATTATGCAAAGTAAATCGAATAAAAACGTTGATACTATAGCTTTTTTATTAATTACTTAGCATAATTACTTTCTTTGCATAAGGTGG
>CAZAEW010000090.1:0-12073 GCA_964484065.1 uncultured Bacillus sp.
TTGACTATGTTTTTATTGTTGACGTTTTTGTTTGTTTAGTTTTCAAAGATCAAAGCTACAACCTGAAGCTACTTCAAGAAGAGCTTCATTGAATTACATCTTGCTGCTTTGCGACGAGCTGAAGATTAACTTCTTCGAATATGCTATGGCGCAGGAGCAAGAGTTTTTTAGTTTCTGAGAAGCGACAAATATTATCATATCACATCTCTTTAACACTATCAATATGTTTTTATTTCCAATTTAGGAGAAAACTTATTCCATTGATACTCCTCTTTTTGAGAGGAACTTTTCCATCTTACCACTACAGGTTATTCGAATCAATAGAAAGTTTTTTCCAACCCCTTCATTCTTTTTTTAAAAGAATAATTTTTAACAACAAGTTGCCCATTAATGCGTTTAACTCGCTGCCGGGATTTATATAAAAGCATCGTTAGCTTAATACTACAACTGGTATTATTTGCATACTATTCTTTTTTATGAACACATGGGTGATTAGTTTTTATAAGAAAAACTCCATAGTTACAGTTCTATTATATTTACCACGTATGAGTAATGTATTATGTGTATATGGTAAATTATTTTCTCAGTTATAATATTTTTCTAAAAGGGAGTCAGCATGATGATATTTGAACCTATTACAGAAAAATCTATAGAATTAGCGTTAGAAATCATTAATTCCAATCCAGCCTATAATTTGTTGGAAAATGGAAACCCATTAAGATCATTGGAGGAAGTAAAAAAGGAATTTCTAAATACATTTAGTGATAGTTACTTTATTAAACAAGAAAATATGAACATAGGAATCATTGATTTTCTAAAAAATAATCCCAAAGACAATCATCCTTGGATTGGTTTACTGATGATAAAAGGTGATTACCATTCTTTTGGTTATGGAAAAAAGGCTTATGCTTTTTTCGAGAAAAAATTAAAACAGGAAAAATTCAATGATGTTCGTATTGGTGTATTACAAAACAATTTGAAGGCTATTGAGTTTTGGAAATCATTAGGATTCATTTTTTATGGTAATAGTGAATGGCAAGGAAAGGTTGTTTACTGCTTTGAGAAACAATTAATATAGCAGCATTCATTTTGTATAGTTTAGGTTAACCGTTAGCTTATAGAGATCTAATTTGAAAAGTACCTTCAGGTTATCCTGTTTCTTTTCTATTACGCTATGTTAAATATTTTTCTTGATTTTTTAGGTAAAGAGCATGGTCTCTTTGGACCCTAATAATATAATGCCTTTTTCGCTTTTCTTTTAGGATTTTCGATTACTCTTGCTTTAGCCATTCCCTTTTTAAATTTCACATTATTTAGCCAATGGATAATTGCATTTGTGTCGTAATTTGGGCAATATTTTTCTCCATTTTCATACGCCCAGTATTCTTTATTCTTTTCTTCGTTGAAAATCCAATTAAAAAAATCTCTTTGAATTTTGTTAATTCTTCTTCCTACTTTAGTAGAACAGGAGATGTATTGAATATAGTCATCGCCAAAATCAAATTTGATAATCGTAAGAGGTGCCTCCTTCTTTAACCAATTTGGAATATTTCGGTTGATAAATAGCTATTCTAAGATTATCATACGTTGCAATGAAATTTTATAAAAACTCTTTCACAGCGAAGTTTATTCAACTTGGACTTGCCCAAGAGCCAAATTTTGTACATGGAGACATACCCCTTGAGAAAAAATTCTGGACCGGTCTAATAAAGCCAATGCACCGGAACATCTACATCCCTCGGCAGAACCGAAAATGCTGAAGCAGTTAGGAAATTTTACATAATTGCCATGAGCAATGCTTGATAATACTGCTCCACCTATGCCTCACCCTATCTATGGGTGCATGAGTACAAAACAATGGATTAGTCCAATGAACCCTCCTGTGTAGTGCTAGAGCTAAACACAATTTTATTTGAAATTTAGAACGTACCACGAATATCCTCCTCCATTAGAAAGTATGATTATTTTTGCCTTCAAATTGTCTTGTTAACTTATCCAACTTTAATTTGCTGCGTTTTAGTAATGCTTCTCTTCTTATCCTTTGAAAATTATAGCTTTAACTTATTCTGTTTTAAGGGCATGTCCGCACGGTAATACACTTCCAGGCTAATAGAATGCTGTAAAATACTATGATTTTTTGACTCCACTATTTTTCTGCCCCCTTGTATATAGTTAGATGTTAAAAAATTTTGGCATTGCCCCAAAATTTGAATATAATTAATAAAGTCTTCTATAAATTTAAAACTATATTTTTATTATTGAATCTTTTGAGGAGAATAAAATGAGTTATAAAATATTGCTATTTGATGTGGATGATACATTGTTAGATTTCGGCGCGAACGAAATTGATTCGTTACATAAATTGTTTCATTATCATGGGTATACCTTTTCGGATGAGTTGTTCCAAGTATACGATTCTGTCAACAAACAATTGTGGACTGATTACGAAAATGGAAAAATTCCTTTAGAAAAAGTGTTAACCACAAGGTTTTCGAAGACCATGTCGAAATTAGGCAAAGTTGTCGATGGTGAAGAATGGGAAAAACAATATAGAGAGCTTTTGGGCAATGGACATCAGCTGATTGACGGGGCTTTGGAAATTTGTGAGAGTTTATCTGCATCACATCGCCTGTTTGTTGTGACAAATGGTTTAGCAAAAACCCAAACAAAGAGATTGAAGATGGCGGGATTATATGGATTTTTCGAAGACATATTTGATTCTGAAAGTGTTGGATTCCAAAAGCCATCAAAAGAATTTTTCGAATATGTAATAAATCATATTAAGGATTTTCATGTAGGTGAGGCTCTTATTATTGGGGACTCCCTTACCAGTGATATCAAAGGCGGTATTATGTCAGGAATAGATACATGCTGGTTAAATCGGAAATGGCAAAATGGGGATCCGGAAATTCAAAGTACGTATACGATAACCAATCTAAAAGAATTGTGCGATATTTTCCCCTGCCCTAAAATGACGAATAATGGGCGCTTGAACATGCTGTATATGGGAAACTAAGATATTTTAAAAGTTCTAGATGAAATCATAGCAGGCAGTTACTTGCTCTTTTTTATTTTTAGATCAGGCAGTTAATCGTAGTATTAGTACTATTTTAATATACCTGTTTGTACCTAATTTACATTCATTTGCTCATATATTCGATGGCTACTAGATGTCCTTTTCTGTTTTGAATTATACTGTTATAATAGTGCTTATGAAAATACCAGGAGGATGACCCAATGACTACATTTGAAAAGTTAAAGCCTCTTATTGCAGACCAACTAGGTGTCAAAATGGAGATGATTAAACTAGAAGCCTCATTCAAAGATGACTTCAACGCTGATTCACTTGATATGGTGAAACTGACAATGGAAATTGAAGATGAATTTGCGATCGAAATTAGTGACAAAATCGCTGCTAAACTTCAAACGGTCGGTGATGTCGTAAACTATATTGAAAACCATTAACAAAAAATGATGGACGGCCGTCCTGGGCTTGCACAAACCAGAATGCGTGTTTACTTATCAAGGCTTGCATACGGACACATAAAAGGGTTTAGAAAAGGAACGTATTCGATAAGAGACGTTCCTTTTGTTTTTTTATTAAATATTTGTTTTCCCAATTCTGATAGCTGCCTAATGTTTTCTACTTAAAAGAATCATTATTAACATCTGAATAGGATTCAATTGCATTCTCCAAAGCATTAAAAGCCTCATCAAATGCGCCCTCCGATGAATCGTCCCCTGCGTTTTTTAAAGCACCCACTGAATTCCTAGCCTGCGTTAATGCCTGAATGCAATTTTCAATCATTGTCCCTTTATCGCCATTCTGGTTAAGGGCAGATTGGAGTTGATTAATGCAGTGATCCAAATTTGCGGATTCAGGATGGTTGTATGCTTTTTCTAATCCCTCTCTGGCCTGCTGTAATACTTCTTTCATCAAAAACCCTCATTTCATTTTTATTTCAACAAAAAGTATTTTGGCCCCAATACCTCAATTTATTCACCCGTTTTAAGATCTATCCAAATAGAAAAAATTCCACAACTAATGTGGAATTTCTATTTGATTAAACTAATTTTTCAAGTTCAGTAAAAACCGCTTCATAGTCCTCTTTTTTGTCGGCTTTAAATGAGGTGTTTAAATAGGTGACGACCCCTTCTTTATTCACCACAAAAACGGAACGGATTGCTGTCTCACCTTTGGGATTAAACACTTTATAATTCTTGACCGTTTGCTTGTGCCAATCTGATAATAGGGGGTATGGCAGTGTCCCCATACTTGCAGCGAATACCCGGTGGGAATGAATGTGGTCGACACTGATCGCGAGTACTTCCGCATTCAGCTGCTCAAAACGCCTGTAGTCCTCTTTCCAAGAGGCAACTTCCTTTATTCATCCCGGGGTAAAATCCATCCCATAAAAAGCGGTGACAATATTCTTCTTTCCTCGAAAGTCGAACAAGGAAATCTTTTCGGCAGTTGTTGCCGGTAAAGAGAAGTCAGGAGCGAGGTCCCCAACTTTCAATGCTTCATCCATCAAAATTCCTCCTCTTTTTATTTCAGCTCGTTATATATTGTCTCCACTTTCAATATTGATTAGACCAAGATGAAATAATAAAAAAATCCCCTATTAGGGGATACAACCTTGGAAACATGATACCCAAGTTTACATTTAATGATGTGTTTTCGCAGACATGGTTTGGTTTGCACGAAACCACAGCCACAAATCATTGATAATGGAGGCAAGTTCTGATATTTCACTATTTAGTTTACAAGAGAGTGTAAAGTTGTTTTCATTTGAAAGCTGAGCTTGTTTCTGGTTAATAGTAGTTTCAAGCTCAGCAATACGATCAGGAATAGAGCCGCGAATTTCTTCCCAATTTAATAAAATATCTTGCTGCACCTGTTTACTAAGTTCGTCCCATTCTTCAATTATATCAGGCACCAACATGCCGAGACGTTGATCATAAGTAAAAAATTCTTTCATATAAACTCCTCCTGAAAAAAATTTAGCAAAAAAATGTTCGTATTGTTTACCATTCATTTTTAAAGTAATTAAAATAAACATATGAGGACATTTTTAAAGTGATCGCATAAAACACAATATATTTAAAAGTATTATCAGTTGTAAATCTGTTTCTACTATATGTACCATCACAATGATATCAACTGTTTTAATTTTTTGCAAATTTTAGAATAGTGAAATATTCAGGCTGCTGGACAGCTGATAAAGGAAAAATTATCCTCTTGAAACGAGAAGACTCATCCATTTTTACCAACCTGTTTAATTTTTAAAAAAAATCGATATGGCATTGTATTATCAAAATTTAATCCGTACTATGTTCCTTCCAATCGCTATTTTCAATTATCCATTTCTACCATTTTTCTTCATTTGCAATGTTGTGATTGATTCATGGCTGGATATCCATCCCCTGTATCGAACAGTAACCCGTTAGACCAGCTCTGCTCCTCGATGCATATCGCCTTTTCTAAAAGCCAGTGGTTCACTTCTCCCTTAAGTAACGTTCCAGAAACAAACACGTTTATCATAATCGTTGCCTCCCTTTGTTTTATTCTAATGGAAGTATTAAACAGCTGCTTTAGAAGTAGTGAATATCTATAAACTTTTCCACTTATAAATAAAATCCGTCGTACCTTTATGGTAAAAACATTTTTTCGAGGGAATCTATCATTCTTTTTCATCATTAGTAGATTAATCAATCAATAATTGTCATAATATTTGGTATTTTTTAACAGGAAAAATATTGAATATACTTCTTTATTTTTATATATTTAAATTGTACTAGCATTCAGTTTCTTCCAGTGCTGGTACAAAATTGTAGGGGGGTGAGAATCTATTACAGGTTTTGTTCAAATCCAAGAAAGAAAGGGGTGAAATGAATGTCATTTGTCAATTATGATGAGGTTTTTGCTATTTGTTGTGACACAGGTATTCATTCGGAACAAAGAAAAGGACAAAAAAGCCAAATCGAATCCATGATTGACAAAAAACCTCAAAGGTCTCGCTAGTTTAACACCAAGAATCTTTGGAACATTATATGTGCAAACCCCATGTGTTTCCAAATTGATGTAATCTTCTTTTCTTAATTTTGGAGACTGTTATGGAGGAGGAATTTCTATATGAATATGTTAGATTCTGTGTGTATTTATTGCGGTGAATCACTTTCAAAATGGGAAAATACCAGAAGCTATTGCTGGAGTTGCAGTGAATTAACGACTGCTGAAGCTTTTCACGATGAGGATGACGATAATTGGATTGACTTCATTTATTAATTGTTTTTAGGATCTAAACCATGCCCCTTCGAAAGATTTTTCGTTTTTTCTCCAAAAGAGCCAACAGTAGCTGATTACAAAAATGTAAAAGATGACAAAGATTATATGGAGGATAATCAATATGAAAATCAAAACTGGTTTATGGAGAAAACTCCCCCAAGTTCTTCGAGTACGTCTTTTAGCTGCAGAGATGATTGAACAACAGAAATCGAAAGATAAACAATAATCAAATTAATCAAGACGCGGTATTTGACGTTAATCTCTAATCTATTTCCTTGACTTTTATACCCTTATCTAAAAAATTGAAAAGCCGTCATTCGGATGACTGAATGCGGCTTTTTCTTCGCTTCGCCATTTAGGATTTCTTCTCAATTATGATCGTAGGCACCACAGAATGAAAGTTCCCTTGAACCAATTGTCTTATAGTATGAATCTGTAAAATCTGCAAACACAAAAGCTAATCATTTAAATAAAGTTACCTAAAATAATAACTCCAATAATGGCAAGAATGAAAACCCACGATAGCGGATTTGCCCAATTGACTGTCCATCCAAATCCATATGCTTTTGGTACTAGAAAATTTGAATCCTCCTTATTGTAATAAAAGACACCCCCTCTTGTTTTTCTATATTGGTTAATTTCTTCTATTGTCCATCTTCTTTTAGCCATACGTTTCCCCTCCCCTATTTTTTCTCTTACATTATCTTCTCTACATTTCATTTCTCCTTTTTTACTATATACCCCAATAAAAAATACATGAGGCTTATACATAGAATTAGAAATTCAAATGCTTTTCCTAACGCACCTTCAGAAATAAAAAAGAATACGATCAGTATAGTACCCATTAATATACAAAATCCTATATAGGCACTTCTCCATCCTTTCGATTTTATTCCTAAAGAACCCGCTCCTGTTATGAAACCTAATAGGCAAATACTCATTAGGATTTCTAATGTTGACCTGTTACTGGCTTCTGTATCCAGCTCTGAGCCCAAGGCTTTCCCTAAAGATGTACCGAGTAAATAGAAAAAGCCGTAACACAGCGCTGCCACCGTTGTTATAGTACCTAAAAATATTCCGATCGTTTTTGAAAAAAAGTATTTTCCCATTCAATCACCATCTTTTTATAAATTTTATCAGGATAATATTGATTTGTTAATATTGTTTGCGTGCTATATAAAATTACTAAATGCAACTCTTTTAATAATATATTAAATTTCAATCGTTCCCTTGGACATCCTTTCATCATTTTTAAGCAAAAGATTGCCAATCTTGCAAATTTATGATTTACTAATTATGTAGTTTTTCAACTGAATAAACTTCATTAGGTGCCTAAATTAAGGAGAATAGGGAAGTTTTGAAACGACGCGGAGCCCGCCACTGTAGTCGAGGAGCTGCTGCAATGCCACTGGAAAATCTGGGAAGGCGCAGCATGCGATGAATCGGAGTCAGGAGACCTGCCTAATAGAAGGATGTATGTGGTTATGGCAAAACCTCAGCCTATTTGAGCTGGGGTTTTTTTGCGTGGTCGGGAATTACCATAAGGAGGAATATATTCATGCAAAAATTAAAAGAAACGATTTTTTCAATTGAAGGTTTGAACACAAAAGCACAAGATGAAATGGAACAACATTTAAACTCACTAACAAAACCATTGGGAAGCTTGGGCCTGTTAGAATCACTGGCAATTAAAATAGCAGGGATGACGGGAAATACTCGTCCTGAAATTGATCCTGCTATGGTCATGTTAATGGCAGCAGATCATGGTGTAACAGCTGAAGGAGTATCAGCATTTCCATCAGAAGTGACGCAGCAAATGATTGGAAATTTTATTTCGGGCGGTGCAGCTATCAATGTGTTGTCGCGCGCTTCTAATGCCTCAGTACAAATTATTGATATTGGTGTTAATGGGGACATGCAGCTTCCAGGTGTTATCAATAAAAAAATACGCTATGGTACCAATAATATGGCGCAAGGCCCAGCCATGGAAAGAGATGAAGCCATTGCAGCTATAGAAGTTGGGATCGAAACAGCGGAAGCAGCTATCCAGCAAGGCGCCAAGCTGCTTGCACTAGGAGAAATGGGAATTGGAAATACCACTGCAAGCAGCGCTATGTTGGCTGTACTCGGGCAAATCCCTGTCGAGCAAATTGTTGGCTTTGGAACCGGATTAAATGATGCAGAAAAAGAAAAAAAAGCGGATGTTATTAAACGGGCAATTGAGTTAAATCAACCTATTCCGACGGACCCGATTGATGTTTTATCAAAAGTCGGAGGATTAGAAATTGCAGGACTTGCCGGGATTGTTTTAGGTGCTGCAGCAGCAAGAATCCCCGTTTTGGTGGATGGTTTCATCACTTCTGTAGCTGCCTTGACAGCGGTCCGAATTATTCCAGCCGCAGGCCATTATCTTATTGCCTCCCATCAATCGGTGGAGCCAGGGCATGCCTTTGTGAATAAACTTTTAGGATTAGAGCCGCTCCTCAAGCTCAACCTTCGGTTAGGAGAAGGTAGCGGAACAGCCACTGCCCTTCCGATTGTAAGGGCGGCCATTCGAATTGCAAATGAAATGGCTACGTTTGAGCAAGCAGGAATTTCTGGGTCAAATGATGGTTCGGTTAAAGGGGCAAGTGAAGTGGCAGCTGCATCAGAAATCATACCTGCTGATCAATCTTTACAAATCACTACTCGGCATGAGTTTGAAGGACAACAAAAACAAGGAGTCTATCAAGCTATTTTCTCCAGGCGCGATATTCGTTCTTTTATTAAACACCCAATTGAGGAAGAGAAACTTTACAAAATTCTCGAAGCAGCACATCATGCCCCATCAGTAGGTTTTATGCAGCCATGGAATTTCATCGTAGTCCGCTCAGAAGAAATAAAACAGCAATTGCACGATGTTGTTGCTAAAGAAGTACAGATAGCCGGGAGTTATTTTGAGGATGAAAGGTCTTTATTGTATCCTAAATTAAAACTTCAAGGTATTCTTGATGCACCTGTTACGATCTGTTTTACCTGTGATCCGACAAAAGATGCAGAACATGTTCTTGGGCGAAATACGATACCGGAAACAGATGCCTATTCAGTAGCCTGCTCCATACAGAACTTGTGGCTAGCTGCGCGGGCTGAAGGTCTGGGAGTTGGATGGGTTTCTTTTTACAAGAAACAGGATATCAGGAAAATTCTCAATATTCCTCCGCATGTTGAGCCAATCGGTTTGCTGTCAGTTGGATATACAGAACAGTTTCAGGATCAGCCGATTTTGGAGACAGTCGGTTGGGGGAAACGATTATCATTGGATGAATTAGTTTTTACTGACAAATGGGAAAAGCGATAAACCGATTTAGAAACGTTCATTTCATTTCTCACATTTTTTAAATAAAATAGATAGATGAGTAGAACTAATACCTGCTCAATCTATCTATTTTTGTGGAAAAGGGGCGGAGCTGCGCAAAAGTGATTCATTTTATCCAAGTGAAAGGTAAAAAATACATCTATGGACTCCGTAGTAGTGATATTTTGCTTCGCTCACACTGCCTTTATTATGTTGGTGTATTGCTCCTATTTGTTCTATTTCCATACATGGGTTGGGAGTTGAGACCCAGGTAGTTTTTTGTACAACATACACTACTCCACTGCCTCAAATTATCTCATAGTGGTACACAAATTAAACAACGGTTACTCTTTTTACGCAAGATATGTATGAGGTCACAACATTTAAAAGCACTTTTTTACTTGATTTTAATATTGAAAGACTAGATATTGTTTTGATATTTATTTCAACTTCTACTATATCTTTTTCCGTTAAATTATGATCAATATTGGTTTGGGTACCCATATACTCGAACTTCTGGTTGGTATTAAAATCTAGTAACGTATACAAATTATCTGCACCTTTTTTCTCAATCTTTTTTAAAACAAATTTTTTAGTAATAAAAAAATTCATTTTTAAAACCTCGATTCGACAGTATTGATAGGTTGCAATGTCCATTGTTAATTTGATTATGATTCTTTACAAAAAAACGAACATCATTAGTCCTATTCAAACCTTTCTTAAGGCATGTCTCGGTTTTATATAACGGTGCACAATTTTTCATTTAAACCTTAAAAACTGCCACTAATAATTTTATAGATGTTAGTGATTAATTTTGTTTTAAGTTCTCCCTTTTTGTCAATAAAAATTTCAATACCCGAGGTGTTATGTTTATCAGAAAACAGCAGCGTAATGGATTGTTTCTCAACGTTAAAATGGACAAGTTCATTTCCGTCTTCAATCAATTTTCCAAGATTATTTTCGGTTGAAGTCTGTTGTTTAGTAACCATTTCTGAGGGCTCAACATCAATTAGAAACCTTGTTTGGAGATATTCATCCAGTTTAGTTAACTTATTATTTTTCCTCATTAAACTATCACCTTTTTCTTGATTTTGGAGTATCAAAAAACGATGTAATTATAATGTGTACTGGACTCTAATTAATTCCATTTTAACCCATACAGATAAAAGACTTTCCTTTAATATTGGCAATATATTGAACTTATTATTTTATTTTCTTTTCTGTAACAAATTGATTTTTCCCCGCTTGAAATATTTCCATTAACCTCTTTAAGCGAGTATATATTGTAACCTATTCCATATTTGAGTTCTCGTTAATTACCTTGAACTATAGGCTGATCGAATCCATCAGAATCTAGCGTATTTGTTGAGTTGACAACAGTAAATGTATTAATTAGAGCCGCCACATTTTCTGAGCCTGCTCCTGCCATTGTCTTTATGGCATTTTTGGGGGAAGTAAACACAGAAGGTCCAAATTGAACAACACCGCCACTTACGGTACCAATTTCCACGGGATTTTGAAAGAATGACATGACAAAACATCCTTTGCATTTTTTTAATTGATACTTAATTTATGCAAACTTTTCTCTCACTGTTCCTATAGATATCCCTTCCTATTAAAAGTTTCTTTATCAACCACGTATCTCCTTTCAGTAATGCACCCGATTTCGGGAGATCCGTATAGTGTTGCATTCGTTTGTTCATTCTAAAAAAGAAAAAGGAGGTAAATATTTTTGATTTTTAAAAAATCAACTAAGAAGGAAGACCCAACGGCAAAATTAAAACGAAAAGTAAGGATTATTGCTCCCCTCCCACTAAACCAAATCTTTTTTTTACAAGAAAGGAGTTAAAAATGCGGCGACCTATAATTATTGTCTTGACCTTAATGTCTTTTCTGGTTTTATCGGCATTTGAAAAAAGGACGCTTACTGAACCAATCACTTTATTAAATCACGAACAAAAAGAGGTAATTTTTCCTTTAGAAAAACCGACAGTATTCTTTTTTATAACAACCTATTCATGAAAACTTTGTCAGAAGCAACTGGTTCAGTTGCATAAAAATATTAATAAATTAGATGGAATGGATATTAAAATGTTTGTAATTAGCAGCGATACACCAGAAGAACAGCATTCATTACATAATAATTTGAAGGAAACTTTTGGACATAGTCTCTCCTTTATTTCTGATCCAACATTAAAATTAATTGATAAAATGGGAATGAAGAAAGATGGTGTGGCTTATAGAGGTTATGGAATGATTGATAGAGAAGGGAATATTATTTTTAATATCAAAGATGATCACTGGGGTGAACAAATAGAAAAAACAGTTGAAAAGATTAAAGAAGAATATAGAAAATTAAAATAAAAATAATTCGGTTAAAAAAAGACAACCTATTAAAACAGGTTGTCTTTTGATTGCCTGGCAACGTCCTACTCTCACAGGGACTTGCG
>CAZAEW010000091.1:0-1896 GCA_964484065.1 uncultured Bacillus sp.
AAAGCTGTCCGAATAGACCCTTGATTCGGACAGGAACCCAGTTTTTTTCATCAAGGCTGTCCGAATGGGCTCCCAGTTGGAATGCTTTGATGCCATGGCAACAAAGTATACGAAAAGAGCCTTATATTATTGAGAAAAATAAGGTTACTCATAATTGTGCTCAAACGGTCTAGGTTTTTGAAATCTTTTTGATTTTTTAACGATAAGGAGACAATAAAAAAATAGGAGGACGGCTTTATGAATACAGCAGAAGAAAAAAAGAGAATCAATCACAAAAAATTAAAAGCACGAAATTTAGTCAAGCGGGCTTTATTTATTACTATTGGTGCAGTCATTATGGCTTACGGATTAGAAGCGGTTTTAATTCCAAACGATATGATCGACGGGGGAGTAACGGGCTTATCGATGATATTGAGTCATGTTACAACAATAAATCTGAGTCTATTTTTAGTGGTTTTAAACTTGCCTTTCTTTTTCCTAGGATATAAGCAAATTGGCAAAACCTTTGCGATCAGTATGTTATATGGAATTGTAGCCCTGTCTGTGGCGGCTTCTTTTATGCATCATGTTAAACCGATTGTAAATAATGAGCTGCTGGCAGTGGTTTTCGGCGGGTTAATATTAGGTGTAGGAGTAGGTTTAACCATCCGAAATGGCGGCGTTTTAGATGGTACCGAAACATTGGCGATTTTAGTGGAGAAGAGGATCCCGTTTTCGGTTGGCGAAATCATTATGTTTGTTAATGTGATAATCTTCTCGATCGCAGCCTTTGTATTCTCTTTAGAAAATGCCTTATTTTCGATGCTTGCTTATTATATTGCCTTTAAGACCATTGACGTTGTCGTAAAAGGATTAGATGATATGAAATCAGTTTATATCATCAGCGATAATACTGACGAGATTGCGGATGCTATTACAGAGCGTTTAGGCCGGGGAGTCACCTATTTGCATGGCGAAGGTTCTTATAGCGGTGAAGATAAACGGGTGATTCTATGTGTCTTTACAAGGTTAGAAGAAACAAAGCTGAAAGATATTATTAAAGAGTCAGACCCTCAGGCATTTATCATTGCTACAGATGTTTCTTCCGTTCATGGCGGCCGCTTTAAGAAAAAAGACATCCATTAATGCGAAAGCGAATCGTAGTAATTAGAACCAGCATTTAGCTTACATCGGGTGCAAGAATGGAAAAAATGGACTGCTGCAGTCCATTTTTCTTGTCCTTTAATCAATTAAATGGCAGGTTAATTGAACAAAGCCTTATTATAATTCGGCAAAATGTTTAACTCTGCTTAATTTATGAGCACCTAAATACAGAAAAAAATAAATGGGAAATGAATAAAAGATACTCCATTTTGTTATCACGTATAATCCAATCCATAGCATAAGCGGTTCGCCTGCGAATGCACAAACAAATGCGAAAACGAATGCTTTTAACATTGGAGACAATTCAGGTTTGAATTGTAAAAAGAGCATCGCCATAACTGGAAGCAAACACAAATCCCAAGGAATGTAGGAAGGCATAGAAGGAATAATTTTACCTGTATAGTACCATAATCCATACACAGTTCCCCAATAATCTAACAATGTGGAAACGAGTCCAACAAATAATCCCGCTAATATTAAACGATAAGTGCTATCCTTTTTCTTAAATTTCAGCCATATTATCCAAGGAAAAACTGCAAAAAATACAGATAAGTAAAAGTCCCAATGAAATAAGGTGTGATGAATCCAATAGTCGAAGTAATCTTGGTGTGCTTCTACTAGTTTAGAGTAAAATCCGCCAACACGTTTTATTTTTTCAGGATCCTGAATCGTTTTCATTTTACTCTTGTCCTTTTTTTGTGTATTTTCCCCGCAGTTCTATTCATTATTCAGACTGTATCGCTAAAAAGCATA
>CAZAEW010000091.1:1996-11977 GCA_964484065.1 uncultured Bacillus sp.
TTTTCGGATAACTGAAAAAAAGAGGTGCAATATAAAACTGTTACTATTGATTAACAGTGAGGGATGAAATTATGTACACACAAATTGACAAATTGGGAAGCAAATATCATTCACTTCAAACAGATATATGGCTTCATCACGATTTATTTAGTCTTGGGTGGTGGAGTATCTTTATCATAAATTTATTATTTATTATTTTGTTTGTGTTCCTAATCGATCGTTATAGACTGTTGTTAATTTCTTTTGATTTCGTGGTATGTTTTGTAATTGTCGGTCTGGCAAACGAAATAGGCTCCTATTATGATTTTTGGAGTTATCCCCACCAGTTAGTTGTTTTTACGCATCGTTTTAATGCAGTAGATTTTGCCGTAGTTCCCGTTATTATGTCTTTATCCTATCAATTTTTTACTAAATGGAAGGCTTATTTTTTCGCAACCATTGTTTTATCAGCCATCATGTGTTTTATAGGGATACCCATTTTCGTTTACTTTAATTTATATGAGTTGGATAATTGGAATTATTTCTACTCATTTTTGATTACTGTTTTCATGTTTTTACTATCGAAAATGATTGCGGATTTTGTAGGTAATCAATCAAAAAAATATTCACAGTAAAATCCGTAATTGGCGATGCATGAAGAAGACATCGTCTTTTTTTCTTATCCAAATACGATCAACAAGATAAATTCCTATTGCTTTATTTCGAAAATATTTTAAATCAAGATTCATATCGATTAAATGTCAACCAAGGTTGACATTCGAATTTTTTTTTTGTATAGTAGGTGGCGATTACAATGATTGGAGTGTAAACGCTTGAATCCTGATTTTGAAAACCTGGACTTAATTGACATATTAAGTGAGCGCCATCTTTTGCTTCGCAGAGTCACAGAGAAACTGTGGAACGATAGCAGTGATATTTCTATTTCCAACTCTGAATGGTTTATCATGGCGAGAATTTACAAAAAGCAGCCGACGATTGCGTATGTTTCAAAAAATGTAGATATTACGCGGCAGGCAGTCCATAAATTTATAAAAAGCCTGCATTCAAAAGGCTTAGTTGAGGTAATGAACGTCGAAAACAACAATAAGGAAAAATGCATAAAATTAACCTCATTAGGTGAGGAATGTTATGAAAAAAATGCGGAACTAAAAGCGTCCCTTGTGAAAAAAGTTGCTGATAAAATTGGAGAGAAGCAAGTAGCATTTCTGAAAGAGTTGTTAAAATCTGATTGGGGATTAGAGGAAGCCCGTAAAGGGTGAAGAGTTGGGAATCTTATGATTTTCAACTCTTTTTTTGATTACTGTTTTATCCAGCTGTTCACCTGTTCGGATATTTTTTCAAAAGTAGTATCCAATGACATTGCTAATTCCTTAAACAATAAAGTTTGAACAGGATCTAATAATCTGCGGTCTTGATCATACAGCTTTTTATTTTCTAAATGCAGTTCCAGATCTTTCCGCATTAAGGTATTGGTTATTTTAGCAATTTCTTTTCGTTCCCCTGTGCTTACAATATGTTGGTATTGGGTGTACCGTTGTTTCGAATTTTCTATCCAGCTGGCCCCCGGCTGTTGGAAGGATTGCAAAATTTCCTTAGCTTCCTCTTCATCCAACATTTTTTGGATGACAACTTTATTGCTGTCAACGGGCGCACTGATGGTTAGACTAGCCTGATCAAGAGGATGTAAAACATAGTACTTTTTGGTCACGTTAGAAATCGTTTTTTCGCAAATATCATCAATTCTGCTTAAACCGTGCATGGAGTAAATAACCACATCTCCAATATTAAACATTGCCAAACCCCCTTACCTCTCGGTTGTAAACTTGGTTTACAATTTATCTTACTACTATTTCCGTTATTTGTCAACCTCGTTGACGATTCGAGGCGGCTTAGGTATAGTTAGGATGTGATTTTTGGAAAAATAGGAGATGTTTGAAATGGAGATTGTGAAAGAAGAACATAATTTGCTTTCTGAAAGTGAGAAAGGCGACGCGTCTCCGGCGATACGATTTGAGATTGGGGAAAGAGTGAAGATAAAGAAGCTTGATCATGAATCGAAACAGGAAATGGAACCTGAAGATTACTTTTATTTAAAAGAATTTGAGAATAAATCAGGGGTTATTAGTGAACAAAAGCAGAGTAACTCAGGCACATACACTTATAGAATTGAATTTAATGAAAAACATTTCGGGTATTTTTACAGCAAGGATTTGATTCCTTATAATCAATAAAGAAACAATAAATGGACGAGGCAGGCTGCCCATTCCCCAAAGTTTACCTATTTAAAGTTTGAGACCAGATAAGTAAGAAATGCGGTGAAAAAATTGGCGAATCAAGAATCTGACTTTCTGCTGGAACTGAAAAGAATTGAATTTTTAGCTCCTAAGGTGAATAGAGGTATTCTGATCCTATTTATCATAAATGGCAAATTAGAAGTAGAAACCAATAGCCGGTATTATTCATTAGAGGAGAATGATTTACTCGTTCTAAATCGGAATCAGCTTTATCAGGTACGCGGGACGGAAGAAAATGGTGTACTGATGTTAAATATTACAGATTCCTTTATCAACCGTTATTATCCTATGTATCATAATCGCCGCTTTCTATTGTTTTCCCGGGAAGTGGAAATGGGCCGGGAGCTGATGATGGATAAAAGCCGGAAATTGCTGGCGGAAATGATGATTTCATACTTGAGAAAGGATGAAAGCTATCAACTTGAAATCCAAATGTCAATCTGTCAAATCCTGTTGATTCTTATTCGCAATTTTAGTATCGAAGGGACGGTATTCGAAAAAATAGATACGGATGATCAGCGGTTAACGCAAGTGATTGAATATATCGAAAGAAACTACGATCAGCCCATTACATTAGAGGAAATGGCGCAAAGAACTTACCTTTCAACCGCCTATCTATCCCGCTATTTCAAACAAAAAATGGGAATTGGCTTCAGCCGGTTTTTGATGAATATAAGACTTAAACATAGTTTAAAGGATTTATTATATACAACCGATTCGATTTCACAAATTTCGCTGAAGAATGGCTTTCCAAACACAAAGTCCTTTACTAATCTTTTTAAGGATGTTTACGGGGTAACGCCAAGTGAATATCGGGATCAGCATGCTGCTCCAAATCAGGAGGATTCCGTCCATCCTTATAATTTGCACGATTCGGAAGCGCTGATCAATTCTCCTGATATTTTGAGTAAATTGGGAGCAATTTTAACAGCCGGTGACCAAATGTATGTCAATACAGAAACACGTTATGAAGAGTTAACGATTGAACTCATGAATAACAAAGGGAAGAAAATCGGCCTTCCTGAAAATATTTTAATTATTAGGGAGTTAAAGGAATTATTAAAAGAAGATGTCCGTTCGCAAGTATTGATGGTGAAAGAACAATTAGGGCTGCAGTTTATCAGTATCAGCCGATTAAGCGGGGCTGCGATTCTTCCGGCAGTCGAAACAGATGAACAGATTCCGACCACTTCACCATACTTTAACACGGACATTGCCCTGACTTTTATGCATAAAAATAATCTATCACTGTTTATACGGGTGGAGTATAAAGAGATCTCTGAAGATGAAGAACGCTACTTTAATAAACTGACACGGTTTTTAACACATTGCTTGCAGGTTTATGGTGAAAAGTATTTGAATACTTGGCACATCTTGTTTTATGAGCCCTACTTTACTGCAGTTGAGGCCGAAAATTTACATCGTATCTATTTAAAGTTGCACAGTCTTCTGAAACAGCTGGTTCCTGGAATTAAAGTCGGGGTGTTTCTGCCCTATTCCTTTCAAGAAGCAAATATTCCTAAGCAGCATAGATGGCAATTGGAGGAAGGAAGCCGAATTGATTTTATCGGCTACCTGGCCAACCAAAATGAAGTGATTGATTTTACGGAATTGGGTGACAATCGCTATGATTTAGCAAAGGAATATATTGTTGAAAAAACAAATAAAGTCCGGGATTTCTTAAAAGGGCATCAGGTCGATAAACCGCTTTTTCTGATCTCGTGGAATACCCTCTCCGGAAATACGCGGTTTACCAATGGTACGTTTTTTCGCGGCGCCTTAGTTTTAAAAAACGCACTGGATTTAGCCGGTGAAATAAACGCTATGGCCTTTTGGATCAATACCGAAAAGCATGAAGAAGATAAACGGAATTTGCGCATTCGCATGGAGGGGCTGGAATTGTTTCATTATTTCAGCGGAAAGCGGCCGGCTTATTATGCGATGCTTTTTGCGAAAAAGCTCCAAGGTGCCATCGTTGCAAAGGGTCAGGATTATCTCATGACCAAAACGGATCGGGGCTACCAATTGGTGCTGATGAATTGTAATTATATCAATCCGTATTATTCGATTGAGGAGGCTTTCCTTCATAAATTAAATAAAACCATTCGGGTGAGAATTGCCGGAATCCCGAAAGGTGAGTATCAGGTTCGTAAGTACATTTTTGACAAAGATAATGGAGCCTTATATACCAACTGGTGGAAATTAAGCAGCAAACATGGCATGGATGCTGAAATTATCGATTATATTACCCGTTCCAGTTATCCTTCATTAGAAATCTTTGATGAAACAATTGAGGAGGATTGGGCGTTTTATTCCGATATGACAACAAATGCCATCCACTTCTTCGAAATCCGAAAAGCATATAGTTAATTTTTTAAAGCCATTGATGTTTTTAAACACATCAATGGCTTTTTTGGCTAATCAGAATTTATACCCATAGATTTTGATTACGCATAAGCGCACTAAGGAACGCTTCGTGAGCATTAGCATCGCAGTCGAAAAGCTGTGCTTTTCGGCGAACCACCCCTCTGTCTTCGCCCTGAAGGGGTCGCCAATCGGCGAGTTTCCTTTATGTACTTCACGAACAAATAATCAAAAATTGACGTTCATTTTTTGATATATAGAAAGATGGGTTTTAAAAATAACCTAGAAAGCTGCTGGAACTAAACAATTATTAACTGATTTAAATGTTTGGATATTTCTATAATAATGGCATGAACCATAAATGCTAACCGAAAATGACAACTTTCCTTTCAGCCATCATTTTATACTCTTAAAAATGGTTGTCGATCGGCTGGTAAATAAAACTTTTAGGAGGTTCACCATGGAAACAAGCTATAAAGGAACAAATAAAATGATTACTGGGATTGTGTTCGGTGTTATCACATTTTGGCTGTTTGCCCAGGCAATGGTCAACGTCGTTCCTGACGTACAAAAGGATTTGGGTATTTCGTTAGGATCTTTGAATGTAGCCATTAGTTTAACAGCCCTTTTTTCTGGAATGTTTATCGTAGCTGCCGGAGGGATTGCTGATAAAGTAGGACGGAAGAAAATTACTTATCTTGGCTTAATTTTAAGTGTAATCGGTTCTCTTTGTCTCATTTTTGCAACGGGTTCAGTACTGTTAATCATCGGCCGTATCATTCAAGGTCTTTCAGCCGCATGCATCATGCCGGCAACCATTGCTCTAGTGAAAGCTTATTTTGAAGGGGCAGATCGGCAGCGGGCACTCAGTTTTTGGTCGATTGGTTCTTGGGGCGGATCAGGTGTATGTTCATTCGCGGGCGGTTTCATTGCCACTTACATGGGCTGGAGATGGATTTTCATCTTTTCAATTGTTTTTGCACTTCTTGCCATGTGGCTGATTAAGGATACACCAGAAAGCAAAGGGGAAGAATCAGCGTCATTCAAGTTTGATTTTGGCGGATTAGTAATTTTTGCGATTACGATGCTTGCCTTAAACATTGTCATCACACGGGGAAAAGATTTTGGCTGGACAAGCCCAATCACTTTAGGACTTGCTGCTATTACCCTAATTGGTCTATTTATTTTTGTGAAAATGGAAAGCAACAAAGGCAATGCACTTATTGATTTCTCCTTGTTTAAAAATAAACCATATGCAGGGGCAACCGTTTCCAACTTTTTATTAAATGCCATTGCTGGAACACTCGTGGTCGCAAATACGTATGTTCAGGTCGGCAGAGGATTTACGGCCTTTCAATCAGGGATGTTATCTCTTGGTTATTTAGTGGCTGTTTTGGCTATGATTCGGGTTGGTGAGAAAATTTTACAAAAAGCAGGCGCAAAATCGCCGATGATTTGGGGTGCGCTTATTACAACGATTGGGGTAGCACTCATGGGCTTAACCTTTTTACCGGGCGTTACCTATACCATTGTTGTCTTCATCGGATTTGCTTTATTCGGCCTCGGCCTAGGAATTTATGCGACACCTTCTACTGATACAGCTGTATCAAACGCACCTGCCAATAAAGTTGGTGAAGCATCAGGACTTTATAAAATGGCAAGTTCGCTTGGCGGTTCATTTGGGGTAGCCATTTCCGCCGCAGTTTATGGCGCCATTGCCTCGATGGGAAACATAAATGCAGCTGCAACAGCAGGAATTATTACAAACGTTATTTTCGGAGTTGTTTCCTTGGTTTCCATCATGGTTATGGTTCCAGGTCATGCCGGAAAGAAACGGGAAAACCAGCCGTCTTTAGCCACAGAACCTGTAACAGAATAATCAAGAATCTGGAAGTTTAAAAAAGGAGGGCAATGTCGATGAGAAAACAACTAATGGATATGTTAGAAGCCAGGAAAGATGAAATGATTCAGATCCGCCGCTATTTGCATGAAAATCCGGAATTATCCTTTCAAGAAGAAAAAACGGCGCAATATATATTGGATTTTTATAAGGGAAAAGATGTTGAAATCCAGTCCAATGTTGGAAACGGTCATGGAATCATCGTTACGATTAAGGGAGGGAAACCGGGAAAAACGATTGCGCTCCGCGCCGATTTTGATGCGGTACACGTTGATGAGGAAACCGGACTTCCTTTTGCATCAAAAAATGAAGGTGTCATGCATGCCTGCGGTCATGATGGACATACGGCTTACTTAATGATTCTGGCTGACTGCCTGATCCAATTAAAAGATGAGATTCCGGGTACCATCAAAATTATTCATCAGCATGCTGAAGAGGTGCCGCCAGGCGGGGCAAAAAGTATTGTCGAATCCGGTGCTCTTGATGACGTGGAGAATATTTTTGGGATTCATTTGCTGCCTATGGCACCGGCCGGTAATGTCGGCTATCACAGCGGATTTTCGTTTGCCGGAAGATCGTATTTTAAATTAGGGATTCAAGGTGTCGGAGGCCACGGCTCTTCCCCGCATAGGGCAAATGATGCGATTGTTGCCGGCTCCTATTTTGTTACAGCTGTGCAAACCATCATCAGCCGCCGGTTAAATCCCATGGATATGGGGGTTATTACGATTGGCTCCTTTGACGGAAAAGGTGCTTTCAATGTCATTAAAGATCATGTGGAACTTGAAGGAGACATCCGCTACATGACCGTGGAAACAAAGGATATCATTGAGAAAGAAGTACGCCGGGGTGTCAGTGGAATTGAAGCGGAGTTTGGAGTTCAATGCGAGTTAACCTATACGTCAGACTATCCGCCGCTTTACAATGACCCAGAGATGACGGCAGTGGTTAAAGGGATCCTTGAAAGTGCGAATGACCCGGATATTAAGGAAGTCGTGGAATATCCACAGATGTCACCATCCGAGGATTTTGCCTACTATTTAGAAAAAATCCCTGGCTGTTATTTCTATATTGGCTGCACACCAAAAGGAGTAGAAAAACCCTATTTCAACCATAATCCAAAATTTGATATTGATGAAGATGCACTAATGGTCGCCGCAAAATCAGTTGGATATGTAGTATGCGGATACTATGGATTGGTGTAATGGAGTATAACTTCTGAGATTTCCCTGCCCTATGGGATCACAATTAAGTGCAATTTAATACTTCAATCTTCCACGACCGGGCGCGATTCTACAGCAAGAATTGTGCCCTTTCTTTATGTAAGGGCATATTAGAGATCAATGATGAAAATATAAATTCCGAGAATAGGCGTGCAATTTGTCAGAGACCTTGCCTGAAAAGATAAAATCATACTGTCTAACTAATAAGAAATTTATTGTTTTGAGCATCAAAAAAATCTTTAATAAAAAAAGAAACTATATTCTAATAAAGGTTCTGTTTGTTACATCTGTATTAAAGAGCTGCAAAAGACCTTTTTAAAATTGGTTGGATTGATAGCCTAAAATACCCCTAATAGATGACGGCATGCCTATTATCTGGCTGTTAAAGACATAGTTAAGAATTAACTATATGCTTTCTTTCATCAAAACTATCAATCAATTATTATTTAACTTACAATTGGAATTTTGCCGACATGGCTTGCAGTGTTTCCGCCATTTTTGATAAATCAGCAGCTGAAGAAGCTATTTCTTCCATCGATCTGAGCTGATACTCGGTTTCTGACGTTACATTCTGTGCTCCGGCCGCCATGTTAACCGAGGTATCTGAAATATTGTCAATGACTTCTGCTGCTTGCTCCGTATCTTTCAATATTTGCTTCATAGACATGGAGACACCATAGATGTGGTGACTTATTTCCTGAATGGAGGACCGGATTTGTGAAAAAGAGTTTCCTGCGGAATAGACAGTCTGCATTCCGGTTCCAACTTCCATGGTTGCCTCCTGAGCTGTCCCCATTGCCATTTCGCTTTCATGTTGAATCTGAACAGCAAAATCTTTTATCTGACCCGCTGAAATCCCGGACTGTTCAGATAATTTACGAACTTCATCCGCCACTACCGCAAACCCCTTACCATATTCTCCAGCCCGAGCAGCTTCAATGGAAGCATTCAAAGCTAATAAATTAGTCTGTGAGGAGATATCTGTTATCATCGTTGCAATATTGCCTACCTTATCAGACTGCTCCTCGAGGTGGGTTACCGTCTCAACCATTGTCTGCATAACCTCTCGTATCTTTTGCATCTGACAGATAGCTGCATCAATTGTCGATTGACCGTCAGCGGTTGTTTTTTCAGCATTACTTACCAAAATTGAGATGTTTTCCGCACTATTTGAGCTTGTCACACAAGTTTGGACCATCGTTGCTGTTCTTGCAGCGACCTCTTGAGTATCTTGAGCCTGGGATTCAGTTCCAGAAGCAACATCCCTCATAGTTCCCGTTATGATTTTCGCTGCTTTAGTTATTGCATCCGTACTCACGGTCAGTTGTTCGGCAGAGGCAGCAACCATTTCCGCACTTTGAAATGTTTCTGTTAATACATCCCTCAAGTGGTTGACCAGCGCATTAAAAGTTTCTCCTAGCATGGTGATTTCATCATGGCCCTTCCAAGTGACCAATTTAGATAAATCCCCACTCATTACCTGTTTTGTATAAGTTTGCAGTTTCCGAATGGGGGCAAAAACTTTGAAATTTAGAAGAAGTACAAACATAGCGCAGCCAATTCCAATCAGCACGAATGTAGTAATGGTGATGAGCTTTAATTCTTCACGAATCGCCATATTTGGAATTTCATTTGCTATCAAAAATAAAAAAGTGGTAAAGCATAAAAAAATAATAAATAAAAAACCAAAAAGCCCATAAACCTTAGATTTTATAGAAGACAGCATGTTGATTGATCAGCCCTCTCTAGGTATTGAGAAATATACATTATTGTACAATAGCATAGAAAAAAGGAAAATAACCATTATTAGCTATTGAACGAATTTTAAACGTTTAAGCGGAAATTTTATTATAGTTGTACACAAAGAATTTTCTCAATCCATCCCTGAGATTAAATATTATTTTACGCTAATTTTTTGAAACATTATTGCCTTCCCCACTGTAGGATTCTTGGCGGTTTTATTGAGCCTGGAGAAATCCTAATAGGAATTTTGTTTGTTGTGCTTGCAGTTTACTTTTCAGGCTCTTTTCGTATACTTTGTTGCCATGGCATCAAAAGAAAGCATTCCAACTAGGAGCCCATTCAGACAGCTTTGATGTAAAATGCCGGATTCCTGTCCGAATCAAGGGTCTATTCGGACAGCTCCATGAAAAAAACCAGATTCCTGTCCGAATCAGGGGTCTATTCGGACAGCTTTGAT
>CAZAEW010000092.1:0-11734 GCA_964484065.1 uncultured Bacillus sp.
AGTTTTGTGATAAGAAGAACTGGATACGGCGCGCACGGTGTACGACTAACTTATCTTCGTCGGCAAGTTCGTCCATACCAAGGATGGCGATGATATCCTGTAATTCTTTATAACGCTGTAATGTTTGCTGTACTTTCCGAGCAATTTGATAGTGCTCTTCGCCAACAATTTCAGGTGACAATGCACGAGAAGTTGAAGCAAGAGGGTCCACCGCAGGGTAGATACCCATTTCAGAAAGTTTACGCTCAAGGTTTGTTGTTGCATCCAAGTGAGCGAAAGTTGTAGCCGGAGCCGGGTCAGTGTAGTCATCGGCTGGTACGTAAATTGCTTGGATAGAAGTAACAGAACCTACGTTAGTAGATGTGATACGTTCTTGTAATTTACCCATTTCAGTTGCAAGTGTCGGCTGGTAACCTACGGCAGATGGCATACGGCCAAGTAACGCAGAAACCTCAGAACCTGCTTGAGTGAAACGGAAGATGTTGTCGATGAACAGAAGCACGTCTTGTCCTTGCTCATCACGGAAATATTCAGCCATTGTCAAGCCAGTCAAGGCAACGCGCATACGTGCACCTGGAGGCTCGTTCATTTGTCCGAATACCATCGCTGTTTGCTTGATAACGCCGGAATCCGTCATTTCGTGGTAAAGGTCGTTTCCTTCACGGGTACGTTCCCCTACGCCTGCGAATACGGAAATACCGCTGTGCTCTTGAGCGATGTTATTGATTAATTCCTGGATTAATACGGTTTTACCTACGCCGGCACCGCCGAATAGACCGATTTTACCACCTTTGATATATGGAGCAAGAAGGTCTACTACTTTAATACCAGTTTCAAGAATTTCTACTTCCGTAGAAAGGTTTTCAAATGATGGTGCTTCACGGTGAATCGGATCACGGCGAGCTCCAGCCGGGATTGGCTCATCAAGGTCGATGTTATCTCCTAATACGTTAAATACACGGCCTAATGTTACATCCCCTACCGGTACAGAGATAGGAGCACCTGTATCTTCTACTTCCAAACCGCGAGTTAAACCATCTGTTGATGCCATCGCAATCGCACGAACCGTATCATCACCTAAATGAAGGGCTACTTCAAGGGTTAATTTGATATCAGTTTCTGATTCATTACGCGCTTTATAACTGATTTTTAATGCGTTATAGATCTCTGGAAGCTGACCGCTTTCGAACTTTACGTCAACAACCGGACCCATAACCTGCAGAACGCGTCCTACGTTCATCATTGTCCCTCCTAACTTACTCTGCGAATCATGCCAGGGCGGGAAGATTTCCTTCCCCTATCCCTTTATCAAAATACGAAAGTATCAAAAAGTTATGTTTTCGCCGGGCTCTATTCGAGTGCTGCTGCACCGCCGACGATTTCGGTAATTTCCTGCGTAATAGCTGCCTGACGGGCACGGTTGTATACCAAGTCTAATCCGCGAATCAATTCTTTCGCATTATCCGTAGCATTTTTCATAGCCGTCATCCGCGCAGCATGCTCACTTGCTTTACTGTCCAATAAAGCTCCATAAATTAAGCTTTCAGCATATTGTGGCAAGAGAACTTCTAAAATTTCTTCAGCAGATGGTTCAAATTCATAAGCTGACAATTTGGAATTGGTACTGATGTCTGTTAATGGAAGCAATTGCTTCTCCATTACCACTTGTGAAATCGCACTCTTATAATGAGTGTAATAAAGGTGCAATTCATCAAATGTACCATCAGCAAACATTCCAACAGCAGCGCTGGTAATATCTTTGATATCATTGAAGTTTGGAAGATCGGCCATTCCGATGCTTTCTAGCACTACGTTCATGTCGCGCTTGACAAAAAAGTCACGGGCCATTCTTCCAATAGCGATAATCGCAAATTCGTCATTTGACTTATGCTTTTGTTGGATCGTTTGATAAACTTGGCGAAGCACGTTACTGTTGAAAGCACCTGCCAAGCCACGGTCCGACGTCATTACTATATAACCGGTTTTCTTCACCGGGCGGGCGTTCAGCATTGGATGGGCAATGCCCTTGCTGCCAAGCGCGATGGAAGCAGTTACTTCCTGCATTTTTTCCATATAAGGAATAAATGCCTTGGCATTGATGACACTTTTACTCCATTTTGCAGAGTACACCATTTCCATTGCTTTTGTAATCTGGCTCGTCTTTTTCGTTGAAGTAATCCGGGCTTTTATATCGCGTAAAGATGCCAAAGGTTCTCACCACCCTTTCTCAAAGAATGTCCAGCTTCAGTGCACATCATGTGACTGAAAGCTGTCTTTTGTGTTAGACCCTGGCAATAAGGCTATTATTCAGATACTGCAAACGTCTTTTTGAAAGCGTTGATTGCAGAAGCCATATCGTCATCGGAAGGAAGATCCTTCGTAGTCGTAATATGGTCTAACAATTCTTTGCGATTGTGGTCTAACCATGTATGGAATTCAGACTCAAAACGACGGATATCCGCAACTGGGATATCATCTAAGAATCCGCGTGTTAATGCATAAAGTGATGCTACTTGTTTTTCAACAGAAAGCGGCTTGTGAAGGTCCTGTTTCAGAACTTCTACAGTACGTGCACCGCGCGCAAGCTTCGCTTGTGTTGCTTTATCAAGGTCAGAACCGAATTGAGCGAATGCTTCTAACTCACGGTATGAAGCAAGGTCAAGACGCAATGTACCGGCAACTTTTTTCATTGCCTTGATTTGTGCAGAACCCCCTACCCGTGATACGGAAAGACCTGCGTTGATCGCCGGACGAACACCGGAGAAGAATAGGTCAGATTGTAAGAAGATCTGTCCATCCGTGATGGAAATAACGTTTGTTGGAATATAAGCAGAAACGTCGCCTGCTTGTGTTTCGATGAACGGAAGTGCTGTGATAGAACCAGCGCCTCTTGCATCGCTTAATTTTGCAGCGCGCTCTAACAAGCGGCTATGCAAGTAGAATACATCCCCTGGATATGCTTCACGACCTGGAGGACGGCGAAGTAATAGGGAAAGTTCCCGGTATGCAGAAGCTTGCTTAGTAAGGTCATCGTATACAACCAATACGTGTTTGCCTTTAAGCATTAATTCTTCAGCCATTGATACACCTGCATACGGAGCTAAGAATAGCATTGGAGCCGGTTGAGAAGCAGATGCTGTAACAACGATTGAATATTCTAACGCACCGTATTTACGAAGTGTTTCAACTGCGTTACGTACAGTAGATTCTTTTTGGCCGATCGCAACATAGATACAGATCATGTTTTGGCCTTTTTGGTTCAGGATGGTGTCGATCGCAACAGATGTTTTACCTGTTTGACGGTCACCGATGATTAATTCCCGCTGTCCGCGTCCGATTGGCACAAGAGCGTCGATCGCTTTGATACCTGTTTGAAGCGGCTCATGAACGGATTTACGATCCATTACACCGAAAGCAGGTGATTCAATTGGACGTGTTTTTGTTGTGTTGATTGGACCCATGCCATCAACTGGCTGCCCTAATGAGTTTACAACCCGTCCAATCAACTCTTCACCTACAGGAACCTCCATGATACGTCCTGTACGGCGAACCTCGTCTCCCTCGCGAATATCTGCGAATGGTCCGAGAATGATAATACCGACGTTACTTTCTTCAAGGTTTTGCGCCATACCCATAACGCCGTTTGAAAATTCAACAAGCTCACCGGCCATACAGTGATCAAGTCCATGAACACGAGCGATACCGTCACCGACTGAGATAACTGTACCGACGTCAGTCACTTGAATTTCAGCTTGATATTCTTCAATTTGCTTTTTTATCAGCGCACTAATTTCTTCAGCTTTGATGCTCACGAGTTTCACCCCTATCTACGAAATCTTAGCCTAACAATTTACGTTCAAGACGATCCAACTTGCCGCGCAAGCTGCCGTCAAATATGCGGTTTCCAATTCTAATCTTAATTCCGCCAAGGAGATTAGAATCAACAATGTTTTCAATCAGCAATGATTTTTTGCCGACTTTTTCAGCAAATGATGAAGAAAGACCAGCGCGTTCTTCATCTGAAAGCGGACGGATGCTGTAGACATCTGCTACTTCAACGCCTCTTTCCTCGTTTGCCAGTTCAATAAATTCCTCTGCCACTGAAATGATTTCATCCTGGCGATGACGGTCAATCAATAGCATTAAGGTATTAAATACATACGGATTTAAGGAAGAGAAAGTAGTTTTTAAAATCTGCTTTTTCTTTTCTTTCGAAAGCTTTGGAGATTTTAATACTGCTCTAATTCCTTCATTAAGGTAGAATACTTCCTTTACTACGCGAAGTTCCTCTTCTACTTTTTCCAGAAGCCGTTTTTCCCGCGCGATTTGGAAAAGAGCCAGCGCGTAGCGTTTCGCTACCATAGAGCTCTTCATCGCACTTCTCCTGCCTCTTGAATATATTGGTTAATCAGCTTGTCTTGGTCTTTTGCAGTCAGTTCTCTTTCGATTACTTTAGATGCAACTAATACAGACAAGGAAGCCACTTGTTCCCGAATGGCAGCAACTGCTTTTTCTTTTTGCTGTTCGATTTCAAGTTTCGCTGCTTCTTTAATGCGTTCTGCTTCAGAACGAGCCAGTGCAATGATTTCATCGCGCTGAACATCGCCTTGTTTTTTCGCGCCTTCAATTAAGCCTTGTGCTTCAACACGTGCTTCTTTTAATAACTGTCTTTGTTCTTCTACTAATTTCTTTGCTTCCAAACGGCTGCTTTCGGCCGCGTTAATCTCACCAGCGATATGCTCTTCGCGAGTCTTCATAATGCCCATTAAAGGACCCCACGCGAATTTTTTGAGCAATGCTAGCAAGATAAGAAACATGACTAATTGGAAGATCATATCTCCGCTATTGAAATGGGCAGCTGCTTCGGCTGCACCCAATGCTAAATTGGTTGTTAACACCCTCGATTCACTCCCTTCAAGAGTCGTTCCCTAAAGACTTTTACCCAACATACAATGAATGGCGAAGGTTTAAAGTAATCCCTCTTCGCCATTTGGACTTCAAGCTTAATCTTATCGGCCAAGAACCATGAACGCGATAACTACGCCGATAATTGGCAATGCTTCAACTAACGCAACCCCGATAAACATAGTAGTTTGTAGTAAACCGCGAGCTTCTGGCTGACGAGCAATACCTTCAACAGTACGGCCTACGATAAGACCGTTACCAATACCTGCACCTACTGCTGCTAAACCAATTGCAATTGCTGCTGCTATAAGATTCATTTTAATGTTCCTCCTTAAAATTGTATAAATAATAGTTTTTAATACTTAACACATAAATGAATATTGATCTTTTTAATGATCATGACTTACTTTGTGTGACATATAAACCATTGTCAGCATTGTGAAAATATAAGCCTGGATTGTACCAACGAAAACAGAAAATGCTTGCCATACAAGTGTCAGCGGCACTGATGCAACTAGGCCAAGCCAACCACTCATTGCCAATCCTCCCGCTAAAAGCGAAAGCAGCAATTCACCGGCGTAAATGTTACCATAAAGCCGCAGACCGAGTGTTAATGTATTTGCAAATTCCTCAATAATTTTCAATGGGAACAAGAATGCCATTGGGCTGAAAAATGTTTTTCCATATTCCTTTGGACCTTTTAGCTTTACGCCATAGAAGTGTGTCAACACTACCACCATACTTGATAAAGTCATGGTGATCATCGGGTCAGCCGTTGGTGATTTCCACCAAAGGTTGCCGTTAATGACAACTGCGAATGGAAGTCCCAGCATATTTGATACAAAAATATACATGATTAAGGTAATCCCAAGAATGTGGAATCTTCCCCCATCTTTCCAGTCCATCGTGCTGTTGATAATCCCTTTGACAAAATCCATAACCCACTCCATGAAGTTTTGCATTCCGGTAGGTTTCATTGCTATTTTTCTGGTTGAAAGAACTGCAATAATGAAAACAATTGCGCTGGCAACGGTAATCATCAGGATGTTTGCCATGTTAAAGTATAGGCCCATGAATTCCACCACAGGAGCTCCATGATGCATGTAATCTCACCTCGCTTCCCATTTTATTTATGAACATAAAAAGCATGGAATAAATAATCTATGATAATGACAATGTAAGTTGTCATTAGTCCCAAAACTACGCTTACCGCTGAGAAATAATTTGGCCACTTCAAGGCAATCATAATGGCAATCGCCGCCACCGCCAGGCGCTGCAGCGATCCGAGAGAGCGGACTTTTTTCCCTTGGTCAACAGCTTTGTCAAATTTTTTCATTCTTCTGACCAAAAGCTGCAGAATGATAAAACTGAATACTGTTCCGAGAATTAACCCTAAAAAGACAGACTGATGCGCAGTAAAGCCCCAGCCTAGAACATAAATAGACAAAAGGTACAGAATCCATTTTCGCTGTCTATTATACATTTCTAAAAATTGCGGCATAGTTGTCAATCTCCTGAATAAAAGTGACGGATTGAAAGAAGCATGGAGTAAGTTCCTGTCGCTAATCCGATAAACAGTCCGATAATCAAGAAAATCGGCTCGGTATCCCATTTTGAATCCAGCCATCTTCCTGCAAAAATTCCTATGAGTATGGATCCTACAAGTTGGGAGACAATTGCGGACATTAGAGCCATTGCTTGAAAAGGGTTTCGATTATTTTTATTTTGCTGGCTCAGGTTCATCACATCCTCGCGTTTTGAGAATGAGTGCGGGTCGAGGGAGTATGTAAGTAATAAAACATGCTTATAGTGAAAATTTCACTTCACATCTAGTATGAAAACCCTATCATTTGATACCCTTTGTTAGCATACAATAGGCATTTGACAATGTCAATTGCTTTTAGGCTAAAAAATTCACAAAAATGACAAACTTTTTATTATTTAAAATATAAAAATTATTGACCCGTCGAATCCGAAAACTTTGAGGAATTCAGCACAGAATTGTCTACCGCTAATCTATTATATAACAAAATGCAACAGAAATTTTTCCCAAATCTATTTTTTTTGTGAAGAAATTCTCACTCGTTTGTATGCTTTTAGGAAAAATTGGAGAGCCGGCACTGTCCCTTCCAAAATCAGTACCGGCCTCCTGCCTCAGCAATCCTGACGGGATTTCACAATCGGGCATTATGGGGAATATGCTGCTAATTTGCTATCATCATCCTTGTTTCGATAAAATCCTCTTTTCCTGCTTTTTTGGCAAACACTTTCACAAGGTAGATCCCAGGCGGCGGAAGCTGTTTCCGCATTATCTCTTTGCGGATTAAACCTTTGCTGATATTTCTGCCGATATCCAGAAAACCGGAAAACCGGTAGTCGCTTTCGTTAAATAAGGCAATCCCAAACTCTTCCGCTCCCCCCGGCAAATATACCTCATAGCGGTACGTTCCCGGCTTGTCGCCTTCGCCAAAGTCAAAGCCCATTACTCTCGGATAGTCCGGCTCCTCAAGAACATAAATATAGGGGATTTGGATCAGCCCGCTTCCGGCATTCAAACTGAGATAGCCATCATGGATTTTTTGTTTTGAAAAAGCCGGGTTCACGGTAAGCTCAATCATTACCTCTTTTTTTTCTTGAGGCTTTAGGGTAAACGGCATTGGAATTTTCCAATTCAGTCCATTTGCCGGCTCCGGTACTCTAAAAGAATAGTTCAGTGTTTTACTGCTGATGTTTTCAACCGTTACGTATGCTTTATGCCGATTTTGTTCATCTGCAAGTTCGAATCTGCCAAATTGGAGGGAACTTGGTGTGACGAGAGATTCCACCCGCAGTGCTTCGTCCACTTGAATTCGTCCTGCCCCCTGTTCATATGTGCGGTATCGTTGTTTTTCATTTTTCGCAAGGGGCTTTGCCGTATTCATCAAAGCTGCTTTCATTTGGCTCGGGGTCCAATCCGGGTGGGCCTGTTTTAACAGGGCGCATGCACCGGCCGCATGGGGGGCCGCCATGCTTGTCCCCTGCAGTGCCAGGTACCCGCCCGGAACCGTCGAGGTAATGGCAACCCCCGGAGCAACAAGGTCGGGCTTAATTTCCCAAGTGCCCGTTACAGGTCCCCGCGAGCTGAAACTGGCAAGCCGGTCTTTCTCTTCAACCGTTTTGAACCGGACCGGCAATCTGCCTTTCTTTTTTAAAAATTCTCCATCTTGTTTGCTTAGTGAGCCGACAGGGATGGTGAGCGCCTGTTCAAGGTTACCGACAAAGGAGCCAAATGTATTATTGTAGATCAAAACGGCCGCGGCCCCTGCTTCTTCGGCGTTTTTTGCTTTTTCAGTGAAAGTAAGCCGCCCCCTTTTGATCAGGACGATTTTTCCTTTTACATTTTTCATGTCTTTTTTTGCCCCTAGGCCTGCTTCGGCCAACTCGATTGGATGATCAAATGCCCAGTTTGGAGAGCCGGTCATGGGCTCGATTCGAATGTTTCCTTCGCCATTGCCCGGCAGAAGAAATGGAATTGCCATTGCCGGCGTTGATGCCCCGACTGAAATGGCTTTTGAAGCGGTCCCTGGTGCCCCGACTGTCCACACATTCGGACCGGAGTTTCCTGCGGCTGCCACTGCAATGATTCCCTTATCAACCGCACGATTCAACGCGGTGCTGATGGGAAGGTCGGGGCCATTGACGTCATTACCGAGCGACAAGTTCAGGATGTCGACTTTATCTTTGATTGCCTGTTCGATGGCGGCAATTACCTGCTCGGTTGTACCCGCTCCGCCCGGACCGAGTGCCCGGTAGGCGATGATTTTCGCTTCCGGAGCAACCCCTTGAATTTTTCCATTGCCGGCGATGATTCCGGCGACATGGGTGCCGTGAAGGGTTGCTTCGGCAGGATTTGTGCCGCCTTTTGTCTCCATCGGATCATGATCGCCGTCGACTAAATCCCGTCCTCCCCCATAGCTGCGGCGTAAGTCCGGATGGGTGTAGTCGATCCCCGTATCGATGACGCCGACGGTAATCCCTTTGCCTGTTAAGCGGTTTTCGTTTTGATCATAATAACCGCGCACTTCTTCACCACCGATGATTTTGACATTCTCCTCCATGTCGGCATGGTATTGGCTGATTTGCGAGACGTTTAGGATTTTCTTGTTTTCTGCCAGCTTATTGATCGTTTCCGGCGGTCCTTTGAGGGAGAAGCCGGCGAGTGCTTCGTGAAAGATATAGCGGAGTTTGAGGTCCGGATATGGTGACAGCATCGTTTTTATTTGCTGGGCGGAAAGAGGCTTTTGAAGCTGGACAATTTGTATCGTTTCTTTTTCGGGCGGGAGCGGCGGCGTTGTGAGTTCAGACCCTTGCCGTCCCGGACGCACCTGTATTTTCGGAATCGCATGAAGGTTTATTTTAATTTTGGAGATGTCGGAAGTGATGGCAAATGATGATTGCGGTGCGGCAAAATGAAGCTGGGTTAGTAAGGCGAACACAGTGAATATTTTTCGCATCTGGAATTCCCCTTTTTAGGGATAGGGTTTTCTTTTTTGAAAAAAATATGCAGGGTGCTATTTTCTGGTTTATTTGGGTGTTTCGCGGTTTTATTTGCCGGTTTTGTAATTTTATTTGCCACTATGGCCAGTTTATTTGCCGCTTTCCTGGTTTTATTTGGATCCTTCCCCATCACACTGTACTGGCTGCGCGCATTTTGTCTTATAATGTAAAAAAAAAGCAAAACAGGCAGACTGTTTTGCTTTTTTCAGAATGTCACAGCGAGAAGGCGGGCAATATTTTCTGCTGTTCTCTCAATATTTTGCTCTCCGGATTTCAATGCTTCATCAAGACTCATTGCTTTTGGAAGAATGCCAAAAATAGCATCAATTCCTTTATCATAAAGAATATCAATCTTTTCCCCGACATAACCGGCCAGGGCAACCACTGTTTTTCCATGCTTTTTGGCTGTCCGGGCAACGCCGTATGGGGTTTTTCCAAACTGCGTCTGAAAATCAATCCCGCCTTCACCGGTCAGAACATAATTCGCATTCCTTACTTTTTGATCCAAGCCCGAGTATTCAATCACCAAATCGATGCCGCTTTTTAGCTGAGCATTCGTGAATGCCAGAAGACCGCATCCCAAACCGCCGGCAGCTCCGGCACCCGGAAAGTCTTTCATATCCTTGCCAAGCTGTTCCTTCAAAATCGAAGCATAATGGGCAAGATTCTCATCCAGTGTCTCAACCATTTCCGGGGTGGCCCCTTTTTGAGGGCCAAAAACACGAGACGCGCCAGTATCACCGCATAAAGGATTCGTTACATCGGAGGCCACAAAAATTTGCGTATCCTTTAATCTTGGATCCATCTGGCTGATGTCGATTTTTGACAAATCCCCCAGTGCGCCGCCGCCAAAGGGTAGAGGCGCGCCGCTTTCATCCAACAATCTCGCACCCAGCGCCTGAGCCATGCCAGCACCGCCGTCATTTGTGGCACTTCCGCCAATGCCGATAATGATTTTATGAACGCCTTTATCTAAACATGCTTTGATTAATTCCCCTGTACCATATGTAGTTGTAATGAACGGGTTTTTCGTTTCTTTTGTTACCAAATGAATTCCGCTGGCGGAAGCCATTTCGATTGCACCCGTTTCGCCGTCACCAAGAATTCCGAAATGGGCTGAAACCGGCTTACCGAGCGGTCCGGTCACCGTTTGTGAATAGATTTTTCCACCTGTTGCATCGACAAGCGATTGCACTGTGCCTTCCCCGCCGTCAGCCATTGGCACGTGAATGCAGATGGCCTCAGGCAGGGCTTTTTTTATTCCTTTTTCCATGGCAGCACAGACTTCTTTTGCTGTCATGCTTTCCTTAAATGAATCGGGAGCCAAGACAAATACTGGTTTTTTCATGATTCGTCGCACCTTTTTTAGCCATTTATCTTTCAAAAAAAGACTGAACCAAGTGGTTCAGCCTATTAGTAATCGTATTCCGAACAGATTCTGTTTATCAGCCGGAACTCCTGCTTTTATTTGGTTCCAAACAATCTGTCGCCTGCATCGCCAAGACCTGGAACAATGTAGCCGTGGTCATTTAGTTTTTCATCAAGTGCAGCGATGTAGATGTCTACATCAGGATGAGCTTCTTGAATAGCAGAAACGCCTTCAGGAGCAGCAATTAAGCACATAAATTTGATATTTTTCGCGCCACGGGTTTTTAAGGATTGAATCGCGGCAATCGCAGAACCTCCGGTTGCGAGCATCGGGTCAACGACGATAAAATCCCTTTCCTCGACATCTTTTGGGAGTTTCACATAATATTCAACCGGTTTTAATGTTTCCGGGTCACGGTATAAACCGATGTGTCCTACCTTCGCGGCCGGGATTAATTTTAAAATCCCGTCAACCATGCCGATTCCGGCACGAAGGATTGGCACAAGGCCGATTTTTTTACCAGATAATACTTTCGCTTTGGTCTTCGTAACAGGTGTTTCAATTTCGATGTCTTCAAGCGGCATGTCGCGGGTAATCTCAAAAGCCATCAAAGTTGCTACTTCATCAACAAGTTCTCGGAAGTCTTTAGTGCCTGTGTCTTTATCACGTATGTATGTTAATTTGTGCTGAATGAGTGGGTGATCGAAAACATAAACCTTTGCCACGAAAATCGCTCCTTTGTATATCTTTGTAAAAAAATGTCGTAAAATCTCACTTCGATTAATTTTACAGAAAAAAACTACAGAGGGCAACCGGAAGATAAAAAAACATACAAGAGTCTCAACTCCCACAGCCCATGTATGGAAATAAAACAAATATGAGCAATACTCCAACATAATAAAGGCGGTTTGAGCGAAGCTAAAT
>CAZAEW010000093.1:0-11538 GCA_964484065.1 uncultured Bacillus sp.
TTCATTAGCTTTCATTTGATTCACCACCAATTTCTTCACGTTTTACAAACTTACATTTTACAGGAAGTTTGTGTGATGCAAGACGAAGTGCTTCACGTGCGATTTCTTCAGAAACGCCGGCAATTTCAAACATAATTCTTCCAGGCTTAACAACTGCTACCCAGCCTTCAGGTGCCCCTTTACCGGAACCCATCCGCACTTCTAATGGCTTAGCAGTGTAAGGCTTATGAGGGAATATTTTAATCCAAACTTTACCGCCACGTTTCATGTAACGAGTCATTGCAATACGGGCAGCTTCAATTTGACGGTTTGTAATCCATGAAGCTTCTAAAGCTTGTAAGCCGTATTCGCCGAAGCTTACTTCTGTACCGCCTTTTGCATTACCGTTCATGTTACCACGGTGCTGACGACGATATTTTACGCGTTTTGGCAATAACATATTATTTGCCTCCTTCCTCAGTTTTCTTCTTAGTAGGAAGGACTTCTCCACGGTAGATCCATACTTTTACGCCAAGCTTACCATAAGTAGTATCAGCTTCAGCTGTTGCATAGTCGATATCGGCGCGAAGTGTATGAAGTGGAACTGTTCCTTCGCTGTAGTGTTCTGAGCGAGCAATATCTGCACCGCCTAAACGACCGGAAACCATTGTTTTAATACCTTTTGCACCTGCACGCATTGCACGTTGGATAACTTGCTTTTGTGCACGGCGGAAAGATACACGGTTTTCTAATTGACGAGCGATATTTTCAGCAACTAATTTTGCATCGATATCTGCTTTTTTGATTTCAAGGATATTAATGTGAACACGTTTGCCAGTAAGTTGATTTAACGCTTTACGAAGAGCTTCAACTTCTGTACCGCCTTTTCCGATAACCATACCAGGCTTAGCTGTATGAATGGTTACGTTCACACGGTTAGCAGCACGTTCAATTTCAACTTTAGAAACAGAAGCGTCCTTTAAACGTTTCGTGATATATTCACGAACTTTAAGGTCTTCGTGTAAAAGAGCAGCAAAGTCTTTGTCTGCGTACCATTTGGATTCCCAATCACGGATGATCCCGACGCGCAAACCGACTGGATTTACTTTTTGACCCACTGATTATCCCTCCTTCTTTTCTGATAAAACGATTGTAATGTGGCTGGTACGTTTGTTAATTTGGCTTGCACGGCCCATTGCGCGAGGACGGAAACGTTTTAAAGTTGGTCCTTCATCGACAAAAGCTTGTGCTACAACCAAGCTATTTACGTCCATTTCATAGTTATGCTCGGCATTTGCCATAGCGGATTTTAATACTTTCTCAACGATTGGAGAAGCAGCCTTTGGAGTCAGGTTTAAAATCGCTACCGCTTCACCAACTTGCTTACCTCGAATTAAATCGACGACTAAACGTGCTTTACGAGGAGCAATACGAACTGTTCTTGCAACAGCTTTAGCTTGCATTTGGATGCCCTCCTCTCATTAACGTCTTGTTTTCTTATCATCGTTACCATGACCTTTGTAAGCACGAGTTGGAGCGAATTCTCCAAGCTTGTGTCCTACCATGTCTTCAGTAACATATACAGGCACATGTTTGCGGCCATCATAAACAGCGATTGTGTGACCGATGAATTGCGGGAAGATCGTTGAACGGCGAGACCAAGTTTTAACAACTTGCTTGCCGTCAGTTTCATTTAACTTTTCGATCTTTGTAATTAAATGCTCATCAACAAAAGGTCCTTTTTTTAAGCTGCGACCCATAGGTGAACCTCCCTTCGCGACTGCTCTACGGTTCGTTCATGAACCGTAGCTTTAGTCCCGTTATTTTTTACGACGACGAACGATAAATTTATCGGATTTATTTTTCTTTTTACGAGTTTTGAATCCAAGAGTTGGTTTGCCCCAAGGAGACATTGGAGATTTACGTCCGATAGGAGCGCGTCCTTCACCACCACCGTGTGGGTGATCGTTAGGGTTCATTACAGAACCACGAACTGTTGGGCGCTTGCCTAACCAGCGAGAACGTCCGGCTTTACCGATGTTGATAAGTTCGTGTTGTTCATTACCTACTTGACCGATTGTTGCACGGCATTCAGCAAGAATCATACGAACCTCACCAGAATTCAAACGAACTAGAACGTATTTTCCTTCTTTACCAAGTACTTGTGCAGATGTTCCTGCAGAACGAACTAATTGTCCGCCTTTACCTGGTTTTAATTCGATGTTATGAACAACTGTACCTACTGGAATATTTGCAAGCGGTAATGCATTACCCACTTTAATATCAGCTTCAGGTCCAGACGTAACTTCCATTCCAACCTCTAAGTTTTTAGGAGCTAAAATGTAACGCTTTTCTCCATCAACATAGTTGATTAGAGCTATATTTGCAGAACGGTTTGGATCGTACTCGATAGTAGCAACGCGTCCTGGAATGCCATCTTTGTTACGTTTAAAGTCAATTAAACGATATTGGCGTTTGTGGCCGCCACCTTGATGACGAACAGTTAACTTACCTTGGTTATTACGGCCGCCCTTGCTCTTTAATGGAGCTAAAAGAGATTTTTCTGGAGTGCTAGTAGTGATTTCAGCGAAATCAGATGTAGTCATTCCGCGACGACCGTTAGAGGTAGGTTTGTACTTTTTAATCGCCATTTTTTTCCCTCCTCTTCATGAAGTCTTATGCTTCAAAAATTTCGATTTCTTTGCTGTCAGCAGTTAATTTAACAATTGCCTTGCGGCGTTTGTTTGTGTAACCGCCGAATTTACCCATACGTTTGAATTTACCTTTATAGTTCATGATGTTTACTTTTTCAACTTCTACGCCAAAGATTTCTTCAACAGCATCTTTAACTTGAGTTTTATTAGCTTTGACATCGACTTCAAAGGTGTATTTCTTCTCAGACATTAAGTCAGTCGAACGTTCAGTGATAACGGGGCGCTTAATGATATCGCGTGCATCCATTATGCAAGCACCTCCTCTACTTTTTCAACTGCTGCTTTAGTCATGATTAATTTATCATGGCCGACAACGTCTAATACGCTGATTCCGTCAGCAGTAACGACTGTTACACCAGGGATGTTACGGGCAGATAATGCCACATTTTCATCCAGATCAGCAGTTACAACGAGCGCTTTTTTATCAACAGAAAGACCGTTTAAAACAGTTTTAAAGTCTTTTGTTTTTGGAGCTTCGAAAGCAAGGCTTTCTAAAACCACAATGTTTTCTTCTAACACTTTAGAAGAAAGTGCAGATTTGATTGCTAAGCGACGCACTTTTTTCGGTAATTTGTAGCTGTAGCTGCGTGGAACAGGACCGAATACTGTACCACCGCCGCGCCATTGTGGAGAACGGATAGATCCTTGACGAGCACGTCCAGTTCCTTTTTGGCGCCATGGTTTACGACCGCCGCCGCTTACCTCTGAACGACCTTTTACTTTATGTGTTCCTTGACGTAATGAAGCTCTTTGCATAACAACCGCTTCAAATAATACGTGTTGGTTAGGTTCAACCCCAAATACTGATTCATTAAGTTCGATTTCACCAACTTGTGAACCACTTTGGTTATATAATGCTACCTTTGGCATTCTTTTGTTCCTCCTTTCTTACAAAGTTGATTATGCTTTAATTGCACCTTTGATTTTTAATAAAGCTTTTTTCGCTCCTGGAACATTGCCTTTGATCAATAGTAAGTTGCGTTCAACATCAACTTTTACGATTTCAAGGTTTTGTACAGTAACTTGTTCTCCGCCCATGCGTCCAGGTAATGCTTTACCTTTAAATACGCGGTTTGGAGCAACTGGTCCCATTGAACCAGGACGACGGTGATAGCGAGAACCGTGAGCCATAGGTCCGCGAGATTGTCCGTGGCGTTTGATTGAGCCTTGGAAACCTTTACCTTTTGAGATTCCTGTTACATCTACTACATCGCCTGCAGCGAAAATATCAACTTTGACTTCTTGACCAACCTCATATGCTGCTAAGTCAACTCCGCGGAATTCGCGAGCGAAGCGCTTAGGAGCAGTGTTTGCCTTGCTGGCATGCCCTTTTTCAGGTTTGTTTGCAAGCTTTTCACGTTTGTCTTCGAAACCTAATTGAATTGCTTCGTAACCGTCGCTTTCAACAGATTTCTTTTGAAGAACTACGTTTCCAGCAGCCTCAACTACTGTTACCGGGATTAGATCGCCATTTTCAGCAAATACTTGAGTCATACCGATTTTTCTTCCTAAGATTCCTTTGGTCATTTAAGTCACACCTCCTAGATTCCTAATCATTTATTATTCATTAAAGTTTGATTTCAATATCGACACCTGATGGTAAGTCTAAACGCATTAACGAATCAACTGTTTGCGGAGTTGGGTTAATGATGTCGATTAGACGCTTGTGTGTGCGCATCTCGAATTGCTCACGAGAATCTTTGTACTTATGCACCGCACGAAGAATCGTGTAAACAGATTTTTCAGTTGGAAGCGGAATCGGTCCAGAAACGGCTGCACCTGAACGTTTTGCTGTTTCAACGATTTTCTCTGCTGATTGATCAAGGATTCTGTGATCATAAGCCTTTAAACGGATACGAATTTTTTGTTTTGCCATTATTTTCCCTCCTTTATCGCCTATTTTTGAAATAGACAGTTCTCAGTGGAAATTTTCCTGTCACACGCGCCATGGCAAAGCGGCCGGGTGTGTCAGCAACCTCCCACATCATCGCAGTCAAAGACCAACATTGTCTATTATACAGAAAACATAAAGCAAACGCAAGATATTCTTTCGAAACTTTATGTTTTGCAAACACTTTTACTATTATAGCGGGATGATGGTATATTTTCAAGGATTACATGCTGGGACATTGTACTTTATTTGCTAAATAAGTGTAACCTTCATATGGCTAAAATTAGTTGTTCTTTTAGTTTGATCACATACCGCGGCTCTTTACGTGACCCTTATCGGAGTTTTTCCTTTACTTCGGTCACGTAGAGGGATTCTACGTGACCCTGTATCGGATTTTTCCTTTGCTTCGGTCACGTAGAGGACTTCTACGTTACCCTGTATCGGGTTTTTCCTTTGCTTCAGTCACGTAGAGGACTTCTACGTGACCCCGTATCGGGTTTTTCCTTTGCTTCGGTCACATAAATAAAAAGGATGTCCTTTTTCCAGACAATCCCCCTACATTCTTTTACTCTTTTCTTCTATATTATTATCCGCAGCTTTTAAGAGAGTGCTGACCTTTTCTGTTAATATATCCTCAATACTCGAATGATAGCCTAAATAATTGCATAAATGGATTTTTTCACGCTTCGGGTCCGAGTCAATCACTCTGTTAATACGCTTCATCAGCATTCCGGTAAACAAAAGATACGGAATCACAAAAATCTTCTCATATCCGCTTTCAATGGCGGCTTGCAGCCCCTCTTCAAGACTTGGAGAAGCTGCTGTCAGGAAACACGTCTCAACATCCAAAATCTTGACACTTCGTCTCAACATCTCTGCTACCTGCCCCAAATCCCGCTTTACATCCGGATCACTGCTGCCTCTCCCCACAAGCAAAACCATGGAGTTATCAGTGAAACTTTCTCCTGTTTCATTAAGCCTCTCTATTAATAGCCCGGCCATTTTTGGATGTGCACCGATAGGTTCACTGCAAATCACTTCTACTTCAGGGAATCGCCCTTTGAGCCGTGCCAATTCATCCGGAATGTCCTTTTTGGCATGGGTGGCCGTAAGCAATAGGATGGGAACAACAACTATTTTGGATGCACCCTTATTAATAGAAGAAACAAAAGCTTCTTCAATCGTCGGGGCGGCAAGCTCAAGAAAACAATATTCCTGAATCGGCGCCAAATTGTTATTCATAACCTTATTAATGAAATGGATTGCCTGTTCTCTTCCTGAAAGCACCCGGCTTCCATGGCATACATAGATAACAGCATTCATTTACAAAGCCTCGCAAGCGGGCAGATATTCCCTGCCCTCATTATTTTCAAACCAGCTTATCTTCTCCCTCATTTTAACAACATCGCCAATCAAAATCATGCACGGATTTTTTATGCCTTCTTTTTGTGCAGCTAGATGGATCTCACTCAATGTACTGACAACCGTTTTTTGCGTCTGCAAAGTCCCCCATTGGATCAAGGCAGCAGGCGTATCATGGCGCTTCCCGTATTGAAGCAGTTGTTCTTGAATGTATGGGAGATTTTTCACACCCATATAAATCGCTATCGTGTCAATTCCCTTTGCGAGGGCCTCCCATTTAATATTATCCGCTTCACCATTTTTTCGATGCCCGGTTACAATCGCAAATGAGTTGCCGTAATTTCGGTGTGTGACCGGTATTCCTGCATAGGCAGGTGCTGCAATTCCGGATGATATCCCTGGTACAATTTCAAACGTGATTCCATTCTGGGCTAGGACTTCGGCTTCTTCGCCGCCACGGCCGAAGACAAATGGGTCTCCGCCCTTCAATCTTGTGACAACCTTCCCTTTTTTCGCATGTTTGACAAGCAGCGCGTTTATCGTTTCCTGTTGCAGGACATGCGTATTTGGCATTTTCCCGCAAAAAATCAGCTCTGCATCAGGTTTAGCATATCCAAGAAGTTCATTATTGACCAAACGATCATATAAAATAACATCTGCTTCCCTGATGCACCTTATTCCTTTAACCGTGATCAGCTCAGGATCCCCCGGTCCTGCCCCTACTAAGTACACTTTTCCCATCCTGTTTCACTCCTAAAAGGGAAGCGCAAGCCCCGCAGCTTGCGCTTCCATATGATTATGAAATAAATTGTCTGGACTTCAAATACTCAACAATCTGGCGGGTGCATTCTTCAACGGAATAAAGATTTGTTTCAACCACCAATTCTGGGTTTTCTGGTTCTTCATACGGTGAAGAGATTCCTGTAAAATCAGGAATAATTCCTTGTCTTGCTTTTACGTATAACCCTTTCGGATCCCTTTTTTCACACTCATCAATTGGGCATTTCACATATACCTCAACAAATTCATTATCCTCCAGCAAATCGCGGACAATTTGCCGGTCCCCGCGGAACGGTGAGATAAACGCCGTTAAAACTACTTGGGCACTGTCAACAAACAACTTGGAGACCTCGCCAATCCTGCGGATGTTTTCTTTGCGATCCTCTTCAGAAAATCCAAGGTCTTTATTCAAACCGTGGCGGATATTATCCCCATCCAACACATAGTTTTTAATTCCATTTTCATATAATCTTGCTGCAACAGCATTGGCCACAGTCGATTTCCCCGATCCGGATAACCCGGTAAACCAAATAACAAAGCTGTGGTGGCCATTCTGCCCTCTCCGTAATTCCTTTGAGAGCGATGCTTCATGCCAGACAATATTTGCGTTCTTTTCCAATCTATTTCACTCCGATTCTACTAGGCTTGAACTGCCTGCTCTTGTTCCTGTTTTTGCAACCCCTTGATCAGCACTTCGACGACTTCCTTCCGGCTGAATGTACTTGGCGGAAGCTGGCCGCTGCGCAGCATTTCTCTTACTTTTGTTCCGGACAAAATCACATGGTCATCTTTTCCGTGCGGACAGGATTTTGTAGAAGCCATACCTTCGCACTTTTTGCAATAAAAGCTGTGTTCAAAAAACAACAGGTTAATATCAAGCTCATCATGGGTAAAGTTGCTGAAAATTCTTTGGGCATCATATGTACCGTAATAGTTGCCCACTCCGGCGTGATCACGGCCAACAATAAAATGTGTGCAGCCAAAGTTTTTTCTTACCATCGCATGGAAAATGGCCTCCCTAGGACCGGCATAACGCATTGCCGCAGGGAACACGGCTAAAAACACGCGATCTTGCGGGTAGTAATTTTTCAATAAGACCTGATAACTTTCCATCCGAATATCAGCTGGAATATCGTCTGACTTTGTTTCGCCGACAAGCGGATTTAAGAACAAACCATCAACTGTTTCCAAAGCTGTTTTTTGTATATATTCATGGGCACGGTGAACCGGATTTCGAGTTTGGAAGCCTACGACTGTTTCCCAGCCCTTTTCTTCAAACACTTTTCTAGTTTCTTTCGGATCTAAGTAGAACTCCTGGAAGTCATCGCGAACAATTCGTTTCACTAATTTAATTTTCCCGCCGATATAAACATTGCCGCGGTCATAAAGCTTTTTCACACCTGGATGTGCTTCTTCAGAAGTTCGATAAACCTGCTCGGCTTCAAATGTTTTATCCGGTCTGTAAATATCAGAAATGGCAATCACACCGTATGTGTCATTCTCATAAACAAGCTTTGCTTCATCCCCGACAGCTAAAGATGCTGCCGCTTCCTCCGTTATTGGAAGAGTAATCGGAATGCTCCAAACGACTCCGTTTGCCAGCCTCATTTTTTTCACAACAGATTCATAGTCTTCTTTTTCTAAAAAGCCTTCAATCGGACTGTAGGCGCCTGTTCCAATTAGTTCAAGATCGCTCAGCGCCATGAAATCAATTTCAATTTCCTTGTTAATATTTACAACATTATATTCCGGTTCCCAGCGATTAATTAATACTCCGCCATGCGGTTTACTTACCGACATCTTTCATTCCTCCTAAAAAATTTCTCCCATTTGCTTAAAAGTTCATTATTCCTATTTTTTTACTCTGTTTTAGGGTTAAATTCCACCCCCATTTTCAAAATAGGATCTGCTGTCTTCTCTTATTGTTTTTACAAGGCTCATTGTTCCAAATGTTGCAGCACATACACTTAACAGAACAATCAAAGCATAAATATCAAAATCAACAAATATTTTAATAAATCCATATGAAATGACGAGGGAAAGTACCGGCGAAACGAGCCAGACTTTAACGATCTTGCTGATCACTCTTGCTTTAAAAATCTCTTTTCCTTTTTGGGCAACACCCAGGCCCATAATGGCAGTGCTTGTCACTTGAGTGAGCGGAACCGGAAGACCAAAAATTGATGAAAGAATAACGAGGGTTGCCCCGGTTCCGGAAATGGCTCCCCCTTCGAGCAAGGAAAATTGGGTGATCTTTTTAGCATTTGTCTGCAATACCCCTTTTCCAAGGAGGATTACACCAATAGCAATAAAAAAGCCGCCGATCAAAATACCTGTCTTTGTTGAAACAATTCCTGCACCGACGATCGGTCCTGCTGCATTTGCCACATTGTTCATTCCGGCAGAAAAGGACTCAAAGAATCCAATGATAATGACAAAAACAGAAAGAAACCTTCTTGCTTTACCATTGTTTAATTGCGGATAGCGTTTTTCTGCCTTTCTGATTAATTTTCCAAACAAAAAACCAAGTGTGAAACCAACTGCCGGTACAAGAAACCAAAATCCAACGATTACCAAAACATTGTTGACGAACAGTGCATGCTTTGCAATGCCCACCCCAACGACAGAACCGACTGTTATTTCGCTGGTTGACAGCGGGATGCTGAGAATATTGGCGATAAACAACGCAACTGCCGCTGATGATAAAATAATTAAAACGACCTTAACGGTAAAAATAATGATGGGGAATGATACTGCTCCCGATTGTCTTAACAACTTCAGCACCGCCCAAAACAGCCCCCAGAAAAATAGCTGCTCCGCATAGCAGGAGGGCAATTTTTCGATTTGGAAGGGCTCCGGAGCCATACGGGATGCTGATTGAGGCGGCAGCCCCGCTCGCTCCAATATTTAAGGCAAAAAACAAAGCAACCGCACAAGCTGCATAGGTTATTGTCATGATCATTCCCTCTTATAAATGTAGTCCGCACTCTGTTTTGCCGGTTCCGCTCCACCTGCCTGCACGAAGATCTTCCTCATTCCAGACAGGCTTTGTACAGGTTTTGCAGCCAATGCTTGGGTATCCTTTGTCATGAAGGATATTGTATGGCAATTGATTTTTGTGGGCATAACGCCAAACATCTTTCCATTTCCAATGAATTAACGGACAGATTTTGATTGATTTAAATTTGTTATCCTTATTAAGAAATTCGGTGTTTTTTCTTGTCTCCCCTTGCTCTCTGCGCAAACCGGAAAGCCAGGCAGTTGTTCCTGAAAGAACCTCGTTAAGGGGGATAACCTTTCTGATTTCACAGCACTTATTTGGTTCCCTTGTCCATAATTCATCCCCATATTCTTTTGCTTGTTCCTCAAGTGTTAAAGCAGGTTTTCTCATTTCAATCTGTAAATTGGGATATTTCTTTTTCACCTGTTCGATTAACTCATAAGTTTCATCAAAATGGACGTCTGTATCTAAGAAAACCACCTTTGCACTGTCATTTACTTTTGAAATTAAATCGATTAAGACAACCCCTTCAATTCCAAAACTGCAGGCATAGACTAGTTCCTCATCGGAATAATGTTGATAAGCCCATTCCAATACCGGTAAAGCTCCTTTTGTTTCATTGTCCACTGGAAATTCCGGCAGAATAAACTGATCAAACGTTTGATAAAGTAATTTTCCAGTCAAATTTTCTTCCCCCCTAAACAGCTTTTGCAATTAAAAATCTTTCTAATTTCGAAAGATTGAATAAATAACGATGGCTTAGATTTTAATTCCTAGTTTGTTTATATGTTTAATTTAATTTATCAGCATTATAGGAAAAAGTCAATCAATAATACTTAATTTTGCAAAAAGTTGCTGTATTTTGGGCACAAAAAAAAGCAGATGGGTCGTCACCCATCTGCTTTCATTTATAAAAGTTTATTATTCGCTGATTTCAGTTACAGAGCCAGCGCCTACTGTACGTCCGCCTTCACGAATAGAGAACTTAGTTCCTTCTTCGATCGCAACTGGAGCGATAAGTTCAACAGTCATTTCGATGTTGTCGCCAGGCATAACCATTTCAGTTCCTTCTGGAAGATGAACAATACCAGTTACGTCAGTTGTACGGAAGTAGAACTGAGGACGGTAGTTAGCGAAGAATGGAGTATGACGTCCACCTTCTTCTTTAGAAAGAACGTATACTTGTGCTTTAAATTTAGTGTGTGGATGAATTGTACCTGGTTTAGCAAGTACTTGACCACGTTGGATTTCTTCACGAGCAACACCGCGAAGAAGGGCACCAATGTTATCTCCAGCTTCTGCATAGTCAAGAAGCTTACGGAACATTTCAACACCTGTTACAGTTGTAGATTTTGGCTCTTCAGTTAAACCGATGATTTCAACAACGTCACCAACTTTAACTTGTCCGCGCTCTACGCGTCCTGTAGCAACTGTTCCACGGCCAGTGATTGAGAATACGTCCTCAACAGGCATCATGAAAGGTTTTGCGTTGTCACGTTCTGGAGTTGGAATGTAGCTGTCAACAGCATCCATAAGTTCGATGATTTTTTCTTCCCAAGCTGGGTCGCCTTCAAGAGCTTTAAGAGCAGAACCTTTGATAACTGGAATATCGTCACCAGGGAATTCATATTCAGAAAGAAGGTCACGAATTTCCATTTCTACTAATTCAAGAAGTTCTTCGTCATCAACCATGTCACATTTGTTCATGAATACTACTAAGTAAGGAACACCTACTTGGCGAGAAAGAAGAATGTGCTCACGAGTTTGTGGCATTGGGCCGTCAGCAGCAGATACTACAAGGATACCGCCGT
>CAZAEW010000094.1:0-11071 GCA_964484065.1 uncultured Bacillus sp.
GATCCCCCACTTACTATTCTCGTATAGCTGGAATACTTGAAGTGGGGGTCTTACTACCAGTTAATGCGGGTAAAAAAAGTTTTATAGCAAAACCTTAAATCTCCTTTGTTTTAAAAGGAGGGCACTGAAAGTCTACAATGTTATGAATTTCTGTACAACTTCATTATAAAAACCGACCTTCCTCTTCCATTAAATATGGAAGGAAAGGCCGGTTTTTTCTCTTTATTTGACAATACGTTAGCAAAATATGAATAAGTTCTTTTCGCAGAAATTTGGAAATGATTTCTGCTGGAAGATATAGAAAAAATATTGAAATATTTGTTAATCATTTGCGAACAGTGCCAGCACTGTTCGCATTTATGGCGCTAAGCCGATACAGGTTGTTGTTTGTTCTTATTGTGAATTCAAGGAATGCATCACTGTTTTGTCATCTCTTCTATATTTTTGCCGTTCTCTTCAACAGAGGTCAGCCACTTTTGTAGGTCTTCTTTATCTTTGACTGAATCACTCCAACCTTCCGCATTAATACGTTTTATTTTTCCAAAAATGACCACAACAATAGCTTTAACATTTTCTTGGTCATTCACCAATAAAAAATAGGAAGTGATTCCGATATTATTTACTTTTTCGGCTCTTGCATTCGCCAATTGGCCGAGTAGAGGATGATTGATTTTTTCCCTAATAATTGGTTCATAATCTCTCGAAACTAATGCAGGCAAGGTATCCGCTAGACTTCCATCCCTGATACTTTGTGTAAAATGGGTCACGACTGGCAGATTATCCTTAACAGTGGCTTTATCCTCTTCTAAACGTTGTTTTTCCGCGGCCTTGTCTACAGATTCTCGTACCTCTGTTGATATTGGTTTAGGTTGCTTAGCTTTTTCTATGGCTGCCGGCACATGGCGGACCGCAAAGCCTAATACCATTACGAATACCAATATAATAGCCGGCCAGTTCTTGTATTCCTTTTCCCAAACAATTGGGGTTGTCTCTTTCTTGTCATCGGAAGCCTCTGAAGTTGTTCCCGTATTTGTCAAAAACAACGGTTTTTCCTGATGTGGTTCTAGTGGGGAGATTGTTGCGTTCGCTTCTGTTTGCTTTCTAATAGCTTCAATGTTGTCGGAATTCCATATTGTTGCCAATTGCTCCTCTAATTCACTTGCAGATAATGTGTGTGTGTTTGCTTCAGGATTCACTTTATTTATTGAAAGTTCCTTTTTCATTTCCAGAAGTGCTGCTTCTTGCGTCAATTTTGAGCTGCTTTTCATCGCTTCTTCTTCCGCATCTGTCAAACCTGCCGTTTTCAGCATTGATTTTGTTGTATTTTTGCTCAACAATAACAGAAGAATATATCCGCCTATGATAAAGAAGAAGTTTTTCCCTAAAAGCGCAAACAAACCGCCTAATTCCATCAACATAACGATTATGGCTAATAATCTAAAGTGAATGCTTTGTTTGAACAAATCATGGAGCTTTATGGCTGGGTAGGCCCAACATCTTAGCAAAATATGATTGAGCTCGGTTTTTGCACGAACAAGGATATTTTTAGTTGGATAGATTTTTTTATAACATTCGCGTATGTTCGGATCGCTTGGATCCAATCTCATTGCTTGATCAATCAGGGTTTGTGCCCTTTTATATTTTCGGCGTTGAAAGGAAATCCATGCAAAATCAACTAAGTTATTCCTGTTTTCGGGGTTGGCTTGGAGGGCCAGCTCTTCGTATTTTTCTGCTTCCTTCAATTTCTTTGTTTGATATAAAAATATAGCGTAATTGCCTAAGTACACATCATCGTGTGGTTTGAGGCGAATTGCTTCTTGAAAAGATTTCGATGCTTGTTCGATATCATCGGAATGAAGAAGGGCATGCTCAGCATGAAAATAAGAATTTTCCGGATAAAGCCGGAGTCCAATCTCAATAAGTTCTCTTCTTTTAGTCATGGTTCCATCATAGGGGAACTCCTCAAATAAAGATGCTGCCGTCATAAGAACGAATTCATCTTCAGGGGCTCTTTGCAGCATTTCATCCACCCATAAAAAAGCATCCTCTGCCTGTTGGAGTCTAAAGTAATGGACAGCCATCAGCATATAACCAAACGGTGCTTCCGGGTCATCTTTAATCATCTCGGATGCGACTTCTTTCGATTTTTCTATTTCTCCATTTCTTATATAAAAAAGGATCAAATTTATTTTTTGATTTAATAATTCCCGCATTTTCTCATCCTCTGGTTTCCGCTGGTTATTTCAAATGATTTCTATAAATATAGTCAAGTACGTCTTTATACTCCTGATTAACATCACTAAACAAAGCATAACTTTTTGCGGTTGCAAACCATTCAAGTGTCGTAGGCTGCCGTTTCTCCATTGCTGCTGCGAGGTCTTCATTGGTTAAAGGCTGGATTTCCCCTGTTTCAAATGACCTTGCGATTGCAGAACTAATCGCATCTTTCACCAGAAATTCTAAATCTGCTCCGGAAAAATGTTCTGTATATTTAGCAACAAGATCCATCTGCAAATCCTGCTGTGGTTTACCATCGGTTTTTAACTGTAAAATGGCTTTTCGTTCTTCGAATGCCGGAGGAGGAAGAAAAATTAACGAATTAAAACGTCCGGGACGTCTAAGTGCTGGATCCAGATACCAGGGTGTATTCGTTGCACCGATCACGTAGATGCCCTCATTTTTGGACGCTGACCCATCCAACTCGATTAACAACTGATTCACAAGCAGCCGATCATGGTGAGAAGACATTCTTTGCCGGTTACCACCAAGCGCATCTAATTCATCGATAAATAATACACATGGGGTTCTTTTCCGTGCATCTTCAAAAAATTCATGTAAATTCTGTTCTGCTTCCCCTGCCCACTTTGATAAAATACTTTGCAAGTCTAAGTGAATAAAATGTGCATTGATTTCTCCAGCCACCGCCTGGGCTAAAAAGGTTTTTCCGCATCCGGGCGGGCCGTAAAACAGCAGCCCTCCCCCAACTTCCTTACCAAATGCCTTAAAAATTTCCGGCTGTTGAATAGGCATAATAAAATCCATCTTAATTTTTTTCTTAACTGACTCTAATCCGCCTACATCAGCGAAGGTTTGCCGTTTTTGTTCCAGTTCCACGATTTTATTTTTTTCCTTATCATAAGAAATGACCTTTAACCGATCTTGTTGATTTTCCCGATACATTTTCTTATCCTCCTAAACATTTAATGCTTGTAAAATTTATCAAAGCAGCGGGGAATGTCTGTTGTATTCCTGATTTCTTTCACCTTACAATAGTTTGTTTCACCATCTGCACCATAAAGTTGAACGGGAGTTTCCTCTAGCCCTGCTTCCCTAAAGAATTCAAATGCTTTAAGCAAATTGGATTCATCATATTTGCGTACATGTAACGTAATTTTTTGTCCAGATACTTTTTCACCGTGACTTGAATTATAGTCTACTTCTAAAAATGAATTTGCCTTTAGATTCAGTTCTTCTAGCTGACTATTTATCTCCTCATTTACTAGTTTGTTGCTATGAATGATATCCAACTGACTTGTTAATACATCAGACAATTTTTTTCTTTCATTTTTACTGTATTCCTTCGTTTGAACATTAAAATATTCAGATTTTATAGTTGGATCGTCATTCAATGAAACTGAGATCTTGTAAGGAACCTTTACAACCATGGAAGCCATATCATATATGGTATTTACTAGTTCTTTCGGATTTGCCTTGTTGCCATTATAGTAGACAGTAATCTCAATTCTGGCCTTCCCATGAAATGAATACCCGTCCATTTTGACATTCGTAACACCATTTTTTAAAAGAATCTCATTTTTTTCTTGGTAACCCTTATTATTCTTTAAAAGGTACTCATGTTTGTTGGAGAGAAATTGTTCTTCAAGTTCGGTAAGGTCTTTATCAACGTTTCCTTGAAATGTAAACTTTTGGTCACTTGTGTCTGCTAGGGTTATTTCATATCTAGCCGGTAAAAGCTTACCCAAGAGGTAAATAAGGGCAGATCCACGGCCTTCTATTTCCGTAACTGATTTGGCTGTAACCTTAACTCCATAGTCCTTATATATTTGTTCCTCAGCATAATGAGATATGTTTTTTTCTGAAGAAGTACACCCTGAGAGCAGCATTACAAGAGATAGTGTAACGAGTTTTTTCACGATTTTTGTCCAACTTTCAATAGAAAAGGTTCATTGCGTAAAAACATAGAAGTAGTAATGTTTTGTTATTTTTTCATAATTATGTATATTTGCTATTTACATATTATCATAAAATGTTACAAAATTTTCAATAAATCATGGAAGTTATTGTATAATAAATGCGAACAGCATCTGGAACTGTTCGCATTTTTCAATTTTTCCACCCTCACTGATAAAAAAGACCGCAGGTGTAGAAACACCATACAGTCTAAAGTAACGAAACTATTTTTATTTTATATCCACTGAATGGGCCAAATTCAACATGTGGATGATTTTCTAATTGATATCTTCTATCAGTTAAACCAATTACACTATTACCCTTTCTTTGCGAACAGTGCCTGGCACCGTTCGTCAACCAGTTTTCGCCTCTTACCTTTACTTTTAATGATATACTTATGGGGATTTACGATCCCTTATTAAGGAAATAAGAGTTCTTATGGAACTGAAAATTAATTCAAAAGATACGATATACAGATTATTTCTAGAAGTGCAGGTGGAACAAACCATTGAGGTTGGAAAACTAGGTACGTTTTTTCATGTTTTACTTATGCTGAAATGGAAAAATGGTTAGAAAACGCAGGCTTACTCATTTTTGAACATTTATCACATGACACTATTAATCAAAAATTCTTTCATAATCGTACAGACTATTTATTCGCATTTGAAACCATTCATTACATCCATGCGGTAAAAAAATAAATTCAGTTAAAACGGTATAACCTCCCAATCTTCCTTATGATTGGGAGGTGTATTCACTAGATGACCAGTTAACATATTATTGTCAAATTATTCCCCCCTGACAAAGTTTTAGATGTTAAAATCTTTCTTAACCAAATTCATAAGTTAAATTAGCTTTTTGCGAAGCTGCCTATCGAGTGGTGAATAAAATGTTAGCTAATTTTGGGTATACGATTATTCAGTAGCATAGTATGGAAGTTATCTAACATGGGGGCAATGATTGTTATGTTGTTTTGACCTTCGTTTTTCGCTCAATAATCTCTCCTTGTTTGGTTTAGTGTCATCCAATAAAAAGTCTGCCCAATTAAGTCCGAGGTTGTCCGTGTTTTCCTGCCAATACAACAAACGGTTATAGTAATAATTTATCTTTTCGCTGACTGGTGTTGCAAAGTTACCTTTTCCATATTTTAAAACAATTGCAGTCAATTCATAGATAGGTAATCCCAATGCATGTGTTTCTACATGTACGGTAGCTCCAGCATGTCCGATTGCATGGCACAAATCACCGTACTCGCTCTCGCCAATTTCCTTTGCCGCTGCATGAGAAGCTAAAATAGCACGTTTTGCTATTGGCATTTTGATGGTTCCTCTCGCCCAAGCCTCACAAAGATCGATACAAATTCTCGGTCTATTATCATCGGGATACTTTGCCTCAAATTGTTCCAAGGGTCTTTTGGCACAATCCAATGCCCACATCACAAGAGTTCGATGATTTTGTAATTGAATCAGATTTATCAACTCTTGCAAACATTCACTTTCGCGAGAAAACAATAATTTATTTCTTTTCTTTAATTTTATTTCTACATCTGAAAACATTGTAATAATCACTTCCCAAATTAAAAATAAAATTCGATTTGAAACACTAGAACCGTCCCCCTGTTTTCCCCAAGTATTCACAAACTTTACTTGAACGAAGTCTTGCCGCTACATAAGGGGGATTAACCTCTCTTGCACCTTCAAGCGGAACTCCCAGCCACAAAACCTTCTCGTCAATGATGACAAACGGAAATGGAAAGCTCTCTTCCATCCACACACCGTACTCGCTCCGCTTTTGATCGGAAATAATGATTAATTTCAGTCGTTTTTCAATGTCCAACAACTGCTTATCCCATTCTTCAGCTAACTTGGTTCCCTCCGGTAAGGAAATAGTTATCGATGATTTTGCCGATCTCATATCCTTAAAAACAGCTTCCACTTTTCGGGCATGAATCCATCTTAAACTTGGTTGCTGGTTGCGAATCCATGAGCCAATTTCTTTTGTTGTGACCGTTTGGTTGTTCCGAACCTGATGATCAACAAGCTGCCGCAGTGTTTTTCCTTGATAAATGTGCTTTTCGATAAAATTTCGGTTGCTGACGTTAAGAAATTTACCTTTAGTTCTCGTAATAGCTACATTAATCAAGCGTTCACTGTCCTTGCCAGACAAAAGCATCCCTGCCCGATTTTGCGAGGCGCTATCGACAGTATCAAATATCATCACATCCCGTTCACTACCCTGAAAGCGGTGAACAGTAGCGGCAATTATATCCGCTTGGTTGCGCTCTTTTTCATAAATATCTTCAAGAAGCAGCTCCATAAGATTCGCTTGCGCACGGTATGGTGTCACATACCCGATCGATTTTGCTCCACCCAGGTATGCTTCATGAATCAATTGAAACGACAGCAACAGCTGCCATAGATTGAATCGGGAGTTGGTTGTTTTATCGCTTATACAATGCAAGCCCGTGAAACTCGTATCCAAAAGTACAGAAGCCTGACCTTTAAAAGGGGCTTGGCAAGAGATTTTATTTCTGCTTTCAGCGACACTTTCGTGATCTCCAACCAGTGAATGATAGACATACCGATTGGTAAAAGCTGAAATGTCAGGGTGCATCCTCCGCTGTTCTTTTAATAAAAAAAGCTGAGGGTGAAGCTTCCCTTCATTCAGCCATTCCACCACTCCGGCCTGATGGAACACATCCTCTTTTAGCCATTTGGCCACAATCGGGTCCCGGCTTGAAGCAATCGGAGGCAATTGCTTGAAGTCACCGCAAATAATGACTCGACGACCCAATGCTGCGGCAAAAGCAGCCTGCGGGACATAGGCCATGCTTGCTTCATCGAGGATGACGATGTCATAATTCGATTCATAAACAGCACTGTCACTGGCCGCCTTTGCCAGCGTCGTGCCGACAATGAGCGCATCTTTTACTAATTCAACTTCCTTTTTCCGAACCTTTTCAAGTAACCTGGCAATCTTTGTTTCCAATTCCAACAGTTGATCCGAATCTCGTTTACTGAATGAATGGGCCAAGTCCTGCTTTAAGTGGCGCCTTTCTTCAATTAGAGTCTCTCTTTCTTGCGCAAGGAGCGGGTCCTGCTTTTCAAAAAGCAGATTTGCGGTAATTTCGAGATGTCCTGATAAAGTTTCCCCGCTGTTCCCGCCGTAGCGGAGCACATCCCCTTCCTGAAATCTTTGTTTCTTTTTAATAAAATGAGTCAGTTCAGCCATCAATACATCGACGGCTTGATTACTATGCGATAAAATCAGCACTTTTTTCTTTTGAAAATATTTGTAGGCTGCGGTTCTGGCCAAGGTGTATGTTTTTCCGGTACCGGGCGGTCCCCAGACAAACGTGGCAGGATTGTATTTGGACCGCAAAATCAATTCATGGACATTCCCTTTGATCTTTTCTTCAGGATGTCTGGTTTCCATGGAAGGATTCATCATTCTCTTTACTCGCAGCCGCTTTTGTTTACTCTTTTTTATTTCATCTAAGCGATCTATTAATTGTTCAAGTAATTCCCAAGGATCATGCAGCAGGTACGCCTCCGAAATGAGGTCGCCAAAATTTTGCTCCAATGCAAGAATAATTCCCCTGCCCTCAGCTGAAATCACCCTTCCGCTGCTTTTCATCTTTCCCCATTCCAATTTTATAGAGGAACCAACTGGTGTCCCTAACGGGAGGGCTGTGTCAAAATAGTAGTTATACGGACCGTCGGTTGATAACAGCCTTCCATTTGTTACAGAATAACGGCTTCCGCCAAACTTTTTCAGGTGATTAATCTCTTGATTTAGTGCCTGCTGCCATTCTTTGATATACGTTTTGGTGGTTGTCATTTGTTTCCCCTTATCGTTTACTGCTTGAATGAATGTTTCAAAGTTGTCCCGGTTTAGTGATTGACACTAACAGTTACAATGAATATCGATATAAATATACCTTAAATTTACTTAATAATCACTCGCTGGCAGGTATTAGCTTCCAGATAAACTTCATTTTTTCTATACACTGGTTTTACTAAGCCTTAATATTCAGATGATATGATTGGTTTAGCAACGAATGAGGAGGAGTTTAAATGAATGTACGTGCAGTATTTATTGATATGGATGGTACACTACTTAAAGCGTCAAACTACGTTTCCCGCCGAAATAAGGAAGCCATTAATCGTCTTACGAATCAGGGAGTTAAGGTGTTCCTTGCCACTGGCCGACAATATGAAGTAACGGCTCCCTACCACAAAGAAATTGGATTACGAACTCCAATGATCTGTTTGAATGGTGCCGCTATTCACGATGCAGAGTCAGGAAGAATTTTGCAAAAGAAAACCGTCCGCTTGAACGAAGAACGATTCCACCATATCACTGCTGAAAATCATTGTAATGTTATGATCCATACAACAAATGGTCTATATTGTAAGGAAATGAATGAAGAAATCAATTATTGGACAAAAGTTGGGCAAGTTCCGCCACGGTATATTGGGGATTTAAGACAGGCAAATTATCAAGATGTACTTAAATATAGTGTTCGAACAGGTGCACCAAGTCCGAAGATTTCCGCTTTGTTTAAAGAGGAAGCAGAAGTCATCAATTGGAATGACGGGTTTGAAATAGTTGCTCCTAATGTTTCCAAATGGTCTGCAATAAAAAGCTTGCTTACCGAACTTCGAATGAGTCCAAATGAAGTGGCAGCCATTGGAGACGGACCCAATGATTTAGAGATGCTTCGTCATGCAGGTACTGGCGTGGCAATGGGGAACGCTGGCGAACAGGTTAAAGCAGCAGCCGATTTTGTTACAGGACACCATGAAAATGATGGGTTAGCAGAGTTTATTGAACGTTATCTTCTTAAATCCCATGAATCATATGCAGTTTAAAGTTAATAATAAACTTTTGAAAATAAATTGCAGGCGGGGTTCATACCTGTCATTTTTTTATTTGCAATCATTTTTTATCAGATTGTGTTCATTTGAATCAATTTATGTGGAGGTTCATGATAGATACTTTAGGCAATTTTTCTTCAACTTACGCCCCGATATTTAAAAGTATAAGAATTAACAGAAAAATTATAAAATCACAAAAATTAGACAGATTTTTCTAACGTATAAAGTCTCACTACATTATTTTCCTCTTCTTTATATTCTCTTATAAACTGCATAGATGAATTTTCAAGAATTCTTACCGAATAAATGTTTTCCTTTTCAACAATAGAAATTACCTTATTTATTGCTAAATCATGAAGACAAAATTCGAGTAATCCCGTTGAAATTTCAGCACCATACCCTTTTCCCCAATATCTTTCTGAAAACCTGTATCCAACTTCAAATTTATCTTTTTCATTTTTTACTACCGCACAAGCTCCAATTAAGGTTCGAGTTTCATCATTTATCTTTGAAATAGCCATTATGAGTGTATCCGTATCATTAGCGTTATAACTCTTTATGATTTTCAATAATTCATTTTGATTTTTCGTCTCTGTTTTACCTCTCCCAATTATATATTTCATAACGTTATTATTACTTTGCATTTCGTGGAAGTCCTCTAGGTCACCTAGTTCAAATCTTCTTGTATATAGATGTTTAGTCTCAAAATACATAATTTGCCTAAACCCCTTTTTTGGCATTCTAATTAATTTAAAATAAATTTACTAACCTGATCGTATTATAAGAAAAAAATATCACAATCTTTTCGCCTAAAACAATTTTGGCCAAATATGTCATTCAAGAATTTGGCCAAAATTGCAAAATGAGCACCGATTCCTCAAGAACGGCGCCCCTCGAATATTGGAATAGCCTTATTTCTGAAGCAATGCTCATTAACTCGTTCAGTGATTCACTGGCTTGATGTTATTAAAAACTAATCCCAGGGCAGTTGGATGCCGCTCCAGCCGCTTACATAGCATTGGCCATATTCATTATCACCTACAGCAACCACCGTGCCGTCAGATTTAAGGCCGACGGTATGGGCACACCCCGCAGCTATCGCCACAATATCGCGCCAATCACTTACATTACATTGGCCATACTTATTCCAACCCACAGCCGCCACAGTACCGTCCGATTTAAGACCGATGGTATGATTACTCCCCGCCGCAATCGCCACAATATCGCGCCAGCCGCTTACATCGTATTGGTCGTGTTTATTCAACCCCACAGCCGTGACCGTACCGTCCGATTCAAGACCGATGGTATGAAGATAACCCGTCGCGACCGCCACAATATCACACCAACCACTTACATTGCATTGGTTAAACCGATTATTACCCACAGCCGTCACCGTTCCGTCCAATTTAAGACCGATGGTATGCCAGTCACCCGCCGCGACCGCCGCAATATCATGCCAGCTGCTTACATTGCATTCACCTTCATTATTTCGGCCTACAGCAACCACTGTGCCATCCAATCTAAGTCCAATGGTATGACGCCAACCCGCCGCAACCGCTACAATATCGCTCCAGTCGTTTACATCGCATTGGTCATGCTTATTCCAACCCACAGCCGCCACAGTACTGTCCGATTTAAGACCAATTGTATGGGCATTACCCGTGTTCGTCGCCATATGAACATTACCAGCTGCGACCGCCACAATATCACGCCAGCCGCTTACATTACATTGGCCATATTTATTATCACCCACAGCCGTCACTGTGCCGTCCGATTTAAGTCCAACGGTATGACGACGCCCCGCCGCTATGGTATCTTTAGGCCAACGTTTCACCTTTAACACCGCTTCTTTCGGTGAGATGTAATTCATGTTTTACCTCCTTGTATATAAGCAACTCTGCATTGCCTGACAAGTATATGTAACTTTACGGTTGCTCGTCGAATGTAAGCAACTGTATGGTTGTGTGATAAAGGAGAAATATCAACTGTCATTTTCGTTT
>CAZAEW010000095.1:0-10868 GCA_964484065.1 uncultured Bacillus sp.
CCGAATACGGTCATCGAGAGGGCGCCTCGGTGCCCCAATCGGGCTGAAAAAACCGAATACGGTCATCGATAGATTGCCTCGATGCCCCAACCTGATTGGAAAAACCGAATACGGTCATCGAGAGAGCGCCTCGGTGCCCCAAATGAGCTGAAAAATTCAATTACGGACATCGAGAGGGTACTTCGATGCCCCAACCAGGTACGAAAATACGATTACAGTCAACGAGAAGGGGTCTCGGTACACCATACCGGTCTGAAAATACAATCATGGTCACTTAGAATATCGAAAGATTTGCTATAGGTGATGGAAAAGCAAAAGTACCGAGGAAAAGGGCCGCCTATAAAGGCTATAGGCGGCCCAATTGTAATCACGAATAAATCTGTTTTCATAAAATACACTATTCATTCCAATATCGAAGGGGTTTTTTCAAAATCAATGGTGAACAGTTCTTAAGCTGTTAATGGAAATGTCAGGATAATTTTAGTCCCGTATCCTTTTGTACTGTTAACATCAATGGTCCCTTTCATGCTTTCGACAATCCGAAAGACGACCATCATTCCAAGGCCGGTCCCCTTAGAATCTTTCGTAGTAAAGTACGGCTCGCCCAAGCGGCTTTTTTGCGTATCGGTCATCCCAACTCCCTCATCTTTTATCGAAATGATGACGGATGATTTAGCGACATTTCCCCTGATTGTCAGATTCCCTCCGGAAGGCATTGCTTCGATTCCATTTTTAATGATATTGATGAGAACTTGCTGAAACAACCCTGAATTCCCTTTGATGGAACAAGATTCAGTTTGGAAAGAAATATGAACGGCGCTCATTTTTGCTAATGGCTCGACAATTCGCACCGCTTTTTCGATTTCCTTGGGAAGATTAAGATTTTTCAGTTTGTTCGGCGTTGGTTTTGCGAAGGTCAGATAATCCCGAATAATTCTTTCTGCTTGATCAAGTTCATTTGTGGCAATGGCTATGTATTCCTTCAAACCGGAAGGAATTTCTTTTGATTCACTCAGCAGCTGCAAAAATCCGCGGGTTGATGTTAAGGGATTGCGGATTTCGTGAGAGATACTGGCAGCTAAATGACTGGCAACTTCCATTTTTTCCATTCGGACCAGTTTGTGAAGGACTTGCTGCTGCTCTCTAATGGATTCTACCAAATAATCAACGGCCACCATGCCTGCAGTATGAATAAAAATAAATGAAAAACAAAGCTGAAAAGTTAAAGGGGAGTTATAGACAATGGCAACCCCTCCTAAAGTCCAGATGGACATAAACATAATCAATAAGGAAGAGAGGGTGATTCTGCCCGGTATATGTAAACGAAAATATAGTTTTTTTAACTTCATGGTTAGAAAGTAGAAAATAAACAGATTAACAATGGCAACCCATGCATGTTCAAACCCATAAGTGAGCCGTATTCCGACAATTAGGACCAACATCCAAATTCTCGTTTTTCTTGGGGCATAAAGGCATCCAAGAACTAAAGGGATAAAACGCAGGTCAAAAATAATCCCATTGGCAATTTTAATCGGAAACAACATACAAAATGCAATGGTCGCTGTTAACAAAACAAAGATGAGGATGTTTGTTTTGTCGTTATTTTTGTGAGGCTGGTGCATCCAGTACTGCAGAAAGAGCAGAGAAACTAAGATGACTAGCAGGTTAATGAGTAAATGGGACGAACTATCCAAAATGAATCCTCCACTCTTACGTACGAAATTCCAATTATTATTATAAAATATAAAGGCCCTATGCACCATTTTTTTGAAACTAGCCAGACAAAGAATGCCCGTTTGCATAGTTGAAAGCTTATTTGAGAATGATAAGCAAAAAAAAGGAGGTATTGCCTCATGGATGCCAATATTGTTAATGGCAGTAAAAAAGAGGAAGCGGAAAAACTGGAGAATGTTTTGGAGGATTCAATCCAGGTAGAAGAAAACTTAATGCGGACCTATCTAATAACCGCTGAAAAAATACACAATGATGATGGATTAAAGGAGCGGCTCGAAAATTTTGCCCAAGGCAACGCCAAGCGCTCAAAACAGCTTATTGATGAGTTGAATGAATTAAGAGGGCAGTAATATTTGGTTCTTAATATAATTCATTGAAAAGAAAAACATTGAAGGCGGAAAAGATATTTGCTATTTAATGAATATTTTATGGCTAATATTGACATTATTAGAGAAAAGTTCAATATAGTACTAAAGTATGGTTTTTAAGAAAAAATATTTTTTGATATCATTCAGAATAAAAGTTAATTGATCAAACTTTGAAAATGCAGAAGATTTCACTCAATGGGTGGCTTCTGTTTTTTTTGGTATCACCCATATTTATTTATTCTTAAGCAATTAATATTTTATTAATAGCATTTTGATAAACTAGTTTCTTTATCAATATTGGGGCTAATTCACAAATATTTGAGGGGGGATTTAATGAGCTACATTGCTCATATTCGTGAAAGAGACAAAAAGGAACAGTCTGTTCAGAATCATTTATTAGAGGCAAAAGATTTAGCAGAATCCTATGGGGAAAAGATTGGAGTAAAACATATTGCTGGTCTTGCAGGAATGCTTCATGATGCAGGTAAATTTACTGAAGAGTTTAGGGAATATTTATTAAAGGCAGTAAGTAGTCCTGATGTCCATCCAAAGCGAGGAAGTGTTGATCACTCAACTGCGGGGGGGAAATTATTATACGAATTATACCATACAGGAGTAAAAATTAATCCCTATAAAGGAATAGTTGCAGAAATTGTAGGGAATGCAATTATTTCACATCATTCCTATCTTCAAGATTTCTTAAATCCTGATTTAGAATCTAATTATTTAATGAGAGTACGAGATAAAATTTTGCCTGAATTTCAATTGGTAAAGCAAAACCTTTTTAACAATGTTATGAATGAAACTAATTTTGCTAATTATGTTGATCAAGCTGCAGCTGAATTAGAAATTTTTTTGGCTAAAGAATCTCAAGAGAATATGGAAAAACAGTTGATGTTTTTAACAAAATTTATCTTCAGCGTTTTAATAGATGTGGACCGAACGAATACGAGATTATTTGAAGAAAATAAAAAGGTTGAAGCTAAAGAAAACATTGAAGAACTATTTGATATTTACTATAAAAGATTGATGAAAAAAATTGATTCGTTTAAAGTTCAGCACAATGCAGATACACCTATAAACCTTTTAAGAGCCGAGATGTCAGACCAGTGTGAAAAATTCGCTGAAAAGCCATCAGGAATCTATACCTTATCGATTCCTACCGGCGGTGGTAAAACATTGGCAAGCTTTCGATATGCACTAAAACATGCCAAATTATATAACAAGAAGCATATCATTTATGTTGTTCCCTATACGACAATAATTGAACAAAATGCAGAAGATGTTCGGAGAATAATATTGGATGATTCCAATATTTTAGAGCATCATTCAAATGTTATCGAAGATGTGAACGATAATGATGAAAATCAAGACGGTATGATGAATGTTCAGCAAAAATTAAAAATGGCAAAAGATAATTGGGATTCTCCAATAATCTTTACCACGATGGTACAGTTTTTAAATGTTTTCTTTGCAAAAGGGAGCAGAAATATTAGAAGGCTACATAATTTGAGTGAGTCGGTAATCATTTTCGATGAAGTTCAAAAAGTCCCTATTCCATGTGTATCTTTATTTAATCAGGCATTAAATTTTTTAAAAACTTATAGTTTTTCAAGTATAATTCTATGCACTGCAACGCAGCCAGCACTGGACTTTGTTGAACAAAAATTGGAAATAAGTGCAGATGCGGAAATGATTCATAATCTGGACCATGTTATTGAGGCATTTAAACGAGTGGAAATCATTGATCTAGCGACGAATGAAACATTTAACAATGAAAAACTAGCTGATTTTATAGATGCAAAGAAGAAAGAAGTCCAAAGTGTTTTAATCATTTTGAATACAAAATCTGTTGTAAAAGAGCTTTATAATATGTTGAAAAAACGTGAAATGAATATTCCAATTTACCACTTAAGTACAGCAATGTGTGCTGCACATCGGTATAAAATTCTGGATGAAATAAGAAGGCATCTTAATGAGAAAAATAAAATTATTTGTATCAGCACTCAGCTAATCGAAGCTGGAGTGGATGTCAGTTTTGAGTGTGTGATTCGTTCTTTAGCAGGACTTGATTCAATTGCACAGGCTGCGGGCCGATGCAACAGACATGGGGAACAAGCTGTTCAAAATGTTTATGTAATCGATCATTCCGATGAAAACCTGAATCATCTAAAAGAAATTAAAATTGGCAAACAGGTGGCTAAAAGAATTTTCATAGATATAAAACGTGACAACAAAAACCACGGTGGCAGCATCCTATCGACACAGGCGATGGAAAGGTATTTTAAAGAATATTATACGGAATTTGAAGCCGATTTGAATTATTTTATTCCAAAGTTGAAAAAGAAAATGATAGATTTACTTTCTGCGAAAAAAGAAAAGAACAATTACTATCTTGCATATTTTGCAAAGAAACATGAAAGACTCCCATTATTTATTGCCAACAGCTATAAAACAGCTGCGGAATATTTCCATGTAATTGATGATATCACCACATCCGTGATTGTTCCTTATGGAGAAGGAAGAGAAGTAATTGCAGAATTAAACGGTAATGGATCGATTGATGATCTTTCTCGTTTATTAAAGAGAGCACAGCAGTATACAATTAATCTTTATAGGTATGAGTTTGAGCAATTAGATAAAAATGATGGATTAGTAAGGTACATGGATGGAAAAATGTTAGCTTTAAAGGAGGGTGCGTATAATAGAGAATTCGGACTCAATATAGAAAATGACAGCCCTTTTGATTTCAATTTAATTTAAAAACCCATCTTAATTCAAGATAGGTTTTTAAATAATATAATATATTTTTCAATCCGCGCTTATAAAAGCGACAATTAATTATAGCATAAACAAGGGTATATATTACATTTCATATAATATATAATTTAATTGAAAATATTCAGAAATTACTATACTATTAAATTGCTAGATAAAGGAAATATTGTTTGGAGGTGAGTTTATGAGGAATGGGATTGAATTTGAAGTTTATGGGAAATATGCTTTATTCACGGATCCATTAACGAAGATGGGGGGAGAGAAGCTGTCCTATCAGGTCCCGACATATCAATCACTAAAGGGGATTGTGGAATCAATCTACTGGAAGCCAACTCTGCTAATGGTAGTGGATGAAGTTCGTGTGATGAATCCAATTCGTATGGAGTCTAAAGGGGTTCGCCCAATTGAATATAGCGGAGGAAACACTCTTGCTAATTACACATATTTAAAAGATGTCCGGTATCAAGTGCGAGCCCACTTTATTTTTAATCCATACAGACCCGATATGTCTTTTGACCGCAACGAAAACAAGCATCACAATATCCTTAAACGTTCGCTTAAAGCTGGAGGACGAAGAGATATTTTCCTGGGAACCAGAGAATGCCAAGGCTATGTTGAACCATGTTTTTTTGGTGAGGGGCAAGGTTTTTATGATAGCTATGAGGGTGAAATTCATTTTGGCACAATGGTTCACGGAATTAATTATCCAGACGAAACAGGAAGCAAAGAAATGGAAGTACGTCTTTGGAATCCAGTGATGAAAAATGGATTTATCCAGTTTATCCGGCCAGATCAATGTACACAAATTCGAACAATCACAGACATGGATCAGAAGCATTTCGATGAAACGAATGTTGAATCGGTAGATGAGCTATTTAAAGAATTAGAAGAGGGGGGGAATCAATGAGCTGGTTATTAAATTTATATGAAACTTATGAATCTAATTTAGACAGAGTTGGAATAATTGAGAAAAAGAATAACGGTCAAGAATATACATTGCTGCCTATTTCTCATACCACCCAAAACGCACATATAGAAGTTGAAATAACAGAGGATGGAGAATTTCATTCTGCTAATGTTATTGATAAGAGCGATATGAGTACATTAATTCCATGTACGGAGGATGCTGCAAACCGTGCTGGATCTAAAATTGCACCTTATCCATTGCATGATAAATTAAGCTATGTTGCAGGAGATTTTGTCGCATATGGCGGAAAAATAAAAAAAGAGGAACCCTTTTCATATTACATAAAGCAACTGGAAGAATGGGCAGCTTCGCCTTATGCGACTGATAAAGTAAAGAGTATTTATAAATATTTAAGCAAGAAACAATTAATTAAAGACTTAGTAGAAGCAAAGGTGCTATGTTTAGACGAAAATAATCATTTAATAGAAACATGGGATAAAAAATATGAGTTTTTGCACGGTGAAAAGCCTCCGATTTTTTCAGCAATTAATGGAGGGCAAGAAAGTGCATTTATTAGATTTAATGTCTATTCACCGGAGCAAATCTTGACGAAGGTTTGGAAGGATAAAGAAATGTATGGATCCTTTATTCGTTATTATCATGATTTGTTAGGGGAAGAGGATGTTTGCTTTGTTACGGGAAAAAGATTGCCAAGTACGGATAAGCATGCAAACAAAATTCGAAATGCGGCTGATAAAGCAAAGTTAATTTCGGCTAATGATACGAGTGGATTTACATTTAGAGGAAGATTTAACAAAAGCAATGAAGTTGCTAGCATTAGTTACGAAGTATCTCAAAAGGCGCATAATGCACTGAAATGGCTGATTAATCATCAAGGAAAAATCATTGATCAGCGCGTGTTTCTTGTATGGGGAAACGACGACCTTGCCATCCCTGATCCTACAGAAGATACCTTTTCAATTTCTCCTACAGCCATTGAACAAAAAGAAAAAATCTCCCATACCTATCAAGAATATGCTAATGAAGTGGCAAAAGCTTTGGACGGATATAAGAACGATTTATCATCAAAGTCGAATGTTAGCATCTTAATACTTGATTCAGCTACAACAGGACGTATGGCTGTTCTGTATTTCCGAAATATGAATAAGGAACTTTACATTGATAGATTAAAAAAGTGGCATTCAACGTGTGTATGGTTCCACCGCTACCGTAAAAATGATGAAGGTGAACATGTTCGATTTTATGGAGCTCCGGCAACAAAAGATATAGCATTTGCTGCTTATGGACCAAAAGCGAATGAAAAAATTGTTAAAGGATTAATGGAACGTATGCTTCCTTGTATTATTGACGGGAAAATAATTCCTTTGGATATTGTAAGAGGTGCCTTTCATCGTGCTTCTAATCCTGTGTCAATGGAAAAGTGGGAATGGGAAAAAACTCTCAGTATTGCTTGTGCATTAATTAATAAACAGGAGGGATACAAGGTGGCATTAGACACAGATAATAATGACCGTGATTATTTATTTGGCCGCTTATTAGCAATTGCGGATGTCTTAGAAAGACGTGCTTTAGGCTCTGAAGAAGGACGGTCCAGTAATGCAATCCGTTATATGAATTCATTTTCCAAAAATCCGGCAAGAACATGGAAAACCATTCAAGAAAGTCTGCAGCCATATCAGGCACGACTCGGAGCAAAATCCCGATATTTATCAAGCCTTATTGATGAAGTGGCCTCTAGAATTGATTTTGAAGACTTCAATAATAAACCATTATCGGGGAAATATTTATTGGGTTTTTACAGTCAACGGCATGATTTATATCAGAAAAAGGAAAAGAATGAAGTAACAGAAGAAGTTTCTAATTAGAGGAGGAAAATAGAATGACCATATTAGATCATAAAATTGATTTTGCTGTTGTATTATCTGTAACAAAAGCAAATCCAAATGGAGACCCGCTAAATGGTAACCGTCCAAGACAAAATTATGACGGTCATGGTGAAATTTCCGACGTTGCAATTAAACGGAAAATTAGAAACCGCCTGCAGGATATGGGTGAAACTATTTTTGTCCAATCTAATGATAGAACGGTTGATGATTTCAAAAGTTTAAGAGAACGTGCTGAAGCTAATAATGCACTAGAGAAAATATTAAAATCCAAAAATAGTTCGAGCAATGAATTTGCTGAAATTGCCTGTGAACAATGGATTGATGTCCGTAGTTTTGGCCAAGTGTTTGCCTTTAAAGGAACAGGCAGCGGATCAGGTGTCTCGGTTGGAGTAAGAGGACCAGTCTCCATTCATACTGCAACAAGTGTAGATCCAATAGATATTACAAGTATGCAGATTACGAAAAGTGTAAATTCTGAGCCAGGAAAAGACAAAGGTTCTGACACAATGGGAATGAAACACCGTGTGGACTTTGGAGTATATGTTTTTTATGGAAGTATCAATACACAATTAGCGGAAAAAACAGGCTTTACAAATGAAGATGCAGAAAAAATTAAGCAGGCACTTGTTACTTTGTTTGAAAATGATACTTCAGCAGCCCGTCCGGATGGAAGCATGGAAGTTTATAAGGTCTACTGGTGGGAGCATAATTCAAAACTTGGACAGTATTCTTCTGCTAAAGTGCATCGCTTATTAAAGATTGAACATAATGTAGAAGAACCAAAAACAATAGAGGATTACACCATCACGTTAAACGAATTATCAGGATTAAAGGTCGAGATTATTGATGGACTATGATGAAGAAGACAGCTACTTGCTGTTATCAGGTATTCAGCATTTTCGGTTTTGCAAACGCCAATGGGCCCTGATACATATTGAACAGCAGTGGGCAGAAAATGTAAGAACCGTCGAAGGGCAGCATCTTCATCATAAAGCGAATCAACCATTTATTAGAGAGAAGCGGGGAGATAAACTGATCGTTAGGGCGATGCCAGTTAAGTCCAGGGAGCTTAAAATCACAGGTGTATGTGACGTGGTCGAATTTATCCACGATCAGAGTGGTGTTGAGATTGCCGGTGCTGAGGGCAGATACCGGGCTGTACCAATTGAATACAAACGTGGAAAACCAAAAACGGATGATGCTGATGTACTACAATTAACAGCACAAGCCATGTGTTTAGAGGAAATGTTACTTTGTGAAATTGACGAAGGGTATTTATTTTACAATGAGATTAAACATAGAGTTGAAGTACCTTTAACTTCAGAGCTTAAAAATAAAGTAAGATTGATTTTCTCTGAAATGAATGAATACTATCAACGCAGGCACACACCTAAAGTAAAAACAGGATCTTTTTGTAAAAATTGCTCCCTTCAAGATGTTTGTTTACCAGAGTTAATGAATAAACGATCTGTTAAGAGTTATATTGATAGGATGATTTGTGAATGAAAAAGCTGTTGAATACCTTATTTATAACACAGCCGGATGTTTATTTATCATTGGACGGAGAAAATATTGTATTGCTCAAGGAGAAGAAACAGTTGGGAAGGATGCCTCTTCATAATTTTGAATCCATTGCTGCATTTGGTTATACTGGTGCCAGCCCCGCACTAATGGGGTACTGTGCAGAAAGAAATATTTCAATTGTATTTTTTACAATGAATGGACGGTTTTTGGCAAGGGTCATCGGAAAAAGCAGAGGTAATGTTGTTCTAAGAAAAAAACAATACCGTGTGTCAGATGATGAAGCGGTTTCAGCAAAAATTGCTCGTAATTTTGTAGCTGGAAAAATTTTCAATAGTAAATGGATTGTTGAAAGAATGACAAGGGATTATCCTTTGCGGTTAGACGTTTCTCAGTTTAAGGAAATTTCTCAGTATCTTTCTTCTATTATACAAGAAGTAAGAAAGTGTGAAGATTTAGAGAGATTAAGAGGTTTAGAGGGACAGGCTGCCATTAGCTATAATAAATTATTTGATTACATGATTTTACAACAAAAAGAGGATTTTCATTTTCATTCACGTTCCAGAAGGCCTCCTTTAGATAACGTGAATGCCATGTTGTCATTTGCATATACGCTATTAGCTAACGATATGGCTTCTGCACTAGAAGGGGTTGGACTTGATGCTTATGTTGGTTTTTTGCATCGTGATAGACCCGGAAGAGCATCTTTAGCTTTAGATGTGATGGAAGAACTTCGTGGGGTGTATGCTGATCGGTTTGTTTTATCCTTAATAAATAAAAAAGTAGTTAATAAGGAGGATTTTTTAAAGAAAGAAAATGGAGCAGTCATTATGACAGATGAGGCAAGAAAAAAATTCTTAGCAGCATGGCAAAACAAAAAACAAGAAAAGATAACACATCCATATTTAGGTGAAAAAATTTCGTGGGGGTTAGTACCACATGTTCAATCCTTATTATTGGCCCGTTATTTACGAAATGATTTAGATGAGTACCCTCCATTTTTATGGAAGTAGGTGTGTTTTGTGTTAGTACTAATTACTTATGATGTAAGTACCGTCAGCAGTGCAGGACAAAAAAGATTAAGAAAGGTTTCGAAAGCATGTCAAAATTACGGGCAAAGGGTTCAAAATTCAGTATTTGAATGTATTGTTGATGCTGCACAATTTGCATCATTAAAAATTCAGCTTTCTGAGATTATTGATGAGAATGCAGACAGTCTCAGATTTTATCAATTAGGTAATAATTATAAGAACAAGGTCGAGCATATTGGTGTGAAAGAATCTATCGACTTGGAAAGTCCTTTAATTTATTAGTGCGAAAGTATAGTGAACATTAATTTTCAGGTACATTCGCACCTAAAAATTAACACTTAATTACCTTTATATGTAAAATTTACATAAAGTTCTTTATTTAATTAAAGAAAATAGTGTGTTTTTGATTAAAATGATGGTTTTTTTACTCATTTTGATTAAAAATCGCTGTCGCACTCCTCGTGAGTGCGTGGATTGAAATGGTTCGTTCTCAACACAGGAGGCGTTACAATGGAGTCGCACTCCTCGTGAGTGCGTGGATTGAAATTCCTTTTGGTATAATAACCACAAAATCGTTTTGGAGTCGCACTCCTCGTGAGTGCGTGGATTGAAATAACAATAT
>CAZAEW010000096.1:0-2432 GCA_964484065.1 uncultured Bacillus sp.
AAGCAATCCTAATGATCTTTTCAATGAGTACGATAAAATCCAAAATGGTGATTATAGTAACTGGGCGTACTGGCAGCCAAACTCAACCGTTTTTCGTGATTCAGATTTGATGCCCGATTCTATTCGTGAAAATACTGAAGTATATAAAAAAATTTATAGTCCAGTCGGCATGCATTATGGCTGTGCGATTAATATTATATACGATAACATTTTACTGGGAGTAGTCTGTTTGCATAGAGAAAAGGGCAAACCGGATTTCACAGAAAAAGATGTGTTTATTCTAAACTATATTAAACCCCATTTAACGTATCGCATGTATCAACTGCATCCTCAAGGTAAAAATCAAATTAATATAAAAGGTACAATTTTTAAAGAGTTCAATTTGACCCAAAGGGAGTTTGAAATTATTATTCTTATTTGCCAGGGATACAGTAACAAAGAAATCAGTGAAAATTTGTTTATTGCCGAGGATACAGTAAAAAAACATATTCAGCACATATATAAAAAAACGAATATCAATTGCCGCTCAAAGCTAGTCAGAACATTCACTGAGAAAAATTATAAGTTAAGTACTTTTAATTATTTTTAGAAAATTTAATGCTTCGATTACCCTAACTTTCTGGCTATCCAGTTCTTTGTAAGCCTCAAAACAAGTTAAATGTTTTACAAATAGACTCAAAAAAAGAACGCACATATCCAAAATATGCACGTTCTTTTTTATAAATTGTTTTATTAAACTACTTGTTATCCGTTTGATTCAAATTACGTTTTGGTACCAATAGAAAGACCATTTCTATCTGGTGATTCCTTGTGCCAGAACCATCATCATGATTATCAGATTTTATAAAAATTACCCTTTGGAGCTTATCTTACCATTTATTGTATAGATAAAACTCGGTCAATAACATACTAGTTACCAGAAACATTTTCGAATTTCGAAAATCAAAGATTATTTCTTAGGTCTATGACCTTATCCATTTTGCAGAGCAACTTACTTCCTTTTTCAGCCTCTCTATTTCCTCTTTCAGTTCGCGGATGTGTTTTTGAAAGGCTCTTAGCCGTTGATGTTCTGTCATTTGAGGAAGTGCTTCGTGAATAAATTCCAACGCGTATTTCTTTTTCCAGCTATAAAGGGTATTAATGTTTATATCGGTTTCCCTTGCGACCTGTGCCACTGTCTTATTCTGTTCCATTAAAATTTGAACAATTTTTCTTTTCATTTTTTTATCATATACTGATTTACTCACAAAGACTCCCCTCCAACTTTTTGTATGGGACGATAATTTACTGGAAATTTAATGACGAGGAAAGTAAATGAGTCTTTATCATATAAAAAGACTAGATTAACCGTAGTAGCTTGACTGAACAAATGATAGATGGTGAAATACACAATCTATCTTGATTTTTAAATCGGTTAAAACAGGAATTTCTTTTTTGATCTCAATTAATCAAAATAAGACAGGGAAAAAATTTTTTATACCTCTAAAAGTTCCTTTTCCTTTTTATTGGAGATCAATTCAAGGCGTTTTTTCTTTCTTTTATAAACGATTGCTGAAACCAATACACTTATTTCATAAAGCAAAATTAAAGGTATCGCTACTGATATATGAGAGATAAACTCCGGTGGTGATATCATGCTTGCAATAATAACTAAGATAAAATAGGCATATTTTCGAAACTTAGAAATTGTAAAAGGATTAACAATTTCTAGAGTTGTCAATAACATCATAACTAATGGCATTTCAAAAGCCACAGCAAAAGGTAACGTAATGTTTAATAAAAAACTAAAATATTTATCTGCCGTAAATGTGGAAGACATTACACCGCTGCTTATATTTATTAGAAACCTGACGATATTTGGAAATATACAAAAGTATCCAAATGATAATCCGCTAATAAAAAGGATAAAAAGAGCCGGTATATAAACTAATCCCACATTCCTTTCTATATTTTTCAAAGCAGGTTTTACAAAGAGCCATAATTGCCATGCTGCCACCGGGATTGTACCTGCACAAGCAACAACACCAGCTAGATTAAAATATACCTTTATGATATCACTTGGCCCCAATACCAATAGTTTATAATGAAAACTCCCCATTAAAAATTGATAAATATCTTTTACATAATAAAGCCCCAGACCCATAAAAATAATGAAAGCAACAGAAGTAATAATGATTCTACTTCTTAGTTCATCGAGATGCTCAATAATATTTTGTTCTTTTTTATTCAAAGTGCGCTTCCCCCTTTCAAAATTGTTAATGATTAAATTTGCATAATAAAGTCATTACATATTCCATAGGGCTCATCCTCTCAAGACAATTTCAAAAGTCATGGAGAATAATCACCCCCTCTTAATAAGGGAGTTAAGAGGGGGAATTTAAAATGCTTTTTTAAAGAAGTGAAATGTCTCATTTTAGAATATAAAGTGTTAC
>CAZAEW010000096.1:2532-5617 GCA_964484065.1 uncultured Bacillus sp.
CATTCCTATTAAGTTACCTGCACTCAAAAAATAGATACTAATCTTTCTCTATTGTTTTTTAAAATAGTCAGGTAGTTTATCCATCCATTTAAAGTCATGACACTTTGCACAATAAACGCTAGATGGTTCATGCATTTTATGGCATTTATTACAATCAAGCTGACCATTATGGGATTCATGAGGATTAGATTCTTTGAAATTTGTCTTTGCAATTACTTTTTTATAATTATGACATTTCAGGCACATATCATTTGAAAACTTTCTTGTTTTCATTGGGTACTCATAATCTCCAGTTGCATATTTCACACCTTCCGATGCTTTGGTCGTAAGTGAATCTTGATGGCAATCATGGCATACTACCCCCGCCCTAGCATGCTGATGAGCAAGCAATTTACCGTCAGCGTACGACTTATATTGAGGTTTCATATTGTGACATGATTTACAAAAGGATGGATTATCACTCGCTTTTAAGGTTGCAAACCCACTAACCACTATCAAGCCAAATGCTAACACCAAAATGAAAATCAGCTTTTTAGGTGACCATTTTTTAAACAGTCTTTTTATGGGCTTTTGTTCATTATTCATTTGTTCTTTTGCCATTGCCATCCTCCAATAATTGATTTAATAGTTGTCTTTACACATAGATTGATTGAATCATATACCTATCTGCATCAAACGAATCTTATTCAGACTTTGGAATCTTCTTTTGATCCTGCTTCCTTTTTTGTTACTTCTTGCTTAGCCTCATCTTTTTCTTCCACCAAATCGCTTGTTAATTGACGCGCGGACTTTTTAAATTCACTTAGTGTTTCACCCACAGCTCGTCCCAATTCAGGAAGTTTTTTGGGACCAAAAATGAGAAAAGCAAAGACTAGAATTAAGATCAAACCAGGGATCCCTATATTGGATAACATAATTTTGGCTCCTTTATTATTTGAATTATGGTTCCCTAATATATTATTTTTTTATGATAATTAGTTTTAGGGGTCCCATAAACTCTTTTATGAATTGAAATATTTTAGTTTTTCCTCTTAAGAAGCAATTCAATTTAGTGAGATACATATTATAAACAGCCCTTGATGATAGCCTTATTTAGCCACCACGATCATGGTCTTAGAAAACTCCCCCAGGTTTTGCAAACCTATGTTATTTGCCCATAACATATTCTGCAACGAGCCTTCCACCAGTCGCACACCAGCCCTGCTGAGATCCAGACAAGATGCCAACATCGTAATCGGTACCGTAGATCGAACCCGCATCGCATCCAAGAGCAAACAATCCTGGTATTGGCTTTCCTTTTTCGCTTAATACCCGTAAGTACTCATCAACATTAAGACCCCCGACTGTGCTATACATAGCCAGTTGAAGCTCAGCCACGTAGAACGGAGGAGTTTTCATAGGATGAAGAATCGAAGCTGGTGCTCCAAACTCATCATCTATACCAGTGGTGCAAGCCTGATTGTATTTATCAAGCGTCTCCTGGAGAGTTTTGACATCACAACCTATATAATTAGCAAGTTTTTCAACGGTCTCAAACTTATGAACATGACCTTTTTGAATTCCCTCGTTGACAGCTTTATAAGCATCAGTCATTGGAGTACCTGTAGGTGTATCGTCAGCAAAGCCGACCATAACTGCTTTATCATGAATATACGTTAATAATGATTGATCAAGTAATGAGAATACTCTTTGCTGAGCTTTCATCGCATTGCAAGTAATAGTAAAGTCCCCTGCATCGTTTTCATTGAAGAATCGTTCACCTTTCTCATTGACGCGGAGAATTGGCTGCATTGCGAACAAAAAGGACAGTCGATTTCCAAAGACCTTTTCACCGACTATCTGAGGGTATCCAAACATGACTGTACCTGGAAGGTGCAAAGCAGCACCTATCTCTTCTGCCCATTTGATTCCATCACCATCTCGACCTTCGGCTAGACCATAATTAACTACAGAATCTATTTCAAGAAAAGCGAATCGCTTAAACATCTCTTTACTGTTGGCATATCCGCCAGTGGCAAGGACTACATTCTTGGCTTTAATGGCATATTCTTGATTTTTGTTCTTATCTTGTACATATACCCCTTTGACGGTTCCATTTTCAATAATAAGACCAGTTGCAGGATTTGAAAGTCTTATGTCAAGACCATGCTTCTTACCATACTCGGAAAGAGGCTTGTGAACAGCCTTACCAATATAATCAAATTTACCGTCTACGGACCCCAAATGCCATGAAGGATAGGATGTCGGTGCAGTAACATCTGCCGTAAGGAACTGGACACCACATTTAAAATGGAGCCAGTCGATTGTCTTTCCACTTTCGCTTATAAATCTCTTATATGTATGGGCATTAATAGTCCAATGGGAATATTCCTCGCATCTCCGAAGAGCTTCATTCATATCAAAAGGGTTACCACCATTGCCCATGTTTTTGTTCATATAGGAGTTTAGCGCCCCGATACCTTCTGCTAATGCAGAAGAACCACCTAGGCCAGGCAATTTCTCAAGCAGAATGACAGACGCCCCCAGCTCGGCTGCACGAACAGATGCACACAAACCAGCCGTACCACTACCAACTACTACCAAATCACACTTCTCAGTACGTACTGGGTTATGAGTGACTTTAGTTGCTTTTTTATTTTCTTTATTATCAGAACATCCGCCCAAGAGGCTGATAGATGCCACACCTACCGCGCCAACTGCAGTTTTTTTCAAAAAATCTCGTCTGCTAATTTCGCTCACAATAAACACTCCTTTGAATCTTTAATAAATTAAGAAAGTCTTTGTTACTTTTTCTTTACTTCCTTGTTTATTTCATTAATTTCTTCCCATGTGCCGCTTGTTAACTCATGTGTTGACTTTTTAAACTCACTAAGTGTTCGACCTACAGCACGTCCTAATTCAGGAAGCTTACTCGGTCCAAAAACAATAAGAGCTAAAACTAGAATTAACATTAACCCTGGTATACCGATATTTGATAGCACAACAAACAGCCCCTCTTTAATCTACTTTTTTTGCTTTTTTTGAGAACTTACTATGACAACTATTTAGAAAAGAAATAGTTTATTACGGAATAAGATCAGTTTGA
>CAZAEW010000096.1:5717-10845 GCA_964484065.1 uncultured Bacillus sp.
ACCCCTTCTGACAAAGTATATGAGATTTTGTGTATAGCATAAATTCTTCAAAAGTGTATTTTGACATAATAAATACACTTTAGTGGTATAGATTTTTCTTTAAAAATCCATTTATGATTTTTATGTTTATGATTTTTATTTACGACGACACTTATACATAACGAGTGGGATGCCTAATTTTCTAGAGCTACACCTAATACAGTGGAAGACGGTTATTTTCCTCTTTAGAAAGACATTAATATTCTGCTTTTAAGTTGCAATCATGTTTTTTGGGAATTGTAAGGAGGGGAGTTCCTAAATTCTACTGTGGAAAGTTGGAAATGGTTCAAGTAAAATCATTGAAGAGGAAGGAAATTAAACTTTCAAGTACAAAATACACCATGCAAACCATCAAGAAACTGTCTGGCATGCCAAATAATCATATTTTCATCTTTTAGTAATCCAAAGATTCGTGTAATAGTTACGTTTTTATATCAGTATTCGATAAATATTCAATTTCAAATAATGATACAGTTGGCATATGTCGTTAAGAAAGGTGATTGCTTTGTCTACACTGACAGATAAAGAGTGTTTGATTGTTTCTGATATAATACTCACCATTAATGCTACCAGCGATGATAAAATGAGAATGTTGTTTTTAAAGAAACTTGAAGGCGCTATCCCTTTCGACAGTGCTGTCTTTTACATTGGCAGCAATGCTGAAAACCAAAAAAAGCTTATCAACCCCATTTTCTATAAACACCCTTATCAAAGAGTAAATAATCCTAATGACCTGTTTAATGAATATAATAAAATCCAAAATAGTGATTATGGCAACTGGGTATATTGGCTTCCAAACTCAACAGTTTTTCGTGATTCAGATATGCTACCGAATTCAATTCGCGAAAACACTGAAATGTATAAAAAAATCTACAGTCCACTTGGCATGCATTATGGTTGTGGAATTACACTTATTTACGATAATACCTTCTTAGGAATAGCTTGTTTATATAGAGAAAAGGGACATCCGGATTTCACTGATAAAGATGTGTTTATATTAAACTATATAAAACCACATTTAACGCACAGATTATATCAATTACATCCTCAAGGTCAGTATCAACTCAACTCTAAGGAAACTATTTGTAAAGAGTACAACTTGACCCAAAGGGAGTTTGAGATTATCACGTATATTTGTAAGGGATACAGTAATAAAGAAATTAGCAAAAATTTATTTTTTTCCGAAGAAACAGTAAAAAAACATATCCAACACATCTTTAGTAAAATGAATGTCAATTCTCGCACAAAACTCATTAGAAAATGTACAGAGGAACATTTAAGTTTTAATATTTTACATTAACCTTACTCTAATCATGGAGTGTTGCGACATAATCACGATCATGGCCCTTTGGTTTTACGATGTGGGCACCAAAAATTACTCCACCTGTTTCGTAAACGTCAAATTGCCCACATCTGTTTGAAAGGTGTGGGCAATTTGACTCTTATCTATTTTCCAATACTTATTCAACTGCTTATTGGTTGAATAAAAAATACTGCTATTTTGCAGCAGAGATTTAGTATACTGGGTGTAATTACTCAGCGTTCTTGTGCAGTATATAAAATTCAGGAGTAAAAAGAAATTTTCAGAATAACAAAAAAGGCTTCTCACAAGTTTATTCAACTCATGAGAAGCCTTTGCTAATCCTTCTTATGTGAGCATTTCAATCTCACCTTACTCAAAAACCCATTCATATCAAGGGTTGGAACGATTTATTACATCATGCCGCCCACAAGGTGAGAGGGTGTAATATCTTACACGTTATGTCTTGAAAGTGCGATATATCAAGGTTTTTACTTTTTCTAACTGTAACATCTTTAACGCAAAATAACGTTTTTTACTTCATTGCGTTAGCAAAATGTTAGTATTTTGTTTATTAAATTTCTTATGACTAAATGACGCTTATCATTAATCCATAGTTGAACAAGTAAAGCGATGCTATTTTAGGCATCGCTTTTTGTAAAAAGGACAAAAATTTATTTTCAAGTGCCACACACTCCATATGTACAGAGTGTATGCGGCACACTTGGGATCCTAAGAAGTTCACACTTGTTTTATAAAGGTTTATATGAAAACAGATTCTTTCATCTTCCATTAAAGCAACCGATAGCCTGAATGAGTAATGCTTAAATTCCTTTTCCTTTCATTCTAAACTCCATTGCAAACCAATCTGCAAAACGCTCGTGTTCAACATACGTTTGTATTTATTTGTTGGGCAATGTTTTGAAGTTAATTAATAATTTAAACGTTAAATCGATCAACAAGTGCTTTTAATTGTTCTGCCAGGCCGGTTAGGGATTGGGAAAATGAATCAATCTCCTCCATTGAAGCAAGATTTTCCTCTGTTGAAGCAGCCACTTCTTCAGAACTAGAAGCATTTTCTTGTGCAAGTTTTACCATTTCTTCAGTGGAGGTGGATATTTCTTCAATACCTGCAGAAATTTCTTGAACCGTTGCAGAAACCTCTTCGATTTGCGGAGTAATACTTCTTGTACTGTTCAAAATTTGAGCAAATTTTTCAGATGTTTTTTCGGACACTTTAACTCCCTTTGCCGCATTGGTCATGACTTCACTCATGATTTTTACCGATTCTTCCGTGTCTCTTTGGACTTCACTGATTAAGTTCGCGATATTCTTTGTTGAAAGCTGAGATTGTTCTGCTAATTTTTTTACTTCATCGGCAACGACTGCAAACCCTTTTCCTTGTTCCCCTGCTCTTGCGGCCTCAATTGCAGCGTTTAAGGATAAAAGATTTGTCTGATCAGCAATACCGCCAATGACATCTAGTATTTTTCCAATTTCTTTCGAACGCTCCGAAAGGGTGCTAATCACATTGTTAGAACGTTCCACCGATTGATAAATAAACTTCATTTGTTCTAAGTTATTACTTACAAATCGGTCTCCTTCTTCTGCAATTACTTCAGTATCTTTGGATAACTCAGAAACCTTCACTGAACGGCTTGAAATTGTTAATATTCCTTTCAGGATTTCTTGTATTGAATTTGAAGTGCTTTCCATTTTCGAAGTTGTTATATCTGCCCCGGAGGCAATCTCTTGGGCAGCTGAAGCAATGGCTTCTGTAGCCTTCATAGATTGATCTGCGCTAGCGGCTAGTTCTTCTGAAGATGCTGCAACTTGCTCTGAAGAACTAGCAATTTCCCTTATCATTTCCCGTATATGATCTGTCATTTGTTCAAAGGATTGGTTTAAATAAAATATTTCATCTTTATTCTTAATTGATGATTTTTCGACCTTTAAATCTCCTGAAGCTACTCTTTTCATAAGATGATTTAACTTCACGATCGGCTTAGAAATAAAAATAGAAATGATTATTCCACAACCTAATGCTATTAAGGTAGCTATTATACTTAGTATAAGCGTTTGTGTTAATCCAGAATTTGAACTGTTTACAGTTTCTTTTATTGTTTTATCTTGTATGTCCTTCCTTAACCATTGAGATAAAGAATCTGAGTTTTTCGTTATAGTTTCACTGAGTGGAGCCATCTCTTTCAGTCCTTTATCAAGAGCACTTTGTTTATCAACCGTTAACATATTCATTACTTGGTTACCCTTTTGTTGTAATTTATCATTTGTTTTAGATATTGAATCTAACCTGTCTCTCGTTTCTTGTAAGGTAGATAGTTTTTCCCCTTCTTTTATTAAATCATCTATTTTTTTATTAGATTCATTAAATTTATCCTTATATTCAGGTTTTTCATATAACATGTATGCACGATAATATCCTATCTGAATTGCCATTTCTGTTTGGATGGATTGGGTAATGGAACTTAATTCAGAAACAGTGCCAATTACATATTTATAAGACTCATTGGTGTCTTTCATGTTCTTAAATGAAAAAAATGAAGCCAAACCAAAAATAAGAGATACAATTAGAAAACTGCCAATCATTTTTTGACTTATCTTTAAATTCATGATGTTTTGATCCTCCATATTCCAATTAATATAATAGTTAAAGCTGAGCCATTAATATAAACATTGTGAAATGTGATTTATTAACATTAAATTAGTTTAAATCACCCATAACCAAAATGAATTGCTGCCCCTTTTATTTAAGAAAAAAATGTAGGTTTCCCGAGTAAGTAGCCTTGAGCATATTTTATTCCTAGGTCTTTTAAAAGAGCCAATTCAATAGGATTTTCAACTTCTTCTACGATTAGCTTGGAGTCGAATTTATTACATAAACGTTGCATATAGTGAATTATTTCCTTTTTTTGGTCACTTTCAAATATTTGCTCCATAAAAAATTTATCTAGTTTTATAAAGTCTGGGTGCAATTCAAGAACTGACATAAGATTTGAGTATCCTTTTCCATAATCATCAATTGCAATTTTAATTCCAAGATTCTTCAATCGATAGATCTCTCTTTTTAACTTTTCAAAATTAAATATTTCATTTTCATTTATTTCAAAAATTATTTGTTGACTATTTAAATGGTTTTCATTGATAATTTTATCTACAAGAGCAAAAAATGGAGGGTTTATAATAGTTGAGGGAACTACATTTATAAACAATTTTTTTGCCTTGGTGGAGTACATACTCCAATGTAGGTTAGGTATGCTTTATGAACTGACTGCGAATCTAGTTCATAAAGCTTTTTCTGCTTTTTTGCCCTCTTAAACACCACCTCTGGATCAGATAAACTTGAATTTCTAAAAAGACTTTCATGCCCTATCACCTTCCAATTTTGAATATCGTAAATCGGCTGGTAATGGTGGGGAAATTCATCTTTTTTGTACAATATGCTTTTTAGTGACAAAACTAATTGCCTCCTTTATAAAATAAAAAGAAACACAACCCAATAAAGATAGGGATTGTGTTTCTGTAATTAACTCCAACTCGGTAACTAGTAACCATAGCATTATACCTTAGACCTGAAGATTCGAGTCATTATTTTTCTAATAAGTCCGCCCTTATCGGTTTTTAAAAAAATCTATATATCTAGCAAAATGAGGAAATTGGGATGTATGTTTAAAAATCGGACTATTAGAATGTAATAATAATCATATTTTGCATCACTTTTCCAAGTAATATGTTTACTAAATTACCATTTAACCTAGTACTATGTCAGTG
>CAZAEW010000097.1:0-1430 GCA_964484065.1 uncultured Bacillus sp.
GGAACCAGCGGGACACTACAGGTTACAAATCCAAATGCAGATGTCACAGACCCGGTAATTGGAGACGTAAGTGTTGATCAGCAGACAGTAAAAGCTGGTGATACCGTAAAAGTTACGGCAAATCTTTCAGACTCCGGTTCCGGCATTAATGAAGCATATGCAATGTTAAATGGCTCAAATGGAAATGGAGGATTTGGAGCTCTATTAACTCTAAACGACGAAACAGGGCTTTGGGAAGCTACTATTGGAATTCCAAGCAACGTTAAACCTGGAACCTTCACAATTAATATTAACACTAGTGATGCTGCAGGTAACTATAGTTCTAAAACAGCGGACCAAACAGTTGAAGTTCAAAACGATGGAGATTTTACCGCTCCAACCGTTAGTGATTTCAGCATGTCCTCTTCCGCAGCAAAACCGGGTGACGTCATAACGTTTACAGCAACCGTTGCTGATGATAAATCCACTGTCAGCAACGTAAGTTTACAGCTTGTAAGCCGGACATATCAAAATAAAACAATACCATTATCCTATAATAGCAGCCTTAATCAATGGGTCGGCAGTTATGTGGTGGGAAAATACGATGCGTCAGAGCCATGGGATGTTTACGTTAACACTCAAGATTCTGCCTATAATTATGGAAATTACACCGAAGGAAAACTTACGATTGATAATCCGAATGGAGATTCTGCAGCACCGACAATTGATTCCGTTGATTTGAGTCCATCAACAGTAAAAGTCGGAGATCCTTTAACCATCAAGGTAAAAGCATCCGATGCACAATCCGGCGTTAGTGCGGTGAATGCTTCCGTGGGAGGCAAACAAGTAAGTTTGTCTTATGATCAAAATGCCGATCTATGGGTCGGCAGTTATACAGTCGATAAGCGCGATGCTCCGGGAGAAGTAATGGTTGGAATAAGCGCTGTCGATAATGCCGGAAACACAGGCTATCACTATCCATATGAAACAGTAACCTTTGACAATCCTGATTATGATAATACACCTCCGGTTCTAGACAGCCTGGATTTGTCACCGTCAACAGTAAATGGGGGTGAAGATTTAGTCATTACGGCAACAGCCCATGATGATAAATCAGGTATAAGTACAATGTATGCCAGTATAACACCTCCTGAACAAGATTACGGTATTTCAGTCCCGCTTAATTATGACAGCACATCAGGTAAGTGGGTCGGCAAATATACCATTCAGCCAAATGACCGTCCGGGAGAATGGACATTAACGGATGTAACACTTCAGGATAAGGCTGGAAATTATGGCTGGTCTTCAGAAGGTAAAACTTTTACAGTGAATAATCCGGATGCTGATTATACTGCACCGGTTATTGACAGTGTCTCGCTCTCATCGCAAAATGCCAATGTTGGCGATCGGATAAAAATCACCATTAAGGCACACGACGATAAATCGGGAAT
>CAZAEW010000097.1:1530-10803 GCA_964484065.1 uncultured Bacillus sp.
CGACAATGAAAAAATGGGTTGGAACTTTTGAAGTTTTAGATTCAACGGTACCTGGAAGTAAGGATGTTGCTGTTACAGCAGTTGATTACGCAGATAATTATACATCTGAATATGCAAGTCAATTGTTCACCGTCAATAATCCGTCTGGTGATTATACAGGTCCAGTGGTTCACGGGGTAACAGTAAGCAGTTCGGACGTAAATGCCGGTGAACAAGTAACCTTTACGGCTGATGTGACCGATACACAATCTGGTGTGGCCGGAGTAACCGCTGGCCCTCTTAACTATCTTGGAGGAGAACTTAACTTTAAACAAGATAGTACTGGCAAGTGGACTGCGACTATAGTCATTCCTAATAATGTGCCGGATGGAGAAAGAATAACCCTGTATTATATTAGCGCGATGGATAAGAAAGGGAACTTCTCTGATTCATCTCCTAGTATGGCTTCCTTCGTAGTTCATAATTCAACTGGTGATTATACAGCACCAAAACTTGAAGACTTGCAGGTAAGTCAAACAGGTTCAAAACCGGGTGATACTGTCCAAATCAAAGCCAAGGTGACAGACGATCAATCGGGAGTCAAGTCAGTCACTGGTTCCATTGTCGGCGGTGACGGATATGATTATGACGGATATATAGAAGACGTGAATTTCACTTATGATGAAGCTTCGGGTTACTGGGTTGGCGATTATAAAATCAGCCAATACGTAAATGATGATTTACCAATCCATTTAGTCGTTGAGGATAATAACGGAAACAGTGATTATTTAGATACTGGAAAATACGTTACAGTAAGTAATCCAAATCCGGACTATGCGGAACCTGTTATCAACAGCCTTGAAGTTACTCCTTCAACAGCAAATGTTGGCGATGAAGTAACGATTAAAGCAAGTGTAAAAGATAATGAGTCAGGCGTTAGAGATGTAGGAGCAGATCTGAATTTGGGGAACCATTGGGAACGTGTTCAATTAACTTATGACGCTGTCCAGAAACAATTTATTGGAACATACAAGGTAAAAGCCAATGACCCGAGCGGCAAATGGCTGGTCGACCTGTATGCTATAGATTACTATGGCCATACCGCAAATTATGAAGGGATATTCCAAGTGAATAATCCGGATGGCGATGTAAATGCACCGTATTTGGATTCATTGACAGTATCATCCGCTTCTGCAGGTGTGGGGGACACAGTCAATTTTGTGGCAAAACTTGCTGATGTTCAATCAGGGATGAAGTCTGCGAATATTATGCTGCGCACATCCTATTATTCTAGTACGATTACGATTCCATTAACCTATGATGCTGCAAAAGATGAATGGACGGCAAGCTACAACATCCCATCGTATTCACCGGAAGGCTTACAATTAATCAGTCTTCACGCAGAGGACGTGGCCGGAAATCAGCTGGATGAAATGACTGAACAATATTTGTATATTCAAAATGATACTCCTGATAATGAAGGTCCTGTTTTTGGGGAAACAACTGTAACACCGGGACAAGCAACTGTCGGTGACACGGTAGATATCAAAGTCGCTGTCAGTGATGAAGGTTCCGGTGTAGATAGTGTAACAGCAAGCCCTTATAACCAAATTCAGAGCGGGTATGATGATTCGAAAATGGTATCTTTAGTTTTTGATAAAGATCAGAATGCCTGGACGGGAAAATATACAATACAGGCGAATGATAACATCGGAAGCCTTATGTTTGGTCTTTCGGCAAGGGACAAAGCCGGAAATATTTCGTATCAAACTAACAATCCCAAAATTGTTGTCACCAAACCGGTTGTCAACTCAGAGAACTTCGGTACTGCTGACTGGTATTACGGCAAAAACCAATATTATAATGCCGTATACTATGCTGGTCTCGCGCTTGATGAGGGTGATACGAGGGCGGATTTACAAACTTTAATGAATAATGCTGCCCAGGCGTTATTAGACAGCATTTCCAGCATGAACGGCACCGATGCCGAAAATGCATACCAACTGCTTTCAACAACAACAGGAGTGCCAAGCGAGATTAAAGCTGTTGCAGATGCACAATTAGCAGGATTAAAAGCATCTAAATTATTTGGAGATGCCCAATGGTATAACGATCATAATAATTATTACAATGCTGTTAGTCTAGCTGCCGAGTCAATTGCGAATGGCAACACACGCCCTGAAGTGCAGACATTATTGAATGACGCTGCCCAAGCGTTATGGGACAGTGCCGCAAGCATGAGCAGCGCGGATGCCGAAAATGCTTACCAACTGCTCTCAACAACAGCAGGAGTGCCAAGCGAGATTAAAGAGGCTGCCAGTGCAAGATTAGCAACCGTTAAATCGCCAAAATTTGGTGAGGCCCAATGGTATAACGAACATAATAATTATTACAATGCCGTTAGTCTTGCTGCGGCGGCCATTGCAGAAGGCGATACCCGTTCTGAAGTGCAGACATTATTGAATGACGCTGCCCAAGCGTTATTTGACGGCGCCGCAAGCATGAGCAGCACGGATGCCGAAAATGCTTACCAACTGCTCTCAACAACAGCAGGAGTGCCAAGCGAGATTAAAGAGGCTGCCAGTGCAAGATTAGCAACCGTTAAATCGCCAAAATTTGGTGAGGCCCAATGGTATAACGAACATAATAATTATTACAATGCCGTTAGTCTTGCTGCGGCGGCCATTTCAGAGGGTGATACACGGACAGATGTTCAAGCATTATTGAATGATGCCGCCCAAGCGTTATTGGACAGCACTGCAAGCATGAGCAGCACAGATGCCGAAAATGCATACCAGCTTCTCTCAACAACAGCAGGAGTGCCAAGCGACATTAAAAGCTCAGCTGATGCAAAACTAAAAGGAATTGCAGAATTTGGGGATGCCCAATGGTACAGCGAGCAGCAAAATTATTTCAATGCGGTCTATTATGCAGCAAAAGCAATGGCTGATGGGGATGCCCGCACTGAAGTTCAAACATTCTTGAATGATGCATCTAAAGCATTATTTATGAGTGCTGGAGCCATCCTAAGTAGCACCGATGCCTACAATGCCTATAAATTATTAGTAGATACAACAGGGGTACCGGCTGATGTCCAAGCTGCTGCCCAAGCAGAATTAGCAAAATAATGATGGAGGAGAGCTGATTCCGGACTTAAGAAGACTGGAATCAGCTTTTTTAATATTTTTCCAACCTCATAGATTGATTACCCCAACTTTTTGTAAAGAGGAGCAATTATGACTAGTCTTCTAGAAAAGCTATTTGTCTTTTTTCAATTTATTCTTTTATTTTTTTGGGCTTACTGGATGTTCATAAGCTTTTTTGGATTTGGGAAAGCACGAAAAATGAAGGAAAAAAATCCTCAAAAAAGATTTTTGCTGCTTGTTCCAGCACACAATGAAGAAAGAGTAATTGGAAATTTGATAGAAAACCTGATGAATCTGGATTACCCAAAAGAACTATATGATGTTGTGGTGATTGCAGATAACTGTAATGACAATACCGCAAAGATCGGCAGAGATTTAGGTGTAAAAGTGATTGAACATAAAAGTTTGCCTGGAGAACTCAGGGGGAAACCGTACGGAATTAAATATGCATTGGACGTAATGGGTGATGATTTACAGGATAAATATGATGGTGTGGCATTTTTTGATGCAGATAACTTAGTTACCGTTAATTATTTAAAAGAAATGAATAACCATCTGTTAAAAGGAGATAAGCTTATACAATGTTATTTAGATTCGAAGAATCCAAATGATAATTGGGTAACCCTATCGTACGCAACGAGCTATTATTATATGAACCGTTCATGGCAACTGGCAAAATCCCGGCTCGGGCTTGGAAACGCCATAGGAGGAACCGGTTTCTGCGTTGACACCCATCTTTTAAAGGAGATTGGCTGGACTGCCCGCTCGCTGACGGAGGACCTTGAATTTACCATGCAGTGCTTACTAAAGGGGATTCCTGCAAAATGGAGCCATTTTGCCCGTGTATATGATGAGAAACCGGAAAGCTTTATAGCCTCTTGTGTCCAGCGTCTGAGATGGGCAAGGGGTCACTGGGATGTTTGTTTTAAATATACGCTTCCATTATTCCTACGCGCTATTACAAAATTAGATATTCTTGCTTTCGACGGAGTGATGTATTTACTTAATCCCGGAAAAATTGTCCTGGCTTCTATAACCTCAGCAATGACGATTATTTCTTATTTTTCAAAGAGCTGGGGTGTAGAGGCGATTACCATGCCATTTTGGCTATGGCTCCTATTATTAGTTTACAATTTTTCCTATATTATCCTATCGGCAGCCACGGATTCTCTTAAAAGAATTAATAAGGTCAAAGCAATTATAAGTTTACTAATCTTTAATTACAGTTACATACCCTTGTTTATATGGGCCTTTATCACATCAAAAAATAAAACGTGGGTTCGGACAGACCATACGAAAAACCTGAAAATCGAAGATGTGAGAATAGGGCTTGGCCAAACACCTGTTGATAAGAAATTAGAAAGATCCATTTCATAAAAGAAGATAATGTCATTTTTCAAATGTACCAGATAAACGAGGCTGCAGCGGGAATGAGCCAGCGCAGAAGCAGAAAATGCCAATACACTGTTATCAATCACTGCCCAAGCCGATCTGGCTAAATAATGAGGGAAAGCTGATTCTGGAGTCAAGAAGACTGGAATCAGTTTTTTAGGTTTTTCTTTATTTTTCGAAAAAAGAGATGGATGTGTCTTGATTAAAGGTTCTTTAAAGTAAGAAAAAGCATTTGTATTTCCTTTTTAAGTAATGGGAAAGGCGGAAAGTTATGCTGAGGGACTGGCCGTTCTACAGAAATTCATTTGAAGAATTGCTTCAAATATTACAAAAAAGAATTATAAGAGAAGAAAAGACATTTTTAGTTACTGCCAATCCGGTAATAGTAATGCATGCGCAAAGGGATTTGTCTTACAAAAACATGCTTTTTCAAGCTGATTTTATTACGACTGACGGAATAGGAATCGTTAAAGCGTGTAAATGGCTGGGAATTCCCCTTATGGAAAGGATTACTGGGTTTGATTTAATGGAGAGCCTCATTCAATTAGCCAACCAGGCTGAATGGAAAGTCTATTTGCTGGGGGCAAGTCCCGAGGTGGTTTCGTTAGCAAAAGCTAACATCAACAAAAAATATCCACGTGTTAAGATAGTTGGATGTCATCATGGATATTTTGATTCAAGTACTATTGTGATTGAAGAGATTAAAAGAGTTGACCCGGATTTAATATTTGTTGGAATGGGATGCCCAAGACAAGAAAAATGGATAAGTGAAAATATAAAAGAGTTTCGAAAAGGCTTATATATCGGTATTGGGGGTTCCCTTGATGTTCTATCAGGTAAGGATAAACGCGCTCCAAAGAATTGGATCAACTGTCATTTGGAATGGCTGTACAGAATAATAAGAAAACCAAAAAGAGTATATGTCTTAAAAGAACTGTGCTTTTTTTTAAGGGATGTTGTCAGGGAATGGATCGTTCTTAAATTGAAAAAAAGAAATGCGAAGGAACTGACAATAAAAGTTGGAAATAAATAATGCGCGGATAACAGGGATCAAGAAAGGGGAATAATAAAAAAAACTATATAAAGGGGTACTTGTTTAATGGAAGCTGAGTTAAATAGTAAATTGACTGCTGCCGAGGTTGCGCAAATTTGGTCAGCGTACATGAACAGCAGCATGAGCAAATGCATGGTTACATACTACTTGAATATCGTTGAAGATCAACAAGTCCGCAGTCTTATGGAACATGGGTTAAAGATAGAGGAGAAAAATTTAGAGCAGCTGGCAGGATTTTTTCAAAGAGACGGATATCCTGTTCCCTTTGGCTTTAAGGTGGAGGAGGATGTGAACCTGTCGGCACCAAGACTATTTTCCGATGTGCTGATTCTGAGAGTGATCCATCATATGGGGAACATGGCACTCAAATTTAATGCGAATGCCAAGGCATTTGTGGTTCGCCCTGATATCGATACGTTTTTCAAAAACTGCGTCAACGAAACGAATGACTTTAATACCATGTCAAAAAATCTTTTGGAAGCGAAAGGTTTATACAATCATTCTCCCTATTTAATTCCAGCGAAAGAAGTTCACTTTGTGAAAAACACGAATTTTTTATCCGGCCTTTTTGGAAAAGAACGGCCATTAACGGCCATTGAGATTGACAATTTGTTCGCAAATAGTCAGCGGAATGCCATAGGACAGGCTGTAATGACGGCTTGGAGCCAGGCTGCGCAATCCAAAGAAGTGGCGGAATTTATGCTGAGGGGTAAGGAGATTGCTTCGAAACATGTGAAAGTATTCGATGCCGCTTTAGAAGAAAATGATTTACCGGTTCCGCTGCTCTTGGATGATCAAGTAACGGATTCAACGGAATCCCCATTTTCCGATAAGCTGCTGATGTTTGCCACCACCACCTTGACGGCATTAAGCATTGGATTTTACGGAACCAGCTTGGCCATTAGTTCAAAAAAAGACGTGGCGGCCGATTATGTTCGATTATCCGCGGAAATCGCATCCTATGGGGAAGACGGGGCGAAAATCATGATTGAAAATGGCTGGATGGAGGAACCGCCGCTGGCACCCGACCGTGATAAATTAGCGTACCATTAATGGCATTTAAGGCATGCAAAAAGAAAAGACATACATCAGAACAAACAATCCGGAAATTTCTCTCCTGAAAGGGCTTTCTAAAAAACACTATATAATAGAAGAAACTCGGTGATAAAAGTCACTTTAATGTGGCTGGTGAGTGTTTGAAATCGTTGATATCATGTTGAAACGGATGATTGGTTTAATAAGATCTCCCAAAGTGTTCGAAGCAGATGGAAGAGTGGAGATTCATCGGATGCTTTTGCGGGAGTGTTGTAGGAACCGATCATTAGCTGAAATTTCATGTAGGTATAATTTACCATAACATTTCTTTTATGTTATAGGAAATAACTACTATATAATAGAAGAAACTCGGTGACAAAAGTCACCTTTGAGGTGAAAATAAAAGCCAATCCTGATAAAGGACTGGCTTTTTATGATTAATAGAATCTCCCGAAGTGATCGAAATGAGATTGATAGTAGTTGCTGGACAGGCTGGAGATAATGACTCCGTGAATTTCATCGGCTGCCTGAATGAATTGATTGTTGCCGATATAGATACCGATGTGAGAGATTCCGGCTTTATAGGTGTTACTAAAGAAGACAAGATCGCCCGGAGCCGGTTTGTCCACTTCATAAGACCGGTTCGAATAACCCTCTGCGGAATAACGGCCAATTTTGATGCCGGCTTGATTAAAGACATAATAAATCAATCCGCTGCAGTCAAAGCCGACTGAAGGGGAAGTTCCGCCCCATGCATATGGTTTTCCGAGTACACTTTTCGCAACTAATGTAACCGATGCAGCCGTTGATGCTGAAGTAGGCTGCGCAGTGGCAGCAGCAGGAGAAGCTGAAGTTGTTGCAGCTTGTCCGGAAACCTTTAAGGTTTGACCGACATAGATAAGATCCGATGTCAGATTGTTAAGGCCCCTTAGGTTACTTGCGGTTGTACTAAATTGAATGGCAATTTGACTGAGTGTATCACCAGATTTAACGACGTAAGCAGAAGCATTGCTTGTTGCGGCAGCCGGTGCTGGTGCAGGGGCTGCGGCTGGAGCAACTGCAGGAGCTGGTGCAGGTGTTGCTGCTGCCGATACCGTTCCGGAAACTTTAAGAGTTTTTCCGGCATAGATTAAATCCGAACTTAAACCGTTTAATTGTTTTAAATTGGCGACTGTGGTTCCGAACTGTTTGGCGATTTTACTAAGGGTATCACCGCTTTGGATCCGATAATCACTGGTGCTTGCGGCTGTGGCTTGAACAGTAGCTGCAGCAGCTTTTACAGGAGCAGCCGGCTGCGGGCTTGTTCCGGCAGCAATCTTCAATTGCTGGCCTGGGAAAATGAGATCGCCTGTCAGGCTGTTCCATTGACGCAGGTCAGATAAAGAAATCCCATTGCGGCGGGCAATTTGGCTCAGAGTGTCACCTTTGACGACTGTATAGTAAGCAGTTGTTGTTGGAGGAGCTGCAGGAGCCTGTGTTTGGACGGCGCTGTCTGGTAATTGCAGTACTTGACTGATGCGGATCAAGTCAGAAGCCAGGCTATTGATCGTTTTTAAATCTTGGACGTTCGTATGGTATTTTTGGGCGATAACGGAAAGGGAATCGCCTTTTTGGACCGTATATGTACTAGCGGAAGCGGTAGCTGCGCAAGCACCCGACACGATAGCTGTAACTGCGAGGGCGGATACGACCTTATTCTTCATTTTGATATCACCTCAGTTTAATAGTTTGCTAGAAAGAACCGTACTTCTACACATTTTACCATATTTAACCGTTTGATTACATGAATCTGAAGAAATAGAAACGAAAAATTCACAAAATTTTCATGTGGAAATATATTTACAATTAACTAGGACTGTATTAAAATGTAAAAATCAGTAGTTGGGAAGGAGATTTTTGTCAAATGAGGAAGCTCAGCAGCGAATATAGACTGCGATCCGACAAAGAATTTTCTGAGATTATCAAAAGAGCCTATGAAAAAGGCATCAGCGATGGAACGATCACAGTAGAGAGATTAATAGAAGATATAAAATCTGAATTGATAAAAATGAAAACCATTTAATACATATTGGAAAGAGGCGGAATTCACCGCCTCTATTTTTATATCTAATGGACTATGAAAAAGTGAGAATTATGAGAAAAAAGTAGCATAACTGGGCAAATTATCCTATAATATAACTATATTCCATAAATCGTACGAAAAGGCAAAATCATTGAAAAATGATGACGCAAAACTAAAGGGGCTAAGATTTCCACAGGGTGGTGATGATGCTCGCCAGTTTCCGAATACAAACTCTTACGGTTTAGGAACAATCATAAGGGGGAATGTTTTATGGAAACAAGAAGGATTTTAACGAAGGCAAAAGTAGAATGGCATAAGCGATGGAGAGTTTATTATGCATTGCTGGTGGAGAGCTGTTTGGATTCCATTCTGAAGGCAAAATTGCAAAAGAAAATGGACTATCATTTAAAAAAACTAAAAGAATACGCATAAATGGACACCTCTTTCGAGGTGTTTCTCTGTTTGAAAAGGGGCGAAGCTACGCAAAAGACCTGTTGTTTTTAACCAACCAATTCGAGGAACAGTGTCTTCTTCTTTGAAAAGGTTTAAATTTGCTCCGCTCACACCGCCTTTATTATGCTGGTGTGTTGCCTCTATTTGTTCAT
>CAZAEW010000098.1:0-10510 GCA_964484065.1 uncultured Bacillus sp.
CAGGCACCAGTATTTAAATGTCTTTTTCTATTACAAGATAATTTCTTTCTGATCAATTAATGGCAGAATGTTGTAGAGGCTGCATAATTCTTTAACCATATCAATATAAGTTTTTTTAGCCATGCGCATGTTTTTTTGCTGCAAATACCGATATCCCACTTTGATATATCTATTGTACAAGTTAATATAAATTTCTTTTGCATTTGGCATTGCATCAATTCTTTCGACAAGCAGAGGGGCAATCCGGTAATATTCAATAATCAGCTTCTCTCCATCTGCAGCTTTGGCTAAATTTTGATCACGATACGCTTTAAAGGCCATAATTTCTTCACAGTTGTCGGGCTTGCCAAGCGCCACACAAGTAGCTGTTGTTAAGAAGCAACCTTTGCTCGAGCTTGAGCTGCTGTAAGAAGTAGATGAATAGCTGCGGCTCGCAGAATATTGTTCTTTCGACTGATTAGATTGAATCCAGCCTTCTACCTTTCGAATTTCATTCTCTGCTTTCGCATGGCCCAAATTTTTTGCTTTTTTAAAAAATGCTTTCGCTTTGGGTAAATCCTGTGCATAGCCCTTTCCATATTGATAGATTTTACCGCATAAAAATTGGGCATCCGCCGTATTGCATTTTGACAATAACGGCTCCGCTTTACGATAGTGCTCATTCCAATAAAAAAGCTTGCCTAAACGCTCACATACTTCGTTATCGTCTCCTCCCTTATCAATCAAATATTGATGAAGGAAAATTAATGATTCCAGAATATTTTCAGCCCTGACGGGATCATTTTTATGCACTTTTAAATAATTGGAAAATTCAATTCTGGATAATTCTTTTATTGCACCTAAATGTTCATAAGCAGCCGCCATCTTAAGAGCTGTAACTGCTTTTGTATAGCCACGGCCCTTATTTAAGTAATACATTCCAACATGATAATTCGCTTCCGGAATCATCAGGTTTGCTAATGGCTCTATATCCCGCATATTATTTTTGTCCACATAATGGATTAACCGTTTTGCCGCTTCGATCTGGCCTAAATTTGCCGCACGCCAATAGTAATTTTTGGAGGTTTCTATTTCATTATTGCATTCAAAGGCAAAACCGAGTTCATAAAGGATTTGGGGATCATAGGACTTTCCATACTGTTCCTCCAGCTCATACAATGCATCTATATCCAGCTTTAATTGCGGCCATACCCTCAATTGAATACGGCTGATCTCCGGAAGAAATCCGTTTTTGCCTAAATATTTCACGTCTGCCTGTGATAATCTCGTCGTTTTGGATAACTTTATATATATTTCGAGAGCACGCAGATATTCAAATTCGAATTGTTCCAGTTTGGACATATATCCTCGGGCTCTGTTTAAATCATCGGTATCAATTAATGCCAAAATCAGACTCACAAGTTGATGAGCTATATATGGTGACGTCTTCGTTATCGTAGTTGATTGTACATTTGATTGAGAACAGATTAAGCGATCGAGCTGCTGGGCAAGTTCAACTGCCTCGTTAATATCCTTCAACAGCAATGTATGGTTGCTTTTAATACTTTTATAATCCCTTTTCAATTTTTCCCGAAGTGTACGCAGCAATTGTTCTGCCTCTTCATCTGAAATCGTTAAAATATCCTTACCGAGATTTTGGATTAACTGATTTTGCTTTTCTAATATACTATCAAGGGATTTACAATAATCCATGATTGTTTCATAGAGGAGCTCTTCAAAGGCTGTATTATAGCAAGGCACATCGACTGCTTTAAACCAATCATGCCCGCCGTCCTCAAGTGAATGGATAAAAATGAAATCTGCTGTTTTTTCTGCAAATTGCTGCACTTCCTCAACCCTGTTCGCAGGTGCGAGAAAATGAATTTCTTTTATGAATCTGTTCTTCAATAAGTTTTGCAGTTCACGCTTCCATAGATCCTTTTCATCGAAAAGAATGACGGCGACTTCTCCTAACTGGCGGAGCAGCGAATACATTTCCACTTCTTTTAAACTGAAGCTGGGCAAATAAATAAAAGTGGTATATCGGATATTATGGGTTGTTGACAGCTGGTACAGCTGAACAAGCCGGCGAATGTCAATGTCCTTTTTATATAAATCGGTATTCGCCCCTTTGTAATCATGGTCAGCAAGACGATCCATGATTCCTAATGTGTTTAACGAAAAAATATCCTGTATTTGGTCATCCCGATAAATGATGGTCGGGATGTTGGTGTTCATCCTAATCAAATTTGCATCCTCAGGTGAAAGGACTTGCTCAAAGAAGTGCTTCACTTCTTTTGCCTGCCCATAAACCGTTACAATCGAAGTATTTGCAACCTTTGGAAAATGAGTGAAAAATTCGATCCTTTTTAGCAAATGTTCAAGCTGCAGCATTAAATTAGTTTTTTCTTCATAAACACTGTTATTTAATTTTTTAGCCATCTTTTTTGTTACATGCTCAAATAATTCATCGTATTTTTCACGAACAGTTATTCCTTCCGGGGTAAGCTGGGCTGTTTTTTCGGTCAATAATTTAGAAAGCAGCTCAAATGTTTCATTTGGTTGAGTCATGATTTCGTACACCTTCTATGCTTTTAAATTTGCTGCAATAATTCGTCGATTGTTTTGGTTGTCTTGTCCAAGCTTCTCGTTGCATAATGGCATTCCTTGATATCCTCCAAAATGGCCGCATAAAGCTCTGTCAATGTTTTAATTTCTAAAATATCGGCAGATTTAAACAGGACATCACCCATTCTGTAGCTTTCTTGGACTAAATCCTGGAGCTTTTTCTTCAGCTCATTTTTCAGCGTTTCGACTACGGCTACAATTTGGTCATATACACTTTCATTTGACTGTTTCTTGCGTTCCAATTCATCCATATATTGAGCAAGAAAATTGGTTTGACAATATTCCGACGACTCTAATGCAGAATACGCAATTACAGCATATACCGGGATATTGGTGCCCTTTAATATTTCCAAACTTTGCTGAATAACCATTTCAATGTCCGTCTGACTTTTCTTGTCTGCTTTATTAAAAACAATTAAGATTGGCTCTGTGGCATTCAAAGATTGAATAAATTCGATATCATCCTGCTGAATAACCCCATTCTCTATATCTACCAGCCAAATAAGACGATCAACGCCGCGCAGCTGGATAAAGGCTTTATGCTCATCAGAAACATTTTGCACGATATTGGAATCAGACTTACTGTATCCGGGTGTATCCAGAAGCGCAATCCGATTGTATTGGAAGCTTGGTATCGTCATAACGAGGTTATTAATAAACTGTGAAAATCCAAGATTATATTTATTGTAAAAAGCATGTGTTAAGGCATTTGCCGCTTCCATCGTGATTGGAACTTTACGGTCATACTTTGTATACGCACTGACCGTTTCTTCTTTTCCTTTTACTAAGTAGGTCGCAATGGATGTAGTCGGAGATTGATCCTCCGGTAAAAAGTTACTTTGCAGCAGTGAGTTTATAAACTTGGATTTACCGGCGCTAAATTTCCCGCCGATCCCAATCACCATCCTTTTCCCAAGCAATTTCATTTTATTTTGTTCAAATAATTTATCGCTTAACTGAACAAGCTTCCCGTACAATTCCAGCTCATTCGTTAAATTAACCTGACTGATCGACTGTAATAACCGTCTATCGATGAGCGTATCGAGCCTCCGCATTACTTTCATTCGATTGACGGACTCTCTATCAACCTTTAATAAAGAGGCAATCAATTTCAGCCCCTGTTCAGGATCGGCTAAATATGGATTTTCAGGTTCCAGCTCCTCTTCAAAATCGTCATCATCATCCCAAAGACTCATGAAATTCACTCTCCCTGCGAATACTGAACAATGTTCTTTTTGTGCTGTGCAATTTGGTCGATTAAATCATTGTATTTTTTAAGGCTGTTTTCTTTGTCCTTTAACAATGCTTGTACTTTTTTTACATTATCGCGCAATTGGTATTCAATGTTGTCGACGAATGTATTCGCCTGTCTCGTTAATAAGCTGTCAATTTCCTTGGCTTTCTGATCTAAAATCGAAACGATGTCCTTGCTGATTTCCGCCATAATACGGTCCTGCTTAAGCATTAAACGGCTTATATCTTCATTTTCTACAACACTGGATGTAAACTCATCCGTCAGTTTTTTATCATACTTGGTTGCTTCAAGCTCTATTTTTGGAATAGAAATCCGGCCCAGTGCACTGTTGAGCGGCAGTAAAATTTCTTGTTCATTAAATTGCTCATCAACCATGTCAAAAGCACTCGTTACTTCGTTTGTGATTTGCGTTTTCATCTTTTTCAAATCGAACAGTTTTTCAAATTCTGTATTAATTAGCTCCTTGCTTCTTACTACATATTGGCGGATCCCAGAAATAGCTTCCTGTAAATTGGCTGTATTCGTTACAACGGTCCGTGTATAGTACTCCTTCTTCCATCCCAGGAAGCCGGTCCGGCGAGTGCCCTCATGAGAGTCAGAACGGGTAGATACCGTAACACCAACATGATTATCGATTTCACGTTCGACTTCAATTTTGATGGATTCCAGCGTTTTTTGAGCACTGACACTGCCCGATGTAAAAATTTCCTGGATGTTGTAGCGGATTTTGTGCAGTTTTTTCGAAATCATTTCCATTTTGTTTTGAAGCTCATCAAGATCATAGGTTTGCAGATCCTGTTTATTGGTTCGGGCTTGAATATTAATGTTCTCCAGTTCCCGCAAGAAATAATTTTGTTTATCGGTAATCGTGTTTTTTACTTTTTCAGCGATGATTACATCTTTTTCCGCCAGGATCTTAGCTAACTCTTCTTTTTGAACACCTTCAATATTGGATAAATCTCTTAATAACTCAGGATCCCGCGAAAAGCCTTGAAATCTTTTTTCAAAAACGGCCAGTATATGTTCTTCGTCCTCCGTTAACGGCTGCTGCTTTTCCATTTTTACAGCAATGGTATACATGATTGCCGATACATATTTTGGCGGCAAATTTTCACTGATATTGCGGATAATCGGCGCGCAGTTTGGATCCCTTAGGGCTGAAAGAATCACATTTTCCGCCTGCTTATTAAAGGTCATCTCACTTGACTTTAGTGCTTTTTTTAAGGTGGTATTTGCTTCCTTGTAATCCAAAATGCCAGAATCAAATTTGCTGCCAACCAGCACGGCCCGGTTTACCGATTCGCCCGGTAAAATATTGGATAAAAAGTCAAGATCCTCTCTTGATAAAAATTGGCCTGTGTAACTGAGGAAAAAGACAATATCACATTGCACAAGAAAATCCATGGTTGTACGGCCCCGGGAAATGATTGGGTCATTTAATCCAGGCGTGTCGACGATTTCTGCATGTTTTAGCAGATCATTATTCAATTGAATCTCAGTATGTTTCACAATCGGCGTATACAGACCGTCTGACCCTACGAATTGGTTCAATTGGGACATAAAGTCTTCCTGGTCTTTCCCGCGTATGTTTTTCGTCTCCCCCAAATAGTCATAAACATTGAGGTTGCCCTTTTCAGCCATTTTCACGAGCTCTTTACAAGCTTGAAGCTCCTTCGGAATTTTATCTTTATTGAGCAAATTGAATTGATCTCTTGGCATCGGCATTCGCAGCTGTCCGCATTTTTTAATATGTTCGTTATACAAGTTTTCCTGCAAACGGTCGGCCTCCAGCGCCTTTGCTTCAATCAACTGCCATTCTTTTTTTGAGTAAAAAAAGATGCTGCCTTCAAAAGTCTGCCCGTACCTGATTTTTGTCAGTGCCGCTGTCATGGGGGTCGGGGCTTTTGGCAAAATCGATTCACCCTTAAAAATAAGAGCATTTAAAAATGAGGATTTTCCAGCTTTGACTTCACCAACGATTCCAATTCGAATGGAGCGATTTTCTTCTTTAATAGCCAAAAGACTTTCCTTCAAAGTTCTGGCGTTTTTTTGAAAATCAAGTATATTGTCATCACTGACCAAATCGCGAGAGTCTGTTAAAGACTCCGCGATTTTTTCTATTAAACTGATAAACTGTTCATCCTTAGTTGGCATAGGAAGCACCTCTTAACTCGTCCAATTGCTGTTGTATTTCCGCAATGGCGGATTTGAGCTTTCTTTGCAGTTCTTCATATCGCTTGGTTTCATTTTGCTTCATTTCTTGTGCTGATTTTAACGCATCCTCTTCAACAGAAATAAGTTCTGCCATTTTGCTTTCCGTTTCTTCTACTAACTCTGCTTCCACTTCTTTTAGGGACTCAAGGATGGCCGGACGGAGCTTACCCACTATTTGCGGAATGACTTCATTTTCAATTTTTGCTTTCATTTTTTCCGTTTGGTTTTTCTCTCCGCCAAAGCCAATTAATTTTAAAAGATCCGGTAAAAAGATAATAATTAATTCCAGCCATGGAGCAACTGCATTGGTTGTTACAGCCAGGACGCCCGTAATGACCTTATACATTTTTGAAGACGCGCTGATTGTTTTTTGGATTTTTTCCAAAGCACTAACTGTATCCTTGAGTTTCCCTTGAATACTCTCACCGATATCTGCGGTATCCAATGTCAGGGATTCAAAATCAAGTTCTTTCAGAAAATCCGAATAGGATTCTTCCGTATATCGCCTTGTAGCTTCAATCAAAACGGGACGAAGGATATTATTGACTTGACGAGAGAACGCGTTTTCGCCTGTTTTGGCATCTGTCGCCAACTGATATGAGTTGTTAAATAGTGCTGTTTCTACATCGTTGATAATATTCGGGAGAACATGATTCTGCATTTTTTGTGTCAGTTTTTTTCGTTCTTTTTTTAAATTCATTTCAAGTTCTTTTTTCAGACGGGCATGTGTGTCAATTTGCTTCTGGAGCTGTGATACGTCTAATTCTTGAGTACTTAACAATTTTTTTAAGCTGATGATTATGTATTCATACAGTTCTTCAATTAATGGTGAAATAGTGGAATTGAATATTTGCTGAACATCAAAGCTTTTAATGATTCGCTCCATTTTGGGAACCGTTTCCTCATCAAATTTTCCAACTGCTTCCACAGAGATTGGTTCCTGGAATTCCCACTCTGCTGTTGCTTTTATATTTTTCACAATTTCCTGCAATGCCGTAGGCGTTTTTTTATCAGATTTTGAGACAGCAATGGCTAAATTATGATCGTATTGGCGGATTTCATGAATAAAATCAATCCCAGTTGATTTGATTTCTCCTTCTTCACAATCCACAACCATAACATAGGCATTTCCTTGGCCAATGTATTGCATAATCGCTTTATTATGCTGCTCAATGGTGGAATTAAATCCCGGCATGTCGACAAAGGTAAAATCCGAATATAGACGTAAAAAAGAATTGTTTAATGTAAAGCGGAAATGCTGCACTTCCTTTGGCGAGAGCTGCTGAATATCAACTAAAGGCATTTCGCGCACAGTACCATTGGTGAAAACTGATTCATATTTATTAATCGGGCCATAACATAATTCGGTTGCAACAGCGGTTTCAGGAGTTTGATTTTCTATTAGCAGCTCCTCCGATAAGAGCGTATTTAAGAGAGCGCTTTTCCCCGCACTAAAACCGCCAATGAATAAAATTTTCACCGAAAATTGATCCATTTTCTTTTGTAGCTGAAGTAACTTTTCTTGTACCTCACCCTGAATACAGTATTCATCGCTAACCTGCTGAATGCGTTTAATGTGCTTTAAAGCAAAAGTCCGGTCCACCATTCCTATCACTCCAATATGCTAAAAATAATATTTTTTTAGATTTAAGTAGTCATTTTTACCCACTACGGGTATATTTTACTATCAACAAAATGAAAAGAATGTAGGAAATTGTCGAAATAGGAAATTTCGGATTAATGTTCATATAATCAATGAAACGATTGTCTACCACATGATTTTCAAACGTAGGCGTAAAATAATCCCCACCTATTTTCTAGATGGGGATCATGTTATTTTTTATTGGCACTGGCTCGGGTTCCACTAGGCGGCATTATCTCCAAAACTCGTTAATAATACTTTCAATACAAGCATTATTCGCCAATCCAGGTTAAGGTTATTTATGAATTAACATAATAATTTTGCTTAAAATGAAACATAAGAACCGTCCCCGTGTTTCGGCCCTATTTCCATAATCCCACTATAAAAAAGCAGGTTATAATGGTGAGAAAAGGAATTTTGGTCGCCCTACCTTTCAAGCAGTCAATTCATCTGTCATTTTAGAGACAGACACTTCCGCCAATTTCTAGCGATTTATGGTTATCAATTAATCTTCCCTTAGAAAAAGAAAGAAGGCTCACAGCTCATAATTATACCAATTATATACAAATTCTGAGGCATACAGCACTAGTATCCTATGAGTCCATAGTCCTTTTTTGTATAGACAAAATTAATTAAACTATGATTTAATATTAGAGGGAATGTAATAATAGTAAAAAAAGTAAATACACCCCTTATTTATGATATTTTTCCTTTAACTACAAATTAGAAAATGGTCAAAGATAGTAGAGGAATTAGTGGTGCGCCACTATTTTTTTGTGAAAAGTTGAATCCGGATTCAAACAATATTTTGTTTTTATCAAATAATTAAAATAATCTGAGGTGACAATTATGTCAATTACTTTATCAAAAGGTCAACGTATCGATTTAACCAAAACTAATCCCGGATTAACAAAAGTGATCATCGGGTTGGGTTGGGATACCAATAAATACTCGGGCGGGCACGATTTTGACTTAGATGCCTCTGCCTTTTTAACGGATGCTAATAACCGCGTTCAACAAGATTCAGACTTTATTTTTTACAACAATTTAAAAAGTGAAAACAATGCAGTTGTTCATACAGGAGACAACCGCACCGGAGAAGGGGATGGGGATGATGAACAAATCATTATCGACTTTTCTGCTATGCCGGCCCGTGTACAACGAATTGGGATTACTGTTACCATTCATGATGCACATGCGCGGTCCCAAAATTTCGGTCAGGTTTCTAATGCGTTTGTCCGAGTGTTGGATGCTGAAACAGATCGAGAAATTCTTCGCTTTGACTTAGGAGAGGATTTCTCTGTCGAAACAGCAGTGGTTATTTGTGAATTATACAAACACGGTCAGGATTGGAAATTCAGTGCCATTGGAAGTGGTTTTGAAGGCGGTCTCGCTGCTTTATGCAGAAACTATGGTTTAGAAGTTTAAATCCAATTTCTCTATTAAAATAACACAGAAGGGTGCTTTTAAGTTAAGCACCCTTTTTGAAATAAAGGAGTGAATGTTCTTGCAAGCGTTAGTTAAAGGGCAAAAAGTAGATATTACAAAAAACTCACCACATCTTACTAAAATTAAAGTGGGGCTCGGATGGGATATAAGTGCGAAGACCGGAAGTGAATTCGATTTAGATGCAGTCGCTCTTCTTATCGGACAAGATGGCAGAGCGATATCCCAAAATCATGTCGTCTATTACAATCACCTTTCCGAGGGCAATGTTTCTTTATCAAAGGATAATCGAACCGGGGCAGGTGCGGGGGATGATGAAGAAATTCTTATCGATTTAAAACAAGTCCCTCAAAATGTTGAAAAAATTGTGTTAGCCATTTCCATTTTTAATAACGAAAAACGGTCTCAAACCTTTGGACAAGTTTCCAATGCTTTTGCACGAATCATAAACGAACACACCAAAGAAGAGATGTATCGTTATGATCTTGGCAGAGAATTTTCAAATGAAACATGTGTATATGCTGGAGAAGTGTATCGATATAAGGGCGAGTGGAAATTTGGTGCCGTTGGAAGAGGCATAGGCGATGGACTTACAGGTTTATTCCAACAATTTGGTTTGGTCAACTTACCCCCAAATTTCTTAGTCAAACAAGTGCCTGTGAAAGAAGCATATAACAACAACAGTGGCAACAAGATTAATCTTTCTAAAATCGAATTAAAAAAATCAGGTGATGTCATTAATTTAACCAAAACTTCAAAACCACTTGGAGAAGTTTTGGTTAACTTAAACTGGAATCAACAAACCAACAAGCCTTCGGGCGGATTTTTTTCTGCTTTATTTGGAAGTGCCAACACAGGCGTAGATTTGGATTTAGGATGTCTTTTTGAATTTAAAGATGGGTTTAAAGGTTGCATTCAACCACTTGGCAATGCCTTCGGATCCTTTACGAATGAGCCTTTTATTAATTTAGACCAAGATGACCGAACAGGTGCTTCAGCAGGCGGAGAAAATTTACGAATCAATGGAAATAAGCTTTACGAATTTAAACGAATTCTTCTTTTTGCCTTCATCTATGAGGGAGCTGCAAATTGGTCAGAGGTGGACGGAATAGTCACAATCAAACAGCAAGATGGACCAGATATTGTTGTGAGGATGGACGAACATCGCAATGGGTACAATATATGCGCAGTTGCAATGCTCGAAAACGTGAGAGACGAAACGTTTAAAATCGAAAAACTTGTGAAATACTTCCCTGGTCATAAGGACATGGACCGCCATTACAAGTGGAATATGAATTGGGTACACGGCAGCAAATAACATTAAACAACAGTTGACTTTAAATAAT
>CAZAEW010000099.1:0-10467 GCA_964484065.1 uncultured Bacillus sp.
GTATTCAAGAGAAGGAGGTTAGGATAAGGAAAAAAGCAAAAACCAGTCTGATAACATCAGTCTGGTTTTTTTACTCTTTTATCATCATCCCGGATAATATATGATAGAATGATTACTGATATTCTATGATGGCCTGTTCCTAAATCTTGATCATGCATGATGCCGGAACAAGGTCCAATACGGGGAGAGAAACAGATTGTTTGATTTTGTTAGAGGAACGGTGGAATTTGTCTGCCCTGAATACATTGTGATTGAAAATAACGGTCTGGGCTTTCAAATATCCGCACCTAACCCATTTGTTTATTCCAGTAAATTAAACCAAACTGTTACGGTTTACACGTACCAATATGTTCGTGAAGATATAATCGCTTTATATGGATTCGTGTCAAGAGAAGAAAAAGGTTTATTTACAAAATTATTAAGTGTTTCGGGTATCGGTCCAAAAGGCGCTTTGGCCATCCTTGCTTCGGGAGAAGTGCAGCAGGTTGCTAACGCCATTGAGGAAGAGGATGAGAGCTACCTTATTAAATTTCCGGGGGTAGGTAAAAAAACAGCCAGACAAATGATTTTAGATTTAAAGGGGAAACTTCAAAACATTGCACCGGATTTATCCCCCAATTTATTTAATGCTGACGAAATTTTTCTCACACCGCAAGGGGAGGCTTCTGCTTTTGAAGAAGCCGTCCTTGCCTTAAAAGCGCTTGGTTATACGGAAAAAGAGATTAAAAAGATTTCCCCTGAGCTGAAAAAAGAGCAGCTCACAACCGACCAATATATTAAAAAAGCTTTGCAAAGGCTTTTAAAATAGGGTGATCCATGATGGAAGAGCGAATTATTTCAAGTGAGGCGGATGTAAGTGATATTAGTATTGAGCAAAGCCTGCGCCCGCAAAATTTAAAACAGTATATTGGTCAGGATAAAGTAAAAGCGAACCTGGAAATTTTCATCAAAGCAGCGAAGCTTCGGAACGAAACGCTGGATCATGTTTTATTATACGGACCTCCAGGACTTGGAAAAACAACCTTGGCGGTGATTATTGCCAACGAAATGGGGGTTAATATCCGCACTACTTCCGGTCCGGCGATTGAACGTCCCGGTGATTTAGCGGCGATTCTTACCGCTCTTGAGCCGGGCGATGTGCTGTTTATTGATGAGATTCACCGTCTGCCAAGGTCGATTGAAGAAGTTCTCTATCCTGCGATGGAAGATTTTTGCCTTGATATTGTGATTGGAAAAGGACCAAGCGCCCGTTCTGTCAGGCTGGACCTTCCGCCGTTTACGTTAATCGGCGCCACGACGAAAGCAGGCTCGATATCGGCACCGCTCAGGGATCGATTTGGAGTTTTAAGCAGGCTCGAGTATTATAAAGAAGACCAATTAAAAAGCATTGTGAAAAGAACGGCCGAATTATTTGAGGTTGAAATTAGTGATTCAGCAGCAGCTGAACTGGCCAAACGATCAAGAGGGACGCCAAGGATTGCGAATCGCCTGCTGCGAAGAGTCAGGGATTTTGCGCAAGTGAAAGGGAATGGAATGATCGACCAGTCATTGGCCTCTGAAGCATTGGAGCATATGCAGGTAGATAAACTTGGTCTCGATCATATTGACCATAAATTATTAAAGGGAATTATAGAAAAATTCCGCGGGGGTCCGGTCGGACTGGATACGATTGCTGCAACAATCGGTGAAGAAAGGGATACGATTGAAGACGTTTATGAGCCCTATTTACTGCAGATTGGCTTTTTGCAAAGAACGCCAAGAGGCAGAATCGTCACGGATTTGGTATATCGCCATTTTCAGCTGGAGGTGCCTCCCGCATGAACAGTTTATCGAAAACACTGATGATTATCGGTGCGATTATTTTTGTGCTTGGTTTTTTAATGCCGTTTTTACATCTTGGCAGGCTTCCCGGAGATATTGTCATTAAAAAAGGAAATACGCTCTTTTATTTTCCGGTCGTTACGTGTATTGTAATCAGTATTGTTTTATCGATTATCTTTCATTTTTTCGGCCGATTTCGATAATATGAAGAAGGATGTTTTACATGAAAGTAGATTTATTTGATTTTCATTTACCCGAGGAATTAATTGCCCAAGTTCCGCTTCAAAATCGGACGGATAGCCAGTTAATGGTTTTGGACAAAAATACGGGTGAAATAAACCACACCATTTTTAAAAATATCAAGGAATATTTGCGCCCGGGAGACTGCCTTGTTTTAAATGATACGAAAGTTTTGCCGGCGCGACTTTTTGGAGTGAAAAAGGATACAGGGGCGCATATTGAAGTGCTCCTCCTTAAGCAGGTTGAAGGGGACCTGTGGGAAACGCTTGTTAAACCGGCCAAAAGAATTAAAGAGGATTCGGAAATTATATTTGGAGACGGGCTGTTAACAGCGGTTTGTACGGAGTGTTTGGACCACGGCGGAAGAATTTTTGAATTCCGCTATGAAGGTATTTTTCTTGAAGTATTGGACCAGTTGGGCGAAATGCCTTTGCCGCCGTATATAAAAGAGAGGCTTGAAGACAAGGACCGCTATCAGACAGTCTACGCGCGAGAACCCGGGTCTGCCGCCGCGCCTACGGCAGGTCTTCACTTTACCGAGGACTTATTGGAAGAAGTGAAAGAGATGGGCGTTCATATTGCTTTTATTACGCTCCATGTCGGGCTTGGAACATTTCGCCCTGTCAGTGTAGAAGACGTTCTGAAGCATGACATGCACTCGGAATTTTATCTGATGACCGAAGAGACAGCCAGCCTGCTGAATGACGTAAGAAAGTCGGGAGGAAGAATCATTTCCGTAGGAACGACATCCACAAGAACGCTTGAAACCATTGCTTCTAAACATAACGGCCAATTTGCCGCTGAAAGCGGCTGGACGAATATCTTTATTTACCCTGGTTATCAGTTTAAAGCAATCGATGGGATGATAACGAATTTCCATCTGCCTAAGTCAACCTTGATTATGCTTGTCAGCGCCTTGGCGGGCCGGGAAAACATCCTGCATGCCTATGAAACAGCTGTAAAGGAGCGTTATCGCTTTTTCAGTTTCGGGGATGCAATGTTAATCCTATAAAGGCACAATTGAATGGAAGGAGACAGTTTTTTTGACTGCCATACGTTATGAATTAATCAAAACATGTAAACAAACGGGGGCGAGGCTTGGACGTGTCCATACACCCCATGGCTCTTTTGATACTCCCGCATTTATGCCGGTTGGAACACTCGCAACTGTTAAAACGATGGCTCCTGAGGATTTAAAAGCAATGGGGGCAGGGATCATTTTAAGCAATACCTACCACTTGTGGCTCCGTCCCGGACATGAGCTTATCAAAGAAGCCGGCGGGCTTCACAAATTTATGAACTGGGACCGCGCGATTTTAACCGACTCCGGCGGCTTCCAAGTGTTCAGCTTGAGTGAATTCCGCAAAATTGAAGAGGAAGGGGTTCATTTCCGCAACCACTTAAACGGCGATAAGCTATTTTTATCACCGGAAAAAGCAATCGAAATCCAAAATGCGCTTGGTTCGGATATTATGATGGCATTTGATGAGTGTCCCCCGTATCCGGCTTCGCCTGAATATATGAAAAAATCAGTGGAGAGAACTTCCCGCTGGGCGGAACGCTGTCTGAATGCCCATCAGCGCCCGGAAGATCAAGGGATTTTCGGGATCGTTCAGGGAGGCGAATATGAGGAGCTCCGCAAACAAAGTGCGCGCGATCTCGTTTCATTAGATTTTCCCGGCTATGCGGTCGGAGGCTTGTCTGTCGGCGAGCCAAAGGAAATCATGAATCGTGTTCTTGAATTTACGACACCATTATTGCCAACGAATAAACCGCGTTATTTAATGGGAGTTGGATCACCGGATTCCTTAATAGATGGAGCGATCCGCGGCATTGACATGTTTGATTGTGTATTGCCAACACGGATTGCCAGAAATGGCACATTGATGACCTCAAGCGGCCGGCTTGTTGTCAAAAATGCGAAATATGCGCGCGATTTTGGGCCGATTGATGAACATTGCGATTGCTATACATGCCGGAATTACAGCAGGGCCTATATCCGCCATCTTATTCGTTGTGACGAAACATTCGGAATTCGGTTAACGACTTACCATAATCTTTATTTTCTGCTAAAATTAATGGAACAAGTCAGACAAGCCATAATGGAAGATCGACTTGGTGATTTTAGGGAAGAATTTTTTGAACGTTATGGTTTTAATCAGCCAAACGCGAAAAATTTCTAATAGATGAAAGGAGGGAACATAATGCAAGGACAACTATCAACTCTAATACCGCTCATCCTGATGTTTGTATTGTTTTACTTTTTATTAATCCGCCCGCAGCAAAAACGCCAAAAAGCGGTTCAGAACATGCAAAGCAGCTTGAAAAAAGGTGACAAAATTGTGACGATTGGCGGGTTACACGGGATTATTGATTCAATTGATGACAATAAAGCTGTCATCAAATGTGGAGACGGAAGCCGTCTGACATTTGACCGTCAAGCAATCCGTGAAGTAACAGAATCAAAGGAAACAAAAGCTCCGGAAGCCAAAGCTCCGGAAGCAAAGCTTGATAAAAAAGAAGATTAAACAAAAGATGTCTTAAAAGGCTTATTACAGCCTTCTAAGACATCTTTTTTTAGATATGGGAAAGTACGCATAAGGGCACTAAGGGACGCTTCGTGAGCATAAGCATCGCAGCCGAGAAGCTGTGCTTTTCGTTAAACAACGCCTCTGTCTTCGCTTTTAAGGCTCGCCAATCGGCGAGTTTTCTTTATGCAGTTCTGGAGTTGTTTGAGGACATATTTACTCCCAAGATCCCGCCCATCATCGCGATCAGCGTATAGCATGTGTGGTATATGACTTGCTGTGCATCAAAGAGACGGTCATAACCCAAATATTGAAACAGGAAGACGATGAAAGAATAAAGCAAGCCGGTTAATCCGCCGATTAACCATCCTTTTTGTTTCTTTTTTCCCCCCGACAAGTATCCGCCCCCAAACAGCCCAATAAAAGACAAGGCAGTTGTTACGTATTGAAGTGAATCCTCACGAACGGATGTTAATCTCAAAATTAAGGAAATAATAAGACTGCTAATGGCCGCGAATAGAAAGATAAAGATGAGACCGTACAGTACGGCCGTTCCAAAGTTTTTTGTTTCGATTTTTCTTCTCCTCCTTTAGTAGCCTTCAGGCATAAGGGCAACTACGCCTTTGTCTTCGCCCTGAGGGCTCGTCAATCGGCGAGTTTTCTTTATACAAACATATTCGGACAGCCTCAAAAGTAGAATTTTAAATTTTTGGTCTGATAAAAAATGGCATGAAATTCCTATTATTTTTAAGCTTGAATTGATGGAAAATAGGGGATGAAAAGGGGAATCCAAAATGGAAGAATATTTTATCATCGTGTTTCGAACCATTTTTGTTTACGTCCTGATTCTCGCTATTTTTCGAATTATGGGGAAGCGAGAAATCGGCAAGTTAAGTATCCTGGATTTAGTTGTCTCGATTATGATTGCAGAAATGGCAGTTGTGGCCATTGAAAATACAAAAGATCCGATATTGCATACCGTATTTCCAATGCTATTGTTAATGCTGATCCAAATTACGATGGCGATTATTTCTTTGAAAAATAAACGCTTTCGTGACTTTGTCGACGGACAGCCGACCATTATTATCAATAAAGGGAAGATTGATGAGCAGGCAATGAGGAAGCAGCGTTACAATTTCGATGACCTTTTAGTCCAACTGCGGGAAAAAAATATTCGAAAAATATCCGATGTGGAATTTGCCATTCTTGAATCTTCAGGACAATTATCGGTATTTGAAAAAAATAAAACTCCCGGCAAAAAGGAAGGGGATATTACCGTGCCATTAATATTGGATGGCTGCATCGATGAGGATAACTTAGCAAGAATTAACAAGACCAATCTTTGGCTCCGTCAGGAATTAAGGAAAAAGGGCTGCCATGATATTAAAAATATTTCTTTTTGCAGTTTTGAAAATGGAAAGCTCTTTGTTGATTTTAAGGACGAATCTTAAGTCAAAAAAGAATAGCAGCCCCCATGCTTTGAAAAGGAGGAGGGCTTGCTGCATGGCTACTGAAAAATCGCGAGTTTTGAGAGAAGGGTTCCGATAAGCGGAATTCTTTTTAAATCGTCTTTTCTTAACATCCCTAAAAAAATGAGCAGGATTAAATAAGAAACGGCCATTGCTGCTGCAGAAGAAGTGACACGGAAGATTAAATGTTTGTCCAAAATCATATTGTTATAAAGCCAATAGCCAAACCATCCGGAAGCGCCCATTGCGATGAATGATTTAACATAATCCATTACATAGATTGTAAACGGAATTTGTTTTAAAACAGTTGCAAAATGTAAAACGGTAACGACGACAAATCCCACCATGATTCCCAGTGCCGCTCCTGTAATTCCGAATGACGGCTGTGAGGCAAGTAGAAAAATAACCGCCGTTTTGACGACTGCCCCGATCAAACTGTTTATCATCGCCGCTCTTGCCAAATTTAATGCCTGCAGGACAGCCTGTAATGGTCCCTGATAGTAATAAAATAAAAAAAATGGAGCCATCAGGCGGATGAAATAGGCGCCCTTTGTCGAGTTATACATAAGCTGCATTAACGGATCGGCTAACACATAAATTGTAATCACTGCTAGTCCGCCTGTTAAAAAAGCAAACCGGAGCGCCTGTTGAAGACGATATTCAATTAAAGTATGGTTGCTTCGTGAATTGGCTTCGCTGATCGCAGGCACGAGGGAAGTTGCCAATGAAAAAGTGACGAAAGAAGGCAGCATTAATAATGGCATGGCATACCCCGTTAAGGCCCCATACTGCTTTGTGGCAGTAACCGCCGCCACTCCGGCAATAGCTAAGCTGTGGGAAACGACAATCGGTTCAAAGAACCAGGAAACAGAGCCGATTAACCGGCTTCCTGTAGTTGGAATGGCAATTGCCATTAAGTCTTGAAACGTCTGCTTCCCCGATTGAAGCGATTGAAGAATATTTTTTCGTAATTTAAAACGTTTTTTTAATTTAAAGGCTGTTAATAAATACAATAAAGAGGCTAGTTCGCCGATAACAGAGGAAATCATCGCAGCCGCAGCTGCATATTCGATTCCGTACGGCAGAAAGGCTTTGGTCATGACGGCAATCAAGGTGATCCGAATAACCTGCTCTAAAATTTGCGAATTAGCAGCAGGGCGCATGTTTTGTCTTCCTTGAAAATAACCGCGCAAAACAGATGAAACAGCAATGACGGGAACAACCGGAGCAATGGCAACTAACGGATAATAGGTTCGCGAATCGGTAAACAGGGCAGTTGATAAAAAAGGAGCAAGAAGAATCAAAGCGGGAGTAAAGATAATAGATAAACTCAGTGTAATGGCAAGGGAAACAAGGAGAATTTTTTTTATTTCTCTAAAATTACCTTTTGCTTCCGCTTCCGCGATTGTTTTACTGATTGCAACAGGCAGCCCCAGCTGTGTAATCGTTACGACCAGAATGAAGGTGGGAAAAGCCATCATATATAATCCAACGCCCTCTTCGCCGATGCTTCGGGCAATGACAATCCGATTAATAAAGCCCAGAACTCTGGTGATGAACCCTGCTATAAGCAAGATAAAAGTGCCTTTTAAAAACTTTGACAATCCATATCCCTCCTTCTCAAACAAGAAGAATTCATATACAATTAACTATATGCAACGGGGTGGACAAAGCATGACAAGGAGGAGTATTTTTTGAATTTTTGATAGGGAGGGCATCGTTTGTGGAACCGGTAAATCATTTTGATTCTTTTCGCAGTCAAGTAAGACCGGCATTAGAAAGTAAGCTGGCTGAATTTCGGGTGCTCGGGTATGATTCCATCTCAGAATCTGCACTTTGGGATTTTCTTGTGAAAAAAAAGTGGAAAAAGGTAACCGAAGAACTCAAATTACACGAAGTGGTCCAGGATATTTTTTCTATTAAGGTAAGTGACTATATTAGCTACGCAACAGTCGAGGCATACAAAGCTGATGAGTTTTCATTCGATAACAGCGAAGATTGGAAGGAACTGTTAAAATAGTTCCTTTGACAAATTGACACGAGATTCGACTTATTCCATAATGGAAACAATGACCGTTAAAGGCTTTGGGTATAGCCTAAGGAGGATATATACATAATGGTGAAACGCAGTAGAATTATTGCTTTCTTTCTGATTTTAATTTTAGCAGGAAGTCTGATGGGGACCACAACCCAAAATATTTTAAAAAGTTTAAAGCTTGGATTGGACCTGCAAGGCGGATTTGAAGTATTATACGAAGTCCAGCCTGCAAAGAAAGGGCAAAAAATTGATAAAGATGCATTGCTGAGTACCGAGCAGGCACTCCAAAAACGGGTGAATGTACTCGGGGTAAGTGAACCAAATATTCAAATTGAAGGGAAAAACCGGATTCGTGTTCAGCTTGCAGGTGTAACGGACCAAAGCCAGGCCCGTAAAATTTTGTCAACACAAGCCAATTTGACTTTCCGTGATGCCAACGACAAACTGATGATGGATGGAACGGATTTGGTTCAAGGCGGAGCAAAGCAAACATTCGATGAAAACGGAAAACCAAGCGTGTCTTTAAAATTAAAGAGCGCCAATAAATTCAGCAACGTAACAAAGCAAATTTTAAGCGAAGCCCCAAATAACTTCCTTGTCATTTGGCTTGATTATAAAAAAGGGGATTCTTTTAAAACGGAATCAACCAAGAAAGATCCGAAGTATTTATCAGCACCGTCGGTAAAACAGGTATTTAACCAGGATTCGGTTTCGATTGTCGGCAACTTCACGTCGAAGGAAGCAACCACTTTAGCTAACCTTCTAAATGCCGGCGCATTGCCTGTAAAATTAAAAGAACTTTATTCTACTTCTGTCGGCGCAAAATTCGGTACACAGGCATTGCAGGATACTGTTCTTGCCGGAATTATCGGCGTTGTCATTATCTATTTATTTATGCTTGTTTACTATCGGTTCCCTGGATTTATCGCAACAGTATCGTTAAGTATTTATATATTCTTAATACTGCTCATCTTCAACTGGATGAATGCGGTGCTCACCCTGCCGGGAATAGCCGCGCTGATACTTGGTATTGGTATGGCTGTTGATGCGAATATCATTACCTATGAGCGGATAAAAGAAGAAATTAAGGTTGGTAAATCAATCAAATCGGCTTTCCAGGCCGGTGAAAAAAATGCCTTTACCGCCATTCTTGACTCAAACTTAAACACAATCCTAACTGCTTCGGTTTTATTCTATTTCGGGACAAGCTCAGTAAAAGGGTTTGCTACGATGCTCATTCTGAGTGTGGTATTGAGCTTTTTAACAGCCGTTTACGGTTCCCGGTTGCTGCTTGGATTATGGGTCCACAGCCGTTTCTTAAATAAACGGCCAGGCTGGTTTGGAGTAAAACAAAAGGATATTCACAGCCTGGAAGAAAATGTTGATACACTCGAATTGCCAACAAAATTTGATAAAATTGATTTTGTAAAACATAGAAACAAATTCTTTATTTTATCCGGTACTCTTCTTATTTTGGGATTAATCGCGCTCATCTTATTCCGATTAAATCTTGCTATCGATTTTACAAGCGGTACACGGGTTGAAATTTTAGCTGATAAGCCATTAACAACTGAACAAATCAAAGGTTCATTTGATAAGCTCCATATCAAAACAGATGATATTACCCTTGAAGGCAAGAACAATGATATTGGTGCCGCGCGCTTAAAAGGCGTTTTATCGAAAAATGAAATTGCTGACTTAAAATCGAGCTTTAAAAAGGAATACGGCTCAGAACCAAATGTCAGCACTGTTTCTCCAACCGTTGGTAAGGAATTGGCGAAAAATGCTATTAAGGCAATTTTGATTGCATCGATTGGGATCATTATTTATGTTACGCTTCGATTTGAGCTTTATATGGCTCTTGCAGCGGTTATTGCGATGCTCCATGACGCTTTCTTTATGGTGTCGTTCTTCAGCATAACCAGATTGGAAGTGGACTTGAACTTTATTGCCGCTGTCCTGACGATCGTTGGATATTCAATCCATGATACGATTGTTACGTTTGACCGGATGCGGGAAAACATGCATAAGAAAAAACGAATTAAAACGTTTAATGATATCGTTAAAATCGTAAATGTTAGTATTCATCAAACATTAACACGTTCTCTAAATACCGTTTTAATGGTATTAATCACGGTTGTTGCGTTATTGATCTTTGGAAGTCCGGCAATCCGCAACTTCTCGATCGCCTTGTTAGTCGGACTGGTGGTTGGGGTTTATTCCTCCATCTTTGTTGCAGCCTCACTATGGGTGGTTTTCAAAGGGAAAGAGCTTAAGAAAAAAGGCGTTATTAAAACAATTAAAGAAAAGAAAAAATATTCTGACCAGCCACAAGTTTAACCGCAGGTTTCCCTGCGGTTTTTTTTTATAA
>CAZAEW010000100.1:0-10168 GCA_964484065.1 uncultured Bacillus sp.
TACGTCAATTCTTGTGTCTTTTAATAAGAAAGCACCCGAAAACGGAACCCTTTACAAAATTGAAGCGGCTGCTTTTATTTTATTCATATACATAGTTTAAAAGGAAAGTGAGAGATCAGGCATATCCAAATTATTTATTTATTCCACATCTGAATATTGATTATTCAGAGAGATGATTGGACATGATTAAACTTTGAATTTCTACATCCAGAGCTGCTGAAAGCTTCATCAATACTTCCATAGACGGGTTTTTTTGGATATTCCTTTCAAGATGGCTTAAATATGATTTGGAAATATCCGTTTTTGCTGCTAATTGTGTTAAGGTAAGTTTCTTTTCCTGCCTTAACCTTTGAATTTTTTCTCCTAACATATGGACCCCCCGAATAAATTTAAACTATTTATCTTATTATAAAGAACATTTCGTTCTCGGTAAAGAACAGTTCTTGTCGAATATCTATAAAAAAACATACATGGGTCTCAACTCCCGACCCATGTATGGTAATAAAACAAATATGATCTATACACTAAGTTAAACATTCAAATCTCTTTTTTTATAAAATACGTATGTGACCAAAGTCAAAATGGCAATTAATATAATGGACAGGATGACAAAAGTTAGGTCCAATCCGCTGCCATTCATGATATTTTTTGCTTCAAAATATTTAAAAGGAGTAAAGTATTTTAAGCCGTCAGCATCCTTTAAATCGATAATGATCGATAACATATACGTCAGCAAAAGAATACCGGTTGCCATTGATGCCGCTGTTTTTGGTTTCTTTTTAACGGCTGCCAAAGCGCTGCCGATGACCATAAACAAGAGCTGTAAAATCAGCATACCCGCCATTAAAACGGCGATTTCCCGGTTTACCGGCTCTCCCTTGTTATATTGCCCGACGAGGACAACGGAGGAAACAAGGGTTACCAGATTAAAAATGACAATATTCACGAAGGCTGCCAGCAATTTTGCGGTAATAATCGCAACTCTTGAGACAGGTTTGACAAATAAAAACTCAGACGTTTTGTCCCGCTCTTCTTTGGCAAAAATCCCGGCACCAAGCATGGCCGCATGAATGGTCGCCATTAACAGCAAGTAAAGATAGAGCATGGCAAAATAGACACTGGCCTTCGATAAATCACCGGAGACAAAGCCCATGATCGCCCTCATCGATTTTGGCATGCTTCCGACAAGTTCATTGATATTTTGGCCTGACGTCGAATAGGCTTGATATTTCATCATTCCGGAAGCAACCATTAAGAAAACACAAACGCTCCAAATGATCAGTGATTTTCGGTGAGACTTTAGTTCTTTTAAAAAGATATTCATAAATAATCACCTCCGCTTAAACAGCATGGATATCCTTTTTGATGTAAACAATGAAGCTAGCCAAGATTGCCAGAATCATAATCATCGCGCCGGCAAGTAAAAAGGAAGCCTCGTAGCTTGCGTGTTTTAAGATATAGGCGGTGTCAAAATACTTAAACGGCGATAAATATCGTTTTGCTTTCTCGCCGGTAGTGTCACTGAACACCCCCACGAAGTATAAGGCAAACACAACCCCAAGCGAAACGCTCAGCACCGACTTCAGTTTCCTTACCAGCACCGAAACGAGAAACCCTAAAGCAAGGAAAATCAGCTGTACGAAAAACATCGTCAGAGAGAGCATGATAAATACTTTATAACTAAAATCAGCCGTTTTGACTTGGAAGGCCATAAAACTTGCGGCAGCCAAATAAAAAATGTTGGTAATCACAATGGAAACGAATGCTGCGAGCAGCTTGGCTGTCAAAACCGAGGCCCTGGTAACAGGCTTCGTCAGCAGAAAATCAGCTGTTTTTTCCCGGACTTCTTTGCTGACAATGGACGTGCCGAGATTCATCGCCTGGATCGCCCCGCACAGCGTGATAAAAGACAAAGGAAAACAATAGAATCCAAGGATCGTCATGAAACTTCCCATGCTGATGCCAAATGCTTTTTGAATGGCGGGAGGATAATTTTCCATCACTTTTTCAAAAGCATCTATATCTTTTGAAAAGGCCGGATAAAATGACAAAAATAGCATCACGATTGCCGCGAGTGATAACGTCCAGATAATCGTTGACTTCCGGCAAGCTTTTAATTCATGCATAAAGACATTCATACCCCTTAAGCCTCCTTTTCATAGTAATGCAGAAAGATCTCCTCAAGGTCAGGCTCTTCAATCCATAGATTCGTAACTTCAATGGCCGTGATCTTTCTTAAAATCTCGTTGATATTTCCTCTAAATAAGAAACTTGTTACGTTATTCTTTACCTCTAATTTATTGACGCCCGGCAAATTAAAGTAATCCTTATCAAGAGCAGCTTTCGTTTCGATTTTAATTTTTTTATAGTTGCTTTCTTTTAACGTGCTGATTTTTTCAACGGTCACAAGCCGGCCTTCTTTAATAATAGCCACGCGGTTACATAATCTTTGAACCTCGCTTAAAATATGGGATGAAAAGAGAATCGTAGCTCCTTTTTTATTCTCTTCCTCGAGCAATTCAAAGAATTTCTGCTGCATTAACGGGTCGAGCCCGCTTGTCGGCTCATCAAGAATGATCAATTTCGGTTCATGAAGCAATCCCTGAACAATTCCGACTTTCTTTTTATTTCCGAGCGAAAGATCGTCAATTTTTTTATTGAGATCCAGATTCATAATTTCCGCCAATTCTTTGATTCTCTTACTGCAATCTTTTTTATAAAAGCTGGCAGAGTATTTCAGGAGGTCCTTTACCTTCATATTGTCATAATAAAAAACTTCAGACGGCAGGTAGCCGATTTCCTTTTTAATTTCGGGCGCAAACTGAATGCAATCCTTGCCAAATATTGTCGCGCTGCCGCTTGTCGGGTAGATCAGTGACAGCAGCGTGCGGATGGTTGTTGATTTGCCGGCACCGTTTGGCCCGATAAAGCCAAAAATCTCACCTTCTTCGACGTTGAAACTAATGTCGGTAATTCCTCTTGCCTTGCCGTAGTTTTTAGTCAGATTTTTGATTTCAATTACGTTCATGTTTACACCCTCCTATTTGTAGAAACATTTTCTGAAAATGGAAAAGTACTCATTTAATTCATTTAAAACACGGTCATAATCAAAATCATGCAAAGGTGATAATTTCGCCTTGGCCGATTCCTCTTCAGCATATTGTTCAAATGACCACATCATAATTTTTATTGCTTTTCGGATATCAATGTCGGCTCTAAACAATGAGGTATCAATTCCTTCAAAGACCTTGTTGATATTAACAGTGGTCATTTCAGCTTTCCATTTTTCCAGATCCGCTTTCACTTCTTGTGAATCTTCCAAGTAGACACCCGTGATGAATTTGAAAATATCAGGATACTTATTTCTAAGTTCCATTTTGATCAGGGTTGCTTTGTGGATTCTTACAAAAACATCCGGGTCCGTAAAAGTGACTTTTTGGTAAAACTCAATGGTCAAAAGGTCCATTAAATGATCCTTTAAAAATAAATAAAGCTGTTTTTTATTTTTGAAATAATGGAATAACAGACCTTTGGAAATGCCTGCCTCTTTCACCATTTCATTTGTAGAAGCATTTTCATAGCCTTTCTGGGCAAACTCTTTTATGGCTGCATTGATAATGCGGTCCTGCTTCTCTTTTTCAAGACTTAAAAATTTCGTAAACATTTTAACAGCAGCCCTCCCATTTGAAAAAAATTACTTTTGACCACTCCGGTCAAACACATTATATTCCCGTTGACCACTGCGGTCAAGAGCATTTCGCCCATTTTTCACGCTCCATAAATTATTTTAAGATAACACATAAGTTCTTGTGCTATCGATGGTTATGCTAAGATAAATTAGAATAGTGAATAAAGGAGTTGAGTGACATTTGAAAGAAGAACTTGTGAAGCGATTTATCCGTTATGTAAAAGTGGATACACAATCGAATGAGAGCAGTACGATCTGTCCATCAACACCCGGGCAGCTTGAGCTGGCCAATCTGCTTGTTGCGGAGTTAACAGAGATGGGCATGGAAGAAGTGACAATCGATGAAAACGGCTATTGTTTTGCCACCCTCCCTGCCAATACCGAAAAGGACATCCCGACAATCGGCTTTCTGTCCCATGTTGACACGGCAACCGACTTTACCGGCAAAAACGTCAATCCGCAAATAACGGAGAACTATGACGGAGAGGATCTTGTCCTAAATGAATCATTACATATCGTATTGTCGCAAAAGGATTTCCCGCAGTTGGCGAATTATAAGGGGCACACATTAATCACTACAGACGGTACGACGCTCCTTGGCGCTGATGATAAAGCCGGGGTGGCGGAAATTATGACCGCTATGGATTATTTGCTGCAGCATCCCGAAATCAAGCATGGAAAAGTAAGAGTCGCGTTTACGCCTGATGAAGAAATCGGCAGAGGGCCTCATAAATTTAATGTTGCTGCTTTTGGCGCTAAATATGCCTATACCATTGACGGCGGGCCGTTAGGTGAGCTTGAATATGAAAGCTTTAACGCCGCTGCAGCCAAAATTACAATCAAAGGCCGCAATATTCATCCCGGCTCAGCAAAAGGGAAAATGATCAATTCAGCCAAAATCGCCATGGAATTCAACCGGTTGCTTCCTGCCGAAGAATCTCCTGAACAAACAGAGGGGTATGAAGGCTTCTACCATTTGCTTTCGATAAATGGCGATGTGGAACAAACCAATTTGCACTACATTATCCGCGACTTTGATAAAAACAATTTTAATGCCCGAAAGGCTAAAGTTGAGGAAATTGTAAAAGAGCTTAAGAGGAAATATGGCGAAGAAAATATTATTCTTGACTTAAAGGATCAATATTACAACATGAAAGATAAAATTGAACCGGTAAAAGAGATTGTCGATATTGCACAAACAGCAATGGAAAACCTGGGTATAAAACCGATCATTAAGCCAATTCGCGGCGGTACCGATGGCTCCCAGCTATCCTTTATGGGACTTCCTACTCCCAATATTTTTGCCGGAGGAGAAAACTTCCACGGGAGATTTGAGTTTACTTCTGCAGAAAATATGGAAAAAGCCGCAAACGTTATTGTCGAAATAATAAAGTTATATGGAGAAAAATAAATTCAGAAAGCTAACCAGTCCAAGGTTAGCTTTTTTTGTGCATTTTTTCTTCCTTTAATGTGATAAAAACAAAATTACCAGTTCTTATCTACTAGTCAAAAACAGTAAAAGAATGTTAATAATTACTATTTTTTGTATAAAATATTTTATTCGACACGAAATGTTCTTTACCAAGAACGTTCCGTTCATTATAATGTTTATTACGAGAAAGGAAGTGGTGGAATTCCGGGGAGACATTTTATTTGAAACTTACATTTATGACTTTTTTGCTATTATACTGATCATTTTACTAGAAAATGTAACTTTCAAAAGAATATGCTCTTTGCCCTATATACTTTCACTATTTATTTTTTCCATATTGAAAAATTTTAAGGAGAGTTGCTGATGAAAGATGGGTAATGTAAAAAAGCTGACGAAAATAAAAACCATTGCCAAAAAAGCAAGAATTGCCGTCTTAGCTGGAATGATTACAGTTGTCTCGATTCCTTTGGCAGGGGGAAAAAACATGGAGACGGCCAAGGCGGCAATGGGAATGCCAGGGGGAACACCGGATTACTGGACCACCCCGAACTATGCCAACAGTCCGCTGCCGGAGTTTAACACAAACGGTACGATTAAGCAGGGCACAGGTATTCGCAAATTCGTCGACACCTTGCCTGGGCTTGGTGCGAAAAATAAAAACAACCTGGGAAATTATATTCCAGTCGCGATTCCTGATACAACAACATACCCAGGATCTGACTATTACGAAATTTCACTTGTTGAGTATTCACAAAAAATGAATTCAGATTTACCTGCTACAAAACTGAGGGGTTATGAGCAGACAAATGCTCCAACGGACAACCCAGCCAGCGCGGAAGTCAATAATAAGCCATTTTATTTTGGGCCGACGATCATCGCTCATAAAGATCGTCCTGTCCGGATTAAGTTCACAAACAAGCTGCCTACCGGTCAAGGCGGAGATTTGTTCCTTCCGGTAGATACCAGCCTAATGGGGGCTGGAATGGGGCCGGATGGGAAAAATATGTACACTCAAAACCGGGCTACTCTTCACTTACACGGCGGGATTACGCCATGGATCAGTGACGGGACACCGCACCAATGGATTACACCGGCAGGAGAAAACACTCCATATCCGAAAGGAGTAAGCGTCAGAAATGTTCCGGATATGCCGGATCCAGGAGACGGGTCGATGACTTTCTTCTACTCCAATCAACAAAGTGCCCGATTAATGTGGGTCCATGATCATGCATTAGGGATTACCAGATTGAATGTTTATGCAGGTGAAGCTTCCGGATACATGCTTCAGGATGATGTAGAAAAGGATCTAAAAACGAGAGGAATTATTCCTGACGATAATCATGACATTCCGCTCATTATTCAAGATAAAACCTTTGTCCCTTCAGACAATCAATTAGCGGCAACCGACCCAACATGGGATAAAACAAAATGGGGCGGTTTGGGTCAATTATGGTTCCCGCATGTTTATATGCCGAACCAAAACCCTTATGTCATGTCCGGTGCCAACCCAATGGGACGGTGGGATTACGGACCATGGTTCTGGCCTCCGAATACCGGGCTGAAAAACGGACCAGTGGACAATCCGCTTTATGATCCAAACAATCCAAAAGGTCCGCAGCCGCCAAAGAACCCTGGAGTACCAAATGTTTCAACTACTCCTGAGGCCTTTATGGATACCCCGGTAGTAAATGGGACTGCGTATCCAACCTTAACGGTTGAGCCAAAGTCTTACCGGTTCCGCATTTTAAATGCGTCCAATGACCGGATGTGGAATTTGCAGCTTTATAAAGCAAAATCAAATAATACGATGTGGAACAAAAATGGAACTTTGAAAGACGGAAATGCCGGAGAAGTTCCAATGGTACCTGCTGTTCAGACAAAAGGGTTCCCAGCTACATGGCCAACTGATGGAAGAGCAGGGGGAGTCCCGGATCCTAAGGCTGCAGGACCGGAAATGATTCAAATTGGCAATGAAAGCGGCCTGCTTCCAAATCCCGCAGTGCTTCATAATCAGCCGATTGATTATGAATATGGACGCAGAAGTATCACCGTATTAAACGTATCAAGCAAGACACTTCTTTTAGGACCTGCCGAAAGAGCCGATGTAGTCGTGGACTTCAGTAAATATGCCGGCCAGACACTTATCCTTTATAACGATGCAGCTGCACCTGTCCCAGCTTTTGACCCGCGTTATGATTATTACACAGGGGATCCTGACCAATCAGCAACCGGAGCGAACACAGGCGGTGCACCATCAACCCGTCTTGGCTATGGTCCAAATACGCGTACGGTTATGCAGATCAAGGTATCAGGAAATCGAGTAACAGCAACGGATACAACAGCAGCTACTTTACAAAAATTAAATACCGAGCTGCCAAACGCTTTTTCTAAAGGGCAGAATCCGCTTATTTATAACAATAATGTTTATAATGATCCAAAAGATCCTAGAAACGATCCAAAAGGAAACTGGGTAAATATTCAGGACAACTCAACAACCTTTAATGTCCCTGGAACGACTAATAATGTAACAATGAATTTAACACCGAAGGCTATCGCCGAGGAGTTTGAACAGCAATACGGGCGGATGAATGCCACCCTCGGTACAGAAATGCCAAATACAAACTTCCAGAATCAGACGACGATCATGCTCGGTTATGTTGATCCTAGCACGGAGAATATGACAGATTCAATAGCCCCAATTGGTCAAACTGGAGATGGAACCCAGATATGGAAGATTACTCATAATGGAGTTGACACGCATGCGATCCACTTCCATCTATTTGATGTTCAGCTTATTAACCGCGTTGGATGGGATGGTTCGATTCGAATGCCTGATGATAACGAACGAGGCTGGAAGGATACCGTCAGGATGAATCCGCTTGAGGACTGTATCGTGGCCCTTAGACCTGTTGCGCCAAAATTGCCGTTTGGAATTCCGGACAGTATCCGTCTGTTAGACCCGACGATGCCGGAAAATTCAACCGGACAATTTATGAACATTGATCCGTTAACAGGTAACCCAGTTACCGTCACAAACAAAATGACAAATTACGGCTGGGAATATGTATGGCACTGTCATCTTTTAGGACATGAAGAAAATGACATGATGCGTCCATATCATTTCAGCGTTAACGTTTCTGCACCGACAGCTTCTGTTTTAACAGGAACAAGAGATTTCGGCGGTCAAGTCAATCTTTCATGGACTGATCCAACGCCGATCAATTATAACGACATTACTACCTTTGGAAATCCGGCAAATGAAGTTGGCTACAATGTAATGCGTGCACCAATTGACAGCAATGGTACAGTTGGAGCTTATACAAAAGTAGCAGCAGTAATGGCTAACAATACTGCCTACACTGATACAACGGCAGATCCAAATACAAGCTATAGCTATCGTGTAGATGCCTTTAATACAGCTACCCAGGAAAACCCAAATGATCCGAATTCAATGTATAATGGCGGGACGCCATCCAACACAATGAATTTCGCTTCATCTGCAAATGCGCCAAGCAATTTAAAAGCCACCCAAACAGGGTCTCAAGTAGATCTGACTTGGACAAACAATGCAGCAAATGCGACAGGATTCACTGTAGAACGGTCTACAGATGGAACTAACTTTACTGTGATTGGAAGCTCGACTGCAGCAAGCTTCACAGATCCTAATGTTGCGATTGGAACCACCTATACTTATCGGGTGAACGCAACAGATGGTACTTCTATATTAGGATATTCAAATAATGCGAGTATAACGATTGTTGATAATGGCGCGCCAGCAGACCCATCGAATCTTAGTGCAGCATTATCCGGGTCAAATGTCAGCTTGCAATGGAAGGATAATTCAACAAATGAAACAGGGTTTGTTGTGGAGCGATCCACCGATGGGGTAAACTTCACCGAAATTGCGAAACCTGGTCCAAATTCCGGTTCCGGAAATAACGTAAGCTTTAGTGATACAGCGGCAGCTGCAGGCAACTCCTACACCTATCGTGTCAAGGCAATGAATGGTAGTGCATCATCCGGATATTCAAATACAGCTAACGTAACGATTCCGGCAGCTCCTGCTCCTAAAGCACCAACTGGACTTTACGCTATCTCCGAAAAGTCGGGCACCTTTAAAGCTGGCTGGATGAAAGTTTCAAATGCTACCGGCTATGTTATTCAGTATGCAACCGACTCTGCATTTACCCAAAATGTAGTGACTAGTAATACAATCAATACTACTTCTTACACCGCTTCTGGGTTGCCAAGAAAAACAACCTACTATGTCAGAGTACAGGCAATCAATCAAGGGGTACCGTCTGCTTGGTCAAAAACAGTTTCTGTAAAAACACAATAAACAATACGTTTTCACGTTGATTCTTTTGGGGGTATTTTCCTGCTTGGAGCACCAGCTGGTTTATGAAATAGCAAGGATCTGGTCTGGTGCCTCCTTGCAAGGCGTTTTTCCCCCTAGGTTGATTTTTTAGGAAAAGGAGGCCCATAAATGAAGAAGGTTCTCATTTCTTCTGTGCTCGGATTACTTGTATTAGGCGGCGCAGGTGCGGCTGTTTGGCATGATGATCCGGCCCTTGCGAAAAAGCAAATAAAAAATGTAGATGCAAAACAACTGATGGCCAAATACTCTCCGCCAAATCAAAAAACGGATAACAACAACACCGTACGTGTGAGCCGTTTGAAAGACATGAATATTGTCGGCGAAGCTGCCACCGTTCTTAACGTTTTGCCTATTGATATCATTGATAAAATGAAGCAGGGGAAAACCATTGTCCAAATCGCTCAGGAAAAAGGGTTATCAGAACAACAGTTTACGCAAAAAATTACCGACTTAGAAACCAAGACGGTTAACAATGCCGTCAAGGATGGAACAATCACAAAAGAACATGCGGATGCCATTAATCAAGGAAGAGCAGACCGTTTGAAAAAGGGACTTAAAGAAAAAGCCACGAACGTTAATGACCATCAAGCCATGGATATGGGGAACTAACGTAAAAATCCTCCAGCGCTGCTAGCGGCGCCGGGGGATTTTTGTGATTAAGGACACTTTC
>CAZAEW010000101.1:0-10167 GCA_964484065.1 uncultured Bacillus sp.
CGTTCATCCCGATTCCAAAAAGATAGGGAAAAAGAAAGACAATACAATAGGATATCGCACTCATGAGTAAGGTTCGTGTGTTGATTCTCGAAATGAAGGTCACCATCAATATGGAAACGGACAAAAGACAAAAGCTCATCGGTTTTGTTACTAAAAACGGCATACCTGCCAGCAGGATGGCCTCCATTAACTTAATCAGCCCATCCATATCCGAGAACTTCGTTCTTTTTAGTATCCTTGGATGGGTCAGCGTCACTTGATTTTCCATAGCCCATAGCGTCCTTTCCGCTTAATTTTCATCTGGGAAAACTCCCTTTTTCCTTACTTCATCGATCGATAACTCCCCTATTTTTCCGGTGATGAATCCGGTAATAATGGATGAAATCAAAAGAACAGGAAGATAAAAGAGGACGACACCTTGTCCTAAGATAATCGACGCCACCACAATCTGCGCCGTACTATGAACAATGGCTCCGGCCATACTGATCCCTTTCACGCTAAAAAATTTCGATACTTTCTTGTACAGGAACCACATCACAAGAGCACTTAAGATTCCGCCGCTTAAACTAAAGGCCAGCATCACGACACCTCTGGTTAAAATAGCCACGACTAAGCACCGCACAATAACAATAAACAGGACATCTTTCAATCCAAGAAAAGCAATTCCAACCATCGTAATAATATTGCCAAGTCCCAGCTTCACTCCGGGGACAGGTACGGGGATGGGAATAAATGATTCCAGAAACGAGATCAGAATCGCATTGGTCACTAATATGATGATAACGGCATATTTTTTATTTTTACTCATGTGAAATTACCCGCTTATTCAGAATGGGAATCATTTTTCTTGCCCCTCAATCATGACGATGACTTTAGAAGGCATGCAAATCGCATTATCGCCCGGCTTCTTCAGCCATCCAAAGTTGACGCAAATTTTATCGGGACAGTCCGCTTTCAAAACCCTAATCCTTTTCTTTTCCGCCAATATGGTTAAGTGATAGCCATTACTCTTTATCTTGATGTATTGAGGAGTAGTAACCTTATTAAGATCAATCTTTTGAATCATTTTCCCATCGCGCGTGATGTCAGCCATCAGGCTATTGCTAGGTTTGTTTCCGCTATAAAAAGAAATCCATACTAGTGAGAGGATGATGATAATTCCCATCACCAGCACTAAAATCAAATCTCCTTTTTTCATACTGCGCCATGTCTTCATTTTAGGAATGACTCCTTTTATTCCTCATATTTTATACTTACAGGCTTTCCTTCATTTCGTTTTTCCGGTCATTAGCCATGCTGCTGTTAAGACTTTATTCTTCCAATCAGCCTTATAGAAATATTCTTTAATGATAAATCGGCAAGGAATGGAGTACTCCTTGCCAATTTATCCATTATAATATTAGAACTTTTTCTTCTTATTTCTTTAGATATTTTGCAGCATCTTTAGCAGCAAAACGTCCAGAGTTAACGGCCCAGCCTTGTTGAGAACCTGGAACTAAACTAACATCATAAGATTGGCCATTAAGTCCGCCTGCGTCACCGCCGCCTGCATAAAGTCCAGGAATAACTTTACCATTATTATTTACTACTTGAGCATCCGTTGTAACTTCCAGCCCGTCAGTTGTAGCATAATAACCTAATTCTAATTTAAACGCATAATAAGGACCATTTTCGCCCAGTGGGATTAAAAATTGCGGGTCTTTCCCAAACTGTGAATCAGTCTTCGTCTTACAGTATCCATCATATTGGGAAACAGTTGTTTGTAATTGAGTTTTATTCATATTGAGTTTTGTAGCTAACTCTTCAATCGAATTTGCAGTGACAACATGTTCTTTATCCTTTTTCATATACTTATTCAAATCATCCCAGAAAGTAGGTATTTTACCGCCCGGTGTCATATCTCTTGGAAATTTATTTTGCACAAAGTTATCCAAATTCGCTTTTGAGACAATTTGATAAACTACCCTTTGTTGTCTGTGAGCTGCGCCATAACCGCCCCAGTCACGAGCCAACAATGATTCATCTACAAAACGCATACCATCTTGGTTAACACGCAACATTGGCTGTCTTCCAATAGCATTGTGAAGCGTTCCTCCATAAGGAGCTCCCTTCATCATGGCACCAAAGGCCATTAGACCGCCAGTTAGGTTTTTATCGGATGCCCCCGCTTTTAAAGCCATTTTGATCCCGTCACCAGTTCTGCCAGGCATACCGGCATCGATAACATTTTTAGGATCTACTTTGCAATACTTTTTAAGCATATCAGCATTGTCGGAATAACCGCCTGTAGCTAAAATAACAACTGGAGCATTAATCGTTAACTTGCTTCCGTCGCTTTTTTCTGCCTTAATACCAGCTACTTTTCCATCCTTCATAATCAGGTCTTTACCACTAGTGTCTGTTAAAATTTTTACACCCATTTTTTCTGCATTCTCTGCAAGGGTATTTGTTAAAGCTTTACCTCCACCATCATATAGATGCCATGTATTAAATTTGTTTGCTCCCAAATTTCTTAATCCTGTAAATTTCACACCCAGGGATTGTAACCAGCTGAAGGTTTCTCCTGAGCTTTCATAATATTTAAGTAAAAGATTGGCATCAGCAAACCAATGATGATAATCCTCAGCTTTCAGTAAAATATCCTTTGGATCGTAATGAATTCCTTGTTGCTCTTGCATGGTAGTATTGATAGCGCCATATCCTTCTGTAACGGCGCTAGTTCCGCCTACGCTTGGATTTTTTTCAAGCATAATTACTTTTAGACCAAGTTGAGCCGCTTGAACTGCAGCAGATACACCTGTAGAACCGGAGCCAACAACAACTACTTCTGTACTCATTGTTTTGCCGCTATTGCTGCTTGCAGATGTGCTCTTCGCAGAACTGGATCCGGAACATCCCTGCAATAGCAAAGTGGCAAGTAAACATAGTATCGCTAACATGGAAAGCTTTTTATTTCCTTTATGTGTAAACATATGATCATTCCTTTTGCAAAATTTTTTCACTAAAGATTACTTACGTAACTCTAGCTTTTTTGCGCTGCACCACTTCAATGAAGTTCCCTTTTTAGGTGTTCATGTCTTGAGGGAACCAGGAGCTTTCTAAACTACTCTATTGTTTTTTAAAATAGGCAGGTAATTTATCCATCCATTTAAAGTCATGGCACTTAGCACAATAGACAGTTGATGGTTCATGCATTTTATGGCATTTGTTACATTCAAGCTGCCCATTATGGGACTCATGAGGATTGGATTCCTTGAAATTGGTCTTGGCAATGACTTTTTTATATTCATGACATTTCAGACACATTTCCTTTGAAAACTTTCTCGTTTTCATTGGATCTTCATAATCGCCAGTTGCATATTTCACGCCTTCCATAGCTTTTGTCGTCAATGAATCCTGGTGACAGCTATGGCATTCAACCCCAGCCTTGGCATGATTATGAGCCAGCATATTACTTTTACTGTCACTATAGGATTTATACATTGGTTTCATATTGTGACAAAAGGCGCCGCAAAACGCTGGTTTATCACTCGCCTTTAAGACTGCAAATCCGCTAAGTACGAACAATATAAGCACGGACAGCAGAATAAAGATTAGCTTTTTTTTACGCGACCATTTTTTAGGATTTTGTGTATTCATTTGTTCTGCCATGGTATCCTCCCAATTGCTTTATAATTTCAGAAGGACATGATATAATCTGATGAGGTTTTCCATATCCATAAGATTCTACAGTAGCAGTAAACTACTTTTTGGGTATAGTAGTTTTGATTCCATACTGCTGCTAACACATGTCTTACCTAGGGTTCCATTGTTCTGTCTTTATTAACGGACCCCTTTGTTCCCAGAGAAAATATTCTCTGCTGGCGATAGCTACTGCAATAGCTATTGCCTTTTTTACTTAATCAAAGAATAAATGCAAGTTTGCCCCCGCTTACTTTATTCACGCTCACCTTAACTCTCCTCTTCACCTCCGTACAGTTTCTTCATCAATCAGACTAGAAATCAATCTGTTAAAAGAATTCCATAATCATTGTATTTGATTTGTATTTGCTATTCATCGTACAAATGTTAGAAGTTTCTTTCTCCTCATCGTACAATTGTTCAATACTTCACATTTTGTTGATGATACCTGCACAATTGACTCGTGAAATATAATATAATATCGCTGGGAGGTGAAAAAGATGGAGATAACGCTTTCGATGATAATAGAAAGACTTTCTAATATGGATTATTTATATTTTCCTAGTATAATTTCGAATACAAAGTATGTTTCAGGTATAAGTTTTCTTCAAACCAATCATAAATCCCTCGAACCAGACGTTCTTTATATAACAGACCTATCCTATTTGATCTCCAGCCATAAAGGGCCAATCCCACAAAAAATGGCATGCATAAAAGATATGAATCTTAATTACGATCATAAACGGTTTGAAAATTCAGATGTTATTTTTTTTGAGACTCCAATTGAAGTATTCGAGCTAGCTGATAGGCTTCAAGATATTTTCTGCTACTATTCCAGTATCTCAGATGAATTGTTAGCAATAGTGGAACAAAATAAAGGATTGCAATTTCTTGTGGATAAAATTTCAGGAATACTGGGAAACCTAGTAAGAATCAATGACTGGAACTTTAAAATACTTGCCATGACCAGTTATGAATCTAAGAATGCGGAGCTTAGAAAACAGCTTGATACCAGAACAATTGCCAATGGATACATTATGAATTCAGACGTGGCTTATGCGGATATGAAATATTATATTTCCAAGATGAATCAGAATGATCAGCCCGTTTTATTCAATATTAAGGACCACTATATATGCCCAATGATTTCCTATAATCTCAAGCTTCAAAATAGAAAAGTTGCTATGATTACGGTCTATCAAGTTGATAACCCCTTTACGGATGCCACTTCAGACCTAATTGTTTTTCTTTCGAGAATCATAGCTTTGGAATTGCAAAAAAATGAAATGCTATTTAACGGTATGAAATATGAATATCTTTTTACTGACCTGCTTAACGAAAAAAGTCTGTCTCATAAAGACATCGAACAAATTTCTTCTTACCTTCATTACTCTATGAACAACCACTACTTTTTGGTTGTCATTCGTTCACCTGTTCCTGAACGGGATGGTGAATTAAATTATTTAAGAACAAAAATATTGCAACAAGTCCAATGCAATTTGTGTGTCATCCATGAACATAGCATTGTCATAATTTTTGAGGCTGAATCAGATAATAGCTTTGCTGAAAATGTACTTTCAAAATTGCAAGAGATGTTATCAGTGAGAAGCATGCGGGCCGGGATCAGCAGAGAATTTTCTAATCTTTCGGATATCAGAAGAAGATATATCGAAGCAAAAAAAGCAATTGAATTAGCACAAAAAATGCATATGGAAGGGAATATCTTTCGATACCTTGATTTGCAATTTCATCACCTAATCGATTTATGTGCACATCAGAAAGATATAAAGAGTTATTGCCACCCTTCCCTATTCAAATTAATGGAAGATGATCCTGAACTTTCAAAGACCTTATACTTATTTTTACAAAACGGAAAATGCCAGGCTACAACAGCGAAGGAACTTCATATACAACGCAGTTCCTTGCTTTACAGACTAAGAAAGATAGAAGATAAAATGGACATTAATCTCAAAGATTATCAATGTATGCTGCATCTGCAGCTTTCCTATGAAATACTAAATTATTTGAATCTCGATAACCAATAAAACTTGATGCATTCGAAAAGCGTTGAAGGTCTGCAAGAAAATGGGATATGTAAAATTTGATGAAGAAAAAATAGAGTTTTCCCGAATGATTATCTTTTTTAAAAAAATTTATCCTTTTGGTAACGGAATGTTTTTCTAATCGGGTTATACAATGCTTATATCATATTCAATAAAGAGGTGATTCTATTTGAAAATAACGATTCCAATGATAGTAGAAAGAATATCCGATATTCCTTTCCGATACTTTCCCAGCAAAGTTCCTGAAGCGAAACATATATCAAGGATAAGATTTCTTCAAAACGTCCAGAAATCGATCGAATCAGATGTTCTCTATATCACAACCTTATCTTATTTATCCTCTAGCTATAAAGGAGTTATTCCACAAAAAATAGCTTGCATAAAAGATGTGAATTTTGATATTGATGATAAGATATATGAAAATTCAGATGTAATCTTTATTGAAACCTCAATAGAAACATTCGAATTGTCTGATTTACTTCAAGCTATTTTCCGTTACTATTCCAGTATTTCAGATGAATTGTTGGGAATAGTGGAACAGAATATAGGATTACAATTTTTAGTTGATAGAATGGCAGCTATTTTTAAAAACCCAATTTGTGTGTTTGGAAACTTCAAAGTATTAGCAGAGTCCAATTACAAAGCAAAAAACGAGGAATTATATAAAAAAAGCAGAGCTGCCAATATTCATAAAGGGTATATTATTCGATTAGACAAGCAATATAATATGATAAATAATGCTAAATCCAGATTAGACCAGAATGATAAACCTGTTTTACTTGACAAAAGTGAAGGCTTCGAAAGCTCCCGGATCATATATAATCTGAAGGTGTCGAAAAAATATATTGCCCGTCTTGGCATACTGGAAGTGGATACACCCTTTACGGATGCAACTTATGATCTGATCATCTTTTTTTCAAGAATCTTATCTTTGGAATTGCAGAAAAACGAAATGTTGATGCAGAGTAGTGATTTGAAATTAGGGGCGCTTTATGCTGACCTCCTAAGAGGAAACAATCTTTCCAATAATGATATTGAAAAAATATTAAGCTATCTTAGTTTTTCCATGGGGAATCATTACTTATTGATGGTCATTACTGCACCGACACTTTCTTATGATAGTAAATTGGCATATTTAAAAAATCAAATTCTAAATTTAATCCATAGTAATTTCTGTATTCTCTTTGAGCAAAAAATTGTTATAATGCTTGAGTCTTCGTCAGACAGCTTTTACACTGATCATATCATTTCTAAATTAAGCGAGTTATTATCGATTAGCGGCATGTTTGCAGGGATAAGCAGATCCTTCACCAACTTTAAAGACATCAGAAAAGGATATTTGGAAGCCAGTAAAGCTGTAGAATTAGGACTCAAATTGAATGTAGATAATCATATATTTCAATATACAGATTTTCAATTTTATCATCTTTTCGAACAATGTTCACAGCATGAGGACATAAAGAGTCTTTGTCTTCCATCTCTTTTAAAATTAATTGAATATGATAATGAACTTTCAAAGACCTTATACTTATATTTAAAAAATGGGCAAAGCCAGTCAGCAACAGCCAAAGCGCTTCATATACAGCGCAGTTCTTTACTCTATAGGCTAAAAAATATAGAAGAAGTTTTGGATATGAAACTGGGCGATTACCAATCCTTGCTTCATCTGAAGCTTTCCTATGAGATTTTAAGATATTTGAATTTCAACAATATGAATAACCATTCTCATGATAAAGGTCCAGTTCGAACTAGTTGAACGCTAGTAACGCAGTCTTTTTAAAAATAGGAACTCGTCTCAAAAACGGCCCCTGACTTTTACTTAGTCAGGGGCTATTATTTTACTTTTGCTTTGCACTCCTTCTTGATCTGGATTAATTATATGCATTTGTCATGACTGTACCCCAATATTTTTAGGAAGTAATAATGATACTATAAATCCGACGGCCAGTACTCCTCCTAAAAAATACATTCCCGCTGTTGTAGTTCCTGTAAATGAAATCAAATGTCCCACAACAAATGGTCCAATAAAGGCACCAAATCCCATCGCGGTCCCTATTAACCCCCTGGCCGGTCCATCAAGTTCCTGAACTAGCAGCAAAGACGGTAAGGTATAGTAGCTTGGCGTATGTCCCAGAATAAAAAATGATGTTATACATATCATGGCAATACCAATAAGGATATTTTCTGAAACAAAAGTACTTAAAACCAAAAATACACCCAAAAGCAGGATCGGTATCCCCGTTGTAAGCCTCCGATCCTTTACCTTTGTGGAAATGAACGTCCAAGCCCATAGTCCCAGAAATACTAAAACATTCGGTAAAACACAAATCCATCCAACCACAGCCATATTCTCAATACCAAGATTTTGAATCATTGTAGGCATCCACATGTTAAATCCGTGCTGTCCCATATTGACTGTAAATCCAATAATGGACAATAGCCAAAAATATTTGTTTCGTAATAGTTCACCAAAAGGAAATTTATCATATCGCGATATCGCGTTGCTTTTTTGCTTAACCTTTTCACGTTCCTCATAGATGGTTGTAACGATGTAGTCTCTTTCCTCCATACTGAGCCATTTTGCTGTTTCAGGCCGTTCAGAAACAAAAATTGCCCAGAGAACAGCCGTTGCAATACCGACAAAACCTAATATCATAAATAGCACTCGCCAGTTGGAAAATTCCAGAACCATTCCCGACAAAGGACCGGTAAAAATTCCTGCGGCAGATAAAGCAGTTAAAAAGACAGATGTCGCCTTTGCTCTTTCACCATTCTTATCTGGAAACCAAAACGTCATAAGCGTTAAAACAGCTGGAGATAATACACCTTCAAATAACCCAAGTAAAAACCTGATGATTAATAATTGCCATTCATTTTTTACAAACCCAGTAAGCAGTGAGCAAATACTCCAGGCAATAATGGAAAATGTAACAAAATTTTTCACCTTCCCTTTTGCAGCCATTTGACCTGCTGCTGGTTGTAAAAATAATGCTCCTGCGGCAAAGATTCCTGAGGCAAGACCGGCAAATGTAGCATTCAGTCCGAGATCACATCCCATCCCGCCAGGCAGAGCATAAGAAATCACTTGACGATCCATAAATCCAAAAAAATTCACAAAGAAAAAAACGGGTAACAGATAAAACCATCTAGCCTTTGGAATCTTTTTACTCGTTAATTGATTCATTTGGGAATTCCTCCTTGGTGTACGTAAATAAGACATCTCCGTAGTGTATTTCCCGTTTTGACTATTGAGCTAAAACCTTTCTATCAAATGATGATAAATGAATACCGATAGGATATTTTCAAAATTCCAATGTTTTTGTGGTGATGCACAACACTAGTTTTTTTGATAAAGGCTTGGATAGACTTTCATAATCAATGAGGAAAAAGACCTGACGAAAAAGCAACGGCGGTCACATTGAACTGTACTATCCGGTCCGCTTCGTCAAGATCTTTCTGAATAACTAATGTTTACCCATTTCATGAAGTAAATAAGTTGGAAAATTCTATTATGCATTTCTTTCAATCATTTATGAGGAAACCACTTGACGAACAATTCAAACAAAGTAAAAAACCTAATCCCTTGGTATCGTAATTTTGAACCAAAAAATGAGGTATCTCTTTAAGAATAGCGAAAAACCTAAAGAAATAATATCAACGTTTGTGTGAATTTATATTGGACTGACCTTTAACGTGCCTCGAGTGTTGATCCAAATACATAAAGATGTAGAAATGTTTACCTGAATTTTGGCTATGTACTCTTAAACTATCTTCTTCTATCTTTGAAATTTCTAAAATTGGAAAAAGGCATCAAGATTTTAGCAAAGATTCCATTTGATATTGAACTTGGGACATTAAATTCGAATGCAAAAATTGCCGTCCGGGAAAACACAAAATACCAGGAAATGTTTTCTTCCTTACTTCAGAAGGTATCGAAGGAGGTTGAAATGGCATGAAACAATTATTGATTCTGAGCGGTAAAGGCGGAACTGGAAAAACAACGATAGCAAGTGCTTTTATTACATTATCAAAAGCCAAAGCCTTTGCGGATTGTGATGTAGATGCACCTAATCTACATTTGGTGAAGAGCCAGGCAGGGAATGCCAAACGCTCTGATTATTATGGATTACCTAAAGCTTATCTTGATACGGATATTGGTGCAACCGGAAGTGCTGAAGCAGCTGCCAACAGCTACTTGCAAGGTGAGCTTCATTCGACAGGTTCTGTTTGTCATGAGCACCACCATCATGATGGATGCGGAGAACATTAAAAGAAATTAGGGGCTGTCCAAAAAGTCAGTGAAAGCTGATTTTTTGGTGGCTCTTTTTTGAAGGCTCTTTTCGTATCTTTTGGGGCTCGTGGAATAAATTTGTTACACCAGGGAGGTTCATTCGGACAGTAAAGGGGAAAATAAAGCACCTGT
>CAZAEW010000102.1:0-10107 GCA_964484065.1 uncultured Bacillus sp.
CGCCTCTGTCTTCGCCTTTATGGCTCGCCAATCGGCGAGTTTTCTTTACTGGATTTTTTTATTATTCTCCCAAAAATTCTCACTCCTTTTTTGTATATTTCCGCAAGTCAAGGGAAATGACTATGTTTTGGAGGAGTGAAAAATGAAATGAATTATTTGCAGGATTATATAAGGCGTTCTGCCATGACATGTCTTTTTATCATGGCTCTTTTTACGACCTTTCAATCCATTTCAGGAGTCAGTGCTCAAACCTTATTAAACTTTGCAAATCAAAAAATGGGAGAAACCATCCAGGCTGGAAAACTCCAAAATGAGGTTTCAAACGCAGGACTGTCCATTGAAAAAATGCAGCAGAGCATTGGGCTTGAGCCGGTAAATGCTTCAGACAAAGCTGCAAATGCAGAAACGCCGCAAACCTTGGAAAATGCCATTGATTGGACGAAGTATCAGAAACAGACAGTGATTGCCACCGGGTATACTGCAGGGATTGAATCGACCGGCAAAAGCAGAGAAAATCCGGAATATGGATTAACTTATTCAGGTGTGAAAGTGAAGCGTGATTTATATTCAACCATTGCCGCTGATTTGGCTATCTTTCCCATCGGAACGATTCTTTTTATCCCCGGCTACGGCTACGGAGTTGTCGCAGATAAAGGTGGAGCGATTAAAGGGAACCGGCTTGATCTTTATTACGAGACGGTCAATGATGTTTATCGTCTGTGGGGAAAAAAGAAACTGGACGTTTTTGTTATTCAACGAGGAAATGGAACCTTAACAGAGGCAGATCTAAAAACGCTAAATGAAAATGAAACGATGCAGGTTTTCCGGCAGCAGTATATAAAATCTGAACGAAGGTAAAAACAGGCTGAGGCCTGTTTTTTTGCTTAAAACGGCAGGTGCGTTATTATAGTAGTAAAAAGAAATCATGGAGGGTGAGTATATGCTGTTTCAGATTGAAAATGATTTTGACTTATTGAAACCGTCTGAGAGCCTCGTCATTGGCTTGTTTGATAAGCCGGAGAAATTTTCCGGCTGGTTGGCAAAGCTTGATGCAGCATTTAACGGGCAGTTAACTGAGCTTGTTAAAAGCGGCGATATTTCAGCGAAAGAAAAAACAATCAGCAAAATACATAGCTTAGGAAAAATAGGTGCAAAAAGACTTTGGATTGTCGGGCTTGGAAAAGAAAAGGAATGGACCTTTGAGAAGCTGCGAAATTCATTTGGTAAACTGTTTAAGACATTAGCTGCACAAAAGTTGGAAGAGACAGGAATCCTCCTGCATTCCTTTTTATCGGAAGATGTAACCGGGCTGGATGCGGCCCATGCATTGGGTGAGGCTTTTTCACTTGCAACCTACCGCTTTGAAGGCTACAAACAAAAATCAAATGAGCCCGATCGGAATCTGAACCGCATTGAGGTTTACTGTGAAGAAACGGAACGAGACGATATTCTTGCATCGCTTGAGGTCGGCTATGCTTTTGGAAAAGGCATTAATTCTGCCCGCACTCTCGTCAACACTCCCGGCAACTTACTTACTGCGGCAGACCTTGCTGATTATGCCGTCCAATTGGCCGCTAAATACGGGTTTGAATATGAAATATTGGAAAAGGCAGAAATCGAAAAGCTTGGCATGGGTGCTTTCCTCGCTGTCAATCAAGGGTCAGCTCAGCCTCCAAGGATGATCGTTTTAAAATATGATGGAAAAGAAGGATGGCAGGATGTCATTGGCCTTGTCGGAAAAGGAATTACGTTTGATACTGGAGGTTATTCACTAAAAACAAAGACAGGAATTGTCGGAATGAAGACAGACATGGGCGGTGCGGCTGCTGTCCTTGGCGCAATGGAAATCATCGGTGAGCTGAGGCCTGAGCAAAATGTCGTTGCCGTCATTCCAGCCACGGATAATATGATCAGCGGCGGAGCCTTAAAACCTGATGATGTCATTACATCGATGAGCGGAAAGACAATTGAAGTCTTAAATACGGATGCAGAAGGCCGGCTTGTGCTTGCGGATGCTGTTACGTACGCAAAACATCACGGCGCCGGCTATTTAATTGATATCGCGACATTAACCGGCGGAGTCATTACGGCGCTTGGATTGCATACGACCGGGGCGATGACCAATAATCCAGCATTATATCAGCAAGTTCTCGAAGCATCGGAGGAGGCGGGGGAACCGATTTGGCAGCTTCCTATTTTTGAAAAGGATAAAGAAAGAGTCCGCAGCAGTAAAATGGCTGATTTGAATAATTCTCCGGGAAGGGAAGGACATGCTATTGTGGCCGGAGCGTTTATTGGGGAGTTTGCGGAAAATACACCATGGGTTCATCTCGATATTGCCGGTACGGCGACATCTGCGAAAGACTATGATCTTGGTCCCGCAGGTGCTACCGGTGTGATGGCGCGGACGCTGGCTCTTCTTGTTGAACGGTTTGAGCCCCTTTAAAAAATAGTTCTCTGTTGGGAATTAAAAAAATAGTAAGCCCACTCCAATTCTTTTACATCTGCATATGAAATAGTGTAGGCAAGTATAGATGTGAAGGAGGTAAGTCCTTTTGTATCCATATTATCGGAATGCTTACCCTATAGCAGATCAACGATTTATCGGATTTTGGGGATGGCCGCTGGCAGTGGGAGGATTAGGCTTTTTAGGCGGGTTACTTGGCGGTGCATTAGTGAGCCGGCCTTTTTACGGATATCCGGGCTTTGGCTACCCAGGTATGGGCTATCCGGGTTTCGGCTACCCGGGAGGTTTTTATTAAGAAACGAAAAAACAGCTGCTCCAGCTGTTTTTTCGTTTTTAACGGTTGATCAATAGTGAACAACGAAAATATCTAAACAAATGAAGGTAAATCAAAATAAAGGAATAATATTCAAAATGGAGAATCATTATTTATGAAGAATTTTTAATATATCGGAGGTTAGTAGATGAAAAAAATCAATACGTTAATGGATGCGCTCGGCATTGAAATGACTTTATTTGAAAAGGGTCGAGTCACGGCAAAAATGCCGGTAGACGGACGGACGCGCCAGCCATTTGGCTTACTCCATGGCGGCGCCTCTGTAGCCTTAGCTGAAACTGTTGCAAGTATGGGTGCATACGAACTTGTAGATAAAGAAACGCAAGGAGTTGTCGGCCTTGAAATCAATGCCAATCATATCCGCTCCATTAAAGAGGGATACGTCTATGCTGAAGGAAACGTTTTGCATCAAGGAAGAACTACGATGGTCTGGGAAATCAAGATAACAGATGAACAAGAAAGGTTAATTTGTATTTCAAGATGTACCATTGCCGTTATTACGCTAAAAAAATAATATCGAGCGTTTAAAAGAGGTTCACCACTTAAAAATTCCCAGTCAAGATAAATAAAAAATTCAAAAAATACAGTGGAATACGTGCTATAATAAAAGTAATTTACATGGTTTTATAGATGGGCCAATTTATGACGGAAGGGCGGGTGAACCGATGAGAGAAAGTAAGCAGCATTTGTTTATAGATTTTGAGTTTACTATGCCGGAAAAAAATATTCGGATGAGAAACTTTTTTCCGGAAATCATCGAGGTTGGGATTATTTCGGTTATCAATGACCAAATTGTCAAGCAGTTTTCATCTTACGTAACGCCCAATAAGTTCCCGATTCTTTCCGAACGCTGCAAATCCTTTTTACATATTTCCCAAGAACAGATTGACAAGGGGCTTTCATTTGTTGAGCTTGTTCGGAAACTAGAGAGCTTTCATAAGGAAAACTATGAAAATGTTATTGTAACCTGGGGAAATATGGATATGAAGGTACTTCGCCATAACTGCCATCAGGCGGATGTTTCGTTTCCTTTTAAAGCTCACGAAGTGGACCTTTCAATGGAATATAAGCGCTTTTTTGGAGATCAAAACCAAACCGGTCTGTGGAAAGCAGTTCAAGAGTATGGTAAAGAAGGAACTGGAAAGCATCACCGCGCGCTGGACGATGCCTTAACAACCTATAATATTTTCCGTCTGGTTGAAAAGGATAAACGATATTTAGAAAAACCAGAGCCAACGACAATTGGAGACCGAGTTGACTTTTCCAAATTATTAAATGAATTTGCTTAAAAGGCCAAATCACAAAATAGGTGGTTTGGCCTTTTGATTTCTGCAGGAAGCTGTTATTTTTTAAAATAATCGTTTTCAAGTGAATGGATACATTCAAGACTTTTTTCTGCCCACGCTGAAGGTCCTTCAGCAACCTCTTGTTTCATTTTTTCCAGTGCGGCACGCAATGATTCCTGATAATCGGGGATCTCTTCTTCAAAATGCTTCACCATTTGCTTCGGTACGTTTGTCTGCTCCCGAAAGGCAAGCGCACGCCGCTCATGGAAGATTCCTACATCGGCATCTTTTGGATGATGTAAATCCCCCTGCATCGGATGCTTGAGAACAGCCAAGACTCTTACCAAATAATGCTGCGGCCGCTCTTCTGTTATTTCTCCTGCATACTTTCCGGTTTTATAAATGGCTGTAACTTTATCGCCAATCTTAAATTCAGACATGCTAAGAACCCCCTTTAATCCTTTATCTTTTTAATATATCATGATTGGTGATATTGAAAAAACAAAGTGCTAAAATGGACAATAACTGTAAAGAAAGGATGATAAAGAAGGATGAAAATGAAAATACTTCTAGTTATAGCAGCAATGATGCTTTTGCTTGCGGCTTGCGGTACAAGCACTTCCAAGCAGAATAGCGCAGCAGGCAATAAATCAGAAAAAACAACAGCGAAAGAAGGGAGTCAAACATTGACGAATTATCCGCAGCTGACCACTGAAGTGGCTGATAAGGAAAGAGTAGTCGAAATGCAGACAACGATGGGGAACATTAAAATCAAGCTATTTCCAGAGTATGCTCCGAAGGCAGTTGAAAACTTTGTGAAGCACAGTGAAGATGGCTATTATAACGGACTGATTTTTCACCGGGTCATCGAAGATTTTATGATCCAGGGCGGAGATCCAAAAGGGAATGGCACTGGCGGCGAAAGCATTTATGGCAAGTCGTTTGCTGATGAGTTTTCTGATAAACTGTTTAATCTTCGCGGGGCTTTATCTATGGCCAATTCCGGTCCAAACACAAACGGGAGCCAATTCTTCATTGTTCAGGCGCCGAAAGTGGAATCTTCCATGATTTCACAAATGGAAAAGGCCGGCTATCCAAAGAAAATCATTGACGCATATGAAAAAAACGGCGGTACCCCATGGCTTGATCATCGTCACACCGTTTTTGGGCAAGTCATTGAAGGAATGGATGTTGTCGACAAAATTGCCGGTACACCTGTTGGTACCCAAGACAAGCCTAAAGAAGATGTGATAATCAAAAAAATTGACGTGATAAAATAAGTAGGATAGTATTTGGAATATTACTCCATAATTGTTATAATAATCAATTAATGATTCCTTTTTTAGAAAGGAAGATTCCTATGGTTGTTTATACTTTGTTTTTATACTTTCCGGAGGATAAACGGGAGTATATTCCGGCTGTAATTAGTTTAGCCATTTTTATGATTTTGGCAGTATTGACGATGCGATTGATTGTTGTTCATTCCAGAAGGGAAGCAAAAAGAGCCCAACAACTCGAAGAAAAACTGAAACAGGAAGAAAAGAATTGGAACAGCTGATTTTCCGGCTGTTCTTTTGTTTATCTACATACAATACCTTAAGAGCGGTCATACTAAAAAAAACTTGCTCTTTTTGGGGGTATACATATGAAGAAAATCTGGATAGGCCTTTCACTGCTTTTGTTAGCAGGATGTGCAGAACAGAATCCAACTAAGCTCAGTGTTGAAATGTTTAATGCGGTAGGAGATTCCTTGGGAAAAATTAATTTACAAGAACAATCGAGCGGGGTAAAACTGCAAATCAATTTAAAGGGGCTGCCTCCCGGTGTACATGCGATTCATTTTCATGAAAAAGGAAAATGTACAGCACCTGACTTTAAATCTGCGGGAAACCATTTTAATCCTGAAGGGAAGGAACACGGTCTATTACATCCAAAAGGCGCACATGCCGGGGACCTTCCAAACTTAATTGTTGAGGACGATGGGAGTGTGAAGGCGGAGTTGATGGCCCCTAATGTAACGCTAAAAAGCGGGAAAAAATCGTTATACACGAAAGAAGGGACATCCATCGTCATTGATGATAAGGAGGACGACGGGATGACGCAGCCTTCAGGGAACTCAGGAAAAAGAATCGCCTGCGGTCAAATAAGCAACAATAAAGAAATCGGACAAACGAAAGCGCAGGACGAAAAGAAATAAGGGAGAATGATTAAAACTTTTTAAAAAGAATAGGTACCTGTCTAAACCTCCTTTAATGCGTGGACATACACTATGGTAACACGTTGGAAGGAGAGATTTTTTTGGATAAAAGACAATATACTGGCCTAGGAGCAGCAGGGTATCCACAAATGCCAGGCGGTTACCCGGGAATGATGGGTGGCATGCCTCAAACAGGCTATCCTGGAATGACTGGAATGACAGGAGGCCATCCCGGCATGATGGGAGGCCCTACCCAAACTGGTTACCCTGGCATGATGGGCGGTCCAACTCAAACGGGTTATTCAGGAATGATGGGCGCCCAGCACCACACAGGATATGGACCTTATTCTCACCATCATCACCACCATGGCTACCCGCATTACCATCATGGCTACCCGCAACATCCCATGTATGGGGGAGGATATCCGCAAATGGGCGGCTATCCGCAGACAGGCTACGGACAGAGATCTGACAAAAAGTAAAAACTTTGAAACTGCCTATCCTTTGCTGATAGGCAGTTTGTTTTTTTAGAAAAATTATAATAAATTGGTAGAGACAGAATCTTCAACAAAGGGAGAGCGTGTAAGTGGAAAATAAATTATATTATCAAAATGCGTACATCACATCCTTTTCAGCAAAGCTGGTAAAACAGGAAAAGGATTCCGAAGGAAATTGGTTTGTTTGTTTCGATCAAACGGCCTTATATCCAACCGGGGGAGGCCAGCCGAATGATACAGGGAGCGTAAATGGGGTCAGGGTCATCGATGTGGCAGAGGTGGACGGGGAGATTCGTCATTACTTGGAAAAGCCCTTTACAGAGAGGGAAGAAACGATTTCAGGCAATGTTGATTGGAAACGGCGATTTGATCATATGCAACAGCATTCAGGGCAGCATATTTTATCGGCAGCTTTTGACACACTGTTCGGATTCCGGACAGTTGGTTTTCATTTAGGCAGCGAAGCGTTAACCATCGATCTTCAGACGGAAAAACTAACCGAAGAGGAAGCTGCAAAAGCGGAACAGCTTGCCAATCAAATCATTCTTGAAAATAGACCGATTGAAACGAAATGGGTAACAAAAGAGGAATTAGAGCATTATCCGCTTCGAAAAGAAACGAAAGTGACGGAAGATATTCGCCTTGTGATCATCGCTGATTTTGATTACAACGGCTGCGGCGGAACTCATCCAAGAGCAACAGGAGAGGTGCGTGCTGTTAAAATATTGAACTGGGAAAAACAGAAAAAAAATATCCGGGTGCAGTTTATTTGCGGCGATCGTGTACTGGATCAATTTCACCAAAAGCATCAAATATTGACCGGATTAACAAAGCTTCTTAGTGCACAGGAACTGGATCTCAAGAAGGCTGTCCTAAGACTGTTTCAAAGTGGAAAGGAATTGGAGAAATCGCTTGAACTGGCAAGGGAGAGTCTTTTGGCTTACGAAGCGAAAGATCTGTTAAAAGAGGCAGAAAAAAAGGGAGATTTAAACGTAATCAGCAAAGTTTTTGAAAATCGTCCCATTCAGGAGCTGCAGAAGCTTGCCCGGATGATAACCTCTTCAAACCAAAAAGCAACAGTCCTTTTTGCGGCCGAAAATACGGACAAGCTGCAATTAGTTGGAGCGAGAGGGCAAGCAGCTTCGCTTAATATGAAACTTCTCATTGGAAATGGCCTGACTCTTATAAATGGAAAAGGCGGAGGAAATGAAACGTTTGCGCAAGGCGGAGGTGAATCCATCATGCCAAGCGGGAAGCTTTTGGAGGAAATACTGAAAAGCGCAGGCTTAGGATAAACAGCCTTTTTTAAAGAAATACTATCATTTGACAAAAAATAACTTTTGTAATAACTATAAATACATTCGCGCATCTTTTTTATAGCAACCAGGAAGGGACGTTTTAGCGTGGAAAAACAAAATGTCGGAGTCGTGGGCGTTGGCGTAATGGGAAGAAGTCTCGCCCTTAATTTTGAAAGCAAAGGTTTCGCTGTATCGATGTATGATCTTTCGGAAGATAAAGTGAACGAAATTTTGGAGAATCATCCCGGGAAAAAATTGTTTGGAACGACAAACATGGAGGCGTTTATACACTCGCTTGAAACCCCTCGCAAAATATTGCTAATGGTCAATGCCGGGCAGATTACCGATAAAGCAATCGAATCGCTTCTGCCGCATCTGGACAAAGGCGACATTCTGATCGATGGCGGCAATAGTTTTTATCAGGATACCATTCGCCGAAATCAGGAGCTTGCCGCAAAAGGAATTCTTTTCATTGGAGCAGGTGTTTCCGGTGGGGAAGAAGGTGCGCTGAAAGGGCCAGCTATTATGCCAAGCGGGCAAAAGGAAGCGTATGAAGCCGTTGAGCCGTTGCTGACAAGCATTTCAGCAAAAGTGAACGGAGAACCTTGCTGCACGTATATCGGTCCTGATGGTGCCGGACATTATGTGAAAATGGTTCATAATGGCATTGAATATGGGGATATGCAGCTGATCTGTGAGGCATACCATTTGCTGAAGGAACTGCTCGGGCTATCAGCGGATGAGCTTCATGAGGTGTTTTCGGAATGGAATAAAGGAGAGTTAGACAGCTATTTAATTGAGATTACTGCTGATATATTTACAAAAAAAGATCGTGAAACTGGTAAACCTCTTGTTGATGTTATTTTGGATACGGCGGGGCAAAAAGGAACGGGGAAATGGACGAGCCAAAGTGCGCTCAATCTGGGCGTTCCGCTTTCGATTATTACGGAATCGGTGTTTTCGCGTTTTCTTTCAGCGATGAAAGAAGAACGGGTGAAGGCCAGCAGAGTCCTTCAAGGTCCGAATAAAAAAGAATATCCTAAGGATAAACAAGAGTTTATTGAACGGCTTCGGAAAACGTTGTATTTAAGTAAAATTTGTTCTTATGCGCAAGGCTTTTCTCAGTTGAAGGTGGCCTCCAAGGAATATCATTGGGATTTGCGGCCGGGGGAAATTGCGATGATCTTCCGCGGCGGCTGTATTATCCGAGCCGGTTTTTTGCAAAATATTAAAGATGCCTATGACCGGAATCCAAATCTGGACAATCTTCTGCTGGATGAATATTTTAAGGGGATTGTTGAGAGTTATCAAGAAGCTGCGAGAGAGGTTGTGGCGGCGGCAGTTAAGGCGGGAATTCCTGTTCCGGGGCTTTCAAGTGCTCTTTTTTACTATGACAGTTACCGCGCAGAGGTTCTGCCGGCAAACTTGCTGCAGGCGCAGCGGGACTACTTTGGCGCCCATACGTATCAGCGGGTCGACCGCGAAGGAATTTTTCATACAGATTGGCTAAAACCTTAGGAATGAGAACAGGCGGGGGAGTGACACGCCTGTTTTTTTGCGTTATTCTAAAAACAAAGCTGATAGGATTTTAAAAAGGTGGGAATGCTCTGTGGGTTTATTTGATGGGATAATGGGGAATGCTTCCGAGGTTAACGTCGCTGAGATTCAAAGGGATTTTGCCAAAATCCTTGCCCCAAATGAACGGATTGATAAGGCATATAAGCTAATTCGCGATTTATTTATTTTTTCCAACAAACGCTTAATTTTGGTTGATAAGCAGGGGGTTACCGGAAAAAAGGTGGAGTACCATTCGATTCCATATAAAAGTATTACTCATTTCAGTATTGAAACAGCAGGCCACTTAGATTTAGATGCGGAGTTAAAAATCTGGATTTCGGGCAATGCGCTGCCGATTCAAAAACAATTTAACCGAACCTTAAACATTTACGAGCTGCAAAGCGTACTTGCTGCATATGTGCTCGGGTAAATAATGAAAGAAGGCGATTCATGGAATCCGCCTTCTTTTTT
>CAZAEW010000103.1:0-1337 GCA_964484065.1 uncultured Bacillus sp.
AGTACTTTGTCCTAACTCATTAGCAATTGTAATTTTAATCTTATCAGAAAGTTTTTGACTCTCATGCATCATTCTATGTAGTTTCTCACAATTTTCCCAATGCTTTTCCCATAGATCTTTACCGACAATTTCCTCAAAATTTACTCTTGTTGGTTTACTCCATGCTTCATATTTTTCTAAATGGTTTATGATAACATCTAAATTTCTAATGTTACGAGTCTTAGGGGAAAGTTTTGCATCACTTAGAATCCAATCTTTCCAATAGGAATTTCCCTTAGATTGATTACATTTACCACAAGAAGGAACTAAGTTATGTATCTCAGAAATATAACCTGTAGGTCTTTTATTATGAATCAACGGACGAAAATGATCCCATTCAGTAAAGTTGTCACCACAATAAGAGCATCTAATAGCATCGCTCATTCCAAGAATTTCAAGAATTTCACTAATTTCCTCTTCATTAGGCACTATGCAAGGAACAATTCCATTAACAAACGCATTAGTTATACTGGATGTTCGCCCAGTAATCTTTACTGGTGTAGGCATTTTAAATAAACTTTTTACGTCCATAACTTCCTCCAAATGACCAATAATATTCTGTTTTTAACATTTTTTTATCATTGCGTTTCTAATAAACATAGTAAAATTATATATGTTTCAAGTATTTAGGATTTACTCTAAGTCGTTCATTTAAATAATGCTTCTTCCAATAATAATTATCTCTGCCATAATTATTGTTACAAATAGTAGTAAATTCATCTCTTATTTCTTTGTTCTCAAAAATAAAGTAATCTCTATTTTTTTGACCACTAAGCATACTCATAAAAGAAAAACCATAAGTTGAGTAATTTTTGACTCCCGCAGTTCCCTTTGGTATAACTATTGCATTTTCTTTTATTGTATATACTTTTGTAACATCCTTCCGTTGCTTTTCAATTTCAATTAAAAAGCTTACAAATAGTTTATCTGCATTAACATGGTTTTCAATATTTGTTGTACAAAATAGTTTAGATTCTGCACATTCCCAATCAAAGTCAACCATTAATTTCTCCCCCGAAAACAGAATAATTCTCCGAAAGCCAAATGATACCGATAACAACAAGGTTTATATGTACGACCTTTCATCTGGCAAGTATTTTAAATTTATAAAAGTTAACATAATTTAGCTAGTTTCATATTTTAATTTTCTTCGTAAATACCTTGTTTCATAATTAAGTGGACCTCTTCTTCTTCAATACAATCCATAGATTTCATGTTTATCTTTTATTTTGTATCTCCTTAATATGTGTTTTTTTCAGTTCTTCATCAGCATGTGAATAAGCTTTTAATTTGGCATA
>CAZAEW010000103.1:1437-10059 GCA_964484065.1 uncultured Bacillus sp.
GGTAAATACAAATTGGTTAAAAGCTTAAAATGTCCTTTTAATTTTTCCAATTGAAGAAAAGTTAAAAATTCACCATAATTCCCTTTATCCAATAGTGTTTTCAAAAACGTATTGCCACTTGCCTGTTTATAATTTGAACTTTGAAATGATAAATATTTTGGTCCTATTAATATTAAAAACGCAAACAGAAAAAATAATAGAAAGACTCCCATGTCATCAACCCCTACTAAAAATAAAAATGTTTATTATAATACACAGATGGAATTTGTTGGTATAATAAAAAATCACAAGAAGAAACAAGTCAGTTTCGTGACTGTTGATGTAATCCTACCTATTTCATAAAAATACTGACGATTTTTCATACCATTCCGAGCAAATGAAATACTTTTCTCCATATGCTTCACTTGCCTTATTAAAAAACCGATGCCATTATCCGGAGCAATTTCCAGTCACATGTTTATATTATTCGATAAATTAATTTCAATTTCCTACCATTCAATAGTAAAAAGGATTGATATTTTAGTGAAAATGAACTTTAAAAATAGATCATTAGCATTATTTGCGTCCTTATAAATTAACTGAAGTCTTACCTTAAGAAAAAAATTAGCGAACAGTCACTTGGACTGCTCGCTAGCAAAAACTCATTTTTAACGATGAAATGAAAGGAAAATACCGTTTTTGTTTTTTAAAATAAATAAAAACAACCCCTAAGCATGGTACATGTCCCAAACTTTAGGTTGTTTTTATTTTATGTCCGAATCATATATATTAACCTGATCATACCCTAACAAAACATAATTTCATCGCAATACCCAGTGGCGGATTGCTTTGGCTACGCCGTTTTCTTCATTTGTGGCGGCTATCCAGTCCGCTGCATTTTTCACTTCGTTTTGGGCATTTCCCATCGCTACCCCACAACCAGCCGCCTTAATCATTTTGATATCATTAAGGCTATCACCCATGGCAATTACGTCATCCATCGAGATTCCAAGTCTGTTGCAAACATGTAAAAGGGCCATTGCTTTATTAACCCCCGCTGCGTTTACTTCAATATTCGTTGGACTGGAATTACTAACTTCAAGTTGTTGATTGCTTAAAAGCCTCTTGGTGATGGTATCTCTAAGTGAATCATCAGCAAAATCAAAACCAAACTTCAGCCACGTATGTTCAAAAATATTTTCCGGCATTTGATTTCGCCACACCTTATCCGTCGCAACAGCCCAAAAATGAGTCTTATTTGTCTCGGCCCACTCCCACATCATATGAATAAAATCCGTGTGAATGACATTTCTTTCATACAGATTTCCAGAGCAATCCCATATTTCGCTGCCATTAACGGTTACCAAATAGGAAGTTAGATTAAGAGATTTCGCATATTTTCCACAAGTCAAAATGGACCGGCCGGTGCTAAGGACTACATGAATCCCATTAGCCTGAGCATCTTCGATTGCCTGGCGGTTTTCATCAGAAATGGCTCCATTTTCATTTAATAGTGTTCCATCCATATCCAAGGCAATTAGTTTAAAATCTTTTTTAGCAGGTTGCATTCTATTTTTCCTCTCCATGGTGATTTCCTGTAATCGAACAACAATTAGTTTAAAGTGTTTCTATGGAATTGTCCACGAACAGCAGATTAGCTATATGGTCAATTTATTAGAATAGAAATATGAAAAGACTAGCTTTTGATTTTAAGCTAGTCTTTCTTTTTACCATTTCCTTCATTTTATGGACGGTGATGATAAGGAGGATGGGGAGGATTGTGATGAGAACTGGATTCGTCATGGTGATGAGAACTGGATTCATCCTGGGAGCTTGATTCATCATGGTCATGGTCTTCTTTGCATTCACAATGTCCGTTGTCCTCTTGACAGCATTGAGTAAATGAATCATCTGGACAGACACCTGAAATCGGGATGCATGGGTCAAAATTAGGATTTAGAAGAACTTCGTAAGGTCTCATCATATCATGGTCTTCATGCTCAAGAATATGGCAGTGCCAAGGATAAATGCCGGTGAATGGTCCGAAGCGTGCAATAATCCTGGTAACTTGATGTGGATTTGCACGGACTGTATCCTTCCACCCTCTTTCATTTTCTGCAGGCGGAATCTCAGGACCGACAAGAATGAAGCCGCCAAACTGACCTACTGTAAACTCCTGACGGTTAAGAACTTGGAATTGAACTAAGTGTAAATGAATGGGATGCGTATCCACAGTTTGGTTATAGAGCTCCCAGATTTCAATGGTGCCGTTTGCCGGAGTTTCTGTAATGGGTAATTGGCTCCATCTCATATGATTTAATAATAGCAGCGGTCGTCCAAATTCATCGGTATCTTCATTAAGTGTGTTTTGCCGAATCGGTGTACTTGGAGTCGGGGTTAAACACTCGAAACAGCTTAGGATGTCTGGAATATCACTTGTATCTGGTTGAGATAGATGTTTTTTTACACGAAACTCCATAATTTGTGATGTATCAGCAGTAGGCGGCAAACCGCCAGGAAATGGTGCATTTGCACTATTGGTAAGGATGATTCGGTCTCCTTTATGGTGACGGAAATCAATAATGACATCTGCGCGTTCTCCGGGTGCAATGATCAATTCTGTGAGCCCGAATACTGGCTTTTCAAATATGCCGCCTTCAGCTCCAATCTGTACAAATGTTTGACCTGAGCTTAAATGTAATTGATAGAATCGGGCATTGGAGCCATTATAAATACGGAAGCGATATTTTCGGGGCTCCACTTCAAGGTATGGCCAAACTTTGCCATTCACCAAAATGGTATCCCCGAAAAACTCAGGAACAATTGACGGATTTGGAAATGGTGATACAGTTGGGGGTGTATCTGGCTGTGATGGATAAAATAATTCTCCGTTAGGGTAAAATGAGCGGTCTTGAATTACCAATGGTATTTCAAATTTTCCACTAGGCAGGTTTAGACTGTCTTCGTGATCATCACGGAGAAGATACAGGCCAGCGAGTCCTGCATAAACATTTAGACGAGTAATTCCCAGTGCGTGGTCGTGGTACCAAAGGGAAGCAGCACGTTGACAGTTTGGATAGTAATAAACTTCATGGAGAAATTTTGGACCGACATTTTTAAAATCGCGTGTAAACCATGCTTCAGGAAAGCCATCATTTTCAGGTCGAACTCGTCCTCCATGCAAATGCACGACCGTTCGAACGGAAGGCTGGTTAGGTTCTGCGCCATCAACCGTACGATCAACAGGTAATAGATGTTCAAATGGCAGCTCGTTTATCCATTTAACCAAGATAGGATGATTCCGTCTTGCTTCAAATGTTGGACCAGGATAGCTTCCATTATACCCCCAAACAGTTGTTGGCTGTAAGTCCCTGTGCAGCTGCTGTTTCACCTGTTTCATCGTTACCTCAAAGTATGGAATTCCATTTTGATGCCCAACAGGCTGTAACACTGAAGGGAGAGGTAAAGCATCAACAAACTTGGCTAATGCCATACTATTCATTCCTCCTTTTCCTATGGAACAATTTCTATTAAGTTGTACTATCACTATATGTGGGGGAAAAGAATTTGTAAGGGGCAAAGGTACATAAGAAAAAATCGAGGCGCAATCCGGTTTGAATGCCAGATGTGAAGAGATGTACTTAAAGAGGCAGGTGCTATATTTTAATAATGATTTTCAGAAATCGGGCGCGTCTGTGGAGTAACGAAAGCCTAATTTCTTAAATTTATACTGAAAAATTAGGTTTTAATGGAAAATGTTAACTCACCCTATCCTGCCAAATTGACAAACTGACCGTAACGCTTATGAAAACCTAGCTCTACAGTTCCAGTCGGTCCATTACGATGCTTGGAAATAATTACTTTCAGCTTGTCATTTGCGAAGAATCTTTCACGTAGTAATCATCCCGATACAAGAACGCAATCAGATCGGCATCCTGTTCGATTTGAACGCATTCGCAGTGGTCGGAAAGCATCGGACGCTTGTCCTGTCGACTTTCGACGCCGCGGCTCAGCTGTGAAAGAGCGATGACGACCACATTGAGTTCTTTGGCCATCGTTTTTAATCTTCGGCTGATTTTCAGCCTGATGGTTTTGTTTCGAACTCGGATTCCCCTCAATCAGCTGCAGATAATCAATCACCACCAGTATCCTTTTCTCCGAACCGTAAATTCTTCGCATTTTACGCACTTTCGACCAAATATACGGAAAATCCATCACGGGACGGTCTAAAATATGGATATTGCCTTTGAAATTTTGCCAATTGGTTCCGAAAAATTTTCCACTTCAAATTGCTCATAAAAAATTCGTATCATTGACAATAACGAAAAGTCTTCCGCTTAATCATCCAAATTCAATTTCTCTCGGTTCAGTTTTTTCTTAAAGCCTTTCTGGTTAAAATACGATTCAAATAATGTTCCAAACAGCGTTTCCGGACGGAGATATTTGCACCAGTACGGATCGTGGAGCCATTCTGTGGCTTTTAGGCCGATGACCTTTTTAAAATCAGCAATGGTGAAGCCTTCGCGCAGCCGAGACCGGATCGTTTTTCGTGTTTTATCAGTTGTTGGTTTGTAGGATGAACCGGTTTTGTCGTTGAGGTAAGAGATGATTTCAACAATCGGATTTTCTTTTTCTGAAGAATTCTTTGAAGTACTCTCTGGTATTGCTTGGGTCATTTTCGTTTCTTCCACACTGCGTTCAAGTTCATTCGTTGGAGCAGCCGGAGCTAATGATGGGTCAAGTTGGGCTATACATACCTCAATGGGAGCACCATCGAAATCTGTTTGGAATGGACATGAATCAGGGGGTGTAACATCTGTTTCAAAAAGTGGGAGTTCTAATGCAGCTACCTTTTCATAGTCAATGGTGTACCACTTGGTTTTGTCCATTTTGGAAAAATTCCAGTTTCCCGAAATCAACAATCCTAGATTTTCGAGAGTAAGGATTGTCCGCTTAATGGTGCTCTCAGACCAAAACGGGAATTGTTTGTGCCAGCCTTTGTAGGTGTTGTAAATCCACTTGTGGCCTTCGATAAAGTGCTTGCTAGATGTCAGCCAAAAATGAATTTGCTGCAGCACCGCTGCTTCATGAAAACCAATTTTCACCGCCAAAGAAGGAAGAATTAACAGCGGGCTTTCTTTGATCAATAATTTTTTCATAAACCTCTCCTCCATTTCTGACCAATCAGTAATGCTGTACTCTCTGATCCATCTTTGTTGCTGCTCCATCGATCGGTTCAATATCCTCTCATCGTCTATATTTGAGTTGTTAACTTCGCTTCATGTTGAAAAGTGTGGTGAAATAACCTTTGCTTTAATTTCAAGATTTTGTAATGCGAAGGTAGATGGTTTGATTTTTCATTGGCAATAATTAACCAGGTAGTATTATGAATACGGCTAAATTTACCACATATTCTTTTCATAATATATAAGTGTCAAGTACTGGTTTATTGGTTCCTCCCCTGTTTTTTTAAACCCGAGTTTTTCATAAAAATGGCGATTTCGATAATCATCTTTTGGGGTATGAAGCGACCACTTTCGTACATGAGGGAATCGTCTTTCTAGCTCCTGTACTATTTTAGAACCCAATCCTTTGTTTTGAAATCGAGAGCTAAGGAAAATTGAAAGCAAATAATAATGAGTATAGGTCTGTATGACAATGCAGACTCCTCCTGCAAGCTGATCATTAACAAAAATAGAATGATGCAAAGAGTTTTGCATTCTTAATAAAAAATAATCCAATGATTCAGTTGCTGGATTTGTATCGTAATCCTTATATTTCATTAAATCGGAATAAAACGCTTCTCTTTGAATCTTTAATAATTCGTATGCTTCTGTACTTTTTGATGGTAAAATCCTAAATTTCATTTCCCTACCTCCTAAGCCATTTAGACACTTTTGCATAACTTTGAACAATGTAATAAGAGGAAAATTCCGGTTTCTTCCTTCATATTGGAGGTAAACAATTAGCTCAGTCATTAACCGTTGGACTACAATAAAATATGCCTGAAAAGTTCCTTCTGGAAGGGTAAACTTTTTTTATTTAAGAAAAATAAATGGAATAAAGTGACCATTACACTGATTAAAAAATTTTGTGGGATGTTGGAACAAAGGGAGCGCGGAGAAATGGGAACTATTAGCAGAAAAGATTTTATTGAACGTTTAAATAAGTTAGAAAACGAAATTTGGTTTGATGGTGAAAAAATGAAGGGGGAAATTTCTGAGCATCCTGCCTTTAAAAGGATTCTTCAGGAAAAGGCTTCCACATCGTATGTAACAAGCTCTATTATTTTTTCCATAGGGTTGTTAATACCTATATATTGGAAATGCCTAATAATATAAAAAGGGAAAACCATTTCCATAAAAAATAGGACCAATTAGGCCCTATAGACTAAACATCTACTAATCTTTGGTAAAATCCAGAGCGTGACTAGCACCAACATCTAAAGGAAGACAAATAGTAAATATAGACCCATATTTCGGAGTACTACTCACCTCAATTGTTCCCCCATGGTCCTGAACAATTTTCTGACATATGGATAGCCCCAGACCCGTTCCTTCAGATTTCGTTGTAAAGAAGGGATTAAAGATTTTTTTCAGTTCTGCATCTTCTATACCCACACCTGTATCACGAACCTCACAAACTGCTAAATTCCCCACTTTGAACAATCGAATCGTAATATGTCCACTTTCAACCATAGACTGAATCGCATTGTTAATTAAATTAACAAAAACCTGTACCATTTTATTGAAGTCCATTTTCACCAAAAGATCAGGATTATACTCCGTGTATACGATTTGATGCCCTAAGCAGCGGGCTTCGGATTTGGTTAAGGAAATGACTCTCTTTAAACACTCGTGGATGGAATAAGCTTGGTATTGAGAAAGATCTGGTTTTGAAAATTGCAGGAATTCAACCGTTAATTTATTCATCCTGCTGACTTCACTAAAGATTAAATCATACCAAGGCTGTATATTATAATTAGCCTCTTTGGAATATTGCAGAAACCCTTGAATGATCGTCAACGGGTTTCTAATTTCATGTGCAAGTCCAGCAGCCATTTCTGCTATTAGCTTCACTTTTTCCTCTTTATGCCGTAATTCTTCACGTTTCTTCTCTGCAATAAGGGTATTTTTTTTCGTCTCCATTTCAATAATGTACTGAATGATCAGTACTACAGCTATTGAAGTTAAGAAATCCGATCCAACCCCAAATATGCTATAGGAATTTACAGGGGAATACGTAGCTCGAATACCGGTGTAAAAAACCATGAAAACAAAACCAAGAAAAATCCCCTTGACGGCTCCCTTGACTTGGAATAAAAATTTACTAAGTAAAATGATATAAATGGAGTAACACCAATTCAGTTGGCTGGTGAAATGAAATAATAGTAACGAAATGATTTCACTAGATGCAATCAACAAAAAGAAGCGGGTATACATTCTTTCCAAAAAAATGCTGGTTATAAAAAGAAGGCCAAATACAATCATAAAAAAAGCATTTTGAGTTTTCTCTAACGAAATCGAGGCGAAAATGACAAATACTACATAAATAGGCAAGACAATATGATACATTAAGCGAAAAAACATAAGTTCTCTCCATTTCATCCCCAAGGTAATCCAACTAATTATACACAAATTTCTGCTCTAAACATTAGTTTAAGTTTACCTTAAAATAAGAAAAGAGCCTACCCGAATATATCGAAGGATTCGACAAAATATTGATAATGAAGGCACTTATTATTGGATTAGCATTTTATTTTTCGGCTGAGGTACTGTCCAATAGAGGAGGCTAATGGACAGTAGCTTGAGGAAAAGCCTATGGACAAAACCTATAAAAATAATTTTTCAAAGTAATTTTATCTTCATAGCTCTTCGAGAAGAATAACAGCAAAAAAACATCATTTACTTAAATACGATTCAACACTATTAATGCTGGACTATATCCTCTACAACCTGCCCTAAACATGAAACAGGCACGCGCGTTCATCTTTCGATAATCGCGCCCGTTAATGGAATAGGCTTTATACGATCTTAGCCCTAAAATCATCTAATTCTTGTTGAACTCTAACGTCACACGTTTACTTGATTATGGAAAAGGAAATCCTTTCATATTGAGCGAAGCAAGTTCAAATTATTGAAATGCGTTAACCCTCGATTATTTAACAAATGTTTTAAATTCTTCTGCATATTTCGAGGGAACAAAATCTATTAACTCATATTTCGCAATTTTTTTAACATAAAAAGGGTCTTCTTTTATTATATCTAATACCTTATTTTCTGAATCTTCGTTGATTAAAATAACCCCACCTACTCGTGGTTTTCTTCTTCCTGAAAAAATAAAGTTTCCCAACTTATAGTTTTTATCAAGATACTGATTATGACCCTCTAAGTTTTCTTCTACAAGATCCAATGGCTTTTGATAAGTTAAAACAGCAATAAACATTTTTACATCCCCTTAAAATAAATCAAACATTATAAACCATCTATATTATAACTCCATATCCATAAATTACCTCCATATTTTAGACTTTACTTCCGTTTTTAAAAATTTATCACCAGTTCTCTTTCGCTAAACCGATTGTTAGTGAAACAAAAAAGGCTGCAGAAGCAACCATTTTTTAAACTAAAGCGCCCGATCGGA
>CAZAEW010000104.1:0-9923 GCA_964484065.1 uncultured Bacillus sp.
CATATGCTATCATTAATTTTCTTTTCACTGCTTTTAGGATTATCCATTTCTTTGGTTGGAGAAAAAGCCAAACCGGTTGCCCGCTTTATGGAGGTGGGAGCCACGATTTTTACAAAAATGGTCAGTATCATTATGTATTATGCTCCAATTGGATTAGGCGCCTATTTTGCAAACTTAGTTGGGACTTTTGGAACAGATATGCTTCAAACGTACTTAAAGTCCACAATCTTATATTTGGTTGTTTCCTTGTTATTCTTCTTTTTTGCATATACGGTCATGGCTTTTGGTGCAGGGGGCAGAAAAGCTGTTTCGTCTTTTTGGAAAAATGCCGTCTCCCCATCGGTGACTTCGCTCGCTACATGCAGCAGCATGGCGACATTGCCTGTCAATTTAGAAGCTGCAGGAAAAATGAGAATTCCGAAAGATATACGAGAAACCGTAATTCCATTAGGTGCTTCGATGCACAAGGATGGTTCCGTCTTAGGGGAAATATTAAAGATTGCTGTTTTGTTTAGCGTCTTTCATATGAATTTTTCCGGATTCTCCACACTAGGCATCGCCATCTTAATTGCTGTATTAGGCGGGACAGTAATGGGAGCGATTCCGTCGGGCGGGATGATTGCAGAGATGCTCGTTATCTCTCTATATGGATTCCCGACAACTGCACTTCCGATTATTGCGGCAATTGCGACTATCATTGATGCACCAGCTACAATGCTAAATGCGGTTGGAGACAACATAGCTGCCATGCTTGTCTCAAAAATGGTTGAAGGACCGGACTGGATGAAAAAGGAAATGGCTGAATCTCCCTTAAAAGGTGAAAAACCAGCATAATGACTGGACCACGATGGTCCAGTTTTTATTTTGTAAAAGTATTTTATCCTAAAATTCTCAATTAGATGAGGATGAAAATGGCTATTATCCTAATTAAACATCAATCAAGTCTCATGATCTAACTTATTTAACCGCTATTTATTCTGCTTTATTCATAAAATTAGTATGTTTATCTAAAATTGACAAAGAAAGTTCAAAGTATTGTAATAAATCAAATGATTATAAGGTTTATAACTTAGGTATAATAAAAACATAGAAAAGGGGGAGAGGTAAATGAAAAAACGTAAACCTAGTTTTCAGGAATTGGTGACTAAAAATAAGGAGCAAATTAAAGAAGATCTTAAAGAAATAGAAAAGATTGAAAATAGAATTGAAGAGAGACACTCAAAAAACCAGCAAATTTCATAGAAATAAAAACAAGCAGAGCTACCTAACAAGTTGTTCTGCTTGTTTTTTTGAATAATATTAGAGTGCATCTTGGCTGCGAAAGAACCACTTCGGTTTAATGGCCTGAAAATGATGTCAGATCGGCGGCTTTTTTCAGGTCACCATCCGGTATATCAACGTTCGCTTTTTTTAATTCAGCTTTTAATGCATTTTGCATCGAACTCGAAGTCATCTTGGATTGTTTTACTTGGTCTGTAAGAGTTTTTTTCATTTTTGCAAATGACTCTTTTGTTTTTATATCTGTTACTTGAATGATATGGTAACCATATTGGGTTTTCACAGGAGTACTGATTTGGTTTTTCTGTAACGAAAAGGCAGCTTTTTCAAAGTCTGAATCCATTGCGCCGGTACCAAACCATCCGAGATCTCCGCCGTTTGACGCATTCGAAGTATCTTGGGAATATTGTTTTGCCAAATCTTCAAACTTTGCACCGCTTGACAGTTTTGTTTCGATATCATTTGCGGTTTTTTCGTCGCTGACTAAAATATGGCGGGCGCGAATTTCAGGTTTATAGTTAGTGTAAGCGTCTTTTAATTCTTTATCTGATACTGTAATGGTTTTAGACACCGCTTTTTTCTCTAGAAGATTCAGTTTGATAGCGTCTCGATAGTCGTTCTCATCTTGATAGCCGTATTGCTGTAAGGTACTGAGAAATTGACTTCCCAATTGATCTTTCGTTTGCTTCACTGCGGCGTCAACTTCAGATTTGGTAACTTTATACTCCTTTGATAAGACTTTCTCCAAAGCCATCTGTTGAAGGGTTTGGACCCCATACTTGGCTTTCATGGCTTGATATAAATCATCCGTCGTTATGTTTCCGGCATCGGACTTCATTACAGTACTGCTGCTGCATGCTGTTAAACCCAATGAACTGACTAAAAGTCCAGCGAGAACCCATTTTTTCATGATGTCACTCCTAAATTATGTATTCTGTCAATCGAATCTGAATGAATTAGAATCTCTTGGCACTTAAAATCTATCATACTTGATAAGTAAGAATAATCAATGAACACTTTAGGAACAATTTTAGAATAATAGTAAAGAGCAGAAAAAAATTATCCGCTCTTTTCGAATTTTAAAATGTATTGCCGGAAAAGCCATTCCCCAAATGGGACTTTTTGCAGATTTGGAAATATAACCTTTGCACAATCACTTGTATAAAAGTTTGCCATTCTCTCGATATAGTCATCATCTAGCATTGGGTATTGTTTCAGCAATTGATTATCTCTTACCAACTTCAACATTGGATTAAATCCCCTCACATTCTATTGAATTGACTAATTTTTCGACTTTCAATGACCAGCCTGTCCATTGTTAATTTTGTATTATTGTAGCAAAGGATGGAGGATTGATAAATCAAAATATTCCGACTATTTTACTTGATAATCGACATTAGTCCTATTATCTTTTCTTGAGAAATATCCATATTTTGCCCCCGTAATTCGTGTGTTTTGCTAAAGAGAGGCAGGAATTGTTCCTATTATCGTCTCTTTTGCAGGAATTGACGAATCTTCCTTTCTTTTAGCGAAATACCTTTCACTTAGTCGAAGTTTTTTTTGTTTTCAAAGAAAGCAAGGGTCCCCATTATATTTGCTCGTTCTAGTAAGGACTAAAATTGAGGTGAATATTCTCATAATGGTTGACTTTCTTGGCAAAAATTATATAATATACAATATTAATCCGATAAAAATTATTAGAATTATGGGTGAAGTTGGTGAATAAATGTTTTTGCAAATCAATAAGGTTAACAAACAATTTAAGAATAAAAAACTGACGAGCGATGTCCTTAAAAATATTAATCTTGAAATTAATGAAGGAGAATTTGTTTCCATTCTTGGACCGTCAGGCTGCGGGAAATCCACTTTGTTATCGATTGTTGCCGGCTTAACGAAACCGACAAGCGGTGAGATTTTACTAAATGGAAATCTGATTAAAAAGCCCGGAAAAGACAGGGGGATGGTTTTTCAACAGGCCGCTTTATTTCCATGGCTGACGGTTGAAGAGAATGTCATGTTTCCGCTTCGAAAAGAAATGAGTAAAAATAAAGCAAGAGAAATAGCACATCAATACTTACAAATGGTGCAGTTAAGCAACTATACCAAACATTCCCCGCATGAGCTTTCGGGAGGAATGCAGCAGAGGGTGGCCATTGCAAGGGCCTTATCGATGAATCCAAATGTATTGTTAATGGATGAACCCTTTGGCGCGCTTGATGAACAGACACGTTCAAGGCTTCATTGTGAGTTAGAAAAAATTTGGATGGACACAAAAAAGACCATTCTGTTTGTTACTCATAGCATAAGCGAGGCTATTAAACTATCAGACAGAATTGTCGTAATGGGGACGAGACCTGGGGTGGTGCTGGAAGATATTAAAGTGCAAATTCCAAGACCTCGCACCGGACATCCTCAAGCGGCTAAGTTAGAGGAAAGAATTATGGAGTTACTGCGAATCGAAATGGAGAAAGTCGTGAAAGAGGAATTAGCTTATGCAGCGAACAATTAAACGAATCATATTTTTTGCACTGTTGATTATTCTTTGGCAGACGGCCGTGAAGATTTTTTCCGTTTCCCCTGCCCTTATGCCTGCGCCAACCGATGTGGCGAAAGCTATTGTCAAGGGCTTTTCAGATAATACGTTAACCCTTGACATTCTAGCCAGTTTTCGAAGATTGGCGATTGGATTAGGTATTGCGATCCTTCTAGGAATTTCCCTGGGAATACTGTTAGCCAAAAATAAGACGGCCGATGAAACGCTGGGAACCTTAATTTTGGCATTACAGAGTGTGCCAAGTATCGTTTGGCTGCCAATAGCGATTATGTGGTTTGGGTTAAATGAGAGCTCGGTTATTTTTATTGTCATTCTGGGTGCAACGCTTGTGATGACAATTAATATGAGGATAGGGATCAAAAATGTACCGCCGCTTTACATCAGGGCTGCCCAGACAATGGGAGCCGGTGGATTTGATTTGTTTTTCAAAGTGATTTTTCCGGCCTCAGTTCCATATGCAGTTACCGGGATCAGGCTTGGCTGGGCATTTGCGTGGCGCGCCCTAATGGCAGGGGAAATTTTGAGCACCGGGCCGGGGCTGGGTTATACGCTGAAATATGCATCTGATTTTGGAAATATGAGTATGGTCATCGGTATTATGATTATTATTGGGGTAATTGGCACTATTGTCGATATTGCATTCTTCCAACGAATTGAGCAAAATGTTATTCGCCGTTGGGGGTTAGAACCAAATCATTAAGGGGGATATAAAGAGATGAAGAAAAAGACAAAACTATTAGGAGCAGCATTACTGATCAGCATGGGTGTGTTAACCGCCTGTGGAACAAGCAGCACGAACAGCAGTGCCAGTTCAGATCAAGGAGAAAAGAAAGTGGTCATTGGCTATTTTCCTAATATTGACCATGCGCCTGCAATGGTTGCGAAAGAAAAAGGTTATTACGAGAAGGAACTAGGGAGAAACGTTAAAGTAGAATACAAGACATTCCCGGATGGCGGCGCATTTATGACAGCTCTCAAAACCGGTGATATTGATGCCGGACTTGTTGGGCCTGGACCAGTCATGAATAATTTTACAAATGGGGCCGATGTTAAAATCATTGCGGGTGCTTCATCAGGCGGAACAGCGATCGTGGCTAGCAAGGAGAGCGGCATCAAATCCGTAGAGGATTTTAAAGGGAAAACGTTTATCACTCCAGGAGTAGGCTGCACACATGATGTCCAAATGGAAACGTTTCTGCAGGATTACGGTATTTCTTCTGCCCGAATTGGCGGAACCTTGAAGCATGTTACAGGAAACCCTGCACAATATGCAAGCATGTTTAAATCTGGTAAAGTAGACTTAGCGGCTGTTCCTGAGCCATGGGCGACGCAGTTAGTCAAAGATGACGGTGCGAAAATTATTGTTGATAGCTCAAAAATTTCTTATGGGAAAACATTGCCGAATACGGTATTGGTATCAAGCGGCAAGAAAATTAAAAACGATAAGGCGGTAATTGAAAAAATTGTGAAAGCGCAGGAAGACGCGATTGCTTTTATCAATCAAAGCCCTGATGAAGCAAAAAGCATTACTCTTAAGAGCATTAAAGAGATTACAAAACAAGATCTTGATCAAGACGTCATTAATACAGCCTGGTCACATATCCGTTTTACAGATAATGTAAACAAAAAGGTAGTTCAACAATTTGCTGATTCATCCGTTGAACTTAAATTTTTGAAAAATAAACCTGATTTTACGTCCTTAATTGATACTGAATTTATAAACTAATAATACAGGATACTATGTGTGTTATGACTTAGTGTCCTTTTCCCTTTCAAAAAAAATATTACAGGTGATAGAAATGAAGCTATATAACTCCATACTTGATTTAATTGGCAATACCCCCATAGTTAAGTTAAACAAATTACCGGATCCATCAGGGGGGCAGGTATACATAAAACTTGAGTCATTTAACCCCGGTGGAAGCGTGAAAGACCGAGCTGCAATGAACATGATCAGCCGTGCAGAGACGGAGGGGAAATTGATACCCGGTAAAAGCACAATCATTGAGCCGACTTCCGGCAATACCGGAATTGGAATAGCGATGGTTGCTGCGGTCAAAGGATACCGCTGCATTATTACGATGCCAGACAACGCAACCCTGGAGCGGGTTAAAATATTAAAAGCTTACGGGGCAGAAGTTTTTTTAACTCCGGCAAAATTACGGATGAACGGGGCAATCGAGGAAGCGAACCGATTGGCAAAAAAAATCCCGGACAGCTATATTCCAATGCAATTTGAGAATCCTGCGAATTCGGATGCCCATCGCGCTACAACTGCTGTCGAAATCCTCGAAGCTTTTGATGGAAAACTGGATGCTTTAGTTGTAACGGCAGGAACTGGCGGTACAGTAACAGGCGTTGGTGAAGAATTAAAGAAATCTATTCCTAATATAAAAATTTATGTAGTAGAGCCTTTTGGTTCCCCGGTATTATCGGGCGGAGAACCGGGACCTCATAAAATTCCGGGAACAGGACCGGGTTTTATTCCGAAAATATTAAACCGGGAAATTTATGATGAAATCCTGCTTATTAAAGATGAAGACGCGGAGGTGATGGCACGCAGTCTTGCAGCAGAAGAAGGAATTTTTGTTGGTGCATCCGGTGCATCGACAGCGCATTTTGCAGTAGAAATCGCTAAAAAACTCCCATCTTCAGCGAGGGTTTTGTGTTTGGCACCGGACACTGGAGAACGCTACTTATCTTCAGACCTATTCCCAGGATGATACAAGGGGCGGTATTTGTGCATTTTTTTCAGGAAGTGCACACTACCGTCCCTTTATAATAAATTTGACAAAAATGTGTCTGTGCAGTACTATTATCTTGAATTCGAGATATTCTTTTGAAAAAGGAGATTTTATAAATGTTGAAAAAAATAGATCACAAAAATATGGGGAGAAGTAATCTAGGCTGGCTGAAAAGTATTTTTCATTTTTCATTTGCCGAGTATTATAATCCAAAAAATATTCACTTTGGGAAGCTGAGGGTTGTAAATGACGACTTGGTGGAACCCAGTACCGGATTTGATCTTCATCCCCATAAGGAAATGGAAATCATCTCATATGTGGTGGATGGTGAGCTTACTCATGGTGATAGTATGGGGAATAAAAACACGATTACCCGAGGTCATGTTCAATATATGAGCGCCGGAACGGGTGTATTTCACAGTGAACATAACTTAGGAGAAAAAACATTACGATTTTTGCAAATTTGGATATTCCCTGATAAGACAGGTTATGAGCCTAATTATGGCGATTATCGTTTTAATTGGGAGGAACGTCATAATAAGCTGCTTCACATGGTTTCAGGCAAAGACGGGAACGCTCCGATAAAAATCAATCAGGATACGAATATATATGCTTTAGAACTTGAGGAGGGCAAGGAAATTCAATTTCCGATAAGCGAAGGACGTCAGGCCTATTTGGTTCAAGTTGAGGGAGGCTCAACCATCAATAATGTTGAATTAGACACTAGGGATGCATTGGAAATTGTCGAAGAGGATATTAAAATAAAAGCAAAAAGATCAGCTCATATCGTTATAATAGAAATGAAGATAATATAAAAATACCCCTTACTCTTGTGATTGATTTAGAGTAAGGGGTATTTGTGTTACGCATCTAATTTTGCAGAAGTTAAAAGGGGGATCCAGAAAAGGGATCAAATCTCCTTTCTGGGCAGACCCTTATTGAAAAGGAATATTTTGCTTTATATTAAGATTCAACCGAAGCATCAACATCAGCAAGTTCGATTTGATCAGCAATCACATCGGCTGCATTGTCATCAGCAATATCAGTTTGATCAGCAATCACATCAGCTGCATTGTCATCAGCAGGGCCAGTTTGATCAGCAGTCGCATCAGTCGCATTGTCATTTGTAACGGTTTGATCAGCAATCACATCAGTTTGATCAGCAGTAACCTCAGTTGCATTGTTGTCAGTAACATTAGTTTGATCAGCAGTAACCTCAGTTGCATTGTTGTCAGTAACCTCAGTTTGAACAGTCGTAACCTCAGTTGCATTGTTGTCAAAAACATCAGTTTGATCAGCAATCACATCAGTTGCATTGTCATTTGTAACGGTTTGATTGTCATCAGCATGACCAGACTCACCTATAACAGTTGTTTGACTATTATTGTCCCCAGTTACATTTGATTTAGCTAGAACAGCAGAGTTTGCATTCGCATGTGCCTTAGCTGTATCACTGGCATGCAGACTGGCGTGAGAATTTACTTTGTTTACAGAAGAAGGATTTATTTTCATAGCTGTTTCAATGTTTGCAACAGCTTCCTCGTCTTTAGTGTTAACAACTGCATTCGTATCAAGAGTAATTTTGTTGGAATCCTCATTTTGGTTTTTAGGGTCTTCTCTTGTTACAGGTGCAGTTTGAACAATCTCGTCTTCCGACTTATTTTCCTCATCCCGAACTGCTTCGGATTCTTCTGTTTTTACAACAGATATTTCTTCAGTATTTGGGTTAGGGTTAGTGTCTGCAGTCTCATCCTTTGCCGGCACATCACTTGCTGGAGTTGTTTCTGGAGCCGTTTCAGGAACTTGAACTTCCTCTGTCTTTACTCCTTCAGTTTGATTTTTTTCTGGATTGGCAAAGATTGCAGAGTGAATTGAAGCATGATTTTCTGCAGTTTGACTTGCTTGTACGCTTGCCTGAGCTTTATCGGTGTTTACATCTTGTTCAGGCTGATCAGCAGCTTTAACCTCATCCTTTTCTTTCGCTTTGGACTGTGCAGGAACAGTTGGCGTTGAAGGAACTGCATGTGCAGATTTTACATTTGTATTAACTGGACTTTGTACTTGAACCGTTTTTACAGGTTCTTCTTTCGCTTTTTCAAGTCCAGCCGCCTCAGCAAAATGGCCTCCAACAATAACTCCAACTGACATTACTCCAGCTAATACGAAAGGCTTAACAAATTTATTTGTGTTTAGATAATATTTCATTTTTAATTTTCGCTCCTTTTAATTATCGTTATCTGTGGCTAAATCATCAGTATACGTTAAGAAAAAAGGAGCTTTTTTTGGCGGCGGAGAAGGAGGGGCATTCATCCATTGATTACAGTACTTTGCCTGTCGTGAATAATATACTTGGCTAAGCTTTGAATGAAAAAGTTTATCCCATTCCAACCAGTTTTCAATAAAATTTAGCGTACCTGTCCCCGTGTGCTGGTCATTTGATTGCCCTCCAGAAGATTGTGTTCGTTGGGGAGGGGGGGTAATAATCTCAATTTCCTTTGGGTTAGAAGGGGTCTTATTTTCCCCGTTTCCCTGTGCATTCTGATTCCAGGTCTGAGAAGTATTACTCCTTATTGTAAGAGAGGAATTAGAACATTTCCCGGGAATTGATTTCGTCTTTTTTTGTAGTTCGCGTTGGGTTTCCACTTTTGAATCTGTATGATGCAAGGAACTAGATGCCTCAACAATCTTATTCGTAACAGTATGACTTTTTTCTGATTCTGTTTGTCCAATCGGTTCCTCTTTTTTAGAAGGTTCTGAGGCCTTCAGGTTCTTTCCTAAGGATGATTGTGCCATGTTATTATTTCGTTTCGCTGTGTTTAACGGCTTTTGCTCAGGGTTTACGGGTACTGTTTGCTGCGAACCTTTATTAATTACAGGATTCGAAACCACTCCGGCTTGACTTTTATTAATGGATTGAAGTGCAGCTGGCAAATTTTTTTTCGGGACTTTTGCGTTTTCAGTTTTCTCTGAAACGTAAGACTGTACTGCAGAACTTTGAGATTCCGGTTGATCAGTCAGTCCGGTTTTTTCCGCAAATGCGCTTTTAGGTAAAAACACCGCAGCACCTATTAAACACCCCATTATCATAAAACGTCGGAAGTGCATTATTTCACCTCCTTTCAATAAAGACTTTCTTAAGCTTGCAAGGACAATATTCGACAAGCTTATTCATTTTTTTGTCTCTTTTGAAAAGAAAGGGTTCTTTAAACCTATCATGGCAAAATAAAGATGAGCCGGATTTCCTTATTTTCTGGCAGATTTTAATCAGCTGTGAGTGTTTGGAATTATAAATTCTCCTATTATTTTATGTAAAAATAAAAGGGTCCCGGCTAGGAGACCCTTTTCTT
>CAZAEW010000105.1:0-9921 GCA_964484065.1 uncultured Bacillus sp.
CGCAAGTCCCTGTGAGAGTAGGACGTTGCCAGGCAATCAAAAGACAACCTGTTTTGGTTGTCTTTTTGTATAAACTAAAGTTATATTGTTCAAAAACATTTTTAAAGAAAAAACTTGAGAACATCAAAGGTGAAAAGTCCTTAAAAAAGTTTTTAAGGACAAAACTGGTGAATAGCAAAGGTGAAATGTCCTTAATTGATAGCGTTTATTCAACAAGAAGAGGCGCTTTGGCAGGTAATTTGAGAAGAACCTATAGTTCCAACCAATTGTTAATGGTAAAATAACACTTATAAATAATCGCACAATTAATCATTTAAACTAGAGGATTTTTAATGAAGTTATATACACTAAAAAGAAATTTTAATGGATATAAAAAAGGAACACATTTTTACCTTATCGCTGAATCAGAATTTATAGGTGTTAAAGAGTTTGTAATGAGAACGAAAGATTTAACAAACAGAATAGCCATAAATGAAAGTGAATTTCTCAAGAATTTTACTTTCATAAAAGAAATCTTCTAATATTAAAGCAGAATTAGGTTTATTAAGCTACCGGGTAGTAAGAGTGGAAAATCAGAACTCTCATTACCGGTAGCTTTTTCTTATTTATTTAACGATTCAGGGAGTTGATGAATGAGTGATTCGAATAAATTCATTAAATAAAAATAGATAATGTATAATGTCCAAAGTTTGAGCCTCTTCGGACAAAGCTATTTCACTAATACTTTATGTTTTGTGGAATGAAAGAAGGGATTATATAAAAAAGAGAACGAAACTCAAAATTATTTTTTTCTGTTGAGAATACAGAGAAGAAAAGGGAGGAAATTAATAGAACAAGCACTGAAAATTATCTGATCAAATTGGAGGACATTTTGTATCAACCTGAAATCGCTCTTTTAAAAAGCTCCCTAAAGTTCTCACGGTCTTCTGATGTAAATGGTTTGGGCCCCTTTGTCCGCTTTCCGCTTTTCCGAGCCATTGCACTAAAATAACGGGTTTGTAATAATTGGTCAATGTTTTCATTTGTATAGGTGAACCCTTTATGGTGAAGAACCATACACCCTTTTGCTAAACCAAGCGAAGCGAGTCCATAATCTTGCGTAACAATGATATCTCCCGTTTCTACTAATTTCACAATCCGATAATCCGCAGCATCTGCTCCAGAATCAACATAAATGACTTCCACTCCTGACGGTTGTTCCGCATTAGAAAAGTGAGAAAAGCTGGTAACAAGGATAACAGGAATTTTTGCTTTGGTACCTTCAGAGATAACAATATCTTTTACCGGACAAGCATCTGCATCAACATAAATTTTCATCTTAAACTCTCCCGATCTATAAGTTCAAATAGGAATTTGCTGTAGCTGTTTTATGACTATGCTAAAAATATCCATGGCAAAATCTCTCCGGATATGGCATTTGTCAATTACTTACTTGCCATTATTCATGTTACAATTCCAAAAAGGAGAGATTTGATATGGCTGACACACACATTTTCAGCAAAGGTGAGGAAGTGGCCAATTCTATTACCCATGGTATTGGTACGCTTCTTAGCATAGCAGCATTAGTATTATTAATTGTTTTTTCTTCATTATACGGAAATGCTTGGCATATTGTAAGTTTTACTTTATTCGGTACTACAATGTTCCTTATGTATACATCCTCTACACTCTTGCATGCTTTCCCAGAAGGCAGCAAAGTGAAAGACCTATTCGAAATATTTGACCATTCTTCAATATATTTTTTTATCGCTGGAACCTATACACCATTCATGTTTATTGCCGTTAAAGGCTGGTTGGGTTGGACTATTTTTGGTATCGTGTGGGGAATGGCTATTGGCGGAGCCGTTTTCAAATCCTTTTTTGTGAAAAAGTTTTTGTTCACCTCCACCCTATTATACGTGGCTATGGGGTGGTTAATTGTCTTTGCCTGGAAACCTTTAACGGAATATTTAGATCATGCCGGTTTAACTTATTTAATGATAGGTGGAGTGTTATATACTGTAGGATCTGTCTTCTACATCTGGAGAGGATTCAAGTTTCATCATGCAGTATGGCACATTTTTGTCATGGCCGGCAGTATTCTGCATTTTTTCAGCGTACTAACACTTTTGAATTGAAACGTTTCAATTAAACGGACTAACGAATTGCACATGCATGAGAAAAAGCTGACAGGTCAAAAACTTGTCAGCTTTCATTAACATATGCTCTTTTACTGCTTTATAAAAAGCTCAGTTGTTGAAACTGAGCTTTTAATGAGCCATTATAGAAAGATATAATCATCATTTTTTATCTGCTTTTTTGATTTTTAGCTTGGTAACATAACGGGGCATCTGTTTAGTTTTATTAGCAGAGTGAATATAAGCATCACAACAAATATCATAAACATCATCAAACTGGACAACTGACATTTTTCTCACCTCTTTTCCGTTATATTGTTTTGACATATTTGAGCCCCTAATTCTTACCATGATGAATAATTAAGTTCTAATCCATTTCCACCTCCTTGGCTAAGGACTTAAAAGCTGAAGTACTAAGCTTACTCTTAATTTACAAAAGAATGGAAAATACTTCTATGTTTTTGGAAATAAATCTAACAAAAAATTTTTAAAAACATAAATCAGTGCCAATCACTGTTTGCCTATAAATAAATTTTGAAAAAAATAGGAGAATAAATATGAAACATAAATTATCGTCCCATCAAAGTCTTCATGCTTTATTTGAAAATGATATCCATGTCAATCATATCTCAGAAGAAATAGATACCTGTCATTTACATGATCCAGTTGAAAAAGCGATAGAGATAATGGATAAGAATGAATACGATTGTTTAGGGATTGAAGATAATGGAAAAGTTATTGGCTATATTGTAAAAAGCGATTTGAAGGATGGAATATGTAAAACGTATGTGAATTATTTTAAGACGACAGAACTTGTGTCTGAAACCACTTCATTAATACAAACCTTATACTTGCTAAAAGAAACAAAGCGCATTTTTGTATTGGAAGGAAACAATGTAACCAGACTGGTAACGTATTCAGATTTACAAAAGGCCCCGGTTCAATTGCTGCTTTTTGGGCTTGTTTCTCTAGTTGAAATGAATTTATTAAAGATCATCAAAACAACTCATCAAAATAATTCCTGGAAATCGTTCTTAAAAGAAAGCCGAATTGAAAAAGCAGAAGAAATATTTTCAAAGAGGAAAGAATTGAATGCGGAAATTGAATTAAGTGATTGCTTGCAGCTATGCGATAAAAGGGATATCCTCCTTGCAAATGAAAAGTTATTGAATGTATGTGGATTTGAGTCAAAAAGCAAAACAGATAAATACTTAAAAAAACTGGAAAAGCTAAGAAATGATTTGGCCCATGCCCAAGAGTTTATGAGAAATTTTCGCTTTGAAGAAATCATTTCATTAGTGGAACAAACGGAAAGAATATTAGAAAAAATTGAAAGGAATCTATACAAAATTTCATAATATAAAATACCAGGAACTTTATAGAGAGAGGGAAAATATGGAGATTGGTCTTGCTCTTGCTGGCGGAGGAATTCCGGGCTGCGCTGCTGTTGGCGTACTTAAGGCTTTAGACGAGGCAGGCATTAATGTTACCCATATAACGGGGGCAAGTTCCGGGGCAATGGTTGCTGCTTTATATGCTTACGGTTACAGCCCGGAAAAACTAGAAAAAATGGTACCCAGACTAAACCTGCGATATTTGGACTTTGATTGGAAAGCTGTTTTCTTAAAATTTTTAAACCTCCGGCCGGATCTGGAAGGATGGCTAAAAGGGGATCGCTTAAGAGGACTAATCGAAGACCTAACGAATAAGGAATCATTATCAGCATTTAAGATTCCCTGTGGAATTGTTGCAACTGACCTAAGTTTAAGAAAACAGATTGTTTTTTCCCAAAAGCCGATTGAAGACGATTTTTGGGAAGAGAATATACTGATTGCGGATGCAGTAAGGGCTAGCTTTGCTATTCCCATGATTTTCCGTCCGCTATATCGAAACGGAAAAAAAATCGTGGATGGCGGGGTCGTTTCCAATTGTCCTGTCCAAATTTGCAAAAAACTTGGAGCTAAACATGTCATTGCTGTTGATCCAATAACTCCTATCTCCATGGCAAATACATCTGGTAAGTATCAGTCATTCTATAAAAGGATGTACCTTCAACTAAAATCGCAAATGGAGATTGAACAGGAATATGCCGACTTCGTTCTTTTTCCAGAAACCGGTTTTGTGGGAGCCTTTGATTTTCGAAAAGCAACCCATTGTATTCAAGTGGGTTACCAAGCAACCATTGATAAAATAGATGAGATTAAAAAAATTTTAAGGTAATATCTCGGTACAGTTTTTTTGTGATTTTCAACAAACGGACCAGAATGTACAGAAAGTTTTCTTACTTTCAAATGTATATAATGGTATAATTAGGAAGAATTGTAAAATATATATGGAGGTGGCACTTAAAAATGGAAACAGGTGAAAAAGTTACAATTACCGTGGAAACCACAGTTCATGTACCAGTTAACAAAGTGTGGGAATATTGGACAGAACCACAGCATATAACGAAATGGTCTTTTGCTTCTGATGACTGGCATGCTCCATATGCCGAAAATGATTTAAGGGTTGGCGGAAAATTCATGACAAGATTGGAAGCAAAAGATGGAAGCTTTGGATTTGATCTTGGCGGAGTTTATGATGAAATTAGATTAAACGAATTGATTTCTTACACTCTTGGAGATGGAAGAAAAGTTAGGGTTACTTTTATTAGTCAAGAAAACGGCACGAAGGTAATGGAAGCTTTTGAAGCAGAGGGCACCAATTCAATTGAACAGCAAAAAGCCGGTTGGCAGGCGTTTCTAGACAATTTTAAAAAATATAGTGAACTTTCCCAAGAAACTTAAAAATGAATCGGATAGGCAAGTTATTGTATGTCCATTTTTTATCAATGTTCCAGTCATAATTAGAACAGGAGAATCCATTTTGATTACTCTTTTTTCAAAATGGATTCTTTTATTTTTGTGTAAAAATTAGGTTTAGAAATGTGTTTGCTCAAATTTATTATAACGCATCCTACTTTTTCTCAATGAAAACGAATAAAACACCAGAAAGAATGAGGATAGAACCTATCCAAAACGTAACGCCTATTTTCTCACCAAGAATAAGCCATCCGAGCAATGCCCCAACTAAGGGTTGGAAGAAGAAAAACAGCCCTCCACTTGAGGCGTTAAGCATTTGTAATCCGCGATTCCAAAGTAAAAATCCACATGCCGTTGATATAATACCCAAATACAAGACTCCTCCCCAAATGGTCGGATGAGTCAGTTGAGAGATATTAATTGCATGTAACCGTGGCAATACAAAAGGGGTCAACACGATTAGGGCTACCAGAATGGAATAGGTTGTTACTACTATCTGTGAATAATCACTTGGCACAAGCTTTACAAGTACAGACATGAGTGCCCATGTTAAAGCAGCAATAAGCAGTGAAATCCCGCCAAGTTTACTGGACAAATCCACATGACCGACTCCAACAATGAGAATAACCCCAATTGTCGCTAAACAAACGGAGAGTCCCTTTTTTAACGTCAACCGTTCTTTAAGGAGTAAGCGAGCAAAAATCACCATAAAGGCTGGTGTCGAAGAAGTTATAATGGCCCCCATTTGGGCGCTGGATAGCATCGTACCAGTTTCCTGAGTAAAAATTGAAATGGCATTACCAATAATTCCAATGGCTACGATTATAAAAAAATACCGTTTATCGATTCGCCATTTTTGTCTTGTTATCAGGCCGATAACAAGAAGTGCGACAATAGCGACTAAATATCGCATCCACACAAGTTCCAGCGGAGGTATGACCGACACTGCGATTTTAACAACAACGTACATACCACCCCAAATACTCGAAGCTAATGCTAAATATATTGAACCCAAAATGGTGTTTTTCATTTTTATTCCCTCCGTCTTTTATTAGGTCGAAAATGCTCCTAACGGAGAGATGCAGTCACCTTCACTCCATTAGGAGAAGAAGAGTGCTGCTGGTACATCATTTTCAAATAAGGGAGTCCAATACATTTTGAATCACCTCAATTCCAATTAATCTCCAAATATTTGTGTTCAATTATAGCAAAATATTAAGTTTTTTAAATCATAAAATCTGGGAGATTTCAGGGAGAAGCCAGATACAAATGATAAGAAATGCTTTTAATGAGAGTTAAAACACACTAAAACTGTGGGGGGAGATGATTCAACGAAGGATCGCTTCTTCCTTTTTTGAAAAACAGATATCAACCAAATAAATAGTGTGAATATTTACAAAGTTTGATTGTTTAATATAGAAATAAATGGTATATTATTATTAAGAAAATTGTCGAATAAAAGTGGTGAATCGAATATGAACACTATAAAAAAGGATGCATTAGTACTTTCAAATCCAAGTTATTACAACAATAGAGAACTAAGCTGGCTGGCGTTTAACGAACGTGTTTTAGAAGAGGCACTTGATAAACAGAATCCTTTATTGGAACGATTAAAATTTTTGGCTATTTTCAGTTCCAACTTAGATGAATTTTTCATGGTGCGTGTAGGCGGCTTAAAGGATCAAGTTCAAGCGGGATATAATAAACCTGAGAATAAGTCAGGAATGACTCCTAAACAGCAATTAAATGAAATTTCAAAAAAAACGCATAAATTAATTGACTTGCAATATGAAACATTTAATAACGTACTTCTGCCAAAACTGTTAGACGAAAAAATAACATTATTAACAATGAAAGATTTATCTTCCGAGCAAATAGCTGCGTTGGAAGATTATTTTGATGAACAAATTTTTCCTGTTTTGACACCGATGGCTGTTGATGCCTATCATCCATTTCCTATGTTTTTAAGCAAGAGTCTAAATTTAGCCATTGTTATTGATGATAAAAAACAGTTAGATGAGCGATTTAAAATGGCGATTGTTCAGGTTCCATCTGTTTTAGACCGTTTTGTTCAGCTAAACTCATCAACGGAACGAACAGAGTTTATTCTTCTGGAGGAAATCATCTCCTATTTTATCCATAAATTATTTAAAGGATATCGGGTTGTCTCCAAGTCTTTTTTTCGAATAACAAGAAACGCTGATTTGACGATTCATGAAGAAGGAGCACGGGATTTACTAAAAGAAATAGAAAAAGAACTAAAAAAACGGAAATGGGGAGCTGCAATTAGGCTTGAAATTCAGAAGGCCGGCTTTGATCCCCGTATTTTACAATATTTATTGGAAGAATTAGAAATACACGAAAAAGATGTGTATGAAATTGACGGTCCTTTAGATTTAACCATGCTATTTAGTTTTTATAAAAAAATGGAAAATTGTTGTGAACATTTGGTATTTGATACGCTTATTTCACAGCCTCCCCAAGATCTCAGTTCTGATGAAAACATATTCGATAAGGTTTCAGAACAAGATGTGTTATTGCACCATCCATATGAATCATTCGAACCAGTTATTGATTTTGTTTCAGAAGCGGCAGAAGATCCGGATGTATTGGCTATTAAACAGACTCTTTACCGGGTCAGCGGACATTCTCCCATTATTGAAGCTTTAAAAAGAGCTGCGTCAAACGGAAAGCAGGTAACGGTATTAGTTGAATTAAAGGCTCGTTTTGATGAAGAAAACAATGTTCAATGGGCGAAGGAACTTGAAAAAGCCGGATGCCTTGTAATATATGGAATCAACCATTTAAAAACCCATAGTAAAATAACTTTGGTTGTAAGAAGGAAGAACAATCGAATTGAACGTTTTGTTCATCTTGGAACAGGAAATTATAATGATCAAACAGCGAAGTTGTACACTGATTTGGGTCTATTAACTTCAAAAAGAAAATTTGGCATCGATGCTACCAATTTTTTTAATTTTTTAAGCGGCTATACCGAAAAACCGGAATTTAATCATCTATCTGTTGCTCCATTTGATATCCGGAAAGATTTTATAAAGCTGATCGACGAAGAGATCATGTTCCAAAAAAGGTTTGGGAACGGCCGTATTATTGCGAAAATGAACTCGTTAACGGATAAGGAATTAATTATCAAATTGTACGAGGCATCAAACGCAGGCGTTAAAATTGATCTGATTATCCGCGGGATTTGCTGCTTGAGGCCAGGGATAAAAGGAGTAAGCGAAAACATTCGGGTCAGAAGCATTGTCGGAAGATTATTAGAACATAGCAGAATCTATTATTTCCATCATAATGGAGAGGAAAAAATTTTTCTATCTTCTGCGGATATGATGACACGTAACTTGGATAAAAGGATAGAAATATTGTTTCCTATTTTTGATGGGGAGATAAAAAATCGTTTACATATTATTTTAGCATATGCATTGGCCGATAATGTGAAAGCAAGGGAACAGGATGAAAAGGGTCACTATCATTATGTAAAAAGAAGCAAGGATGATCCCGAATTTGATAGTCAATTATTGTTATTTGAAAAGGCCTATCATGTAATGGAAGATGAAGAATAATCTTATTTGTGAGCACGGGCCCCAGGAGGTAGTAATAAAATGGAAAATGCTGAAAAAAACTGCTGTGTATGCGGCAGTACTGATTCCTTAATTCAAGTTCAAGAAAAGTGGATTTGTGAAAAATGCCTTTACATTGGTCATAATAAATTAATCTCTCCTTGGAAAGATCCACTTGAAATTTTAGTAATAGAATTTAGTGATGCATGTAATAGCTGTCTCTTATCAGAAGATCCAGAAGATGTTCATCAGGCAAAGAATCTTGGAAAAAGAATTCAGTCTGTCCTTGGATTTCTGAAGGTTCCCAAAAAACATGTTCTTTCTATAACAATCAAAAAAGTAACGATTTTACTGAATGAGGTTTGGGAAACAGAGATCCTGCTCGATGAATTGAAAACGCTTAGTGAAGAAAATTCGGTTTACGCTGAATTAGTGAAGTTAGTGTCAGAAAAACAGAAAAAGATGTTGGATCACTTAAGAACAAAACTTCCGATTTTAATAGATGATTCTTATTATCAGGCCTCAGATCGATTTTTAAATAAAGAACTTTCAGCCTACATCCTGCCCTTCGAAACGGAAAAAGCATTGCAAAAAGATGAAGAACGATTTAACAAACTCATTCTTTCCTATTATCAATGTGCAGAAGAAAAGGGAAATACATCAGCCGCAGTGATCAAAGACCTGCACCGTTTGCGTAACAAAGCAAAATCATTAAAATACATTTACATTTATCTAAATGAAGTTTTTGGAAAGCAGTATAAGGAAAAAGTAATTGATTATCAGAATATTCAACGAAACCTAAGTGAAGTCGATGATTTGAAGATTTGGATAAGTCATTTTAAATCATACGAAAAAAAGGTAAATGCTCCAAAAAAAGAAATAAAGGCCGTAAAGAAAAATCAAAAACGAAGACTAAATCATGTACTTGAAACAGTGGAATTGCCAGAAGAACATTTAGATAAAGCAGATGAAAACATTGAAACCCCATTGGATATAACTTCTGCAGAGTCTCCTAAATAGGGAATAGCAGCTAATCCATATTAAAGAACTGAAAATGGCTCTGCAAGGGAAAGAGTTCGTCCTGCAGGGCTTTTTTGTGGAAAAGGGGCGGAGCTGCGCAAAAGTGATTCATTTAATCCAAGTGAAAGGTAAAATATACATTTATCTACTCTGTAGTAGTGATATTATGCTTCGCTCACACCGCCTTTTTTTTGTGTTGGGGTATTGCTCCTATTTGTTTTATTTCCATACATGGGTTAGGAGTTGAGACTCATGTATGTTTTTTAGTAAAGGCTTTGTTATTATTCATTGTTGATTTTCGTGTAGGTATGAGAATTCATAGGCGGAGAATTTCCGGCTAATGAATTAAAAGGAAGCTTAAGAAGCAGATATAAGCGGAGATATTCCGATTAACTGCTCTAA
>CAZAEW010000106.1:0-9896 GCA_964484065.1 uncultured Bacillus sp.
CTCGACTATGTTTTTATTGTTGACGTTTTTGTTTGTTTAGTTTTCAAAGATCAAGACTACTACCTGAAGCTACTTCAAGAAGAGCTTCGTTGAATTACATCTTGCTGCTTTGCGACGAGCTGAAGATTAACATCTTCGAATATGCTATGGCGCAGGAGCAAGAGTTTTTCAGTTTCTGAGAAGCGACAAAAATTATCTTATCACATTTCTTTAACACTATCAATATGTTTTTATTTCCAATTTAGGAGAAAAATTATTCCTTTGATGTTCCTCTTTTTGAGAGGAACTTTTCCATAGTACCACTACAGGTTGTTCGATTCAACAGAAAGTTTTTTCCAAATCCATGATTCTTTTTATCAAATTGAATCATTTTTCAACAGCAAGTAATCGATAAAACCGATTGGCTAGCTGCCGGGATTAATAGAATAGCATCGTTAGCCTTACACTTCAACATGTAGTTTTTTCCAAATAGCATGTTATTGAACAACAACAGCGATGATAATCAAAGGCTGTTTTCGTATATTTTGTTGTTTTTGTATATTATTTTTCACTTATAAGATAATTTCAGACAGAAAAGTTGAATTCAAAGGGTGCTGTGTCCGAATCAAGGGTTAATTCGGACAGAAATGGTGAAACCAAAGGGTGCTGTGTCTGAATCAAGGGTTCATTCAGACAGAAATGCTGAATCCAAAGGGTTCTGTGTCTGAATCAGGGGTTCATTCAGACAGAAATGCTGAATCCAAAGGGGGCTGTGTCCGAATCTAGGGTTCATTCAGACAGAAATGCTGAATCCAAAGGGGGCTGTGTCCGAATCTAGGGTTCATTCAGACAGAAATGCTGAATACAAAGAGGTTTGTGTCCGAATCAGAAGCCTCATGTGAAAAATCAAATCTTAAATCAGACGAAGAAACAACAATCGTTGCGAATACAACCTCATCAAAAAATCAATATTTATTTTACATTCTCTTTAATCTTACTTAAAATTTGAAACTTATAATGGCATTGTTAAGACATTTAACCCATTCAAGGAGGAATTATTGTTATGTTTTTAAAAAAGTTTGTAGAGAATAAGCCGATTATCATTGATTATGATGCAGACGGAGCCATTACAAAACTGAAAGGGACGGTGTGCAGTCTTAATCTAAGAGAACAAATTCTTTCATTAATAGATGAAGAGAAAAAAACTTTTTCTATTAAATTGTCTGGCATCAGGTATATTTATTAGATGCCTGATATCATGATCTATTTTTTAACAAATCTCTGTCATGTAACTTAAATCCGATTGATTTAGGTTTTTCTTTTCCTCTATTTTGGTAAATCATATTCCCCATTTTTCTTTCTAAATCCTCACTTTCTCACTTTGGCTGCTTTCTCTTCTTAGTATAAAATGGTAATAGAAAAGAAAATAACCTAAAGCGAGTGAGAATAATGGAGTCAATGACATTTAAAGCATTTGCCATTACTAATGAAATTGATTTAAATAAAATCGCCATTCATTGCGGTATTCCAAAAAAATTCACATGGGAAGAACCTTTAATATTAAGAGGAGAGATTTTAAAATCAATCCTCAAAAAAGAAACAGGTGCTGCCCAGTATGTCCTTGTCTTCTCCTTTGGCAGCGTGGTCTTTATTAATTACTCAAGTGCAGACGAGTTTAGGACTTTTTTTAACTATATTCAATCTTTTGAACCAGAAGTTAACATGAGCACTGTGGGTAGATATACAGACGATTACAGTCTTCATCTTGACGAGTCAGACCATCTTGAGTTGACAGACGAATATGTAGTGGTTCCTGAATATGATCCTTTCTACCCCGAATTGATTTCAACAGTGCTTGCAAAATCAGTGGCACTCGAAAAAACGGAGGAACAACTTGGGAAAATCCTCGATACGCTGGAAACGATGATTGACCGTCTGGAAAAAGGAAAAATGAGGGTTGGCAATAAAACACTGGCTAAAACCACGGCTAAAATTGTCCGTCACGAATACAATACACTTGCATACATCATGATATTAGATAAGCCAGATATTACTTGGACAAGCAGCACTGCTAATGAATTTTACGATAAATTATCTGAGTTTTTTGAGCTGAATGACCGCTATAAAATTTTAAAAAGCAAAACAGAAATTTTATATAATATCATGGATGGGTTTTCGACCATCAGTCATTCCATCCGGGGACTTTTCGTTGAATGGATTGTCGTTATTTTGATCGTCATTGAGATTTTAATAACCATCATGCAAATAGCCGGTTGGCTTCCTTGAATCCAGATTTTTAGATCAATTTCACATAAAATGTACGTGTTCGCGGGCCGTCAAATTCGCAAAAATATATTTCCTGCCACGTTCCAAGCAGAAGACGGCCCTCCGACACAATGGTGTATTGGGAAGAACCCACCGTGCTTGCCTTCATATGAGCTGCTGTATTGCCTTCCGCATGAAGGTCCAGATCATGTTGCCAAGGATAGACCTCATTAAAGCGGCACAGCATATCGGTTTTAACATCGGGATCAGCATTTCATTGATCGTGATTCCAGCGGTTGTATGAGGACAATAGACAATAACTGCTCCTTCCCGAATTGCTTGCTCCCTTACCAACTTCTCCACCTGTTCAGTGATCTCGATCATGTGATCTCTTTGCTTCGTTCTAATCGTGACTTTTTCAAACATTTTTTCTTCCCTCCAATAAATGTCTTCTTCTATTTTTACATATGAATGTCCGCAATTGACACCACCCCATTTTCGGATTATCTTTAGTAAGGTTTTATTTTAAAAAATGACAACGGTGATTGATTTGAAGCAAGCGACTGCCCTACAAAAAATACAGGTCAATTTTTCTTTTTTTAAAAAGGATATCGTTTTTACAATCGCTTTCTCATTGGCCTTATTTAGCTCAGCTTTACATATGCCAAAGTTAGAGTATATTAATTTACGTGTTTTGATCAGCTTATTCAATTTGATGATTGCGGTAAAAGCATTTGAACAGTTAAGACTGTTAGACCGGTTGGGGGTAGCCATTCTCAATCGGTGCAGCAATAGCCGCAGAGTCTCGGCGGTTTTGATATCACTGACTTTTTTCAGTGCTATGTTTGTGACAAATGATGTATCTTTGATTACGTTTGTTCCATTGACGCTGATTATCGGAAAAAAAGCGGAGATTGCTAAAACAGAAACAGTCATTCTCCAGACCATCGCCGCCAATATTGGAAGCAGCTTAACTCCGATGGGAAACCCCCAAAACCTGTTTATCTTTTCCTACTATCACCTCAAAACGGTTGAGTTTATTTTGACTGTGGGGTTATTCGCATTGCTCGGAATCGGATTATTAGCTATTTTCATCTTCCGGATGGAGCGGAGAGAGATAACCATTCATTTTAAAAAGTATTCATTTGAGGACCGCAGGCAGGCCGTCATTTGGGGGATTGTTTTTGCCATTATTATTGCATCGATCGTTGGAGGAATTAGCTATTATTGGGCTTTTGCGGTTGTACTGCTGACCGTTCTGCTCTGCAATCGATCCTTGCTGCTTAAAATTGATTATGTCTTGCTGTTAACATTTATTTGTTTTTTCATCTTTATCGGGAATTTATCTCATTTTGAGCTTATTCACTCCCTGGCAGCCAGGATACTCAATGGTTCCGCTTCGGTTTATTTCAGTTCCATTTTATCCAGCCAGGTGATTAGCAATGTCCCTGCATCCATTTTACTGGCAAAATTCACAAATGACTGGAGGCCGTTGCTTCTAGGTGTCAATATTGGAGGACTTGGAACCTTGGTCGCATCCTTGGCGAGTCTTATTTCTTATAAATTATTCAGCCGCCAGAATCCGGAGGAAACAAAGGACTATCTGTTCAAGTTTAGCTTTTATAACTTTGGTTTTTTAATTGTTTTATCATTGGTTCAATATTTGCTGTTTTAATTCAATGCAATATCACTAAATAGAGCATTCAGAAGATAGAAAAATCCATGGCGTTGATCGCGAAAGAAATTTTTTCGGCTCTAACGCCATGGATTATTATTTTTGTTAAAACATTTAATCCCTTACTTACTAAAATGAATTTACCAAAGATATTTTTCCAGTGGCTCTCCTAGACTCCAAATATTGGTGTGCTTCCCCTATTTCATTGAACGAAAATTGCCTTTCATCCCTGTTAATACGTAATTGGCCCTTTTCGATCATACTGCTTATATTTTTTAAAATTAAACTATGGCGCTCCCGTTCAATATTATGCACCATGGGGATTAACATAAAGACGACATGAAGACTGAGTGCTTTTGAGTGCATAAGACCAAGATCAAGGGTAACTCTTGCATTTGTGGTACAAACAGCCCCATTGAGTTTTACCGCTTTAAAACTATTGGCCAGATTATTGCCGCCGACAGGATCAAAGACAATATCAAAGCCTTTGCCCTCGGTATATTTCTCCGTATATTCTTCAACCGATTCCTGTTCTGAATATATAACGGCATCAGCACCGAACTCTTTTGCAATTTTGGCTTGCTTTTGATTTCTTACCGTTCCGTATACAATGGCTCCCCGTTGTTTAGCCAACTGAAGTGCAATATGTCCTACACCTCCAGCTGCTCCATGAATTAAAATTTTATCGCCAGCTTTAATTTGTACTTTTTCCTCAAGTGCTTCCCATGCAGTGATACTGACAAGTGGAAATAAGGCAGCTGTTGCATGATCTAAGTTTTGTGGTTTTTTGGCAATTAAATTTGCATCTGCCAGTATGTATTCAGCTAAAGCTCCTTGAAGAGCACCGACCCCTCCAGCGCACCCAAAAACTTCATCGCCAATCTTCCAAGAAGAAGTATTGTCGCCAACGGCTACAATTTCCCCAGAAAAATCAGCATTTAATATCGCAGGAAAGGCAGGAGTTATGGCGGGAACCAGACCTGAGCGCATTTTCGTTTCGATTGGATTGATCGTGCTGGCAAAAACTTTAATCAATACGAACCCTGGTTTTACCTCCGGTTTTTGGATGTCAGCGATTTCAAAAACCTCAGGCCCCCCAAATTGACGGATTACCATTGCTTTCATAAGAGATACCCCCTATTTTTTTCGAGAAATATATGAATATTTGTAGCTTATGGCCTCATTTTACCTTTCATTCAGTAAAATGAAAATGATATGATGAAACAAAAATAATAATGATCGTATTTAATATAATGACAAAATTTCAATGTTCATAGAACGTTTTTAGGAGGACCCTATGTACGTAGATCGTGATTTCCCTGCTTTTTCATGGTCGAATTCAAGACACAAAACATTTTTAGAATGTCTTCGGAAATATTTTTTTCAATACTACGAATCTCATAACGGCTGGCTATATGATTCTCCTGAAGAAAACAAAGCTGCTTACCGCCTAAAAAACATCAAAAATCTTCCTATCCTTCTTGGGGATTTAATCCACCAGGTGATTGACCGGCAGCTGAAAAACTTCCTTAACAGTAAACGGCTGTTTACTGAAGATGAGATGGTTGCGATTGTCACACGAAACCTTAATCAGGCTTACCTTGACTCAACGAAGTTCCGTCTGGAATGGTTTAATAAGCCGAAAAAATACCAGATGCTATTTGAAATCTATTATGGGAATGGTCTCAGTCAGGATCAAATCGCATCAGTAAAAACAAAGCTGACAACTTGTGTGTCCAACTTTTTTAGAAGTAAAACTTACCAAGATATCCTTACCAAGCTTGAAATGCGTGTCCTGCAATCAGAAGATTTTCAAACGTTTGACGTTAATGGCGTAGATGTTTTTGTTGTCCTCGATTTTGTGTATCAAGATGTCAGTCAGGAAAAGTGGATTGTTGTTGATTGGAAAACCGGCAAGGAGTCGGAAGATGACCGCAAACAGCTTGCGTTTTACGCTCTCTTTCTTACAAGGGTCCATCGTATCCCGGTGGAATCCATCGTCATTCGGAATGAATATTTATTGTCCGGTAAATGTGTCGAGCACAAGTTAAGTCAGGTTGATCTGGACAATGCTCAGCAGCTCATGAATGATAGTATTTATCATATGTTGAACCTTCTAGAGGATCCCGTTAAAAATAAACCGCTTGAAAAAGATTATTTTTCTGTGAACCATTCGAAAAAATGTCTCAGCTGTAATTTTAAAGAAATATGCACAGGGACTGTGGATTTTTCTTCCTAGAATAGAGGACCATTTCCATCTATAAAAAATAGCCTGATCCATGAAGGAATCAGGCTATTTTTAGTTAAATTTCTTGATAATTGGATAATTCTTTTATTTTCAGTACCCAATCCTTGTAAGTTCCATACTCATCTTGATCAAATCCAAAATAGTTTTTTATTAAACGAATCGATTCTTTTTCCTGATCCTGAAAAATTCCGTCTGAATAAACAAGGCGAAGAATTTCAGTTAAAACGATGTTTTTGGATCGTTCGTTTTTAAATCGTCCCAGAATTTCTTCAAGAGCAAGTCCCTTTATTTGATATTGATCCAGTCCAATTTCCTTTTGATATTTTTCAATAATTGTATTTTCATATATTGATAGATTCCCATCAATTAACGCCATCATAGAGGCTAATTCCAGGAATGCTTCTTTCTCTTCTATTTCTAGTTCTGCTAAGAACATTGCTTTGTCTCCTTTTTCTATTATCTCTTGTATCTATATACGTACGTTTCCAGATAAAAGTTTCAACTTTTTGGTTAGCAGAGATATACCGATAGATTATCTTTTTTCGCTGCTATTATTTTTTACGATCCTCCAATCATAGATTTCAATCGTCAATGATATTTAATCACGTCCAACAAGGATACTGGTTAATTTTGATAAAAATCGAGCAAAGTCCTTATGAATGCTTGGTTACACCTGTGGAAGAATAAGGAGTGTAACGGAATACCCTGAGGAGGAGAAAGGAATGCAAAAACAAACGATTTTGTTTAATCTTGATGATACATTAATCTATTGCAATCGTTATTTTAACCGCATTAACGAAGCCTTTCTAAATCAGATGGCCCAATGGTTCAACTCGGTCACAAGGGAGGAGATCAGACAAAAACAGCTTGAAATTGATTTAAAAGGTATTAATAAATATGGACTTTCTTCCGAGCGGTTTCCGGAATCGTTTGTCGGTACATATGAACACTTTTGCGCCATTACCGGCAGGGAAAAGAAAAAGTCGGATATGGAATCTTTAAGGGAACTGGGGCATGAGGTTTTTAAGATTCCTGTAGAACCCATTCCCTTTATGAATGAAACTTTACAGCAATTAAAAGATGAAGGACATGAACTGTATTTACATACTGGCGGAGATAAACCAAATCAGCATAGGAAAATATCACAGTTGGAGCTCTCCACCTTTTTTGAACATCGAATTTTTATTACCGAACATAAGGATACCACCGCGTTATCGAATATTTTAAAAACCATTCGCGCTGATCGAAAAAAAACTTGGATGGTCGGAAATTCGCTGCGGACCGATATCAAACCGGCTTTAGAAATGAACATCAATGCCATTTTCATCCCGGCGGAATCTGAATGGAAATTTGATGTTGCCGACGTTGATATGAAGCCAAAAAGGGCTTTTATTACCATAAATTCGCTCCAAGAAGTACCTAAAACGATCCATAACCACATTTTAGCGGAATAAAGTTTATGAATATCCAGCTTCATGCAAAAAGCCAAGATGCTGAGATTATAGGATGAAGCCAGCCTTGCAAAAATAAGATTACATGCACCTGCAATAGGAAAGGTGAAATAATAGTTAATCTTTTATCTCACCTTTCTTTTAGGATTCTTATCGTACAGATGCTATTTTTAAGATAAACTCATCCACTACTTTTGCAACACCGTCGTTCATGTTGGTATCCGTAACCAAGTCCGCTTGTTCTTTGATTGCCTTTGAAGCATTTCCCATCGCCACTCCAAGGCCGGCAAATTGGATCATCGAAAGGTCATTACCGCTGTCTCCAATCGCAATGACCTCATCTCGGCTCATCCCTATCCTCTTAAGCAAATAGCTTAAGCTCGAACCTTTTGTTATCCCTTCCTCAGTAAACTCAAGGAAAAATGGTTTAGAGCGCATCACACTTAAGCTTCCTGAAAATTCCCTTTGAAGTTTAGCTTCCACTTTCTCAAGAATAGCTGGCTCTTTAAGCATTAACACTTTTACAACAGGTTCTCTCACAGCTTCAATAAAGCAATCTACCACTTTAATATCAAGCTTGGTCAATTTTCCCTCTACTTCTGTATAGGGATTTGCCTCTTCGGTTACAATCGTATCTTTGACATAAGTATGAATCCATACCTTTTCACGCTTGCTGATTTCGTATAATTGATGAACGGTTTCTACCGGTAAGGCAGAGCTAAACCACTCTTCGCCGGTCTTACAGTTCGTGATTTTTGCCCCATTAAAGGAGAGAATAAAGCTTTCGTTCTCTTTTAAACGCAGCTCTTCCGCAATCGGAAGTATTGCACTCGTCGGCCGTCCCGAGGCCAAAACAACTTTAACTCCAGCTTTTTGTGCTTCCATCAGGGACTGCATGGTCCGTGCGGAAATTGTCAAATCATCACGCAGCAACGTATCATCTAAATCTAGGACAATCATTTTGTATTTCACTCTAGTTGTTTCCTTCCTCTTAAGAAATTCTATACTATATTACTATAGAATCTCTCAAGAGGATACTTGTTTAGTATTCTTTTAACCCTTTCCTTTTTTGAAAACGTTTGCTTTTTTCCAAAATGAAAAAGAGACAATCTTTTCCGAATTATCTCTTTTTCATCAGGAACCATTATATTATGGCTGTCTGCTCGTTCCAAGGCTCATAATGCCATATTAATAAGGGGTACTGCCAATAAAACTGTAACAACACCTAAGATTACAGGGAATACGGTTAATCCAACAATAATCTTATTCAATTATTTTTCTCTCCTTTTATTTTGTTTTATCCCTAAAACATAAAGGTACAATACAAACTAAAGAAGAATCATAGATGATGATTAATTACATAATAAATCAAATTTTTTTGAATTCACACGAAGATTCCGAAAGTAAAGTGAACTTTTTGTTAATTCACGTATTTGTCAAATTTTGCGAATAGAGGATTTAAATGAAAAAACCGGCATTCTAAAAAAGAATACCGGCTTTGAATGGACTAACCCATTTTTATGCGTATTTGAACCCTGCTTGTTTTATGTTGTTTAAATCATCTGACCCGCAAGGAGTTACCGCATAAGTCATTTCACATTTTGGACAATTCATGATCACTTTTTCTAATGTAAAGGTGTGACCGCAATCGCAATGAATCTCGTGTGCCACAAGCGGTGCCATTTGGTCCTTCCCTTTACTTTTAACATGATCAACGATGGCTTTCCCATCCCTTAAACTGGTTGTACAGCCGCAGCTCATTCATAACCCTCCTAAAGATTCTTTATTCCTTTGTAAATAAAGAATAGCATAGAATCATTCCTATCTATTGGCCAAAAATTAAACACATTATGAATTTTATTAAGTTTCGAAGGTAAAAAACCCTTTCCAACAGCATACAATTTTTACGAATCGCTTAAATGCTTCAGACGTATTATATTCAATATAAAAAAACGACTGTGAGGGGGATTGCATGTTTAAATTTTTTTCTTTTAAAAAGAAAATGGCAGATAAACATAACGAAGTTACCCCTCTGTTGATTGAAAAGTTAGATCGAATCATCGAACTGCTGGAAAAGCAGCAAAAAGATAACAATATGCGTAACATTCATTTTGATCATGTCCAAATCGATCATTTAGAAAATATTGTTTTTCGGCTTGACAATATTGAAATCGACGAACTGAGCGGTAAATTAGTGATTGGAAATAACATTAGGAGTTCCGAGGAGTTGGCCAAATCACTTGTTCTTAAAGCGGACAAAGCGGAGGCTAAAAAGGAA
>CAZAEW010000107.1:0-9790 GCA_964484065.1 uncultured Bacillus sp.
TTGGAAGAGCGGAGGTTGTTTAAAAGTGGAACCCCCTCCATTTATGGATGGGGAGAACGTCAGAGAGGTACTAATATTCTCCCGCTGCAAAAAGTGAACCAGCCTCTTTATCGTTGTTGAATTTCCCCTCGGCTGATTAAAATAGGGAGAGAAAAATAATATATGCATACTTGCCACCATAACTAAATTAATAAATTAATAGAAACCTTTTTACATTATAGGACATTTTCATTTTTTACTTAAGTAATATGCAAGTTTGAACGGGAAACTAAACAGAAAAGCCCGCCAATTGGCGAGCTTTACAGATGAAAAATTGATTGAAATATTACTTGTTTGCCTTCAGCATTTTTTGAATAAGGTCCTCGATTTGTTTTAAATCCTTTCCAGCATTTTCATAGTTACCATTGGCCGTTTGGGTTTTGTAATCATTAAGCAAAGCATTCGCCTGCTGGGCCAATTGTTTGATTTCTTCATTTTTCGAAGTTTTCGGCTGATTGTCGGTTGTATTCGGTACAGTACTTCCTGACAAATCAGCTACTAAAATTTTCAATGCATCCGCCAAAGAATTACCCATATACACTTTTTTGTTAAAATCGACAATAACTCTTTGAAGCTGCGGAAGGGAACCGCTTCGCTCAGCAACAAGGTAAACCGGTTCAATATAGATAGGCGCGTCTCCAATTGGAACAAGTAATAAATTTCCTCTCACAACGTGGGATCCTTGCTGATTCCAAAGCGTTAACTGACTGGAAACCGCAGGATCAGAATCAATTTGGTTTTCTGCCTGCATCGGTCCGAAAAACAACTTGCTTTCCGGGAATTGATAGAGGGTAAGCTCCCCATACTCTCCGGGGTCGTTACCCGCAACCAGCCATCCATTTAAATTCATTTTTTCATTTGGCGTAAACAATTGACTTAATACAAACGATGGCTTACTTTGGCCAGGCATTTGCAGGATTTGATAAACAGATGGCCTTGATTCTGATTGGTTCTGATTATAGATTTCTTGAGCGATATCCCACAAATCTACCTTATTATAAAAAGTGGTAGGATTTGTCATATGGTATGACGCGATGACGCTCGCCTGATTGTCAAAAAGTTTTTTGGGATAAAGAAAATGAGATCTTACATCATTTGGAATTTTGGTTGTAAAAAGATTAGGATAAATCTTCATTAAGCTTTTAATCATCGGTTCAGTTGGATCCACCACATAAAAGGTGACTTTTCCTGTATAGGCATCCATGACGACTTTAACAGAGTTTCTTTGATAATTGACGCCTTTAAAGATCTCGGCATAAGGGATATTGGCTGTTTCTGTGTAGGCATCTAACATCCACCGAATATGTCCATCCTGGCTGACGAAAGGATAAGCATCCTTTCCATAAGTTAAAAACGGTGCAATATCCTTTACTCGTTTGTAAATGTTCCTGTCAAACAAGTATTGGGATTTGTCGTTAAATTGCTTGCTGGTAAAATATTTTAAGGTTCTTGTTTCAACCGCTAAAAGCAGCTTGTTTCCCTTTATCGAAAGCCCGTAACCGCCCTGATAATGAGAAGTATGATCTCCGCCATCTGAAGGATAGTCAAATTCACCTTGAGTGGTTGGAGCAATTACATTGTTATCCATCGTTCCAAAATAAATATTAGGCTGGATTACTTTGGGGATTGGCGGGCTTGTTTGGATCGGTGTATCCTTGGCGATTTGAATCGGAAGCCCGTCGCTGTTAAATTGGTTCACATGGCTTGCCGCCACTCCATACCCATGTGTGTAGACCATGTTTTGGTTGATCCACGTCTTTACGGGCAATTTTGTAATGTCCATTTGCCTTGCGTCAATATATACCTGCTGTCCGGTGTAACGGTCAGCCGAAGCATTATTAAAAACAAAATAATTTTTAAAACTTTGCAATTGATTATAAATATCTTTCGTTTGCCCAATATCGTTGATTCTGACATTGGATATCATATTTTCGTTTTGATTAATGGCTGAATCTGAAAGCTGGTCAGAGGAGTTAAATGGTTTGGTTTTGACGTTCTCAACATCAAACCCCCATCGAGTTGCTTCAATTGTCCTTTGTATATATGGCTTTTCTGCAGAAACCTGGTTGGGATGCACATAAAAGTTGTTTATTCCCAGGTTTGTTAGGGCCAAGAGAATGCTTACAGAAATAGCCACTATGATACTCATTTTGAACGGTTTTGGAAATTTTAGCTCGAGTACAGGTTTAAAAGAATAAACAAAAAACATAATGCTGATTAATATTAACAATAGTGTGTTAATGGGAATGGAAACCGGGATGGTAAAATGTGTATCAGTGAAACCGGGCCCATAAAGAAAGCTTCCTTCTTGTGTGTTATATAAAATGGAATATCTGGTTAGAAAATTCCCTGCAGCAAAAATGAAAAATAATAGGCCGCACAATCTTAAAGTGGATTGAATTGCTTTTGAACTGTGGAATTTTTTGTTTTTATTTTTCGAAATATCGATGATGGAAATAATTTGACCAGCGTTTTTAATATTGATTTGGTGTTGATCCTTGAAAAGGTTACTGATGACTGCATGAATGGTCTTTATAACAATGAAATAGAAAATAACGGCACCTATTTTTCCAAGCAGACTTTGGATTATCGGCAGCTGATAAACATAAAACGAATAATCCAAATGATAAATAGGATCCGTTTTTCCAAAAAGCTGATGGTTGAAGAACAGCAGCCATTCGGTTGGATTAATTTGTCCAATCGAATATCCAAAGAGCAGGCCTGCCCCTCCAAACATCACACGGAGGACTTTATATCCTGTTTTTTCAAAAATTGTATTGGCATACTGAACTTTTTTAACAGTAAGTGCAGATATAATACAAAAAATGAGTGCTGAAAGGAAAGCAGTTAAAAGTGAAACCGTCAAATTGATTTTATAAACTGAAATAAATCCGAGTGCTTGCTGCAATTTAATTTGAAATAATTGATAAAGAAAAGCTTGCCCTATGACAAGCAATAGGATGATGAACCCGAAAATGATGATAGTCGCTTTAAGCTTCTTCGACATTATTTCTCCACTTCCTTTGCCTTTTATCACGCAAATGAAATTCTTTTTCTATAATGATCTTCCTTTTCCACTAGCCTTTCTATTTTTCATGATACCACCATTGCTTAAAAATTCTAGTAATTCCTTGAATGAGAACTGTCGAACTTCCAATCTTTTAATATTCATAAAACGATCACAATATTTTTTTGATAAATATCTTCAATAATCCAATATTTGCTTGTCATTGGAATAATGAATTTCACATCCTAATAAACTATAAAAGGGGGTGATTACAGCTTTTTGTCATGATGCTTTTGTATATGAATGTACTTGAATATATAGAACGATTCAGATGGCAGGGAGGCTGAAAAAAATTCAACAACGGGAAAACACATGACGAAATTTCGTTCACTTTTACATGGATTCGAAAATGAACCTTCGGAACATAACCTATGCAAATCCTTATGTGTGTTTCCGGAAAATTTTTGATGATTAACATAGTTTATTTTCTGAACCGTTTTGGAGACTATTTTGAAGGAGGAAGTCTTTATGAATACAGAACCAGTGTGCATTTATTGCGGAGAACCGCTTTCAAAATGGGAAAGAATCAGAAGCTATTGCTGGAATTGCAGTGAATTAACGACTGCTGAAGCATCACATGAAGAAAATGATGAAACTGCATAAAAACTTTTGCGAGAAAATACAGTTCGTAATTGAGTTCAGGAAAATAATTTAATGCTGGATATTTGGGCAGTTCTTTATTGGGACTGCTTTTTCTTTTTGCTAAGATTTTAATCCGATTGACTGACTCAGCTGGATCCCTCGGTCTCTTCAATTAAGACAAAAAATGCAGCGAATAACATATAAATCATTGATAAAAATTATAAAGGGAATATAAATTCTAATGTCTTTCCCTGAAATAATACCGTAAACAAATGTCAAATCACGGGAGGATACTCAAAATGGAAAAAAATAATCAACCACAAAAGAATGAGCATTCTAATCATATGTTTAGAAAAAGAGGAGGGGATGAAGTTTTAGAAATTAGTTCTACAGGATATGGATTTGAATCGGCGACTAAAAAACCGGAAGAAAGTGAGGGAGCAAAAAGGAATAACCCATCCGGCAGCAGCATATAAAAACAGAAACTTCCCCAAAATAAAATTGGGGATTTTTTTATTCAGGCAATACAAGTATTTCTTTTCTAACCTTATCAAAGTAAAAAAAATCGGCAAATGCCGATAGACAATGAAGGGAAATGAAAAAAGAGCTTTTTCATTCCTACCCTTATGTTAGCAACGTAAGATTAACCATCTATGTTTTATTTATTAACTTTTTTTAAATTCTGAATTTGTTTTCTTTTTAGATAAAAGTTAATTCTGAAATGTGAACAAGGATAACATTATGCATAAAATGATCCTCTTGAATCTCGCAAAAATTTGAGGAGTATTGATGCAGAAGCACATATTTTTTTCCTTGGTACAATACATTTAATTTCATAGAATTACCCCCCTTGAATCAATAAATGAATTTATTAGAAGGAAATTGCCTTCACAGCAGGCTGTAATCAGAAAGGGATAGTTTTTTTCCCTCAACAAATAAAATAACGCTGAATTATTAAAATAATTCGCTTAAAGTGTAATTTGATTGTAAACTTTTTATTAAAAAATAATGATATAAAGCCATTGTAATCAGGTTGCGAATCCATTCTACACAACTTTTTAACATTTCTTTTACACGAGGTTTAGAAAAATATTTCCATTTTCTAATAGAATAAAAGTAATTAAAAATTTGGAGGGATTGGATGAAAATTTCCGTAGCTGGGGCAGGATATGCTGGATTAGTTACTAGTACATGTTTAGCAGAGTTAGGACATAAGGTAACGTGCATCGACATAGATCAGGGGAAAATTGAAATGCTTCAAAACGGGAAAACTCCTATTTACGAACCTGGGTTAGAAACCTTACTAGAAAAAAACCTTTCGAACGGTCAATTACATTTTACGACAGATCCAGAACAAGCATTTTCTGATAGTGATATTATTTTTATTGCCGTTGGTACACCTGAACAGAAAGATGGGACCGCAGACTTATCATACATTCATAGCGTTTCAAGAACAATTGCTAGTTCAATTAAAAAAGATGTTATTGTCTGCATTAAAAGTACAGTTCCAGTAGGAACGAATAGTAATGTAAAAAAACTGCTTCATTGTTACAAACCTCCAAATTTCAACATAGAAGTGGTATCGAATCCTGAATTTCTGCGTGAAGGATCCGGGATCTTTGACTTTTTTCATGGCGACAGAATCGTGATTGGTGCAGATAATCATGATGCTGCTTCAGTCCTGGAAAAATTATATTTGCCGCTGGGGATTCCCATTATAAAAACAGGCCATAAAAGCGCTGAATTGATTAAATATGCATCAAATGCTTTTCTGGCTACAAAAATCAGCTTTATTAATGAGATTGCAAACATTTGCGGTAAAGTGGGAGCTGACATCGAGGAAGTAGCGTATGGAATTGGGGCCGATAAACGAATTGGACATCACTTTTTAAATGCTGGAATTGGTTATGGAGGCTCGTGTTTCCCTAAAGATACAAAAGCCCTTGTCCAGTTTGCCGGAAACTTTGAACATCCATTTGACCTGCTGAATGCTGTCATAAATGTGAATAACCGTCAACATTCGCTTCCCGTCAGGTTTGCAAAAGAGTTGATCGGATCATTGGTTAACAAAAAAGCAGCTGTTCTGGGATTAGCTTTTAAACCAGATACGGATGATATTCGTGAAGCTGCCTCATTAACCATTGTTAAAGATTTACTTGAGGAAGGGTCCATTGTTACTGCCTATGATCCAATCACTATTCCCAATGCGCAGAAGGTATTAGGCAATACCATTAACTATTCCAATTCCATACTTGAGGCAATAAAAGGAGCAGATTTCGTCATTATAGCAACCGAGTGGGATCAAATTAAGCACCTTCCGCTGGAAGTGTACGTTTCAAATATGGAAGTACCAATCATTATTGATGGAAGAAACTGTTATTCTCTTCAGGAAGTTGAGAAGTATCCTATTATTTATCGGTCAATTGGAAGGCCTGACCTTCATCTTTCAAATGATACTTTTGGCTTAAGGATGGGGAACAGATAAAAGATTCATCTGGGAGGGGAAAGAATGAAAATTGCCATTTTCTCTGATACCTTTTTTCCGGATATTAACGGAGTTGCTCGAACTCTTAAGCGGTTTACTGATTATTTAGATGCCCGCAATATTTCATATAAAATTTTTGCGACAGATTCATGTGAAATGGAGGATTATCCCAGTAATATCCATCGTTTTAAAAGTCTATCATTTTTCTTATATCCGGAATGCCGCCTTGCATTTCCTAATATTCTCCGGATGAAAACAGAACTGCAAAAATTCTCGCCAGACATCATCCATGTTGCTACCCCTTTTAATATCGGTCTTTGCGGACTTTATTTCGCAAAGCAATGGAAGATCCCTCTAGTAGGCTCCTATCATACAAATTTCGACCAATATTTAAAATACTATGACCTTCAATTTCTCTCAAAGCCGATTTGGAAGTATATGAATTGGTTTCATAAACCTTGTCTAAAACTGTTTGTTCCATCGGCTGAAACCTTCAAACAGTTAACAAGAAAAGGATTTGATCGTTTGGAAATATGGCCGAGAGGGGTTGATTGTCAGTTATTTCATCCCTACTATGACCAAAATGAAGTGCGGATCAGATATGAACTTTCCAGGAAATATTTATTGACCTATGTGGGAAGGATTGCACCGGAAAAAGATGTTCACACACTGCTGGAAGTATCCCGCCATTTGCCGAAGGAGATCAGCAACAAGGTAGATTGGCTGATCATTGGGGATGGGCCGTTAAGAGACGAACTGGAACAAAAAGCACCAGTTAACATGAAATTTACTGGTTACTTACAAGGTAAGCAATTAGCAGAAGTATATTCTGCATCTGATCTATTCATTTTTCCTTCGCCCACAGAAACATTTGGAAACGTGGTGCTTGAAGCAATGGCAAGCGGGACACCAGTCATTGGCGTAAACGCAGGCGGTGTAAAAAATATTATTCAATCAGGAATCACTGGGGAATTATGCAGACCTAGAGGCATTGAGCAGTTTTCCCATTCCATTCAAAAACTGCTGACAAATGACAGCAAGCGGATTCGAATGGGTTGGGAAGGAAGGAAATATGCTTTAATGCAAAAATGGGATCATGTTTTTGAAAAAATGATATGGCATTATAAAGAAGTAATTAAGGATAACAGGGGAATGAAATATGCATAAAAGGTAAAAACAGCTCGGATTTGAGCTGTTTTTGTGTAACGGAGCTGTCCAATAAGTCCATAAAGTAAAAGAGGAGGCGAAAAACGGGCTGTTTTTCGCCTCTTCCTTTGTATGGTTTTTTCAGAAAGTAGCTGGCGGTGGATCACTGATACTTTTTGATTCAATTTGTTTTATTGTCTTTCATCAGTGGGATGAAAGACGTTTTTGCTGTTAAGACATATGGATTTGTCATTCATTAGTTGGATGAACGACGATTTTGCTGATGAGCCACACGAAAACGTCGTTCATTAGGGAGATGAACGAGGATTTTGCTGATGAGACATATGAAAACGTCGTTCATTAGGGGGATGAACGAGGATTTTGCTGATGAGACATATGAAAACGTCGTTCATTAGGGAGATGAACGACGATATTACAGCTAAAAGCTAGATAAAGTGTAATCAACCTTAACCATTTTCCAAAAGTATAAAAAATGGGTACTAGCAGCAACTTTCTTGACAACCCCAATCTCTCCGGCTTACTTATTATCGATAACCCATTAGATAGACCACCAGTTTCCCGATATAACAATCATCGACAACATTTTAATACTATCCCCGTAATATCCTTCGCTTGGTGAAGAAACAATATTTTCCCATAATTTATTTAGCCATAGCTGATTTTTAGAATCAACCATAGCACTTACTGCTAGTGGAGAAATAAATGCTTTTTCATTTTTATCGGTTGGATCAATAGGTGTTCCATTTAATTTATATCCTGCATAAATGTTGGCAGGGTTATTTTTAGATTGAGTTTGAATCCAAGCGTTTGTCTTTCCTAATAATCCTAATGCCCGTTTATCCCCAGTCAGAATGTAGTCCGTTGCTAAACGCCAAGGTGTGCGGCAGGCATTCCAACTGTAGCTTCCATCTGTACTTGCTTCCAGGAAATTGGGTGGGGCAGGTGTATATTGGCTGCGCTTTTTGATAACAAAGTCAGGCATTAATCCGGTGTTAGGGCTAAATTGTTGATATATGCTATTAGCGACAGAATAAGTTTTATCTGTAACCAGCTTCCACTTCGCATCACCTGTTGCAGTTTGAAAAGCTTTAAAGTGGTCGATCATCCAGTCAGAGGATCGCGTTGAGGTATAATATTTTGTTTCATCAGGAGTTGACCAATCCCCAAGCATAACGGTGTTTTCATTTTGGTTAATATCGCTTTGCATAATCGCATTAATGATGGATTTGGCTTCACTTAGATAATTAATATTTCCGTTACTACCCCATTGTTTGTCGGCTAATAAAAGGCTATAAGCAATATCCAAATCACCATCTGTTGCAGAATCACTTGGTTTTTCAGTATCGACCATTTGATTTCCGCTCTTTTTTTGTCTCCATGCCATTAACTTCTTGTTAATACCGCTTGGGTGTGCTTTATAAAAACGATACAGCCCGTCAAAATATATTTTTGCATTTGGGTCATAACCAGCCATATACGCTGTTATGACCATTCCAAAACCATGTCCTTCACTTACAGAATCACCTTCAAATTCTCCTGTACCATTAATGAATACATAGTACTGATCAGGTATACTTGGGTGCTGTTTTAGGTACTTTGATTTCCAAGTAGAATAAAACTTCTTGACTTCATTGTCCATTTGCATTTGGGTCATATTGGTTGGTTTAATAACACCTTTGCTGTACTGAACATGCTGAGGAAAAGGTTTGTTTATCGTTTCACCATATGCGTGAGTTGAAGAAAGAAGTGTCATACAAGAAAATGTTGCTATGACAATATTCTTTAATTTTGACATAATTTTGTTCCCTCCTAGTTTAAGCTTATGGTCTTTTCGGTTACTTACCATAATGCAATGAAATTCTTTGTAGGATTTTCATTTATAAAATCATATTATGTCGATTATGTTTCCCTTGCTACTATTTTCCATCCAAAAAAAGATTTCATATTTAGGACCTTGTTTAAGCGAATTTAAATGTTTTTTTGTTTATTAAAATGGCTGAAAAAAGATGATGAGGAATACAAAGGTTAAGTTTTTATGTCGCATAAGGGGTCTTTTGGGGGTGGTAAGAATTACCGTTTGAAGTGTCAGGGTAACGATGATATTATATAACTCCCGACAGCAAGATGAGCATTTTTATCTTTTACCTGCTGTTGAAAAATGGTTCATTTTGATAACATGAATCAGGATTTGGAAAAAACTTTCTATTGAATTGAACCACCTGCGGTGGTAAGATAGAAAAGTTCCTCTCAAAAAGAGGATCGACAATATAAAGAGTTTTCTCATGAATTGGGAAAACATTATGTTGATAGTATTAAAGAAATGTTGTATAATAGTTTTTATCGCTTCTCAATAAATGAAATACTCTTGCTCCTGCGCCATAGCATATTCGAAGATGTTAATCTTCAGCTCGTCGCAAAGCAGCAAGATGTAATTCAATGAAGCTCTTCTT
>CAZAEW010000108.1:0-9622 GCA_964484065.1 uncultured Bacillus sp.
GGTGTTAAGATCTGTGGTGAAACGGAGTATGTAAAAGGCTTTGGCCACCATTATATAGCCCGCCCGAGTGTCAAAATGTTTAATGATGAAACCTATATTGAGATCAACATGACGGTGAAAAATCTCTCAGGAGCAGAGATGCCGCTTCAGTATATGTGCCATACAAACTATGCTTATTTAGAAGATGCGGAAATGAAGCAGAACGTTCCATCTGATGCCTTCAGACTTAGAGAATCTGTTCCAGCTCATGTGAAACCAACAGAAAAATGGCTGAATTATAATCAAAAGCTGCTCTCAGGTGAGGAAACACTTTCTGTTTTAAACCAGCCTGAAATGTACGATCCTGAGATTGTGTTTTTTGGTGATGAGTTGGATCAGTATCAGCAAGACGCAGAATTTGAAATGGTTTCTCCAAACGGTTATACGTTCTTTACCAAATTTTCAACAAAGGAATTAAAGTATGCCACACGCTGGATTTTATATAATAGCGATCAGCAGGTAGGAGCGTTTGTTTTACCAGCTACTTGCCGCCCTGAAGGTTTTCTTGCTGCTGAAAAGTCTGGCACGTTAGTTAAGCTTGGCGCTGAGGAAGAAAAATCATTTACGGTCGTAACAGGCAAGAAATAGGGAGGGAAAGATATGGATATCGCAGTTATTGGATCAAATATGGTAGATCTCATTTCCTATATTGATAAAATGCCAAAAGAAGGCGAAACTTTGGAAGCACCAGACTTCAAAATTGGCTGTGGCGGCAAAGGGGCAAACCAGGCAGTGGCTGCTGCCAAGATGGGCTCCAAAGTCATGATGGTCACCAAGGTAGGCGATGATCTTTTTGCAGACAATACGATTGAAAATCTCAAAAGCTATGGGATTGACACGGAGTTTACAAATAAGGTTCCTGGAACATCAAGTGGAGTCGCACCGATATTTGTAGACCGGGACTCAAAAAACCGTATCCTTATTATTAAGGGGGCGAATCAATACCTGTTGCCTGAAGATGTTGACCGTGCAGCTGAGAAGCTAATGCAATGTTCATTAATTGTTCTGCAGCTTGAAATCCCTCTGCAAACAATTTATCGTGCAATCGAGTTCGGTAATGAACACGGTATTCCTGTTATTTTGAATCCAGCGCCGGCATCAAAGGAATTGGACTTTAATTATGTTTGTAAATGTGATTATTTTATCCCAAATGAAAGCGAATTAGAGCTGTTAACAGGCTTACCTGTTGAGAGTAAAGAGCAGATACGTGCGGCTGCAACCACTTTAATTGATAAAGGGGTAAAAAATGTGATTGTCACAATGGGCAGCCGCGGGGTTATGTGGGTAATGAAGGAAAAGGTCTATACGATTGATTCATTTAAGGTTAATGCTATCGACACAACTGGAGCAGGGGATGCTTTCATTGGATGTTTTGCTCACTTTTTTGTGCAAAATGGCGATGTCCTGCAAGCCATCAAAATGGCAACCGCTTTTGCTGCACTAAGTGTTACCAAACAAGGAACTCAAACTTCTTATCCAAATGTGGAAGAATTGAATCAGTTTTTGAAAAATTAACGAAAAAAATCAAATGATTTGTGGAAATTTAACATCATTGATTAGAGTTTCAAGCAAAATATCAGGTTCGATATAAAAATACCTAAAGTGTAGAAAAATCACTGGCCGGAAATTCCGGACAGTGATTTTTATTTGGCTCTGTTAGGCTCCCTAATTATACTTTCGTGACGCTATTTTAAAATCAAAAATGAATGGTTAGGTAAACACTGCTACATTTCTCCCATTCTGCGAACACCACTCAACTCATGTGGAGAGTATCTTGTAAATCATTTTAAAGATATAACCCCCAAATAAACATTTCTTAGCAACCGCTTCTAGGCCTGCACCGACATTTTCTCGAGTTTTTTGAAAGGAACCCAGTATTTTTTTCATTTTTTGCTCAATAATTATCCAATACAAAGTCAATAATATTCAATAGTTTCATTAGTTATTATCCACGCCCAATCCCTTATCAATTCTGGGTTTACCCAAATTTCACCTAGGTGTCTTAACTGCAAATTAATCAAAAGTAAAAGGTAGAAAAAATTCGAGATAAACTTAATGGACACAGCTGCCAACTTAATAATGGAATTTTTTAAGAAAAAAGCTAAGATCACACCTGATATACGGCCGTCTGTTCACATACTATCCATAAATATACAATCAAAAATTTTTTTGGAATTATAAAATATTATCATAGCATTCATGTAACTCTGTATTAAATGTGAGGAATTGTACTGATTTTTTAAGCAATGTTTATTAATTTCTTTTTAAGATTGTATTTATTGGAGAGAATTTAAATGGATTTTAGGAGAAAAAGTAATTTCATGTGGTCGTATAAAATCTTTTTCATATTATTGGGCTTAATAATGCTAAAGGTTTCGGAGGTTGTTATTTTACAAGTTATTATTCATTGGGTTTGGAAGATCCCTTTAAATGGAGCTGAAGAAGCTATTACCATTATTGCAGTGTTTTTAATTATGACACCTTTTACCTTTATCGTTTGGAAACAAAGAAGTCATACCGTGGAAGCGGAACGAAGGTTCCGAGTTTTAGCTGAGCATTCATTGGTTGGTATTTATACATATTATAACGGGAAATTTAGATACGTTAATCGCCGATTCTTGGAAAAGACAGGTTACAAGAGAGATGAAATTATTGGGCATAGTTTTCATAAACTAATCGTGGATGAAGACCTACCTATTTTAATGGAGTCTATTAAAAAGAGGCTCAATGGGGAAAAGGATACAACATTGCAGTTAAGAGCCATAAGAAAAGATAAAAGTATCATGGATATTGAAATTTTTGGAACGATAGATATAAGAAATGGTGAACCCATTTTAATGGGATCCATTTTAGATATTTCCGAACGAAAAAGAAATGAAAAATTACTGAATGAGTTAGTATTTCGTGATCCGTTAACAGGAGTTGCCAATAGAAGATTTTTTGAGAACAGTCTTAGAAAATTAATAGAAGAAGACGTTAAGGACAGTCAAACCTCTGCGGTGTTGTTTTTAGATTTGGATGAATTTAAGAGGATTAACGATTGTTTTGGCCATGAAGCAGGGGATTGTTTATTAATTGAAATGGCGAAACGTATAGCAAATTGTATCCGTCAAGAGGATACAGTTGCACGTATTGCTGGAGATGAATTCATGATTTTATTCGGGAATACAGATAAACCTTCAGTAATTAAAATTGCAGAACAAATTATCCAGGAGGTTAATAAGCCCTTTTACATTCAAGAAAATCAAATTTCCACTTCAGGAAGTTTGGGGATTTCCTTTTTCCCTGAACATGGAAGCGATCCTAAAACACTAATAAGAAAAGCCGATGCAGCGATGTATAAAGCTAAACAACAAGGGAAAAACACCTACCATATATATAGAAACGAAGGTTAACAATTGACTTAAAGACATTAAAAATAGAACATGTACTATTACTAAATGATAGATAAAAAATAGGTGTCATTAGTTAATAGAGTTACCAACTCAGACCAAGCAAGTCCCTTTATTTTGAATATGATATTACAACATAGCTGAAAGAGAGGTGAAAACTTATGCCACCACTTCCACATGAACGAAAAGAAGTAGCACGAAAAGGAGGACTTGCTGTTAGCCGGAACAGACAACATATGGCGGAAATAGGACCAAAGGGGGGCCCGAAAATTTCAGGAGAACGAGAACCACGGGAACAAGATCGCCGTTAAGTTTCTTTTTCTGGTGGATTTACGATGGCAGCGAAAAAGAGGATGTCCTAATAATTTTACTTTGGGGCACCCCTTTTTTTTGTATGGATCCGTTACACTTGTCGATGTAACTGCCCCATTGAATATGAGAATGATGGGGAAAACTCAGCTTCCCTGCACATAAATAATGGTTCTGGTTCGGAAAAATGCTGCGCTTCTAGGGGTATATACCCGCCTGAATGACCGCCTTAGCCGAATAGAGTCTCCATTTCTAGGGATCTGTAATTTATAAACTCTAATATTGGTCTGTCCATTGGCCGGGCCGAGATTTGCCAATCCCGAACCAATGTTACCTTGATTGTCCACCAATACAAAATGAGAGTAATATACCCGTCTTAAATACTGTAAATTAGTGCTTCCCGGGCGCTCATCCAAATTACAGTGGTTAGTTTGCCCGTGCCAGTACAGGTACCTGCCGTTTCCAACATTCCATCGTCCGGTTGCAGTATCAAAATACCTGATGCCGACACCCTCCCCAGGGAAAATAATATTGGGAATATCATAACGGTTAGCCCTTTGGCAATTGGAAAGCCCATATTGAACGTATGGGGTCACTCTCATACGTCGCATTTGAGCCCTTGAAAAATACAAAAATTGTTGTGTTACCACTCCCGATTGGTTTACCGCCAAGTGGCTAAGGATAATGCCGCGATATTTTTTCAAAGTATCGGTATTCACTCTTGTTGATACACGGATGGTATTTGCAGTTATGCTCAGGATCCCACCAACCAACCTTCCATTATGAACACAATACGCTCCTCTGCAAGAAACTCCTGATTCAGCCCTATATGAAACTCCAACCACCTGTCCGCGATTGATTGTAACCAAAGTTGTTCACATCCTAAAAGTTTTAGTACATGATATTAAATCACTGAACACTTTGATTGCATACTTGTCCTGCTCTCCGTTTTTTTTACTGAAAAATGTTGTATTCATGCTTTTCTTTTACATTAGTTGTTACTGAAACTATAAAATGGCTGGCCCTGCAAATAGAGCAACTGCTAGCTTCAAAACATCATTAGACCTGCACGTAAGTTCAAAAGCCCTAGTTCTCCAAGAGTTAGGGCTTTTGCAATTTAAATTTTTTCAATGTTGTCCTTTCTTTGTAATGTAAGATCATTAGCTTTATCCTTCATCGATTTATATTTTTCGGTAAAAATCGTATACCCCATTGCTGCGTAAGTTAATCCCCAGAAGAAGGCAAACCAGTTACCAAGGAAAGGGATTCCGAGGGAAAGAAGCATCAGAATAAAGAACACAATATACCAGCGAGGAAATCGTTTTGCGCGGAAGGTGACAATCATCAGAATAATCGTTCCCAACAATAATCCTGGATAAGTTAGGGATTCAATTATGTTTACGAAGGTTCCGGGCTTTGGCAAACTGCCATAGGCGAAATAACCGTAAAAACCGCCAGCCAAGATGATATTTCCAATGGAGAGCAACAAGGTCGCAACAAAACCGAATACCCCGGTTTGCTGAGATTGTGATAAATAAAGATTCATTGAACTAATCCCCATTAGAATACTTGCAATCAAGGCAAAGGTAATTTCCTGCTTGCTGTCCCCGCCATAGATTAGACCAGCAGGTGTCATTCCCATTCTTGCAATTCCTGCCAAAATACAAATCAACCCAAGCCATTTGATTGATTTTTCATCTGTCATCATTTCCATCTCCCTTTTTTACTTGTTTTTATTTACAACCTCATCGTATCAAACGAATATTCCTGCCCACGAGAGCAGCCCTTACCTAAAAGAATCGGGAAATTTTTATAGGAAGATTTGGGAGGAGTGAAAGTTTGTTGTGGGAAAAATGTTGAACGAAGGGAGTATACATACAGAGATTGCAGTTGTTATAATTTTCCTAATAGCGATTGGGGAGGTTGGGGTATGCCTGGACTTAGAACAATAACTGAAAAAAATCCTTTACGAAACAATAATCCAGCACAATTGCGTTTTTTACAGGTACTTGTTTTTTTATTTAGCCTTATAACTATTTGCTTCTATCTTAATTGCATCTCAAATTACTATCATATCCTTACCTCCAAGTGCATCCTTCAGTCATGCGGATCCCTTGCTCCTGCACCGCCAACGACTATAGAGACATTAAGAAAATATGGATTGACACCTGAAACCTATTCCTTTTGGTTTGTTAGTATTGAATCAATCTTTGCCTTTCTTTTTTACCTTGCAGGAGTGATTGTTTTTATAAAAAACAGAAGGGATAAGATAGGACTTCTTGCTGTTATCGCGCTCGTATCCTATGGAACTACCTTTACTTCACTGGTTTATCTTGGATCTAATGGGTTTTGGTCTCAAGTTCCCAGGGGTATAGCTGGGATAGGCAGGATCGCCTTGTTTTTATTTTTACTGCTCTTTCCTAATGGGAGGATGATACCGAGCTGGACGATTTTTGTCTTTGTTCCGTTCTCGCTCATCCAGTTGGCAAGTGTCATACCTCCAGGCTCCATGTTTGATCTTTTAAATTGGTCCAATAATGGAAGACTGATCTATTACCTAACCATGATTATCGTGACGATCTACTCTCAAATTTTTCGTTATCGAAAAATATCGACATCCATCGAGCGGCAGCAAACGAAATGGGTGGTATATGGTGTGACGATTTCATTCCTCAGCTCCATCATCATCAGTGGCTTCTTTGTTTATCCCGTGTTTGGTGACAATCCGAAGTCTTATATTTATTTAAGTGCTTTTCTTTATTCGGCAGTATCGATTATCCCTCTAACACTAACTTTGGCCATTCTTAGGCATCGCTTATGGGACATTGATCCTTTGGTAAACCGAACGATCCTTTACGGAATTCTATCATTATCCATCATTTTTCTGTATTCCATTCTAGTTTTATATCTAAGCAGTCTTTTTAAAACAAAAGGAAATTTTATTATTTCCCTGTTTGCGACAACCATTGTAGCCATACTTTTTTCCCCTATAAAAGAAAGGCTGCAGCGGATTGTCAACCGGGTCATGAAAGGCCGGCACGATGACCCTTATGCAGTATTAAAAGAACTTGGGAATTATCTTGTAAAGTCCTTAGCCCCTGAGGAGGTACTCAGGGTAGTGGCGGGGACAATCAAAGATGCTCTTAGACTGCCTTACGTAGGTATTTCAATCCGAGTAAACGATGTGGAAAAATTGGCTGCTGTCACTGGGAAGGCGGTTTTTGATGAACATTTTTTTTCGATTATTCATGGCGGTGAGGACCTTGGCAGGCTGATTGTCTCCAGTAGGTCGCCTGATGAAGCTTTCAGTTCAGAGGATAGGAGACTGCTGGATGTTCTAATCCAACAGGCGGGACCGATTGTCCAGAATATAAAAATGACTTGGGGAATGCAGTTGTTAGCTCATGATTTACAGGAGTCACGGGAGAAACTGGTTCTCGCCCGTGAAGAGGAGCGTCTTCAAATTAGGAGAAATCTGCATGATGATCTAGCGCCACGGCTTTTATCACTGTCCTTTAATGTGGCGGCGGCCGAGCAGTACATCAAAAAAAGTCCTGACCTTGCGATCAAGCTCCTGAGCGATTTGCGAACTGTCATTAGGAAAACTGTAGATGAGATTCGTACAATGGTTCATGATTTGCGTCCTCCAACACTGGATGAGTTCGGCTTAATAGGCGCCATCCGAGCAAGAATCGAAGATATCCAGAAAACAGCGGCACAAGAGGAAAAGGCAGCTTCCCCTCGCGGCCATTCATTGCAAATTAAGCTAAATGCTCCCGAACAGCTTCCAGAATTGCCGGCAGCGGTTGAGGTAGCGTCATATAGAATCATAACAGAAGCTGTTGTTAATGTGGTGAAGCACGCAAAGGCTTCTCAGTGTGTAATCAATATAAACCCCAATTCAGGAGGATCATTAATTATTGAAGTAACCGATGATGGTCTAGGGCTTCCACCCTATATTAAACCGTCTGACAATGGAGGAATCGGGTTAAATTCCATTCGAGAGCGAACAGGCGAACTGGGCGGCGGGTGTGATTTTGAAAAAATAGAGACAGGTGGAACGCGAGTGAAAGCTTGGCTTCCGATATCTTAACAGGGGGGATTAGCATGAGGATTTTGTTGGCAGACGATCATCCATTATTTCGTAACGGTGTACGTAATTTAATAGAGACCACTGATGATTTAGAAGTGGCAGGGGAAGCCTCATCTGGTGAAGAGGTAATAAAAATGGCAGCAGAACTTATGCCGGATGTGATTGTCATGGATATTCGCATGCCAGGAATGAACGGAATCGAAGCAACCAGAATCATTAAGGAAAAACAGCAGGATATCAAGATATTAATTGTTACGATGTTGAAAAATGATAAATCGGTATTTACTGCCATGCAAATGGGAGCAAGAGGGTATGTTTTAAAGGATGCAGGGGAAATGGAGCTATTGCAAGCTATTCGTATGGTAGGAAACGGTGGTGCCGTTTTTAGCTCTGATATTGCATCAAGAATGATGCATTTTTTTACTATACCGGGGAAAAAAGAACTCCAAAATTCTGCACTTAGTGAGTTAACAAGTCGTGAAATGGAGGTATTAGAGTTAATTGCAGAAGGATTGACTAACGCTCAAATTGGAGCTCAGCTGCACTTAAGCACAAAAACAGTCGCCAATCATATCTCAAATATTCTAAACAAACTTCAAGTGTAAGACAGGCAACAAGCAAGAAAACTTTATCAACAAGAAACGGAAGATTCAACTATGTATGATGGTGAGGAATTTTAAAAGAAAGGGAGAGTTTGTTTCATTTGAAGAAAAAAACTGGGAGAAAGGGATCTAGCCCATTTTTTTTAAATGCTGAAACAAAAGGTAGAGACACAGGGGAAAACCAATTTTCATATCGGATAGAATTTTCCCAGTACGTTTTATCCAATACCCAAAAAAGCTAAGCTCGGGTAAAATGCAAAAAAACATGATAACAGATGTCACGATATTGGACATTGTTATCATGTTTTTCGGAAAAATTTAATTTAGCTTTGAAATTAAATTGTACATTGTATCCTTATTCATTCCTCCAACCATTTTTTCTTGAATAACACCCTTTGTATCAATAAAATAACTAGTTGGAATATTAATCACCTGAAATACATTAGAAATATCGCCTTGTTTATCCAGTACCACAGGAAATGTCAATCTGTATTTTGAAATAAAATTTGAAATGTTTTTAGTGTTTTGTTCTGATGTAGTTAAGTTAACAGCTAACACTGTTATATCGTTATTCTTATTATCTCTATAAAAAGTTTCTAAGTCAGGCATCTCTCCATTGCAAGGCGGACACCATGTGGCAAAGAAATTTAATAGTACCTTTTTGCCTCGTAAATCAGAAAGTTTGAATGATTTTCCATCAATTGTTTGCAAAGTGAAGTCGGGTGCAGAATTTCCGATTTCTAAACCGCCTTCACTTTTTGAGGAAGTAGTATTTGTCTGCTCAACAGCCGTCTGTGCAATCGCTTTTTGAGTTTTTTGTTTCTTTGTTCCATAATCATAGACACCCCAAACGACCATTGCTAGTAACAAAATAATAATTGTGATATTTTTCCACATGACAATCCAACACCTTTCAGTTAATAAAACATTATATTGAAGTTTCTATAGGAGATAAGCATGTTAATTTTATACCCATATAGGTATTTGATGAAGAGGAAGTTTTTACATTTTAAAGTACATTTTGTGAACGTGAATATACCTAAGTAACGTGTATCCTAAGAAGGAAGGGATCCTCGCTTGCTTTTTTCACTATATTTCATAACTAAAAGACTCTTTTTATGCTGCTAAAACCCTGATATCCATAGAGGCTACGAGTTAATCAGAGAAAATTTATTTTTGCAAAAAAA
>CAZAEW010000109.1:0-9534 GCA_964484065.1 uncultured Bacillus sp.
GAAAAGGGGCGGAGCTGCGCAAAAGTGATTCATTTTATCCAAGTGAAAGGTAAAATATACATTTATCGATTCTGTAGTAGTGATATTTTGCTTCGCTCGCACCGCCTTTATTATGTTAGCGTATTGCTCATATTTGTTTTATTTCCATACATGGTTTGGGAGTTGATACTCATGTATGTTTTTTGTGCACAAAAAAGCATAAATGGGTTAATGAAAACACTTTTTTGAGTGTTTAAAAATAGTCCTCTTAAGAGAACAAAGAATTTTTCTTTAGCTTTATTTGAAGATTATTTAAAACCCTTATTAGATTTTCTTGCTCCGTATTGTCGAGGATAAACTGTATCCCATACTGAAAGTATTTGCTGTTTGTTTCCTTATACCATACAACGTTACCATTTAATTTTATTTCTTCAGATAATATTTTTAGTGCGAATTTCAGGAGTATCTCATTGCTGACAGGCAATTTTAATGGAGAGTAAAAGCATAGACCGCCTGGACCAATGTTTTTTACAATGACCTCCGTATTGCCAAGATGGACATTTCTGCTGCCGATTCTTCCGATTGTCATATCGGCAGTTAAAGGTTTTTCTAATTGAATCCGAAAATATTTCCTTCTATTTATGTTCCGTTTGATAGATGATTTCTCTTGCTTGAGATTTACTCCCCGTTTTAATAGCTTTTTAAATTGCTGTTCATCAACCGGTTTACTATATAAATATCCCTGAATTTCATCGCAGTGCAATTGTTTCAAAATGGCCAGCTGTTCCGTCGTTTCGACTCCTTCTGCCACAACAGCTCTCTTTAATTTATGGCAAAGAGTAATTATTGAAGCAATTATTTCGTAATTGTAGGGATCCTTGTGTATTTCATCTATTAAGCTTTTATCGATCTTAACGATTTCATACGGGAACTTTTTTAAATAATTAAGCGATGAATAGCCGGTTCCAAAGTCATCAAGTGCGATGGTAATTCCTAAATTTTTTATTTGATTTAATGTATTTAAAACTTCTTCTTCTTTATCAAGGACTGTACTTTCTGTTATTTCTAGTTCAATCCATTTTGAATTTATTTTTATATCATTCAAAATGGACGAAACCATATCCACAAAGTTCGGCTGAAGTACCTGTAAAGCCGAAACGTTGATGGAAACTTTTTTGATATTTACATGTTCTTTTTCCCACTCCACTAATTTTGCACTGACTTGCCTGATGATCCATTCACCAATTTGCAGAATTAAGCCAGAGTCCTCTGCCATGGAGATGAACTCATCCGGTAATACCAGCCCCCATTTCGGGTGCTCCCAACGTATCAATGCTTCTGCGGATACGATTTCTTCTGTAAAAGGATTAACTCTGGGCTGATAATAAACGGAAAATTCGTTTTGCAGTAAAGCATTTTTTAAATCATTTCTTAAAACATATTGTTTGTAACTGTATGCATCCATAGTGGGTGAAAAAAATTGAATTTGATTTTTTCCTAAACTTTTTGCACGAAACATGGCTATTTCAGCATTCTTTGTCAATTCTTCCTTATTTTCTCCTGTGTAAGGAAAAATACTGACACCCATACTAACAGAAACATACGCATCGCTTTGTTGAATATGAAAAGGAACTTTGTTTATTAGAGATCGTAATTGATTTAGGGTTTCTGATACTATTTCTTCATCAACAGCGTCTTTTATTAAAAGAAGAAAGATATCCCCGGCCATGCGAAACATCGTTGTGTTTTCAGCAAGATAATGTCGGACTCTTTTTGAAAAATCCCTTAAAAGCTGATCTCCACCGGAATGCCCAAAGGCACTTTTGATATATTTAAAGTTATCTAAACCTAATTGAACAACAGCAAAAGAAGTATTATTTTCGTTTGCATTTTCAATCTCTTTATCTAAACTGCATTCAAAAACATGATAGTTTGGAAGTTTTGTTAATATATCATAGGTGGCCGCATTTATTAGTTCTTCATGCAGCCTTTTTTGTTCCGTTATGTCATGATAAGTAAAGATAATCGACTTTAAGATCGGATCGTGTAAATAATTTTTTAACGTCATTTCTATTGTCAACTTGGAACCGCTTTTGCTTTTCATGTTTATTTCTTTTGTGATTTTGCTGCCCGGGACTTTTTTTAGGCCTTCAATCGACATTTTAAAATCAGAAAGATCATCAGGATCAATATGATCATAGATACTTGCTCCGATCCGCTCAGATACCTTATATCCTAAAATCTCTCTAACCGCCGGGCTAAGAGCTAAAATTTTCCCGTTTTGATTAATTACACCTAATGCTGAGTTTGTCAGGATTCCGCTGAATGATTGAAATTCTTTATCCTTTATAAGGGCTTGTTTTTCTATTTCTTTAAAATGGGTAATGTCAGTCCTAATGGATAGAAAATAATCAGGCTGATGAAAGTCATTCAATAAAGGAATGATGTCCATCAAGAACCATTTAACAGAACCATTTTTCATTTTTGCAGATATCTCTCCGTTCCAGCGTTTTCCAGCTAGAATGGTTTCCCAAAGATCGAGGTAAAATTCTTTTGAATGTAAACCTGTCCTAAAAATGCTTGCCTGTTTCCCAATCAATTCGTTTGGTTTGTATCCAAGCAAGGCGCTGCATTTTTCATTTACAAATACAATTACACCATTGATATCCGTTACTAACGTTAGTGATTCATTGCCAACAACGGAGAGGATCTTATCAAAGTTTACAACGGAATCTTTTCCAACATGATTTTTTAGCTGCCGATCAAATTCTTGACTTAAAATCACTTCGTCTTTTTCAGAACCGCCATTGAACATTAGAGACATCTCTTTTCTCAACTCTGTAAGAGTAAATGATTCTTTTTCATAAAGTCCGATAAACCACTTTTTATAACATAAATTATAGAACAATTATTTTTAAATAGCATAAATGAACTGCAGGGTCACAAAAATATCAATGAAATTTATCTGTTAATCACCCTGGCACTAGTTGTGTGAACAATTAGAAAATTGGAATGATAGTATTGAGAACTTGAAACGAAACCTTTACATTTAATATGAGAGTTTAAGATAGCAGTGTGGAGGAACTTAAATGTATATACGAAAATTGGTAATTGCAGCCATGCTTTTACTAATCACGATTATTACAGGTACATTCGGATATATGTGGACGGAAAAATTAAATTTTTTTGATTCGGTCTGGCTGGCGGCTGTTTCGATCCTTACGATTGGGTACGGAGACATTAAACCTGTTACTCTGCAGGGGAAAATTTTCACGCTTATCATCATACCGGTTGCGATTGGAGTCGTAACCTATATATTAGCCCAGTTTGCCGGTTCCATAATCAACGGTAATTTAGCGAGAGAGGTGAAAAAAAGGATGATGGATAAGAATATAAGTAAGTTGCGAAATCATATTATTATTTGCGGGTATGGCAGAGTGGGCAGGCAAGTGGTCTCCCAATTACAATCGGAAAAGATCCCTTTTGTCATTATCGAAAAAAACGAAGAGGTGATTGATTCCATACCTGATCATATTTTGTACGTTTCCGGCAATGCAAAAGAAGAGCAAACCTTGATAGAGGCTGGCATCGAAAAAGCGGACTCGATCATTCTCACTTTACCTGAAGACTCGGATAACTTATTCATTACCCTGACGGCCAAAAGCATAAATTCTCGTATTCAAACGATTTCAAGGGCAGAAAATGACCACTCCGAAAAAATTCTTTATCAGGCCGGAGTAGATAAAGTCATTAATACGTCTAATATTGGCGGGAAACGGATGGCCATGTCCGTTCTGAAACCGCATAGTGTGGAATACGTCGACACTCTTTTACATAATGATGATGTTACCTATAGCATAGAGGAAATAGAAATTTCAGAAAGGTCTCCTTTAGTCAATACATCATTAAAAGAATCGAAAATAAGAGAATTATATGGAGTCAGTATTGTTGCCATTAAGCGTAAAAACACTGTGATTAGCAATCCAAGTGCGGATGAGCAAATACAAGCAAAGGACCTGATTATCGTATTTGGGTCGGAGGAGCAAATGAAAGAATTTGAAAAGGCAGCTTTTTGATGATTCTTGAATAATGGCTGAGAAATTTGTTGGATAAAATCAATTTCACGATATGTAAATAAATGGTAATATGCCATTAAGCCATTATTTACTTGGTGATCATTCCTTATTTCAACCATATGAGGGGGAATTTCATGAGTACAGTAAGTTATGACGTATTGTCGGAGACAAGAAATCGGCTTGTGAATGAAATTGAGTTGTTAAGCAATCAAGAATTCAACAAAAAATATGACCCCAGCAAATGGAGTATTGCTCAGGTTTGCCATCACTTAGTTTTAACCGAAAATATTTTTACAAAAGTAATTGGGAATGGACTGCAAAAAAGTGATAATGATAGGGCAGAGAGAAAAAACATCAGCCTGATCTTGGATCGGACGAAAAAGAGATCGGCTCCGGAAATAGTCGAACCAAATTCAGAGCCAATGGAAGTTCAGCAAGTTGTCGATTTGTTAAATCATTCACGAACAAAATTACTCGATTTGTTAAATACCGTAGAAGACGAGTCCAAATTAGCGGAAAAATCAGCAAAGCACCCTGTTTTTGGCGAGCTTTCTTTGGCGCAGTGGATCGAATTCATTTATTTGCATGAACAGCGGCATATTGAACAGATAAAAGAAATCAAGCAATCGATAGGAATCTAAAAGGCCTTCAAACTTTGGTTTTGGCTAGTATTTAGTTAGCAGATATTGTTCACAATACTTTCATAGTTCCATTTCATTAAGCTTGATTTAGATCAAGGAATCCATTCATCATAAACGTTAAAATTAACTTAGAATCACACATCAAAGGAGCCGGAGCAGAATGAGCAGCTATCAAATTGAAGAGAAAAAAGCGGTCATTGACCTTCGTGAACGAATTAAAAATGGAGAGCATCCACGGAAAGAAATTCTTGATTTTGTAAAGTCAGCCCCGATCGGAACGATTTTTGAAATCCATTTGCCGCATCGCGGCGAACCGTTAATCGCCGGCTTTCAGGCGATCGGCATGAATGTCATTGTGAATGAGCTTGAGCCGGGGCATTTTCGGCTGATGGCAGTAAAACTGGATGAAATGCGCTAACAGAAGTTCCCGCAAGGACAAAGGTCCGAGCGGGAATTTTTTTTGCTGCTCCATAAAGGAGAGGATTGAGAGGATTATTAATAACCTGCCTCTGATCCGGCAAGCTGTTTTAGGCGGTCCGGTTCAAGTATGTGGATGTGACGCTGTCCTTCTATGGTAATGATTTTTTGTGACGTAAATGATTGCAGCTTTCTGCTAATTGATTCAGGGGTCGTTCCAATTAAGCCGCCAAGATCCTTTTTCGTAATCGGCAGGGTAAAGCGCCCATCCTCTGTATGCAATTTTTCATGAAAAAGCAGCAGAGCTCTTGCCAGCCTTTTTTCCACATCCATCAGCCCAAGAAAAACCACCGATTCATCCGCTTCATACAGCTTATCGTTTAATGCCAGCAAAAATCGCAGCGCCATGTCCGCATTTTTTTCCATTGTCTGCAGAAAATCCTTTTTTTCAATAAAGCAGATGACGGTATCCCCAAGCGCTTCCGCATTTGCATAATGCTTTTCACTTTTTAGCAAGGAAAATAACCCAAAGAAATCTCCGGGAAAGAGCAGGCGGACGATCTGCTCTTTTCCATCCGCATTGATTTTGGTTAATTTAATGAAACCCGTGTTAACAACACACAGAGCATCCGATGTTTCCCCTTCGCGAAAAATAAACGTTCCTTTCGGGAAGCTCCTGCTCCTTGTTACTTTTTTGAGTGTGTCAAGATCTTCTGAATCCATCCCTTTAAATACCGGAACGGACGTAAGGCAAGCTGTTTCATGGGTGCAGGAATGTTCACAGCTCATCATCTATCTTCCTTTCGCCATCATTATAATAAAAAAAGTTTAACTCTGGGGAAGCCAACATGTTGTGATTTTTATCAAATTCCTTGATTTACATCAATTTTATTTTTCACCATTTGCCCTAAAATAGCAGACAAAGGGGTGATTCAAATGGCTGCAAACTGTTTAATCGTTTATGCAAGCATGACCGGAAATACGGAAGAAATGGCTCAATATATTAGTGAAGGCATTCGTGAAACCGGGGTTAGGGTTGAATTGAAAGACATTTTGACAGCAGAGCCCGCGGATCTTTTAAATTATAATGGTGTACTGCTGGGCGCTTACACATGGGGGGACGGCGATCTACCCGATGAGTTCCTTGATTTTTATGAAGAAATGGACGCTGTTGATTTAGCAGGAATGACAGCAGGGGCGTTTGGATCCTGCGATTCTTCTTATGAGCATAGGGGTCAGGCGGTTGACCTGTTAATAGAAAAATTATCGGAAGTAGGGGCGGAAACGGATTCTGATGGTCTTAAAATCGACTTGGCACCGACAGAAGCGGAAATAGAAGGGTGCCGGCAATTTGGAAGGAAGTTTGCCCAAAAACTGACAGCGGGGTGAAGTATAATGAGCAGCATAGAAATTGCAGTGGCGGAGATGGCTTGTAAGAGCTGTATTGGGAAAATGAAAAAGGGATTGAAAAAAGTGACGGGCATTCGCAAGGTGGAAATTTTGCCTGCCAGCGCAAAACTTAACGTCTTTTTTAATGAAAAAATGATCAACAGGGAAGAAATTCAGCTTTCCCTTCATAAACTGACAAATCGAATGTTTGATTAATAATAGAAAATTCCTCCTCGATTCATAATATAAAAGAAAATTGAGGGGGGATTTTTTTGCAAATAGAAGATAATGCATTTCAGGAGTCCTTTTTACCTGTGACTTCGGTCGGCAGCGGTGTTGGGCTTTCAGTACTGCCGGATATTTATTGCTACACAAACAAAGTCGTCAATTTATTTCTAATTGGGAATCCTTCTGAATCTGCCGAATTTGTTCTGATTGATGCGGGCATGCCAAAATCTGCCGAGGAGATATTGGAAGTGGCAGAGGACAGGTTTGGCAAACAGAGCTGTCCAAAGGCGATTATCTTAACTCATGGCCACTTTGACCATGTCGGGTCATTGGCAGTGCTGCTCGATCAATGGGATGTACCAGTTTATGCCCATGAGTTAGAACTCCCATACCTGACAGGAAAAAAAGATTATCCGCCGGGCGACCCGGATTCTGCAGGAGGGCTTGTTGCGAAAATGTCGCCCATGTTCCCAAACCATGGAATCAACATAAGCGGGCATATTAGCTGTCTTCCTTCCGATGGAACCGTTCCAGGTATGCCGGAATGGAAATGGATTCACACCCCGGGTCATACTCCCGGGCATATTTCATTATTTCGTGAGCAGGACCGGACTCTCATTGCGGGGGATGCATTTGTTACTGTAAAACAAGAGTCATTGTACAAAGTAATCACCCAGCAGCGGGAAATCAGCGGACCTCCCAAGTATTATACAACCGATTGGCGGTCTGCGCGTGAGTCGGTAAAGAAGCTTGAAGCACTGCATCCTGAAACGGCGATAACGGGCCACGGGCAGCCAATGAGCGGTGCCGAGCTGGAGAAAAGCTTGCGCTGGCTTGCGGACAATTTTGATGAAATTGCGGTTCCTGAAAACGGCAGATATGTAAATTAGGAATTAAGTTATGTTGAAAACAGGTACAGTGCCTCTTCCTATTCGGAAGAGGTTTTTGTATGAAAGAAATAGCAGGTATCAGCATAGGATATACGAGGAAAACTGGGAATAAATTATTTTGGGAGGAAGCGATGCGTACTTGTTATTTTTTGCTGGCAGCAGGATTGTTAGACGGCCTTTTGACCCACTTCGGCATGGCCAAAGGCATAATTGGAGAAGCCAATCCTCTGGCACACTTTTTGATTGAAAAGAGCTGGGCCTTATTTTATTTGGTGAAAATTTCGCTGCCCCTGCTGCTGATAGGAATTATGCTGTTCCGGCCGCTTCAGGGCTGGATTCGAAATTTGCTGAACGCCAGCAGCGTTGTCTATGGTTCGGTCCTCGTTTATCATGGCGTTTGGATTTTCCAGTATATAAATTCCCTTGTCTAAACTGGACAGTTCGATTTCCTTCAGTTAGTATCAAGACGGGTAATGAATGAAATTTAAATCATTTCGATAATGAAGGAGGTTAAAATGGTAAATTTTCAGGATAAATTAGAGCCTTTTTTGCAGGAAGCATGGCGGAAATCCGGATTTGAGACCCCGACTTCGATTCAAACGGCAGCGATTCCTCTAATACTTGATGGAAAAGATGTGATTGCCGAATCGCCGACAGGCACAGGAAAAACATTAGCGTATTTGCTTCCGCTTCTGGATCGAATCGACTCCAGCTCACCATCCTTGCAGGCGGTTGTTTTGGCTTCATCACAGGAGCTGGTCATGCAGGTATATCAAGAGTTTCAGAAATGGTCGGAGGGAAGCGGAATCAGGGGAACCTCGATTATCGGAGGGGCCAATGTGAAAAGGCAGCTGGAAAAATTAAAGAAACGTCCTCAGATTATTTTTGCCACACCGGGCCGTTTATTAGAATTATATAAGGCGAAAAAAGTGAAAATGCATGAAGTCAAAATGATCATTTTAGATGAAGCTGATACTCTCCTTGTTCCTGAGCACCGCGGAACGGTTCAAAATATTGTGAAAGCAACTCTTCAGGACAGACAGGTGGTTCTTTTTTCTGCGACCTTGAAAAAGGAAACAGAGCAGCTGGCAAAAGAATTCACTAAAGAAGCCGAGGTTATCCGGATTGAAAAGGATGAAACCATCTCAGAAGGCAAGGTGGAGCATTTTTTCTTTGTTTGTGAACAGAGGGATAAACTGAAACTGCTTGAAAAAATTGCCCGTTTGGAGGGAGTCAAGGCACTGGCATTTGTTAATGCTATCGGTGAAGTGTCGATTGCCGCCGCTAAGTTGAATTTTAAAGAATTGTCGGTCGGGCTTCTGCACAGCGAATTAACGAAAATGGACCGGGAAAAGGCACTCCGGGCATTCCGTTCCGGAAAAATCAATATGTTGATTGCAACGGATGTGGCGGCAAGAGGGCTGGATATTCAAGGTATTACTCATGTGGTTAATATTGATTTGCCGAAGGATCTTTCGCAATATGTTCACCGTGCCGGCAGAACCGGACGAATGGGGGCAAGCGGGACGATTTTGTCGCTTGTCACGGAGAGAGAAGAAAGAGAGTTAAAGCAATATTGCCGGAAATTAAACGTTCCGCTGCAAAAAAGGGTTTTTTATAAAGGGCAAATTGCTGAAGAACAGAAGCCTGAACGCAGCCTGAGGAAGTAGAATAACCCGCAGCTATTTCAACCATACTATCTTTGAACTTCGAAAAAGGAGATGGTTTTGTGGGAAAAACGAAACTTGGCAACCAGAACGCTCAGCGCAATAATAACCGGAAAAAAGGCAAAGTAAGCTCCGAGCTTGTTGAATTTACAACAGGCCAGGGCGGAGAAGATTTTGTCCGAAACCGGCCAAAAGATAATTAACTGTGAGGGTGACCCTAGTCTTTGGGTCAGCCTTTTGTTTTTTT
>CAZAEW010000110.1:0-9428 GCA_964484065.1 uncultured Bacillus sp.
AATTCCTAGTCACGCGAGTATTTTTATTGATTTTAAATCCAGTGTCCGTTACGCAAAGAAGAAAAAGAAATGTCTCGGAAGAGACATTAGACAAAGGCAGAAAGGAACGCATCTTCTTCCTTTAAATTTTTATCAATGGATTTTCCCTTGATTATGTCCGCCAAAATGTACCAGTAGTGCCATTGTTTTTTCCGTTGACCGTTGAATGTCAAGGAATTTACAACCCAATGACTGGCTATTTACCAGATTAGATATTTCATAAAGTTATATAACCACCTTCAAGGAAAAATGAACACTGAACACCCCCTACAATGAAGATGACACTGATTATTCAGTGATCTTCAACAAAAGGTCCATATTGTGGAAGAAGACTTCAACATACATTATTAGTATGAGATTAATTTTTTTCGAATTAATCTGAGTAAACCGTATCATAAGTAACTGCGAAATTTCATTCAAGTAGATTTAGAAAGAGACCTTATGGGTCTTTTTTTTTAAAAATTATACTCTAGTCAGAACTATCAAGTTTGATTGAAACACCTATGAAGACCGTAATAACGGGCCTTTTTGACGGAAATTTTTATTCTTGACAAGTGACGCTATTCAGCGTTACTATATACTAGTAATCAGTAATACTGAATATAAGTAACACAAAATACCTGTGATACAGAGTACTGAAAAAATATATCTAAAATACAAATGGAGGAAAAATTTTGGAAAATATCACGGAAATGCTAAAAGGAGTGCTTGAGGGTTGTGTGCTTGAGATCATCAGCCGTGGCGAAACTTACGGCTATGAAATCACGCAACAGCTGCGAGAACTTGGCTTCACTGATGTAGTTGAAGGCACCGTTTATACAATTACCATGCGGCTTGAGAAAAACAATCTGGTGGACATCGAGAAAAAGCCATCCACCATGGGACCGCCGAGAAAATTTTACACTCTCAATGCAGCAGGTCAAGAGCAACTTGAAGTCTTTTGGAAAAAATGGGATTTCGTCTCAAGTAAAATTAACGAACTCAAAATTAATAAAATCAAAAGGAGAGAAGTAAAATGAATTTTTTTGAAAAAATTATCGGAAGTCTGGATGACAAGCGGGAATGGAAGGCGATGGAGGCGCGTGCGAAGGCACTTCCAAGTGAGTACTGCAACGCTTACAAAGCTATCCAAAAATATATGTGGACTGCAGGTGGTGGTCCCTCCGACTGGAAGAGTAGCAGCCGGATCTTTGGTGGCATTCTCGACCTCTTAGAACAAGGAGCAGCGGAAGGAAAAAAAGTCACTGACCTCACGGGCGAGGACGTGGCTGCTTTCTGCGACGACCTGGTGAAAGATGAGCAAACATGGAAAGACAAGTATCGCAAGAAGTTGAACGATACCATTGGTCGTGGCTAATGGCGAAATTCAAGTGAATTTTTCCCTTGCACCGACACTAACGACATACCCGAAATTATCGTTCAAGTTTGCTCCATGTCAGAGGTTAGAAAGGAATATGATAAATGACTGAATATATGATTGAAGTCAAAGGTCTTATCAAATCTTTCAAGGATAAAGAAGTCCTGAGGGGTGTGGACTTTGAAATAAAAAAAGGTGAAATTTTCGCCCTGCTCGGTGAAAACGGTGCAGGAAAAACAACCACTATCAAAATTCTTGCCACTTTATCTAAAATGACAGCAGGGACAGCGAAGGTCAATGGCTTTGAAGTGATAAAAAATCCGAATGAAGTAAGAAAATCAATTTCGCTCACTGGTCAATTTACAGCTATTGATGAAATATTGACCGGCCGTGAAAATCTCGTCATGATGGCGAAACTCCGTCATCTGTCTCAGCCTAAAGGTATTGCTCAAGAAATGCTGGAGAAATTTGATTTGACAGAAGCAGCAGATCGTAAGGCTTCAACTTATTCTGGCGGGATGAAGCGTCGCTTGGATTTGGCCATGAGCTTTATCGGGGAACCTGATGTAATTTTCCTTGACGAGCCAAGCACAGGCCTTGATCCGAAAGTCCGTCTTGAAGTCTGGGAATTGGTACGTGATCTTAATAAAAATGGTGCGACTATTTTCTTAACAACACAATATTTGGAGGAAGCAGAAGCATTAGCAGATCGTATCGCTATTCTTCACAAAGGGAATCTTATCGCTAATGCTCCTCTTGCTGAGCTGAAAGCGATGCTTCCTGATGCAGAAGTCGAATACGTCAAAAAAGAACCAACACTCGAAGAAATCTACTTGCACTTGACCGGTGAGAAAGGAGAAACCAAACAATGACTAATTATTTATTTCAAGATATTGCAACCATGGCGAGTCGCTCGATGAAGCATATTTTTCGCAGTGTTGATACGATTATCACGGTGACTGTGATGCCGATTGCCTTTATGCTCATGTTTGTCTATGTTTTTGGTGGAGCTATGCATGCAGGAACAAGTGCTTCCTACGTAAAATACCTGCTGCCGGGAATTTTGCTCCAGTCGATTGCGAGTGGGGTGGCCTACACCGCCTACCGTCTCTTCATTGATGTGTCCAAGGGGATTTTTGAACGCTTCCACTCGATGCCGATTTCACAAAGTGCTGTACTCTGGGGGCATATTTTAACTTCGCTAGTGTCTAATGCTATCTCATGTGTTGTGATTGTGCTGGTTGCTTTGGTGATGGGCTTTCGTTCGTCTGCCGGCATCCTTAATTGGCTGGCGGTTGTGGGAATTCTCTTATTCGTTGTTCTTGCATTGACTTGGTTGGCTGTCCTTGCAGGGCTTTCTGCAAAGACGGTGGACGGGGCGTCAGCCTTCTCTTATCCTCTGATTTTCTTGCCCTTTGTCAGCTCGGCTTTTGTCCCAACAGCCTCTATGCCTGCACCAGTACGTATTTTTGCTGAAAATCAACCCGTGACAGCTATTGTCAACACAATCCGTGCCCTACTCAATAATCAATCGGTCGGAAGCAATATCTGGGTCGCCCTCGCATGGTGTTTGGGAATTACAATTGTTGCCTATCTCCTTGCCATTCGTGCTTATAGAAAACGTATCTTGGGGAATTAAGATCATTTACAGCCGCTATAAGTGGCTTTTTATTGATCTTCAGGATCATTTTCAAAAGGAGTTTCATAGTTACACCCGTTACGGTCAAACGTCTCAAAAGTAATAGTAATTCATAATTCAATCTTAAATAATCGGGCGCCATCCTTGAACATGGATCAGCGCTTTTTTCAATTTTAGGGCCAGATTGTTGAGGAATGTTTTTAATGATATTGGAGATTTAAGTTAAAAATATCATGGAAATTGTGAAGCTTTTCGCTTAAATTAACTGGCAGTTGGAGAAAGAATGGTCTTATGGAAGCTAATAACGTAAAGTGTTTAATTAATAAGTTTCCTTTTAATAAAGCAGTATAGTGTAGCAACATGCATATGTAAGCATTTATATCTATAACATGCAAGATAATTAATCGTTTTTCGCTGTTTTTTACACTTTACAACTAACAAACTTCGGCGTAAAATCTTGCACATATCAATTGCATATTGCCTAATCCCGAAAGGGAACGGAGGATCCACTTTTTTGGGGTTAATTCTACAACAGTAGAAGGGATGAAATCTCTTTCGCCATCCTACCCGTCAGCTAACTTCGTCGGCTAAAGCGAAGGAGGTCTAAAGACCGCCTAATACAAGGGCTTTTTTGTTTTTTTCAAAAAAGCAACTTGATTGAAAAGTAGGTCTTTTTATTATGCCTATTTATTAAGATTAGACTGCATATGGAGGTGTTTGAGCATAACCTTACAACAAAGAAACTAACATTTGGTTTACTCGGATAATCAAGTATGTAATGTAGAAATTAATTATTACAACAACTCGTTCAAAATGTCTTGTGGAGGAGAAATAAAAAATGAGTAAACCTTCTTACCAAGTTAAAACACATATGCTTGTTTAGACTCCACTTTACCCGCTTATTTTGGGCTAAATGGTGGATACCTTGATATGGATACTATGAGATATAGAATCTTCGGTGCAGTTTGGAAACCAGTAGACGGTACAAGGTATATCTTGGGGTATTGGTTTGCGGACAATGAAAACGATATTCATTATGCTTTATTACGTAAAGCGGGATTTTTTGCCCCGATTAAATCACAAAAAGGTGAAATAGACCAAATATATCAAGATATAAGAGAGGAACAAGAGTTTGCGAAACAGAGGAGCACATTAAACAGTTTATAAGCCTTGTTAATTTAGAACATAACGTAAATTTAATTTCTGAAATAACAGAAAGCCAATTCTGTAAACCATTCATCATCTAAAAGTGCGTTTGTTGTTGATATTTACCCAGGTTATTTCAAATACTTATTTTAAGCCCAATTTCATTTTTATTTTAGAAAGGAATTTATACAATGACTCATCCAGCTCAAGCAATTGAATGGTTATTGGCGTTACTTGCCCTAATGGGGATTTGGTTTTCTTTATCGAATTTCAATAGTGTTAAACGTACATTAATTGGAAGACCTATGAGAACGGCAGAATTACATGCCCAGCACAATAAGTTAATTTGGTATATCGCACTGCCTATCCTTTCTGCAGACCTTTATTCTTCCGTTGCATACGGGCCTGAAGCGGGAATAACGGAGCTGGCCCACTTTGGTAATGCAGCAAAGTGGTATATCATCCCAATTACCATTTCTACCATTTTATTATTGGCCGTCCTGATCCTTTCTTATATCATGGGAGTCTTGGCTTATCCAAGTGGAGGTGGAGCTTATGCCATAGCTAAGGATAACTTTAAACAACGCTGGATATCTTTAATTGCGTCAAGTTCCCTTCTTGTCGATTATATTTTAACAGTAGCTGTTTCTGTTTCGGCTGCGGTGGAAGCTATGGCCTCGGCCTATCCTATCGTTGGCCCATATCAAACAGTTCTTGCAGTGCTCTGTGTTTTTGTATTATTACTGGTGAATCTTCGGGGTGTGGCCGAGTCTGCTAAGATTTTAGCTTGGCCAACTTTTGGGTTTATGGCCTGTATGTTGATTGTCGTTTTTACTGGTTTTTTTGACGAGACCAGGCATGGTCTTGTTCAACCTAGCACACCCCCATTTGGAACTGTTCCTAAAGGAATGACCATGTTGCTTATATTAAAAGCATTTAGTTCGGCTTGCTCTGCATTAACTGGAATCGAAACTATCTCAAATGCTGTTCCTATTTTCAGAGAACCTCGTCCAAAAAATGCGATCAAATCCTACATTGCATTAGGAATCATTACAGCAATAACCCTTTTGGGATTTGCTTATCATTTATATGTAAAGGGTATTAGCCCAAATCCTAATAATACCATGCTATCTCAATTATCCGGGTATTATTTCGGACATGGCCTGATCTATCAATTAATCATATGGTTTACTTTTATAGTGCTCATTCTTGCGGCCAATTCTACATTTACAGGTTTTTCCCAATTAGCTGCCATCGTAGCAGCTGACGGATTTTTGCCTCGTGGATTGACGAACAGAGGAGATCGCTTAGGTTACTCTAACGGGATTATTGCATTGGCTGCTATTGCAAGTTTATTGATTATCGCCTTCCATTCTCAAACCAATGCCCTTATTCCGTTATATGCCATCGGGGTTTTCCTATCCTTTACAGTTGCCCAATTTGGCCTAATCAAACGGTGGAAGCGTGTAAAGGGTTCGGGTTGGAAAATCAAATTTGCCATTAATACGGTGGGAGCAATTGTCACAAGTGTTGTTGCTGTCATTTTTGCTGTTACCAAATTTACAAGTGGTGCGTGGGTTGTTTTAATCATTATACCCCTTATTATTTCCTTTTCATTGGCCATTCATCATCATTATCAAAACATTGCAAATGAGCTAAAGATTGATCTTAAATCTTTTAAACCTACTGGAAATAGAGTTATCACAATTGTTCTTGTTTCAGGTGTACATCGAGTAGTTCATAACACTTTATCATTTGCTCTGGGTATAAGTCAGGATAACTTATTAGCCGTATATGTAGGCTTTGATGATGATTCTATGAAAAGGATGGAGGCAAAATGGGAGGAATGGGGAAATCCGTGCAGACTGGTAACCTTGAAAAGCAAATATAGGTCGGTTTTAGAACCTTTTTCAAGATTAATTAAAATGATTGAAGAAAAAGAAGAATTTAAATCACAAATCCAGATTGTTATACCTCAATTTATTCCTAAAAAATGGTGGCATAACTTATTGCATAACCAAACAGCTCTATTACTTCGACTTTGGTTATATCGACATAAAGATGTTGTTATTACAACAGTACCTTATCATTTAAAGAAATAGCTTTTAAAGGCATGGGAATTTCTCAAGCCTTTTTTATTTTATTAGGTTAATCGATTTTTATTGCTATCATCTTCAACGTAAGATTTTTTTATAAGGGGAAATTGGATTATTTGCTAATAGTAGGAAAGAATAGAATTAATTCATTGATAAGATAATTATCATCTCGGAGGTTTCACGATGAAGAACAGAAAACTTTTTCTACTAGCTTTATTAATCCTTCCTTGGTTAACTATACCTTTTATGGGTAAAAATATGCTGAAAAAATATTTGCCGGCAACTATCTTTATAAAGACAGTCACTATTGCATTAGATATATACGGGGAAAAGAAAAAATGGTGGCGATTTTATAGGGGAATTCCTCCATTTAACAGTATGAATTTCTTTGATTTTGGTCCTTATTTTGTTGCAAGCCTATGGATATTAAAATTGACATACGGTAAATTTAGATTTTTTTTAATTACTAATTTCATTCTTCACATTTTATTTATTTCTAAAGGAATTAAATATGCAAAGAAATACAAAATTTTTTCATTAATAAATTTATCCAGACTTCAATACTTAGTAATCGATTTTTTAAGAGCGATACTCCTATATGCTTTTCAATATATGGTTGATTTAAGTCATACTAATAAGAGCTATTTAGCAAAAACCAAAAGATAAATATTGCAGTTATTTACGTGAGAAATATCGTCTTTCGAAACATAATATGCAGTAGCTTATTCCGATCGGGCGCCATTCTTTAATAAAGATGGCGCAAAATTTATTCTATTTTATAATAGGAATTAGTTGTCCAATGTCTTTAGCTGATACCAAACTAACGAAGCATTAGATTTAATAAGAATAAAATAGACCACCAACAAAAATGGTGGTCTATAAAATCAATGAGGTAATACAATTTTCATTTTATATCAACAGATTTATCACCTTTAGGAATAAATGAATTCGTTAAAGGATGTCCAAAAATCACTTTCCATTTCCCACTTTCGTTATAAACAACTAAATTTTGTGTATAGCTGAGTTTTGGATATTTCATCTCAACTTGAGCAATTGCTAGTGAGTCAGAAATCATTTTTATTCCATAAGTAGTTACTTCCGGTATCGGTTGCTGAGTTAACGCTTTTAGATGTTTCTCGATTTTTTCATTACTGGATTTAGGTAAGATTCTAATAAGGGTTTTCATTTTTGGAATATCGTGATCTTTTATTGCGTTGGTATAATCCTTAAAAAGCTGTTCCACTTCTGCTTCCCTTCCGGATCGATTTTGATTCCGTTTACTCTTAACCTCTGAAGGGGGTATTCCCATTACAATTTTCCATTGTCCATCTATCTTAATTACAGGTGAGGTTCTTAAAGTTACCATATCCTTGTATGTTGATTGAATGGATACCATTGCCGTTTCTTCGTTAACTATGCTAAGGTTAGTTATCTTAGCTTGTTGAAGTGGATTTTCACTGCAAAACCTTGTATAACGTTCTTTCACGTTTTCTACCTTAAGGAAATATTGGGAGTGAGTCATCATAATATCTGTATTACAATTTTTTTCGGCTTTTAAGAAATTCACTACAGCAGTTAAAGCATCTTCTTTTGTTGCAGCATTTACACTCAAACTGCTAAAGGAAAAAATTAACATTAGGTATAAAAATACTTTACCATTTAACTTAGATTGTTTTTTAGCAAAACTAGTCAATTTATCACCTCTTTTTTATTGGAATCTCCACTTATTTTTTACAAAATTATCAAGAATATGTTATAAAAAAATTATTATATCGAGGGTTATTAAGGAGTCAATTCCTATTAATCAAACGGGCGCTTTCCTATAATAAGGAAAGTGCTTTTTTCAATTTTAGGGCCATTTAATTGAAAAACACTTTAATGAAAATTGGATATTTATGTTAGGGTTTAGAAGAGATTGTGAAGTTTTGTACTTAAAGTAACGGAGATTAGTTGAACAGTGGTTCTGATATACAAGGCTATATCGGGGAACAATAATCTCTAGCATCTGCTAGAAAAGGGGGTTATTGATGAAAAAATTAATATTATTTACCTTACTTGCATTTATAATTTTGAATCACTCTCCAATTTTTACTCACGCTGAAAAATATTTAAATGAAGACCCAATGAAAATTACCAAAGAATTTGTACCGTCAAATTCATTATTAGTAAGTCCTGAAGAACCAGTATCAACTAAGCCAGTTCAATTTTATGATTTTAACAAAGATGGACAGAAAGAAATTATTATTACTTTTGAAATAAGAGCAAAAAAACAACCTTCCCCATCACAGTTCGGAGCAATAGTATTAAGAAAAGGAAAAGAGGGATGGAAAAAAATTTGGGAGATAAGAACAAAGGGAGTAGGACTACAGTATTCGGGTTTTGCAGATATTACTGGAGATGGCAATAAAGAGTTTCTGTTCGGAGTAACAAAAGGTGCAGCAGCAGGGAACAAGCTTGAGATTTTTAAATGGGATAATAATTCTTTAGTAAAGATAGCAAATATCCTATATCATAATATGGAACTGCTTAACAATAAAAGAGTTGGAATAGCCGTCTGGCGACCATTTATTGCAGATACTTGTTATGTGGATGTTCTTAAATGGGATGGTCAAAAATTAACTCCTGATGAAAAATTATTTTCTAAATACTACCCTGTTATTGAAAAATTTCACAAAGATAAACTAGCAAAAATGGATACGTGGTTTTACTGGTATACACTCGCGGATGCTCAAATCAAAGCAAATTTATTTGATAAAGCAACTAAATCAATTCAAAAAGGAACCACTTTAGCCAAACAAATATCATTACCTAGTGAAGTAGAATATTTTAATCAATTATTTAATCAATTAATCGACAAGATGGAGAAAAAGAAAAAATTGCGTAATGGGGTGCATTTCTGAAATAAGCAGAAATGCTTTTTTTTATTTGACTAATGGAGTAGTCATTTAAAGAAGGAATTTAACTTTTTATCGCAAAATAATGCATTAAATTGAGCAGTTTTAGATTTAACTTATGATGTGGTTATTTTAATAATTTCTCTTAACTCCCAAAAGGACGTGACCAAAAAGCCAACCGCAAGCCCCTGCATTTATGTACGGGGTGAGGTTGGTTTATTTATCGAACAGAACTAACGTTCGTTAAAAATTTGTGT
>CAZAEW010000111.1:0-5395 GCA_964484065.1 uncultured Bacillus sp.
GGTGGATACGAGGAAATTATTGAGGAAATGTGTTCCTTTATCATAGATGGAATAAAGGTATTACCAAAATACGTAGTTTCAACTGCAACTATAAAAAATGCTAAAGATCAAATTCGTTGTTTATATGGAAGGAATGACTTTACTCAGTTTCCTCCTAGTGGGTTTGACATTAGAGATTCTTATTTTACCAAGGAAATTCCAATAACAATAAGACCTTTTCGAAAATACGTTGGAATCTGTGGAAATGGGCAATCTGTAAAAACAACTTTGCTACGGACTTATGCAATTATACTTGAAACAGCTTTCCAATTGTCGAAACAGAAGGAATTTGAGGATTTCATTGATCCTTACTATACCCTTATTGGATACTTCAATAGCATTCGTGAATTGGGCGGTACCGTAAGACTGTTAGATGATGACATAAAGAGCAGGATTGAAAGAATTCAAAAAAAATATGGCCATGAATTAAGACGGTTTATTGATAAAAGGAAAGAAATAACATCCAGAATGCCATCTTATAATATTACAAAAATTTTAGATCAACTTACTATAGGATTTAATAAGAACCTTACAAAGCAAGAATGCTTTGATGTTGTGATTGCAACTAATATGATTGCTGTTGGGATGGATGTTGATAGACTGGGCCTAATGACAGTAGTAGGACAGCCAAAGCAAAATTCAGAATATATCCAAGCTACAAGCCGTGTTGGACGTAGTTTTCCTGGTTTAGTAGTTACGATTTATAATCCATATAGACCGCGTGATTTATCCCATTATGAAAATTTTGTCGGATTCCATTCACAGATGTATCGTTATGTAGAGGGAACAACTGCAACACCATTTTCAGCAAGAGCAAGAGATAGAGTATTACACGCAATTATTGTAGCTTTACTAAGATTGCAGAATGAGGACTTGGCACAAAATAGTATGGCTAATGAAATAGGTGAAGTTTCGCCTGAAGTAATAGAAACTGTTAAAAAGGTTATTTTAGAAAGAGTGGCTATTGTTGCACCAAAAGCATACTCAGATGTCAATGATGAAATAGATTTATTTATTGAGGAATGGAAACTTCTAAGCCAAGAACATAAACCACTAACTTATTATATATCTGAACGCTATATCGATAAATATAATCGTTTATTGAATTATTATCATGAATATTGTAAACCAAAAGAAAAACCAACATTGAACTCTATGAGAGAAGTGGAAAAAGCATCCACAATTTATTATTACAATGAGGAGGATATCTAATATGAACTGGAATAAATTAGGAGATGTAAGACCTAACCAATTGATTACCACATATGGTCCTGGCGCCATTATGGATGCTCTAAATGATTCAGTAACTTTATTAGATATCGATTATTGGAAAAAAACCGGGAAAACAATATATGATGCAAGATTAGCTTCTTATTTAGGAGTTCATTATTTTAAAACACCAGACACTTCAGAATATGATGATATTCCTGTAATCTCATTTCCAGATTATCATATTTGTTCAAATAATAAATGTAATTCCCTTTTTAATATAAAGGATAATTTTGATAGAGATAAATATATCAAGGAAAAAGGCCCAAAATGTCCAAATTGTGGGTGGGATGCTTATCCATCCAGATTTATCACAGCATGCGAGGATGGACATATGGACGACTTTCCTTGGCGTTGGTGGGCTCATAATGGAAACACTAATTGTAAGGGGCAATTGAAACTATATTCAACAGGAAGAACATCATCATTAGCTGAAATGTATGTAGAGTGTTCTTGCGGAAAAGCAAAACGAAGTATGAGTGGCGCATTGCAATTGGAAAACCTTGAGGGCTTAATCTGTAGTGGGCGTCATCCACATAGACCTGGTTATAAAAATCATAAATGCAAAAATAAAAGGTTAGCAATACCATCACAACGTGGTGCTTCAAATGTGTATTTTCCAGTTATCAGAAGTGCCATTTCAATTCCTCCATGGATTAATCCATTAAATGAGTTAATTGATCATTATTATAAACAAATTATTGATTATAGAAATGATTTTGGTGAACTGGGTGTCACAAAGATTTACGAGAACTACTTTAAAGAAAAGTGTACACGTGAGGAATTTGATGAAGCGGTAAAGCGAAGAGATGAGAAAATTAAAGAATTTACTGAAATTAAAGAGATGGAATATGCTGCAATTCTCAACCATAAGGATGTTGCTTATCAAAAGGATGTAAAATATTTTAAAGCTGAAGAAGTATCTGTACCAGAATATTTAGGGAATTATTTTTCAAGAGTAATAAAGGTCCACAGACTAAGGGAAGTTATGGTTTTATTAGGCTTTATGCGAATGGATGCACCAGAACCGGATGTTGACGAGCCAAATCATATTGTTAAACTATCAAAAGGAAAAGGAAATGAATCTTGGCTTCCAGGTGTAGAAATTAATGGAGAAGGTATCTTTATTGAATTTAACAAAGAATCTGTCGCAAAATGGAGAGATAGTATTGATGTAAAAAAATTATCTAGAAAATATGAAGTGTATTATGATGAATTTTGTAATTCAAAAGGCTGGTTAATGCATAAAAATAGAGATGCAGAATACGTTTTACTCCATACATTTTCTCATTTACTGATTAAAGAAATGGCAATGCAATCTGGTTACTCATCAGCTGCTATTAAGGAAAGAATATATAGCAGTGACCATATGTGTGGATTATTAATTTATACTGGAAGTTCGGACAAGGAAGGATCGTTAGGTGGACTAGTTGAACTAGGTGATATGGATAAATTTTTATTCATATTACAGGAAGCACTTCAAAATGCACTTACTTGTACAACTGATCCAGAATGCTTTATGAAACATCCAACAAAGGAAAAAATAAATGGTGCTGCTTGTCATTCCTGTGTAATGATTTCCGAAACAGCATGTGAAAATGGGAATAGATTATTAGATAGGACTTTTGTTGTGCCCGTCCCTGAAAGAGAATCGCTTGGATATTTTAGGAATTTGGTAAATGAATTATGTGGAATAGAGATATAAGTGTTGCAATCATTGTTGAAACGATTGTAAAAGAATTAGAGCAAGAAAGTATCCTTAATTCAAAAAAAGGATTTGAAAAATCGTTTCTTAAAATAAAGAAGAAATTTCCTAATTGTTCTAACGAAGAAATTTTTAAAATAATAAACATAGCTTGCGATATGTATCTTTATAAAAAAAGTGAAAAATGTGAATTGGTAATAACTGCACCTAATAGTTTCAAATTAAAAGCGAAGAAAACAAAAACTGCAATTCGAGAATTACTTTCAAATGCGCATCAAAGTATCACACTAACAGGTTATTCTATTTCAGACTACTTTACTGAGATGTTAGAAATCATTTTGGATCTCAGTAAAAATGGTGTTTATGTCAGTCTTTATATTAATGATGTTGAAAAACATAAGACTCAACTAGATAAGATTATACTTTATGCTGGAAAGTACTTAAAAATATATAATTATAATAAAAATAATGATGACAAGATGGCTGCACTTCATGCAAAGCTGATTACTGTGGATGGTAATAAATCTTTTATATCTTCTGCCAATCTATCGTATCACGGAATGGAAGGGAATTTTGAAATGGGGATTTTGCTGGAATCTGAGCAAAAGGCAAAGGATATTGAAGAAATATTAAAAACTTTGAGGTCCCTGAAAGTGTTTGAAAAATATGTACCTTAAAAGTCAGTAATCCTTTTCCTTAAAAATCGGCTTAGACATTTGTCATGTATATTTAAAAATCCCAAATTAGTTATATTGGCATAGTTAGACCAGAAAAACGTTGATGAAGCAACCAAAATCAGTAATTATTCCATTAAAAATATAACCATATATTTTGAAAAAGAAAAAAGAGAATTACACTTTAAAAAAGAGGATGAAACCATCAAATTGAAAGTGGATACACTTGAAAAACAGCCGGCTAAACTGTTTGAACTGTTGCAAAATATGTTAATAAGTAAAACTGAAAAAAGAGAATGAAGTTATTCTTAACAGCCCTAAAAATGTATTATTGTTTATATTTCTCAATGAAATAAAAATAAACTGAAAAATCGGATCTTCAACTTTGAAGGTCCGATTTTTATTATGAAGTGAAAATTTGCTTTTTGGAAAAGGATACCCTAATAATAACTGGTCTTTCCAAAATGGAAAGACCAGTTGGAACTACATATGCTTCTGGACATCAGCCCTATGGGTTTCCTGAGTTACGTTTCCTTTTCGTTTCAGCTTATTCCAGCCAACTGTAACTCCTTTGATGGCCGAGAGGATCGATTTGATCACAACATAAGTCATTAGCTGTTTATACAAGATCCGCTGCAGAAATAAAGAAACAAGCGGCTTTGGATTTTCCTTCTCCAAGCGAAATGCATATAGAGAAGTAGCAAAATCAAGCAGGTAAAACAGAATAAATCCTATCGCTGCTTTTCCGGGATGCTCGCCAAAAAGGGCGACAATGAACAAGAGATCTGCGAGCGGCGATATCGTTTGATAGATATATTGGAAAAGCCACATGTTTGGCAGACCGATAAATCCTAATGATTTATGTTTTTTATTGAATAAGGCACCACGATGCTTCCATAAACACTGTAAAGTCCCATAAACCCAGCGGTACCGCTGTTTAGCGAGACTTTTAATGTCTTCAGGCACTTCAGTATAGGCATAAGCCTTTTCTTCAAATTCAATCTTTTTCCCGTGGCGTAAAAGGGTGAGAGTGAGATCGGTATCCTCGGCGAGTGTATCTTCTTTATAAAATCCAGCTTTTTCAACCTCGGTTTTTCTCCATGCACCAATTGCACCCGGCACCACTGTAATGCAATTGAGAGCAGCAAATGCTCTTCTCTCAAGATTAAAGCCTGTTACATATTCAATATGCTGCCAATTTGTGAGCAGGGTTCCCTTATTGCCGACTTTAACATTCCCGGAAACAGCTGCCACATTTACATTTTTAAAATGGCTTACAAGCAACGTGATGGCATTTTCAGCAATGAGTGTATCCGCATCAAGGGCAACGACGATTTCTCCCTTGGCTTCTTTAAAGCCAAGATTAACAGCCGAAGATTTTCCCCCATTGCTTTTTTTCATTAATCGAACAAGGGGATTGCTTCGATAGGTTTCCTCCACAATACCAGAAGTATTGTCCTTTGAGCCATCATCAACGATCAATATCTCAAAAGAAGGATAATCACTGGATAATATTGAATCAACCGTTTTGCAAATTACTTTTTCCTCATTATAGGCCGCAATCACGACACTAACAAATGGAGTAAAGCCCGGGTCCATCTCCATCTGTTTATATGTTTTAACCTGCTTCCTGGAAAGAAAAACGAAAAGAATCAGCCGCAGGATTCCTAACAGAATCGCGGAGTAGAATAGGACCGTTAACCCTTGG
>CAZAEW010000111.1:5495-9295 GCA_964484065.1 uncultured Bacillus sp.
CAGCCGCAGGATTCCTAACAGAATCGCGGAGTAGAATAGGACCGTTAACCCTTGGCGCCAGCTTTGTATCACCTTAAATACGGCCTTGTCATAGACAAAATAAGGGATGTCTTGATTTGCCGGCGGCATCACCTGATTTTTATTTTTTCCAAGAAGATGCCTAACGGTAGTAAACGAGTAACCGAGTTTTTTTAGTTCTTTAATCAGAATCGGTAAGGCTTTTACCGTGTTGGAGCGGTCACCGCCGGCATCGTGCAGCAAAATCACATTTCCTTTTGGGAGCTGCTCCAATACCTGTTTCACAATCTCGTTGCTGGAAGGACTTTTCCAATCGTTAGGGTCAATCATTTCACCGACCATGGTATAACCCATGTCCTGTGCCCGTAAGATTGGTAAAAGTTCACTCCTTGTCCTCGGTTCGGCATCGGCTTCATACGGAGGGCGGAAAAGGTTCATTGAATGCCCGGTAATCTCTTCAAAAAGTCTCTGATTTGCATTCAGCTCCATCTTTGTTTGCAATGGAGTGGTAGAGGAAATATTTGGATGCGTAAAGGTATGGCTGCCAATTTCGTGGCCTTCCTTATAGATTCTTTTAACCAGTTCGGGATGCATCGTTGCGTTCTCCCCAACGATAAAGAATGCCCCTTTTATATGATTTTTGTCCAAGATGTCCAATATTTTCGGTGTATAGGTTGGATCCGGACCATCATCAAAGGTAAGGACGAGTTCCTTTCCTTTAGGTTTGCCATAGCCAGCTACCTCAAAGGATTTTGGCAAAGAAGTATAGGTTTCATCTGCAATCAAGCCCTGTGAATCCAATTGAATGGTTCTTTTTCCCTTTTGCGATGGAGAAACTACTTTTAAAATTTCTCCAGCACCTGTATAGTGAACAGGGTTTGAATTGATTAAGGTTTGAACTGCACCGGATGGATTCTGAATCTCCTTTGGTTTATTAATGAAATTCCAAATAGAGGGATCTTCAGAACCAAGGCGCCAAACCGCTATTCCGTTTGAACCGCTGTTCATGGCCAGTTTCATTTGGTTATAAAAAGAAGCACCATCCAAAAACCAAACCATATGGCTTTTTCCGTTTATTTTGTAACGGAGATAAGGGTTGCCCGCTTGTTTATTCCAAAAAATGTGAAGGTTTGTACCATTACCAAGATCCATGATATCCCCGAATGTCTTGGAGGATGCTGGCTGATTACTGTTTTCCTCCCAATCGTAGCCGTAGTTTCCCAAACCGACAATCAGCTTGTGGGATGGAATAGGAAGTTGTTTCAGGCTTTCTTTGACCCAAGAAGATTGAGCGATGGGCCCAGGCTGATTCTTCGAGGTATGTTGGTCATATAACATGACAACCATTCGGTCAATATTAGAAACAAGAGCAGGGTAGTTATACCGATTGTCGTTTGGCGGAACATCCATTGTCACCGTAAGTCCATGCTGATGAAATTGTTTTGATAACTTGTCCATAAATTGAGTCAAGTTATCAGTGTCATTTTTATTGATTTCTTCAAAGTCAATATTAATACCGGCAAAGTCATTTGCTCGCACATAAGCCACTAATTTTTTTATAAAAAGATCTTCAGCGACGGGAACAGTAAATAAGCGATGAAGTGTTTCTGCATCCCATTGACCATCGATAAAATTGTTCACTAATGGAAGAATTTTTACATGATGCGCTTTTGCGGCATTCGCAACCGATGGATCGGTGCTGACTTTAAAGTTAAGGTCAGTAGTTAGCTGCAGCCACTCGGGTATTAAGGTTGTAATTGAATTGATATTTTTTGAAAAAGAAGCTTTGCTTTTTTCGTCCCAATTGACATAAAAACCGAAAACCTCTTGTTTCGTCTTTATTTGCTTAGTGTTCAATTCACTAACATAAGGTATACCGGCATCCTGAACTTGTGCGTTGTTTAAACTTTGGTTTATTGGTTCAATCCTGGGGGCTTCAGCACTTTGATTCAGTTTCAGGCCAGGAAATAACGGGTTTGTAATCAGGCTTTCAATAAAAATAACCGAAACTAAAAGAATGAACATAGTAAATCCTACACCCATTCGTATAACAATCGACCATCTTCTTTTGGCAGGATCAAGAAAAACAGATTCTTGAACAGTCTCCTTTTTTTTCAGCCCTAAATTATAGAACCAATGAAAGAAAAAGTAGCAACCAAGTCCAACCAATCCTCCCAGTATCCCTGATGCAACGCTATTTGTTAGTTGAAATTTATTTTTTAGTTCAGCAAACAGCGACACATGACCTGCCAGTGTTTGCAGGGTTCCTTCCAAAAACCGTAAATTCAGAAATGGCAATTGGCGAATGAAAGGAATAAAAATGGGAATCAATGTTCCTAGGAATATGGCCACGATATTGAGGCGAAACAAAAAGGAAAACGCAAGCATCAATGGTATTCTGGCACTGTATAAAGGTAAAAAACCCAGAAAGAACCCAAGGGTACTTGCAATTGCTCCTCTATAACCAGTTACCGTCGCAAACAAAGATTGAATAATCCACTTAAAAACTCGATTCACTAATATTCCTCCTTTATGGTGTAAGTGCCATCAAATGGATTATTTCAATAGTCGAATATCAACTTTTTAATCTGTAAAACTATTGATAATAGAAACGTAAATACATACTATTTCGACAAAAAATGACTTACTTAAAAAGGTTAGGAAGAGATTCAAGAAATTTGGGGGTAGGGGAGAATGCCTAAGCTCAAATCCGCAAAAAGTAGCAATTCAAAATAAGGAAATAGGACTAGCCATATTGCCCCCATAAACAGCTTTGGATTAAGCGAAATTTATTAAAGTGAAGTTGAATAAAATAACTGAAGGGGAAAAACATGAAGAAACCAACTTTAGGAGCTCTTGCCATGGTAGTAATGGGAGCTGTTACCTTTTCGGTGACCAACGGCCTTTTGTCCGATCAACCTGTTAAAAATAAAAAAGCTGCACAAGCTTCCAACCATTCTGGAGTCCAAATAGCAGCTGATACCAATAATCCAAAAAAAACAGTGAAAGATCAAACATCAGAAACCAAGTATTCTCTAAAAAAACCTGATCTCCAAACGAATATAAATAATGGCAATAGAAGTGATAATTCCGAAGCGATCATTCCAAAAAATACGGAGACAAAAATAGCAGCTAATGTGACTGCTAATTCAACAGCGTCTAAGGCAAACACTGTGACAACTGTAAATAGCGCAGCTTCTGCAACAACAAGCACACAACCAACCGCTAGCGCGCCAGCAGCCGTGTCGAAAGTTTCAAATTCTTCTCCAACAACAGCGGCAAGTACGCAAACAACTGCCACGGCATCGCAGACCACATCAACTGCATCAACGGCTGCTAACCATGGGCAACAAATTTCTTTAGCAGCAAAAGAGAAAAATGCAGTCAGTAGAACAAAATGATAAATAAATAATAGAAAATAATTGAAACCAAGCCAATGACGAAGTAGCGCGGCAGTTCAAAAGGGTTAATATCTTTTGAAACGGTAATTTATCTTTGAATTTTGATATCGTGCCTGGAGAAGGAGATTCTATTTAATTGGACTAAAGAGATTTGCGAATACAGGCTGCATTACCACATTGAGCGGGAGGCCAAAAACCCCGGATTTTCATGATCCGGGGTTTTTGCATATTATCTTTTCTTTAAAATACCTTTTTTTGCCAAATTTACCAGAATCCCTTTGTTTTTGTACTTGTTATAGGCAATCAGCCTATTTAAATCTTTTAATGTGAGTTGAGCAGGATCCATTGCCAGTTCGTATTCGTCGCCTAATTTGCTTATCA
>CAZAEW010000112.1:0-9075 GCA_964484065.1 uncultured Bacillus sp.
CGATGGTCCGGGTGATATAAGTAGGTTTCATACTCCCGTTGAGAATACTCATACAACGGAGAATAAGGTAAAAGATTTGTAGAGCATGTTTGAAGGCCCCAGATGGAAAAATGAGGGTGAGTTTGATAAGGTTAGAGCGTATAGAGAAAGAGATCTTACAGGATATGATGAAAATTATTTAGTTGATCCTAGGTTAGTTATTGATATGAATTATAAGGGGAAAGGAAAATCTGGTACTAATGCATCTGGATGGGAAAGAAATGCAAAAAAGTTTTTCAGTACATTGCTTAAAAGTAATCCTGAATTTTGGAGCCAAGAAAATAGGACTTTAATAAAAAGGGGAAGAGTTCCAATCGTTGATCAACAATTTATGAAATATTTTCCACAGTATAAGAAATATATAAATGAGCCTATGAGACATCATCACATAGGAGAAGGTGGACAAGCAACTGCTTTACCAGTCAGTTTAGATCCGGGATATGGTGGTATCCATAATGCTGAAAAAGAGTGGGGAATCACAGGAATAGATGATAAAACTGCAGATAGATTAGATACCTTTATTAATGATTCGGGAAGGTGAGAATATGATTTTGCCAGAGGAATTTAAAGAAAAGTGGAATATTAATAAGGACGGTCCACTAATACAATTTGATAATGAATTAATAAATATACCTTTTTCTGATGAAGTTAAAAGATTTTTATTAATAGGTGGTTTACCTGAAACGCCACCACCTTACTTAGAATTTTTAACTTCTCAATCAATGTTAACACCTGTTGTAAGTAAATTAGGCATGCCAGAGGAATTTCGAGAATATTGGTATTTAGGAACAACTGGTTCTGGTGATCCCGTTTGTATTAAAGAGAATCAAGAGTGTCTTGTGTACCTTGATAACGGAGATAATTATAAAGAGGTTTTTATTAATTCTACAATAAATCAATTTGCGGATTGTTTATTAAAATATATTAGGATGATTGATGAAGCTGTAAGAATAAATGGCGAGGATGCTTTTATTGATAATAATATACCTAGACCATTAATTGATTGGTTAATATCTGAACTGGGGAAAATTGACTCTAAATGTATGGATGATGGGAGTTTCTGGTTTAATGAAGTGGAAAGCTTATCTGAATAACTAAAGGGTAATTAGTGACGGATTCCATTAATTTACAAATCCGAATATTTGTTTGTATTTAAAGGACAAAGTCTTGATGACTTTGTCCTTTAAAAATATCTATTAATACTGGTGCCAGGCACTTCACGAATAATCTTGTTTCACAAAACTTTTTCACACTAGGAAGCTGTTCAGACCGTCAGATACTTTGACTTTCTGGATAGCCCCTTTTGTTATTTATTTTTTTTCAATGCCAAGAAAACAACGCCAAACTGGAAGATTATATCCCTGATTTCCTTCGGGATGGCTTGGTCAGGGAAGTGAGAAAACAGGCTCGATATTACTGTAAATGTGACTCCACCAGATGGATGATATTCATCGGTAAAGGTTGATAAAACAGAGGTAAGTTTGGATGATTTGTTTAACGGAGATAATTTTTACGGCAAACAAATGAAGCTGGAGTTTGAAGCTTGGCGAAAGATGTATCCCGATCAGAAATTTTCTATGAGGGAATACACGAAGAACCAATTAAACACTTATGCTTTTCAATATACTTCCATTCGGGACCAGCCAGAAAACAAGGAATTTGGGTGGCAAATGGCTATTTTGGGGGCCACCATTATTTCGGCAGGTGTGACCTTATTTTGTCCCCCGGTGGGCTTAGTTTTATTAGGAGCAGTAGGGGTAGTATCCGGAGCATTAGAATTGTACTCGGCCATCACCGGAAAAGACTGGGCATCCGGCCATGAACTAGGCAAGGGCGAACGAATGTTACGAGGAACATTTGGAGTATTGGATCTTGTCCCTGGGGTGAGCGGGATTACGAAATTTTGCGGAATAACACCAAAGCTCCTGAAATTTAGTGAACCATTCTTGTTGAAAGCAAAAAATTTCATTAAAACAACGGCTGATCAGGGCATCAATACGATAAAAACAGCGGCCGACCATGGCATCAATTGGATAAAAGCAACCGCTGATTTGGGCAAAAATAAAATAAAAAACCTAGTGGATAAGGCATAACTCGCCGCCTCTTCCCGCTTGAAAAGTGCAAAAGCATCTGCACAAAAATTTGCCAATTTTATGAAAAATAAGGTTAGAGACGATACAATAGAAGCGGGAAGAGTTGCAGATACAGTAATCACATTTGTAAAAAACACGGTACCATTTGGAAAAAGGGTAGTAGAAATGTCTACTGGTGAAAAGGTTATTATGCCTGCTGAGAATACGCATGCGGTTGAGAATACATTGAGGAATGGGTTTAGTAAGATTGATGGGGTTAATCTTGATGGTGGTGGTTCTAAGGCGGTTAGTAAAGCTATAAAAATTGAAGAAATCTCTCCATTGCTAAAAACCGAGCCAGACACAGCATTCTTTTGGTCTGGTAGAACCAATGGAATCGGAGGGGCTGATAGGGCAGCAGAAATTGCAAGAGCAAAAGGTGGAGTAACTTTGAAATCAACAATTGCTGATAAGAATATTTATATGCAGGAATGGGATTTCGGCGACCCTAGTTCAATACAGGCTTGGGAAGACGCTTCCGCTGAGTATGCTAGACAGGTATCAGGTGAAGCCAGAGCTGTTGTAGGAAAATAATTAAGGGAAGGGAATATATGGTAAAATGTGGAGTTACCAAGATTGAAGAATAATCCTAATGTAAATAAAATAACAATTATAGACCCGGAAACGGGGATAGATACAGTAATTTTTGAAAGGTGATGTATTATGAAGATAACAGGAACAATGTCGTATATCAAGGTTGAGATCGAAGGAAAGATAGTCAAAATTGAAGGGGAAAAGATAATAGGAGGATTTGTTGCTTTTAAAAATACGATAAAAAATTGGGAACCACCATATGATAATGAAGTCATTGATGATAAATTAAAACAAGAAATCATAGATAGAGTTACCAATGAAACAAAAGATTCCCATTTGGTAATAACATTCGAATAAACGACTACTAAATTAATGCATTATTAGCTGCATTATAATATGCAAGCAGTGATTTGAAGAGAATCAAGGGAAATAACAGTATTATAATAATTCTGTAGTGAGCTAAACCACTATAAAAATTAAAGAGATAATCCAATAGATGCTAAAGTGTCTATTGGATTTTTTTCTGTGTCGGTAGAATGAATTGCTTCAAGCTATGTCCTTATATCCAAATCCAGGAATATCAACAGTCTTTGAAGGGGAACATCGGGACAGTTCTTGCGTTTTCCTAATTATTTATTCGATTGAAAAAAATTAGGCGAATGTGAGGATCGTCCCCGAGTTTCTTCCATAATACTGGTGCAAAGGCATTGCACGAATAATCTTGGTTCACAACACTGTTCCACAAAAGGGGCTGTCAGATACTTTGACTTTCTGGATAGTCCCTTTTTATTATTTAATCCGTATTAATTGGCGGTAAGCCCCCCACTGATTATAGTTTCCATTTATTTTCCAAACAAACAATGCCAGAAAACAAAACGAGGTAAAGGTATTGATCATAGATTGCTCACTTCCCTAACCGAGCTATTCCGAAGGAATCATGGATATAACCTTCTAAGTATGGAGTGCATCACGCTTAAAGAGTGCGGAAGCAGTAATTAAAAGCAGTTCAAATGCAATGTGATCAATAAGGTAGCGAGAGATACAATAGAGGCGGGAAGAGTTGTAGACAAAGGAGCCACATATATAAAGAATTTGATTCTATCACGAAAAAGGTTAGTTGAGACGTCAACTGTTCAAATGGTTTATATGCCTGTCGAGAATACGCATGCGGTTGAGAATAAACTGATAGATAAATTTAGTTGAATTGAAGGGATTAATCTTGATGGTGCTAGCTCTAAGGGGGCGGATGAAGCTATAAATACTCTTAAAAGCGCTCTGTTGGAAATGACGTTGAATTGTTTACATCAAATATTGAGTTAGCTCAAGAGAATAAGATGAAACAAATGGGTAAAAGTGAGTTTATGAAAGTTGTTTCTAAATCAGAGATTGAAGTATTTGAAGAAAAGAAACCAATAATTCTAAATTAAGTTCACAAAAATACTGGTGCACAGGCACTGCACGAATAATCTTGTTTCACAATACTGTTCTACACAAGGGGCTAGGTACTATGCCTTCTTTAAAGTTTCACTTTAACCGATCTCCCATCGAAGCTAGATTATGGGGTAAATGGAGTATCTAAACCAATTGATGCTCCGGATAAAATTTATGGCACTATTAAGAATATCGAAAATGATCCTTCTATGTTGATAATTCTAAGGTGGGAGATAGACGGAATATTATAGAAGCAAAAGAAGGCGAAGTAGCAATGAAATTTGAATTTAATGAAGATCTTGGATGGGTCCCAGTCCATTAGGAGGTATAATCAAATATGGGTTTCCATGCAATATATAAAAATCAGGTATATAGATTGGATATATCAGCAGATAAATTGGAGATTTTAAGTAATTCAAATGAATCTGTAAAGTATGGATTTAGAGAGTTAAAATTTGAACAAGGATTTCTCTCAAAGGTAATATATATAAAAGAGGTTGAAATCCAAGATTTAGTGATGGCATACGAATTGAAATACAAGATAATATATAAAGAACGCGAATATGTTCCTTGGACAGTTGGAAAGTTTTTATTAAAAACAAATAAAATTTATATAGATACAACTGACGAGCAAGAAGCTAAAAAGTATGGCTTTGAAAAAATAGAACAGTTTTTATTTAAAAAAGAGGTTCTATTAGACGAGGTAGATGCCCTTATAGAAATGAAAAGTCCAATTTTAAAATTTCAGAATAAAGATGAGGAATTTACAAGAATTGAACAAAAGGATATAAGGAGTTATTTAGAAAAATTGATAGAGTAAATTTTAATTAATTAAATTGTATTGAAGGAAAAAAAGTGAACATTGAAAATTTTAATTGGGATAGTAAGAATCAAAGTGCGAATTGGTCATATAATGGAAAAACTATTAAGAAAAAATATGACAATGCATATTTTGCTTCTCTGAACAAACAGAAAAATTTGGTGTATATTGAAGCGGGAGAAAATTACTCTCAAGATCAAATCTATTACCTTTCATTTAATGGAGAACAAATATTTAAAATTGATAAGGTGAAAGGTAAAATGAGTTGGCAGCAACAAGACCGACTAGTTGAGGTTAACTGCAAAGGGATTTTAAATGGTCAATATTACATTGAACAGGATATTGTTGTCGTTATTACAGCAGGAGAACAGGGGGATAAGAAGTTAAAAGGATTCGCTTTAGATGGTACACTATTATTTGTGAAGCAGCCTCCGAAAGATTATACCTTTAATTATTTATCAACATTTATGAATCAGCCTTCTGTTGTATGTAATGGAGGAAAAGCAAATGCTGATGCGTTTGAAAGAAGTAGTTGGCATTTTTTAATCAATACTAAAACAGGTGAGATGTCAAAAGAAAACATGGCATATTGAGTAAAACAAAAAATGTGTAAGTTTAGTTAACTGTTTTTAAAAAGAACCAGATGCTAATATTTTATCTCATAGAAAATTATTGAATTAAATTAATTGAACATATTTATTTAATTACACTATTTGCGATCGCTTGAAGAAGTACAAAATATAATAGCATGAAAATAACAATAGCGCCGATATAATAAGATAAAACTTACAAATCTAGGGGATATGTGGATCTAGAGTACTTCCTTTTCAATCAAAGGCAACCAAGAACTTTTTATTTTTACAAAAAAACAATGCCCTAGCAAAATATTTGCTAGGGCATTGTTTTTTCGAAAATAAGTTGTTGTGATTCCGTTAACCGTACGATTGACCATCCTTTTTATAAGGATATGGATGCGTTTGTGTCAATCATGCGGGACTTGTCCATTTCTAGCTACACGACGCAAAACCAGCTCGGGGTTACCGTAAATGTGCCTTCGACAGATGGACTATATACTTCTGTAAACGTTGGTGTAATGGGAGTAGTTGAACATTGTTTGGTAAATGAAGAGTTAATTACAGGCGGTGGAGCAGGGCAAATTAACATTCCTATCAAAGTTAAGGCATTAGAAGATATAGTCATATTAAGATACATGGGGCTGGTAAAGTGAAACAAGATGAATATATAAAGAAGATAAAACAATTAGGTATAGAACTAGAACTGTTAAATATTGTAGTAGGGAGAAAAACTAACGTACCAAATTCTATTGGATGCTATAAAGAAAATGGTATATGGCATTTTTATGATGTTAATGAAAGACAAGACTTAGTAGTTACCAAGAGTGGGGGGGAAGATGAAATCTTTTCTTATTTATATTTACTTACTATGGTGTTACAAAAACAATATATGAACTAATATTACGTTTTACTTTTAATCATCTAATTGTAATATCTATTACTAAAACAAAATTATTAAATATTCCTGTATGAACTCTAGTGTAGTAACGCTGTATCATATTTGGAGCCTGTTTCTCTTTTTTATAGATTAAATAAAATTAATTTGCTCTGAATGGAATCCTATTCGTTAGATGGTCCCCTAAATAATTTAATTATGGAATTACCTATAGAATGGCTCTGTAAAATTAAAAAGATGATAATTTGATGAATTTAAAGGAAACCCAATCCATATGGGTTTCCCATTCTATTTAAACATATGTACCACCGTTAAATAGGACTATCATTCGATTCGGGACAGATAATCAGCATCAGGCACTAAGAATGTACAAATTTGAATATTTGTTTGTATTGAAAGGACAAAGTCACCAAGACTTTGTCCTTTGAAAATTTCCAATAATATTATCAGTGATATAAATTTTAAGGCTACTTTAATGATTTTCTTCAGTCTCGAATTCTTTCATTTAAAGTCAGAGTCGCTCTATAACTATTTACTAGGAATTATCAACGATTTGCAGACAAATGAGGTGCCAAATATTCAAAAACCCGGAAATTTAGATTTTAAACGGAAGAAAAAGCAATGAAAGCTATGGAGGTTTATCCGGAAGCCAATCAAAAGGTGTTGGATCTTTCGGACCACTATATCCGCGCAGCGACTTATATGTGATACATTGAATGAATAGTAGAGGATTCGAATGTAATAGAATTAGGAAATTATCGATTGGATGAGATAGAAGCAGAGAAGATAAAAAAACAGTAAAAATTATTGGTAACAATGGAGGTGGAATACAATAATGAATGATTTAGGCAGAGGAATTTTAGAAATGGAGGGGATCTCTCTTAAGCCTAAATATAAATTAGGAGATCTGATAAAAGCATTGCCTTCAGATAAAATAAAAATATTAAATCTGGATGAGGCCACAATGGTTGTTAGATTTCTTATGCCAATTAAAATAGGAAGTAAAAAATTCTATGTTCGTATTAATTTTGATAATAATTATCTTAGTGGAATTGAATTAAAAATATCCGATCTAAATATTGATGAGTGGGATTACAAGTCAATGCTTGGCCAACATGGCGATTGGCTCACAGAACAAATTGGATATCCAAATGGGATTCTTTCAGTAAATGAATTTGCTTGGGGAAAGATTACACAGTGGGATGATCCTAGATCATGTGATGCAGGAATAAGAATATCGTATTTATAAAGCTAAAAATGTTTTGATAGGAATTTTGCAGAAAATAATTTTAAGAGACTCGTCAGAATTGGCGAGTTTTTTCCATTATGTGTATACGTGGTTCGAAACGAGCAGTGTCTGTGATGTCGGGTGTTAGCAACCGCCCGAAGACTTGGATTAGAAACAGGTTTCAAAACAAGCGTTAAACGGGAAGTCACACATATCGGTGACATGGTGCAGGAAGCCGGCAAGATCAACGCATCACGCCTAAAGTGTGCGGAAGCAGCGATTAAAAGCGGATCGAATGACATGATCAATAAGGTAGCGAGAGATACAATAGGATTTGCTAAGAACACAAGGAGTCGAGTTTGACCCTGAAAAACTTCAAATGAAGGGTCCAGATGGATATTACATTTATAAAAGTATATGCAAATACACATATATCAATAGAAAATGATAGAAATGTCTTTAAATTATCGAATTACATTGTGAGCGAGGATAAAATGGAACTAATTAAAAATAGTTTGGAGAGAATTAGGAATGAATAAATTAATGATAGGGGAGCTACAAATTGGAGATATTATTATTGATAGCAATACTACTGTGAAAAGCCTCGAAAATAAAAATTTAAATATAAAGATTAGAGAAGGAAAACCAAATAGTTATGTGTATTTTTTATCTCCGCAAAGTATATTTTCAGAAGTATTTGTAATACATCTATTGTTTAAAGATGAAAAGCTCAGCAAAATTTTTCTTAGAGTATATTCAGAAATTGAAGAGGATGGCTGGGCGATTGCCAAAAGACATAGAAGATGGTTAATAAAATTATTAGGAGAAGAACAGGGGATTAAAAATCAGATAAAATTTGCTTGGGGAATAATTAACCCTTGGGTAGATATGAGGAGCGGCCAATCAGAAATTCATATAACATATCTTTAATAAAATCCATAAATTTTAAACCACTGCATATCGTAAGCCAGAATATGATTTTACAAATGTTGAATGGGCAGATGAAATGCAAAAAGTTAGAATATATTATCTTGAAGCATCTAAGCAACTAGAAAGTGATATAGAAAAGATGACTGCGGAAGGATTTTCTAAAGAAGATATAGCTAAACATGTAGTGGAAACCCGAAATCAGCAGAAGGTTATAGCAAGACAAAACATGACGGCCGAGGAGAGGGCAGGTTTAGAGGAAAGGAATATAAAAATATATGGTAATCCAATAGGTCCAACAGCTGAAAGTATGTTTAATAAGACAAAAGATTCGTATTTTGATAAGGGGATTTATGAATCTGATGACCAAATATGGGATATTATAATTCAAAAATCAATGCGGAAAGATGATGTAATAAATACACTACTAGAATTAGTGCATAAGGAGGCATTACTTTGATAATACTAAATAATTACTCTAAGACTGGAACATA
>CAZAEW010000113.1:0-3975 GCA_964484065.1 uncultured Bacillus sp.
TTAGTCTGGTGAAATCAAGAACAGTTAATAAGGGTATATACTGTTATATAACAGTATAACCTAAATTAAAAAAATAAACAGCGTTTGTGTAATGTTTCACAAAAAATTCACACTAAAATAGGATTCTATATTTAATTGTTAATTTCGTGGTACCCAAAATTATGGAATAATTTGGTTGCTTATTAGACTATTGGCTTCAAGATTAAAATCGGAGTTGTCATTACGATAGCTTTTTAACGGTTTGTGTTGAATACGGAATATATAAAAAAGTCTCCCTGTTCTGGAACAAGGAGTTAAAAATTTGAAATCAAGATTCTCATTCATGTATGAGTTATTTTTTAAAAGTAATATTATTACTTCCTAAGATAGTTTACCTTTTTCGTTTGTATTTCGAAAGGACTATTTTTATTTTTTTATATATTAAGTTCCTTAATCTAAAATTTTGCATTTTAAGTTTTACTCAAAATAATTCTCCATCCATATTTATTAAATCCATTGAAACAAAAAACCCCAGATAAAGGACACTCTTTTACATGTGCCTTGATATACTGGGCACTGTATCTTATTATTGTTTGCCTTTGTAATCATGAAAAGTAATTTACGTTGAGGTATGTTTTAAAAATCGAAATAATAGTAATATTTTCCTGTTTTTTGTAAAATAGAGAGGGTGCATATTTTACTAATTTAATAGGAGGTATTTCTAATGAAAAAGCCGTTCTATGAAAAATGGTGGATATGGGTATTAACAATTTTACTTATCGGAAGCGTGATGTCAGTCGTAAGTGGATGCTCGTCTAGTGATTCGAGTTCAAGCTCAAAATCATCTAAAACAGAAAAAACGTATAAAATCGGAGATACGGTTCAAGTCGGAAAAATGACGTATGTCGTTTCAAAAAAAGACGTTGCTGATCAAGTGGGACCATCTGCTTTACCGACAAAAGCAACAGGAAAGTTCGTCGTGATTGAAGTTTCCGTTAAAAATGGAGACACTAAAGCTGTAACTGTCGACAGCAATTTCTTTAAATTATTACACGCTGGGAAAACGTACGAAGCTAATTCTGCCGCAAGCATGTCTGCTAACCAAGGTGAAAACGGAACTATTCAAAATAGCTTTTTCCTCCAACAAGTAAATCCTGATTCGGAGGTAAAAGGATTGGTAGTATTTGATGTTGCACCTGACGCAGCGGCCGCGACCGATTTGCAATTACAAGTTCAAACCGGAGCTTTCGGAACTGAAACTGCAAAAATTAACTTACAATAACCTTTTATGAATAAACAAATAACTTAAAAATGGCTTGCCAAAACTGTTATCAGTTGGTAAGCCATTTTTATATTCATTTATATAATAGGCACCTCAAAATGGAACCCTTTAATCCACATTTACTGCTATTTTTTGCTTCTCAGACTTACCCCAGAAAAACCAAATCCCGCAGATCATCCGTCGACAGCTCCGTGATCCAGTTCTCGCTTTGGATAATCTGGTCGTTTAAGAATTGCTTTTTCTCGAGCATCAAATCGATTTTTTCCTCGAGCGTTCCGGTGCAAATCAACTTATGCACGTGGACAAAGCGCTGCTGGCCGATTCGGTAAGCGCGGTCAGTGGCCTGATTTTCAACAGCTGGATTCCACCAGCGGTCGTAATGAATGACATGATTCGCCGCCGTCAAATTCAAGCCGGTTCCGCCCGCCTTCAGCGACAACAAAAAGATCGGGAACTCATGATTCTGGAACCGCTCAATCATCGTATCACGCTGCGTCTTCGGAACACTTCCGTTCAAAAACGGCACCTCAATACCAAACTTCTTCTTCACCAAATGGCGGATCATCTCGCCCATTTCAATATATTGCGTAAAAATCAAGCAGCTTTCCTGCTGATCAAGCACCGCCTCAAGCAACTCCGCCAGCTTCTCCATCTTATTCGAACGATCAAGCAGATGCGTCATCGCTTTTTCCTTCAAATAAAGCGCCGGATGGTTGCAAAGCTGTTTCAAACGGCTCAGCATCTGCAAAATCAGCCCCTTGCGTTCAAAACCGGACAGCTTCTCAATCTCGGCAAACGTATCCTTAACAAGCTGCTCATACAGTGACGCCTGCTCCGCGGTCAACGGGCAGTACTCCTTCTGTTCCTGCTTATCAGGCAGATTCAAAGCGACTTCTTCGTCTTTTTTCGTTCGCCGTAGCAGGAACGGGCGGATCAAGCCCTGCAAAGCGCGCACCTTATCCTTGCTTTCATTTTTTTCAATCGGAATAACAAACTTTTTCTGGAACTGGCCGATACTGCCGAGATAGCCGTGATTGATAAAATCAAAAATCGACCATAGCTCGCTCAATCGGTTCTCCATCGGCGTCCCCGTCAACGCGATATGATGGCGGCCGCGCAGTCTCCGCACCGCGCGAGATTGCTTCGTCTGCGGGTTCTTAATATTTTGCGCCTCATCGATCGCAATCGTGCTCCAGAAAAATTTATCGAATTCATCGGAATCCAGGTGCGTCAGACCATACGAGGTAAGCACAACATCGGCTTCCTTTACCTTCTCAGCGAATGCCTCTTCCTTCGGCCGATACTGGCCGTAATGCAAATAGACGTTCATGCCGGGGGAGAAACGCTCCAGTTCCTTTTGCCAGTTGCCGAGCACAGAGGTAGGGCAGATGATGAGGGCTGCATTGACCGGTACCTTCGGCGGTGCAGCCTCCTCTTTGGCCTTGCGGTGCTTTCCGGACTTTTCCTCAGACCCTGCAGCAGCCATTTCTTCAGGCTTTTCCGACCCTGAACTCTCTTTTACCATCAACAAATAGGAAATAAGTTGGACCGTCTTGCCCAATCCCATATCATCAGCTAAACAGGCCCCAAACCCGTACTGGCGCAAGAACCAGAGCCAGCTCATCCCAAGCTGCTGGTACGGGCGGAGCTCACCGTTTAAGCTCTCCGGAACCTGCTGCTCCGGAACCTCCTTCAGCTCGGAAAGCTGCTTAATCATCTGTTTCCACTGCCGATTCAGCTCAATTTGAATTTTTGCAAAAGCCTTCGGATTCTCGAGCTCCTCTTCAGATGCCGGCTCCTCCGCCAGCTCCTGCTCCAGCAAATCGCGGACATGCAAGCCTTCCTTCTCGGCCTTCTTCATCATCTCCTGAATCTGCCGGATAAACTGCGGATCAAGCTTGACCCAGCGCCCCCGAATGTACACCAAACGCCGCTTCTCCTCGACCAGATGATTGAATTCATCTTCAGACAAATCCACGCCATTCATCGAAAAGCGCCAATTGAAATCCAGCATCGCCGACAGCCCGACAAACGACGGGCGGTGGCTCGCCGTTCCTTTCAACGCTGCCTTCACCCGCAGGTTCGCATTCTTCATCGCCTGCCACCAAGAAGGGAGGAGAATCTCCATATCAAGCGCGACAAGCGTTTCACTCGCATCCGTTAAAAACATCCACGCTTCCTCTTCCGACAGCTGAGGTTTCAAGCGCATCTTGGGGCGAACAATCCCGTCAGCATCCTCAGCCAAAACGCCAGTTTCTTCTCCAATCCACGGAATCAAGCGCACCAAGCGTTCCTGCTCGCGATCCACTTTCTCCAAAAAAGGCTGCCATCGCTTCGGAGCCTCGCTCAAACCATAAATGTTATCGATATTCTTCCGATCCCGCAAAAACAAATCCAGTATCCAGTCGCCGTCGCCATCAAGCGGCTCATCCAAGCGCAGCCCAATCGTAAACGGCTTATCATCTTCCTTAATGCCGACCCACTCCAGCCAGCTTTCCTCATCAAAATAACGGGCAAGCACCGCGCCCGAAAGATTTTGCTGTTTCAAAAAGTTCAGCTTCGGCCCGAACAGCCCCTTCATCTTCGGATTCCGCGTCAAATACGAATCGAGCGCATTATTGTACAGATCTGAGAGAAATTCATGGACGGTCTCCGAATCCTCATCTGGATTCTCGCCCTCTGAAACGGGAGAACCGTCCCCGCGTTTCATCCCA
>CAZAEW010000113.1:4075-6385 GCA_964484065.1 uncultured Bacillus sp.
CTCCAGCGGAATTTGCCGTGCTCCCATGCTGTGAAATCAGGGTGCCAATCCTTCTCGATAATTCCTTCATAAAGCGAATTGGATGCGGCCAAACAGATTTCGGCGGCATCGCTCCAATCCCATTCGATAAAGCGGTTGAACCGTTCCTTCCCGAACAACGTTACCAAAGTCCAGCCACTCACGACAACACCCTCGACCCGGTCCACTGTCCGCACCTCAAGCAGAGTCCCGAAAAAACTCTCCTCATGGCGGCTGAACACAATATCCTTCCACTCCGCAGCAGGCAGGAACCGCTCTTGTTCGTCTTGGACCGCAAGCAGATACTGTTCATCCTCCAATTTAAACGTAAACAGCTTGATAAACCTTGTCTTAAGCATCGATCAGTTTGCTCCTTTTGCATTCCTCGTGAAAGGCACGGAGCCGTCTTGTTTTTTCCAGCAAAGCATACAGAAAAAACTCCCAATCATCCATGCGTTTCATCTTTTTATATAGCGTACGCAGTTTCTTCAAATGGCGTACGGCGGACTTGTAGCTTGAGCGGTTCTTCATTTCAATCTCTTGGTGCACCGTCTGGTGAAGGAGCCCGAACAGCACCTCCGGCTGTTCCTTCTCAACCAGTTTAATCCGATCCTTCGGCACATCCCCGTACGGAATCCCGACAAGGGAAAAAAGCTCGCTCCAGCGGTCATAATCACCGCGCGAAAATAACAGCTGCTCATAATCATGGAAACTGTAAGGCAGGGCCTGCATTAAGGCCCGTTCATATAAATCACTCCGGCCCGTCTCCGCACAATACGGCGCAATCGCCTTCAGCACGAGCCGCGAGAATCCCAGGCAAGCCTGATAGGACACCGCCGAATCAAAATAGCGCCGCAGCTTCGCGACAAGCGACTCGATCACCATTCCGGCCCGCTTCCAAACCTTCTGCTTTGAAAAATATTCAACCCAATAGAGCAGATAGGGCACAATATATTGCTCTTCAAGCGCATCGATCATTTTCAAGGCCCGCTCATCATTCTCCAAAAGAAGGTGAAGATGAATCGAGGCAATAATCAGCGGGAGGGGATTTTCCCATTCCTTCACATCTTTAAGCAGGACCCGAATCCGCTCCGATTCAGCTTCACGCCATGCCTTCTTTTTGAAAAAATCAGTCCACAGCATCCGGTAAAAATAAATCCGCTCATACTCAAGCCCTTGGATACAGGTCAATAATTTACTCGCATCCGCGGGAAATTTTTCAATAAACTGATCAAAATCGAAGGGAAGAGGGCGCTGTCCGATTTGCGCTGCCAACTCCTCGGCATCATCCATCATTTGATGAAACAAATGGAGATAGGTGCGCCGGACGGCTTCTTCTTCATGGCCCATCTCTTCGCACAGCACGGCAAGTTTCCGAAACGAAACGACATTGGCAATCAGCTCATAAAGGGGCTGCCACTCCTTTTCGAACGGCACCCCGGATTGGATTCGCCGTTCATACACCTTGAACAGCTCGACAATAGCATAGGGGCTCGAATATTTTTTCGCCCCGATGATCGAATCAAAGCTGTCCTCCATCATTTCAACCCAGCGGCTGTAGTCCGGCTTCAGAATTCCGTTCGCCCTCACCAAGTCCTTTGCCCGCTGAATACCCCATTGTGCGAGCTGGTTGGTTTGCTTCGCCGGCGTGCGCCACTTTTCCACCCAGTCCGAAACGCTGTCAATCCGGGCATATGCCGCAAAAAAGGCCGCTGTAATATGCCGGCAGATCCCATCAGTCGGGCACGAACACTCACTCAAGGATGGAAACGCCATATTGAGCTCCACTTTGACGGGAATGACATCCTGCACCGTTGCTGTAAACGGTTTTGTGGTATCTTCCATCCGCAAATGCGAGACCATCCCCTGCCGGTACAGCATCAACCCTTTTTGAATCACCTTTTCGTCTTCGGAAATTTGCGGATTTAACATCTCTTCCAGATCCTCCGCAAACCCGCGCAGCTGTTCCTCGACACTCATCAAACCACCGCCCAATTAAAAAAATCCATATTCTTTTATTATACCCAAAAAAGTCAAATACGAGGAGCCCGCTTTCGGATTCTTAAAGGAGGATTCCGTTTTCTGCCTATGTTTCTATCCAATTTGCGGGTATTTCCTAGTACTGATCCAAATAAATGAGCGAATCATCCAAATGAATCGGTAACCATTCAAATAAATGGCTCACCAAGGAGGCGGATCCAAATAAAGTACGAGAAGATCCAAATAAATCGACCAAACATCCAAATAAAAATGGAAAACATCCAAATAAACTGATGGAACATCCAAATAAAT
>CAZAEW010000113.1:6485-8798 GCA_964484065.1 uncultured Bacillus sp.
GATCCAAATAAAGTGCGGGAAGATCCAAATAAATCGACCAAACATCCAAATAAAAGTGGAAATCATCCAAATAAACCGGTGAAACATCCAAATAAATGGTTGATCAAAGGGGCGGATCCAAATAAAGTGCGGGAAGATCCAAATAAATCGACCAAACATCCAAATAAAAGTGGAAAACTTCCAAATAAACCAGTGAAACATCCAAATAAATGGCTCACCAAGGAGGCGGCTCCAAATAAGTTTAAAAAAGTTGCAAATAATGGGTGAGAAGATCCAAATATATGAGGGGAAGTGGCAAATAACTAGGAGGCTCAGGCAAATAAAACGATAAGAGTGGCAAATAAATACCCCAGTTCGGTGAATTTGGGCAACAAAATGGTTTAAAAAAGAAACACTTGTCCCTTGACTTGAATAAAATATACCAGATGGGAGGAAGCACCTTCCATTGGCTTGGGCTGACTTTGGACAGTCAGTCTTTTTTTATTCATAGGTAAGGAAAAAGAAAGCATGCTTAATGTGAAAATGGTTAATGAAGCTAAGGTTTTGTCCAAAAAACAGGTTTTTAATAGCAATGATTGTTTTTTGAAAATCTACAAGGAAAAAGTAAATAGGTTTATCAAGACCAATATAATATTAATAAAATATTAAAATATAAAATTTATAAAAATATATTCAAAAAATAACAAAATTAGGTAATAAAAATGCTATATTTTAATAGCAATAATATTTTTACAAAAGATTTGTTGTTGGAGTGATTAATGTGAAAATGCGTCTGGGAATTGGCCTATCCATTGTAATTGTTATCTTTGGGACATTTTATTTATTAACAAATCATAACGATAAAATCCCGAAATCGCTTAGCGTCAAAAAGACTAATACAACTGTCAATCAAAAGAATAAAGAAACGGGGGAGATTACAGGAAATAAAAAGGATAACACGCAAGGTTCCGTAGCTGAGCAGAACGGCAATCAAAATGAAAACCAGCAGATCGATAATATAGTAGAAAAATATCATATGCAATTTCAAAACATTAATACTCTGGCAGATAAAAGGGAAGCAAATTTGCTCGAACAAGCTAAAAAAGAAGTAAAGGCCAAAAAGGATAAAAAACTAAACGTTAAGGGTATCCAAGTAAAGTATGCTGGCATCTTGGAACAGTATGAGCAAAAAACAAAATTGCAATTTGACGCATTATCTGAACAATTGCACGATGAAACCGTTAAGAATAAGCTGCCGCAAACGGTAGAACAACAATTTCAACGAGAATATCAGTTGAAAAAAGCAGAACGCCATCAAAAATTTATCCAACAACTGAAAAAGTTTGTCTAATAGGTGAATAGTTATATTCGCCTATTATTTTTTTACTATGAATATGGAATATTATAGAATATAATGGTATGATTTTACTTGTTTTAATATTTTGAAATAATAGATTGGGGGTATGTAAGTGGGGAAAAAAGTAGGTTCTTGTTTATTGAGTGTGCTCATTACCTTTCCGGGAACCGGTTTGGCAAGTACACTCCCACCAAGCAGTACTTCAGGAACTACGCAGGACCAAATTAGTCCAATAGTATCGCAGCAGACAGTGGGTGATACAACAGGGTCAGGCCTTATTACTGGGGGAGTAACAGACCTGCAGCTTTCAGACTTGGAATATGCTGACGTTGCTGGGCCACAGCTTGTAAGTGCAACTCTTTCTCCGGGTACAGCAAATGTTGGAGATACGGTTACGATTACAGCAAAAGTAACAGATGATTCAGGAGTCGACAGTATGGATGCACAATTGTACAATGGTGATTCTGTAAAGGATGTGCCATTAAGTTACGACAGTGTGAATGATGCTTGGAGCGGCACGTTTACAGTGCAGTCAGGCGACCCTGATGGCACGTGGAATCTTGGATTTGATATGTTTGATACAGCCGGAAATTATACATATGCGGATTCAGATCAAACAGTCCAAATTGTTAATCCCGGAGGAAGCACTCAAAGCCCTGAAGTAACGAGCTTTGAAATTACCCCGCAACAAGTTACAGCAGAACAGCAGATTACGATTAGTGCAAAAGTTACCAATTCAACGAATGTTGACCAAGTAATGGCCTATTTAAGGAGTCCAAGTGGATTTTATCAAGATTTACCTCTTACATATGACAGTACAACAGATGAATGGACAGCCAACTATTCCTTTGGGAAATATGATGAAGCAGGTAATTGGTCAGTAGAAGTAGATATAACAGATAAAACGGGAGTTACCAGCTATGGAACCAGCGGGACACTACAGGTTACAAATCCAAATGCAGATGTCACAGACCCGG
>CAZAEW010000114.1:0-8766 GCA_964484065.1 uncultured Bacillus sp.
AAGACACATTATTAAAAATCGCACGATCACCGAAACCGTGACTTAAATTTTGTACATTTAATACGCTCATTTTTTTAACCCCTTTAACTAATGTCACATGTGGATATTTTACTAGGTTTTGACTGCTTTTTCTATCTGGAAATTATTTTTTGTAAAAATTGAAGTCTGCCCCATCTTAATAAAATATGATTTTTGAATTATTTTTACTTGGGTGTATAACAATTGGGTAAGAGTCTATTATACAACCGAACCTGGAGGTAAGATATGAGTTATTTCCATGTGGGAATAAAATGTAGAAAAAATGAAAGAATGGGTTAACATTTTACAATAAAGCTTAAAATTTACATGATATACTAAAAAGGTTCATACAAAACACTTTTCGTAAAACGATTGTTATTTTGTTAGATATCGATAAATTTATAACTTAAGAGGAATTTTTATGAAAAAAAAGGGCCTAATCACTTCTATATTTATCGCAGTTATTTTTGTATTAATTCAAATCCTATTTTTAGGGGAATTCACAAATAGGGAAATTATTATTGATTTAATAATGGCAGTAATCATTGGTTTGTTTATAGGTATACAATATGACAAAATGCATTTTTACATGGATCGAATGAACGAAAGTCAAAAGAATTATAAACAGTTAATTGAAACTATACCGGATTCCATTATCATCTACTATCAAGATATCATCCTTTATATAAATGAAGCAGGAATGAATATGCTTGGCGCTCAAAAGAAGGAGGATATTCTGGGTAAATCCATCTACCATTTTGTTAATAATGTTAATTATCAAGAATTAGCAATTAAAAATTTGGAACAACTTCTTAAAGAAAAAAAGGCAACTAATAATGTGGAGCAGCAACTAGTACGGTTGGACAATAAAACAATTTATGTTGAAGTCTCTAGTCGTTTAATTATATATGAGGGTAAAGAGGCTATATTATCAGTTCTTAAAGATATTACCAATAAAAAGGAGGAAACCGAAGGGCTCCTTCAAAAATCAGAAAAACTGGCGCTTGTTGGACAAATGGCTGCAGGGATTGCCCATGAAATTCGGAATCCGCTTACTTCCATTAAAGGATTTATTCAGTTATTCAAATCCAGATATACAAATGAAACAGAGTATTTTAATCTTGTATTATCAGAGTTAGATCGAATTAATCTTATTATTAGTGAATTCTTAGTATTAGCAAAACCAACTGTTATTGTATTTAAAGAAAAAGAAATACAAAATTTAATCAAAGATGTTGTGACTCTTATTAATACGCAAGCCATTATGAACAATGTTCAAATCTTTGTGGAATTTGAATCAGATATTCCTGTAATTGTGTGTGAAGAAAATCAATTAAAACAAGTTTTTATTAATATTTTAAAGAATTCTATTGAAGCGATGCCAAATGGTGGAATGATTGATATAAAGGTAAAGGTATGGGGAAAAGAAAAAGTATCCATTTGCTTTATCGATCAAGGCTATGGTATTCCGGAAGATCGGATTCCAACTCTCGGTGAACCGTTTTATACAACAAAAGAAAAAGGAACCGGTTTGGGATTAATGACAAGCTATAAAATTATTGAAAATCATGATGGAGAATTAAAGATTTCAAGTAAAATAAATGAGGGGACCACAGTTGAGGTTATTTTACCTACTGTACCTCGGACCCATGTAGTAAAGTAATTGAGAGAATAAATTATATAATACTGGTCATTATTGTAGTCTAAGTACAGTATGTATAGCTTTCGGTCGCATAGAGCCCTTCTATTCGACCCAAACCTTCTTTTTCTTCTCTTTCAGTTGCATAGTAAGAAGCTGGACCTATTTTAAACGGAGATAGGTCTTTTTTTTATTGCATATGAAACACTGCGTATTCATTTTCCAGACTTACACATATTATCTAAACGTTCCTAGTCATCTAATATTCTAAAAAAATTCTAAAATTGTTAAGGTAAACTGTTCAGGAATCAAACAGTACTTGTTATAGGAGGAATTTTTTTATGAAAAAGATGGACAAAAAGTGGATTATTCTCTGCTCAACGGCCATTGCAGCTGTTTACTCTGCAGGTTATATAACAACGGAAAATCAGGCAGCCATTAGTCAGCCAAGTCATCATGTGGAAGCACACACACCCATGAATAAGTACGCATTAAATAGTTCCAACGTTAAGACTGGTCAAACGAATACTGCCATTTCGGCAACGAATGATACATCAAATAGAGATGGATTAAGTAATACCCAAAAAAGCAGCCGATACAAAGATGGAACATTTACGGGTACAGGAATGAATCGAAGGGGTTCTATGGATGTTCAAGTAACCATTAAAAACGATAAGATCAGGGATGTAGAAATTAAAAACTATGGTATGCATTATTCTGAAAGTGATGTTGCAGGGCTGCCTAATGAAGTAGTAAAGAATCAAAGTGCACAAGTGATGAATGTTTCAGGAGCAACTTTCAGCACGCAAGCATTTGAAGAGGCAATCCAAGATGCTCTTTATCAAGCCCAAAACAAGGTGGGGTAATGAGATGAGAAAAACGAAACTCTTTATGGATACGGTAGTGGATATACAGGTTATGACAAGTAAATCTGATGAAGAGGCAGAAGACAAAATAAATCGTGCTTTTCAAGCCTTTCTCCTTGTTGAGCAAGCTTGCAGCAGATTCAGTCCTTCAAGTGAATTAATGCAGGCTTGCCAAATTGTCAACACGCCCGTAAAAGTCAGCCCATATTTATTTGAACCGTTATTCTTCTCAATCGAAATAGCTGAATTAACGAATGGTTTATTTGACCCTACTGTAGGAAAATTAATGGAAGAGCATGGATTTAATCGTCATTATTTGACAGGGTCATTGATCCATCATTCTGCGGCTGATTCCGTTTCGTATCATGACGTTATTTTAAGTCGAACAACAAGGACTTTAACCTTAAAAAAGCCGTTAGTAATCGATTTAGGTGCTGTGGCAAAGGGATTTGCAATTGATTTAGCTGTCCGTGAATTAAAAGGATTTGAAGGATTTGTCATTAATGCAGGCGGTGACCTGTTTGCGGGCGGTCCGGATGTTGACGGGAAACCATGGAAAATAGGAATCAGGCATCCCTATCAAAAGGATCAAGTGATTGACACAATTGAGATCTCAAATGAGGCTATCTGTACATCTGGCAGCTATGAGCGGAAGAATCATGAAATCCACAATTTGCACCATATCGTTAATCCGAAAACCAATCATTCACCTAATCAATGGATTAGCAGTAGTGTTATTGCTCCCTTTGCCATGATGGCCGATGGCTTTTCAACTGTTTCTTTTCTATTGGGTGAAGACAGAGTAAAAAAGTTACTAGAAGAATTAAATCTAAAAGGTGTGATGATCACACCGGATTTACAAATGCTTAAAGTGGGAGGAGATTGTATTGACTATAAGTAAACGGATCAAAACACCAAAGAGCTATGTCATGATTGCCATGATTTTTTACTTAATGATAGCAACGATTGGAACCAAAACGATGATAGGTATTCGAAATAGCCTCATTGCGGTTGTGACTTCCTTAGTGGCAGACTTTATCTATAGTAAAATCACCAATCGTAAAAGCCCCAATCGTAAAAGCAGTATGGATGGAACCGTTATAACAGGAATCATTATTTCATTGATCCTGAGTATAACGACACCATGGTTTTATGTAGCAGGAACGGCTGTTATTGCTATCCTTTCTAAGCATATTTTCGTTTATAAAAAGAAACCTATTTTTAACCCGGCAGCCTTAGGGTTACTTCTATCTATTTTTCTTTTTCAAACGGGGCAAAGTTGGTGGGGAGCATTTGGTGACCTCCGGCCATGGCTAATGATTTTACTGATCATCGGCGGCTACATCGTAACGGACCGCGTCAATAAGTTTCCTCAAGTCTTTTCCTTTCTGGGGACGTTTATTGCCCTGCTGTTTCTCATGGGTATTTTTCATGTGGGTGGTGCAGCGGATGCGTTCCGCCCGCCATTTATTAATGCTGCTATCTTTTTTGCCCTTTTTATGCTCACTGATCCTCCAACCTCTCCAGCCAAATATAAAAATCAGATCCTATTTGGTTTCATTTCGGCTGTTTCTGCTGTTATAGTTTATGGAATGTTTGGGGGGTTAACCTATTTATTTATCGGTTTGTTAATGGGCAACTTGTATAGCTATTGGAATAAACGCTCTTCTTCAAAGACAGTGAATTTTAAACCACAACAGGTTAAACTATCTTAGCTGGACCATAATAAATGATTAGAGCTGATCAATGATATATACTACATTCTATATAGATTTTTGAAGAAAGTTGGCGGGAAGATGCGAGTGTTAGTTGTAGAAGATGATTTTCCGTTAAGACGAATCCTTTCAACCATATTAGAAGAAGAACAATTTGAAGTGGATCAAGCTGAGGATGGGGCAGAAGGTTATTTTATGGCAACATCGTCCGAATATGATTTAATTACTCTAGATATGATGCTTCCGAAGATGGACGGCTTTACATTGATTAAAAAATTACGCAGTGAAGGTTATCAAACACCTACACTGTGTCTAACAGCCAAAGACTCGATTGAGGATCGAGTCAAAGGCCTTGATTTTGGTGCCGATGACTATATCGTCAAGCCCTTTGCCACCGAGGAACTTTTGGCAAGAATCAGGTCGTTGCTTCGCAGGACGGGAAAAGCCGGATTAGAAGGGAAAATAGGCTGCGGCCCCATTCTTTTAGATACAAACCAACATGAAGGCTATATCAAAGAAAAAGAATTACTATTAACTGTTAAAGAATACGAATTACTTCTTTATTTGGTTCAAAATAAAGAACAAATTTTAACAAGGGAACAAATTTTTGATAGAGTATGGGGGATTGAATCTGAAACTACAGATAGTATTGTAGATGTTTATATCCATTATTTGAGAAAAAAATTAGCACCATTTGATGCTGATCATTTGATTCGGACTGTTCGGGGTGTGGGATTTATGTTGAAGGAGTAGATCAACTCATGTTTAAAAAGACGAAGCAGCGGCTTGTCATTCGTTATGCGCTTGTTTTTTTTATTCTCCAGAATTTTTTTGGTGCCAGCATATATCTATATATGCACTATACCTTGTACCATCAAGTGGCTCAAACGATTTTAGAAAAGAAGGATAATCTGCTGGGGGAACGCGAAAAGTTAGGAATAGAATTAGATCCGGAAAAAGAAGAAAATCATCGCCTTGTTTATCTATTATGGGATAAGAAGAAAAAGTTGTACCAGATCATTCCTAAACCATCTATTTCCCAAACAAATCAGAAGAGTTTTTCTCATTTATTGAATAAGGAAGGGCTCCAATCAACGATTATCGGGGGCCAATACTATCAATTCATCAATGTACCAGTATCTAAGAATACTAACTATTCATCTGTTGAGAAAGTCCAAATTGTGTACAACTTGAAACGCGAAAGAGAAATGTTATCCCATTTGTTGATGGTCATTGGTTTCGGCTCATTGTTAAGTGTATTTATCGCCATCCTTGCGGGAATTTATTTTGCAAATAAGGCTTTAATTCCCATCAAGCTATCCTGGGAGAAGCAGCAGCAATTTGTGGCCAATGCCTCGCATGAACTGCGCACGCCACTCTCGGTTATGAAGTTGAATCTAGAGCATTTATTCCGGCATCCTGATCATAATATTGAACAGGAAAGTCAGACCATTCATCAAACTATCCAGGAAATCAACTATTTAACCAAAATGATATCCGATTTACTAACTTTAGCCCGTTCCGATTCCAATCAGATTCAGTTAATGCAAGACAACATTCAATTAGATGCGATCATTCAACAAGTAGTTAAGACGTTTACATCGTTTGCAGCAACTAAAAGGATTCAGGTAACGGCTGATCTTCCAGCAATTAAAATGGTCGGCGATAAAGAGAGGCTAAAGCAGCTTTTTATTATTCTTATAGACAATGCTCTTAAATACACACGAGAAAATGGCTCCATTTATATTAAAGGAAATATCATGAATTCATATGTCCTTATAGAAATAATTGATAACGGAATTGGAATTTCAAAGGAAGATTTGCCGCAAATTTTTGACCGATACTACCGTGGTGATAAATCGAGATCCCGTCATCTGGAAGGCAATGGTTTAGGTCTCTCTATAGCCAAATGGATTGTTGAATCCCATTCAGGAAAGATTAAAATTAGGAGTAATGAAGGAGAAGGGACACACATCTTTGTAACTCTCCCTATAAAAATTAGACAATGAACGTAAAATGTCATGGTTAACAGCCGAATAAGGGTACCAAAAGTCGTGGAGTATGTCTTGGAGCAGGCTAAGTTGCGGACATCCAATATGTAATTGGTTGGATTTAAGTGATCAGACTAAGAGCGCTTGTTGCGCTCTCTTATTTTTTTTATATGGTTCATTTATGAGATCCAGACCGGACTAATCAATCCTATTTATAAGATTTGTCCGCGATCGTACAAGCATTCTCCCTACGTTATTCATTTACTATAGTAACTAAATTAGGGAGTGATGGAAATTGAATGACCCTTCACCAAAAGTTAAAAAAGCCCATCCGACCACTGAGAAAAATTTTGACTACAATGCCGTAGTCCGCGCGCTCAACCTCAGTGCGTATCCGTTGCGGACCACCGAACCGTTCGGCAGCCTGCGCGATCTGCAGCCGCTGGGATGGATGATCGGAGAAGCCCCTGTGGTCGGCATGGGCGAGGCTACTCACGGTACGCACGAGTTTTTTACCCTCAAACACCGCGTCTTCGAGTACCTGGTCGAAGAAAAAGGGTTCACTACATTCATGTTGGAGCTGAACTGGGGCACCGGACTCCAGCTCAACGACTACGTTCTCTATGGTAAGGGTGATCCCCGCGAGATCATGCGGCAGGAATTCCTCCGTAATTATCGACTGTTCGCCAACAAAGAATATCTGCAGCTTATCGAGTGGATGCGCGAGTACAACAAGAAGTATCCGCACCGAAGGCAGTTGCAGTTCATGGGAGACGATGTATATTTCCCGCACATCCGGATCTTCGATGACATCTTCAGATACGTGCGGGAACGCGGCCACTCGGAATTAGTACCTAAGCTCAGGGATTTGTACGACGGGTTGATTCCCACAACCGACTTAAGCACATGGCAGCGAGTCTACGATGCCCGGCCCCAAAGCGAGCGTCAACAGGTCCAGCGCCAGGCGGAAGAGGCCCTGCGGCTGGTGAAGAGCCTGCGTTGGGGAGCTGCCCCGGAGGCAGCGGACTGGGCCGAACAGCAGGCGACCGTCGTGGTCTGGATCGCCAGGACACACGCCACCGAAGAATTTTGGATTCCCCGGGATCAGGCCATGGCCGAAAACACCATCTGGTGGTACCGTAACAAGAACAGCAAGACCTTGATATCGGCCCACAACGCCCACATCGGCCATAACCCGGAGGGCTACAGGACGCAGGGAACCTGGTTGCAGCAGATCCTTGGCCACGACTACGTGAACATCGGCCTCAGCTTTTTCCGTGGATCACTCATCGCCATCGATGAAAACACTGGGAATCTGACGAAGTTCACCGTCGGACCTCCGCCGCCTGCCAATGCTGAATGGGTGCTCGACCAGGTGCGGTTCCCCGACTACATGCTCGACATGCGCACCGTGAGCCAGCCAGCACGCGCCTGGCTCAACCAGGACCATCAGGTCCGAAACATCCTAGCCGTGGCGACACAGGCCACGGTGGAGGAGCAGAATGCCGAGATACCGCTTCGCCGCACCTACGACATTCTCATCGAGATGCACAACACCACAGCATCCCATCCGATCTCAGGCGTAATGTAGCACCGACTTCGAAAAAAGCGGGAACAGGTACGTTGTTTCAGAATAAATCTTGTTCATGAAACAACGTACCTGTCCCCCATTTGTTTGCCTTGTAAATTCGAGTGTCACACTTCACTTTATTAGAGTTTCAAATTGAGTCCATTGTAGTTAAGAGATATTATACAAGGTAGGAATATATAAAATTCTTTTAATATGGAACGGTCCTCCGTACGGAACAGAACGCTTTTATAATTTGTTATGGACCCGTTATTCCTGATTGATTTGGGAGGGAAAACTAAATGGCTTTATTTGATGATTCAGCAAGGGACTATGATTCTTGGTGTAAAACTCCAATTGGCTCTTATGTAGATTTCCTTGAAAAACAACTAATAGATGAAGTTTCTATGCCAAAATCCGGCGAAGTTGCCATTGATTTAGGGTGCGGTACAGGTATTTATTCGATTTGGTTAGCAGAGAAAGGCTTAACAGTTACAGGCGTGGATATTTCCAATGAAATGCTAAATGTGGCAAGAGAAAAAAGCGAAGCTAAAAATCTGTCCATTCATTATAAACAGTCAAACTTACATCATCTTCCATTTGAAGACAACACATTTGATTTAGCTGTTTGTAATATTGTTCTTGAGTTTGTTTCCTCCCCCGAACTAGTGATAGCGGAAGGCTTGAGAGTCTTGAAAAAAGGAGGAAGGCTAGTAGTCGGAATGATAGGGAAAGACAGTGAATGGGCGAGAACCTATCAAGAACGCGGAAAGCAAAAAGGGGATAGCGTATTTGCAAATGCCCGATTTTTTTCAAGTAAGGATATTAAACAGTTTTCTGCAATGGAACCCTCTATACTGCGGTTTGGCTTGTATATAACAGCGGCAAATTTTAAAGATAAAAAAACGGCAAATTTGATTGAAGAGGAAGGAAGAGCTTTAAGTCAAGAAGAAGGTGCGGGATTCATCGT
>CAZAEW010000115.1:0-8713 GCA_964484065.1 uncultured Bacillus sp.
CAATAGGCACAGCGAAAATTACATTGATCAATCACCGAAATACGTAAATCACGCAATGGTCTATCAAAAGAATCTATCAGATTATCCATTGTTTTCATGTTTATAGTTCTCCTTATTTTGTCTAGCCTTAGATACTTTCTTTTTTTATTACTTATAAATGCCATGGGTGTTATAATGATCCTCTATTGCAATTCCTCTATTCGAACATTTATGCATAATTCATTATTTTTCCGTTTCCTTTTAGATCCACTAATATAAAGGAAATGAACTTCCTTCTTCCTCAAGCAATATTACTTGTACCTGGTTACCCTTTTGAAAACCTCGTTCCCCGCCGGGTAATACTGCCAATGAATCGGTATGGGCTAAACTCATCACCACATTGGATTTATCAAGACCTGCAGGTTCAACAAGTAATTTTCCATTTTCAAAATACAGCTTACTTCGAACAAACCTTGTTAATGGATTTGCTCTTGGAAAATCAACATTCAATAGTGCAACTCCAGCTCTTAGATGAGTATTTTCGCAAAAAAGCATTTTCCTTATCACTGGCCTTGTAAATAACTCGAAACCTACATAGCTGGCAGAAGGATTCCCAGAAAGTCCGAACAGAAATTTCCCATTAAGAACAGCAACAGTTGTGACGCTGCCGGGACGCATAGCTACTTTATTAAATAAAACTTCTCCTTTAAGTGCTTTATAGACCTCTGGCATTAAGTCATAGTCCCCTACCGAAACGCCTCCCGTTGTGATCAACATATCAACATCATTAAGTGCTGCACTAACAGCATTTATACAAGTATCCAAGATATCGGGCAGTTTGCCTAAATAGACTGGTTCTCCGCCAGCTCTCCTAACCTGAGAGGCAATCATAAAGGAGTTACTATTTCTGATCTTTCCATTTTGCAGGGATTCTTCGATATCAAGGAGTTCAGAACCAGTTACAAAAATCCCCACTTTAGGTTTAACAGCCACTCTAACCTTTGAATATCCAAATGTAGCTAATACAGCCATCACACCTGGATTGATCTTCGTTCCTTTGTTTAGGATCGCATCTCCATTTTTTGCTTCTTCTCCTTGATAGGATATATGATCCCCTTTATTCACCTTGCGCTTGATGATGATATATTTTTCGCCGTTTTGTTCGACTTCCTTCACTGCTTCTAGCATGATAATCGCATCACAGCCTTTTGGAACCATCGTGCCTGTCATAATCCTAGTGGTTTCAAACGGGCCTATTTCCCTAGCAGCCACCATTCCTGCCCCAAGCTCTTCAATTATTTTTAGAATAATGGGCTGTTCGGGTGAAGCTTCTACGGTATCTACTGATCGAAGTGCATACCCATCAAATCCGGAGCGTGTGAATAATGGCACATCATTAGTGGCAAGGATATCTTCACCTAAATACCTTTGATCACATTCTGTAATAGAGACTAACTCCGTTTTCCCTTCAACGGTATGCTCCATTATTTTTTTTACAGCCTGATTAATTTGTAACGGTGTTCTTTTCTCCAGCATACATGTTCACCTCATATTCTTTTTGACAGCCTATGCTTAGGGAATGAAACAAAAAGACCCAAAAAGAGGCTTTCTAGGTCTTTTTAATTACTACCTTATATTTTGATACACATTTTACTCACTTATTGTTTATCTGGAGTAGTTTGAGCCGTTTTCTGGATTGCAGTTCTGTTATCGGATGGAGAAACTGACTCTATCTCATCATTATCTTCAATTAAACCATTTGTGGATTTTTTAAATTCTCTTAATGTTTGACCAACTGCTCGTCCCAATTCTGGAAGTTTTTTAGGTCCAAAGACAATAAGGGCAAGAACTAAAATTAATATTAAACCCGGGATCCCAATATTCGAAAGCATTGAATCATCTCCTATTCTTAACTAATAATTTGTTTATGGCGTGTATCATAAAATAATGTTCGGTGGAGAATTTATATAACTTTTAGTATCCGAAGAGTTGGCAAAAACACATGTTTTCTATTTGAAAAATATATTTAAAAACCGGGTAAATTTTTGATTGTTTTATGTTGGAATCATTTTTTGTTAATAATGGTTTTTTCAACTTCCATAACATTTTCTTTTTCTTCATCAATTAATCCCATAGTTGATTTTTTAAATTCTTTTAATGATTGGCCAACTGCTCGACCCATTTCTGGAAGTTTCTTAGGACCAAAGATAATTAAAGCAAGAACTATAATTAATATTAAGCCTGGAACTCCAATATTCGACAACATCGTATTACCGCCCTTTCATTCCAAAAAAACTCTCACGCATTGAACACGCTACACACTTTTCATCATGTTCGCGTAGTGTGGCAAAATTTCCATGGCAAGCATTACAAATCTTATTATGGATGGGAATCTTGATTTCTTGCTTTTTTGAAATTTGATTTTCTACCATAATAGCTTTTTCTGGACAAGCGTCTACACACAGCTGACAAGATGAGCAGCCTTGTGGTGAAATGAAGAAAGAATCATCCCAAATTTCAAAACAATTTTGTTTGCATAATTTTTGGCATGCACTGCACAATGTACATTTATCAATATCAATAGATATTTTCGTAAACTGATAGTCTTTATAATACTTTTGCATATTCAGACTTTCTTGGTTAAAACGCCACTTTGCTGGTACAGTCTGCCTCAGAATAGACTTCCCCTCATCTTTCCAAAGAGAAAACAGTTCTCTTCTGGAGAAATACTCTTCTTCTTCTACCGATTTATTAGAAATCAAGAATGGTGCTTCACCAAGCTGTTTAAGAATGGAATTAGTTTGCTCTATCGGCTGTCTCCATAATTCAACTAATGATGACGTTTTTCCAATAATCACTCTAATTCCTTTATGGTACAAAATGAGCAGTTCTTTTACTGTTGGTGAATTGCTTCCATCGATCACAAGTTGATTCTGAATAATAGTCCTTCTCGGATATATACCTGCAATAGCTTGAACTGGACAAGCAGAAATACACTTACCACATTCATTGCATTTTTTATGATTAAAAATCGGTTTCCCCTTCAATATAGAAATAGCCTTATTATCACAGGTCTCAACACAATTTATACACTTTGAATGGGGGCTAATATAACGAGTGCATGAAGGCAATATTTCATATTCATAATCTAAGCTTTCAATCCACTTACTTAATAAACCCATTTCTACTCACCCCAATTTGTTTGTTACATATTGGTTTAATAGAGTAATTACCTTTCATATTTCACTCTCTTTTTTGAAGAAGTTCAGTCCCTGATTTAAATTTTTACTTTAATTAATTCATCTAATATTACAGAGTCAGTTCTTAATATTTGGTCCATCAATTTAGCTGTTTGAGGATAGAAGTAATGTGTTTTCGAATTTTGAATTTGCTCAGAAAATTCTTTTGTCCAGCTAAGTAAATGCTCGTCCAAAAACTGTTTTTGATCTATTAAGACTTTTTTCATTTCATCCATTTTCCCAGATTCAAAAGCACTGATTGCGAATTTCGCTAGTTTCGACATAAAATCCAACTCGATTGCGAGATGATCATCAGCTTCATTTTGATAATTTTCAGGCAAAAATTGATATTCTAAATATTTATGTCTTACTTCAAGTGTACTTTGTTGAAATAGAGTTCTTTCTTTCGTTATATATACGGATTCCCAAGGCGGTGCCGGCAGCTTGTTGGGTCCAATCATCAAGTTAGTATACTCACACCTAAGCTTGTCTATAGTAAAATCTTGGTTGTTTTCAATTTGTTGTTTTAATTCTCTAAGTAATTCGAAATAAGATTCATTTAAAAAGTTATTGTCATTAAGAAAGAGACTCAATCCCTCAATTGTATGTTCACTTGTGACGATCTCCATTAATTTATTATTTGGTTCTTGACCAAATAAATGTTGAAATAACTCATATAAATATCTCCGATTGGCTAGCACTATTGTCATTCCATCTATTTGTGCTGTCGTCATATAAATACTCCCTCTTCACCATTATATTAAGCATCCTCCCTCCGCAGTTTCCCACGGAGAGAAGAGATTCAAAGGACAAGACTATACTGAACCTGTTAGTGTAGTCCAACCTGGCTCGCAACCATCGTGGCATAAAAGAGAAAGCGTCCGCCAATCTGTCCGATGATTATCAAAGCAGTAGCCCCGTATACACAATATAATAAACTCTTTTCTTTCTCAGCTGGCCAAAACATAAGCAGAGTACCAAGAATAATGGACAACCATTGAATAGCCATAATTACTCCATGACTGGCATATATACTTACGCTTTCTCGAACAGCTAAGCTTTCATTTACTCCCAAGTTGAGATAATAAGGCACCATGATGGCTACTTGTACAATAACAGCAATTGCAACGGTTATCCCTACTATTTTTTTCATATTGGCAGCTTCCTTCATGCTTAATGCTAGGAATAACAAGGCACCCATAGAAATAGCAGCAGCATAAAATTCAAAATAGATAGCGCCATATCTCCAAACAGGAACACTTGAAGAAACATACACTGACCCAATCATAGCCACGTCTGCTAAACCAACAACAGCTGCTGCGATAGCCAAAATATGAATTGCTTTTTGAGCAGTTGGTTTGAAAAGAACTAATATTGCTGTTAGCACGGTTAAACCCGCAAAAACACTAGAGAACCAAATTTCACGGCTAAGCCAGGATGTGCCAAAATTCATTAAAGAATTAATAGCACGCAATGGTCTGCCTAAATGTAACAGAGATGACATTAATCCAATTATCACCAATATTGTTGCTGTCAAAATAGCAGGTTTGAATATTCCTTTCGTATTGTTAAACTTGGCAACAGCAACAAACAGCATGATACCGATAGATGCATGTACACAGATAGAAAATATTAATAATGGTAGTTCTTCCATTGATTACACCTTCTTCTCTTTAAAATTAGTATTCAATGCACTATTCTTTGGATTAATTAAAATCGAAGGTTTTGTAATGGAAGAAGAAGGTAGTATAGGCAACTCCTTCACTAGATCCGTTCCATGCTTCGCTTTAAGTTCATCTAGATCACCAAATTCAAGGCACCTCATCAAACAGGCATCTACACACGCAGGATTTTCACCCTTATCACGCAAATCTTTACAACTGTTACATTTCCATACAGTACCAGTTCTTTCATTAAATTGCGGAACACCATATGGACAATTCCATACACAATACTTACATCCAATGCATTTCTCATCATCATGCTGAACAGTTCCATCTTCAGCATGGTACATAGCTCCTGTCGGACAGCCTTTAACACATTTCGCCTCAGTGCAGTGATTACAAGTGCTAGAATAATGATAGCTTCTTCCTTCAGGATAAGTTCCTGTCTCAAATGTGCGCACTTGCCTAAAAATGATGCCGACATCCAGATTGTTTTTGTCCTTACAAGCTATTTGGCAAGTCCGGCAGCCAATACACTTCTCCATATCAAAGTAAAAACCCAAAGTCATTTTTTCCACCTGCTTTCTTTATTTAAGGTTTACTATCTTGAGAGGTTTCAGGCAATCAGGTTCAAGCGGATCCCCATCGTATTTCTTGAAGTTGACAAGGTTGGTATTGTACCCGGACACTCCGCAAGCACTGGTGACTGAAGCACAGAGAATATTATCGCTGCCTGATTTGTCAATGCCAGTTTTTTCATCAATATCTGCCCAAGCCCCGTGTGGCATGAATATACATCCAGGTATAAGCTCTTCAGAAATAGAGGCCTGACGTAAAACTTTACCGTTTAAATTATAAACAAGTAAAGTATCACCATCCTTGATTCCTTTCTGGGCCGCATCCTTAGCACTGATATATACAGGGTTAGGTAAAGCCTCCCGAAGCTGAGGTATGTTATCAAAAGAAGTATGAGATCGTCTGAGATAATGCGGAGTTACCATTTGATAAGGATAGTCTCCTTTAATCTTACCCTTCCAATCTTTAAAGCTCTGTTCATAACCATTTTTCACCTGAATATATTCGGGATAGGGCTTAACCTTGCCACGCCCCATACCACTGATCCAATCAGCTTTTGTTTGGCAGTAGATCTCGAATTTACCACTTTTTGTTTGAAGAGGATTTGCATTAGGGTCTTTGACAAAATCTTGATAAGCAATACTTCCATAGTTATCGCCCTCAAAACGTTCCACTTGATAGACACCTTGTTCCATTAATTCCATCAAGCCGATTCTACCCTGTTGGGGAGTACCTTTCACAGGTCCCCATTTAGCGCTCCATTCTGATATATCTTTCTCAGTGATGGTGACAAGCGGCTCATAGCCTGTACCTGCTTTATTGATCACTTGAGTTCCAGCGATCACATTGAAATACGTTTGTTCCTCACTATATGGATAAACCTTTTTGGAATCCATGCCAAGCCGTTTTGCTAACTCTTCTTCAATCCACTGGTCACTTTTAGACTCATAAAGCGGTTCAATTACCTTTGAGGGGAATACAACAGCTTCTCTATTCCCTGTGAAGAAACCATAATTGCTGTGCCTTTCCCATTGGGTAGAGATTGGTAACACGATGTCAGAATATTGTGCGCTGGTGTTTAAAGAATAGGCATGCGTCACTATAAAATCCACTTTTCGATAGGCTTCAATTCCTTTGCGTTCATCTAGATTAGTAGATAGAGAATTTCGTAATCTGTTGTATATCACGTGGATATCAATATCTCTCATCCCTTTGGAAACCGAACCAGGGCGATCATAGCTTGCGGCAAAATTGTATTTTCCTTTAATAACTGCGTCCCATCCCTCTGGAGAATTTATTGAATCTTCAACTGGATTTGAAAAGTCTAATGGTATTGTGGAGTCTCCAAGAGTAATCAGTCCTGGACCGCAATTACCAGAACTTGTAGAACAACCTGGGCCACATGAGTGACCTGGTTTACCAAAATGCCCACCCATTGCCCCTATTGTCATAATAATCTGCGGAAAACTTTCTGCATTGTTACAGCGAGCGGGTGCCCTTCCGAACAAAAGCGAAACCTTTTTATCTTTTCGGAGTTCTCGGGCAAACCAGACAATATCCTCTACTGGAGTGCCACAGATTTCGGTTGCCCATTCGGGCGTTTTTGGAGTATCGTCGTATTTTCCGAGCACGTAGTCTTTAAAGTTTTCGTTGAGATTAGCGTCTTTAGGCATATGGTTGTCGTCAAAGCCTACTGTGCACCGATTAAGGAAATCCCAGTCGATTATTGGATTCGTTTTCGGGTCATCCTCGGTAATCATGGTATAAGCTACTGCTAAAAGAAATGCTGTGTCTGTGCCGGGGCGGACGCGTATCCACTTTGCGTCCAACATGTTGGCACTGCTATTGTAATGCGGGCCGACACAAATAAATTTGGCCCCTGCCTTTTTTGCTTGATAATAGTTATAAGATGGTGAACCGAGAGAACTCCATGCAGGATTATTACCGTACATCACGATTGTTTCGCTCTTACGCATATCAAAGCGGTCGTTTGCTCCGTTTAGGAAATCTAAACCAATAAGCGGGGCAACATATGGGAAAGTTCCAATAGATGCAGTTTCATTTACAGAAGTATGACCCCCAAACGCATTTAATAACCTAAGTGGTTGAAAAAAGAAATCAAATGCTAGAATAGAACGATTACCATATTTCCCCTTAGCATTCTTTAACTCTGCAGCAACATAATCTAGAGCCTCATCCCAAGAAATGCGTTCCCACTCATCCCTGCCGCGTAGCGACTTGTCGCCACCTGTTAATGGCTTCCAATGCTTGCGTTTCATCGGATATTTTAAGCGGTCTGCTCCGAACACTTGTCTCCGGTGGGAACGTCCTCGCAAACAGCCCCGCTGCTGAGGATAGTCAGGACTGTCAGGATGTGTATCGTCGGTCTTTTGGCGAATAACGACACCATCTTTTACATAGGCTACGTTTTTACATTTCCCTCCGCAGTCAAACCAGCAAGCAGCAGTAATCCACTTACCCTTATCTTTAGCTGCATCGGCAGCAGCCTGAGCGGACAATTCAGATAGCTTATTTTCACCTCCAACCAATGCTAACCCCGCTGTACTAGCTGCACTAGCTTTTAGAAAACTTCTTCTGCTAATAAGGGAGTTTTGAATTTTATCAAAAATTCCAGCCATAAATATTACCTCCTTTTTTTCCTATTAATTAAATGGAACTTTTTAAATGGACAAACTCTAAATTAGATTTTTGATCTACTTCTCTTACCTGCAGATTTCTTCTTCAATCATAATGTGTTCTTTTCCTAAGTAAACGGACTCCCATAATGGTGCCAGAAGAAAGTAAGGAACCGATGAATAATCGCGAGTACTCCCCCTTTATATTTGAGATTTATTTTATTGCCTCGGTCCCTTTCCAGATCTTTGAGCATCTCAAGAAGAAGTTTTGCCCTGAACCTAGTCAGCGAATAAAACGACCCATTCTTAGATGACTCCAAAAGCGTTGTACTTTCCGAAGGAGAGACAAATAAATAACGCAACAGGTAATAGATCATTAAGCCACTTTGATTATTAGTTGCATATTAACGACAACTTCTTGAACTTTAAACTTTTTTTCGTTCCTTCTTGTGAGAAATATCACATAAAATCCCACAAGTACCTGCTGAACAATTTCTCTTCTTTGAGAGTTGCAACTCTAATAAAATGAATTAGAGCAGCTGATTCAGCTTGGCTATCTGGATTTATAATCATATCTATGATGTCCTTCAGAACTTATATATTGAATAGATGAAGCAGA
>CAZAEW010000116.1:0-4137 GCA_964484065.1 uncultured Bacillus sp.
CTGATATCCATAGAGGCTACGAGTTAATCAGAGAAAATTTATTTTTGCAAAAAAACAAGTAAACATGGTTTCCACTGTGTTTAAACTGTGACAATTTTGTGTAGTTTTTCACATACCTATACTAGTAATAGTATGTTGTGATACAATTCACATATTAGCTCCAAGGAGGGATTTACAAATGGAAAAAAAGATCATTATTATTGGCGGAGTTGCGGGGGGATCCACTACAGCAGCCCGATTAAGAAGATTAGATGAACAAGCTGAGATTATCCTCTTTGAAAGAGGCGAATATATTTCATTTGCAAACTGCGGGTTACCTTATTACATCGGTGGAACAATATCGGAACGTGATCAACTTTTGGTTCAAACCGTGGAAGGAATGTCAGAGAAGTTTCATTTAGACATTCGTCATCTATCAGAAGTGACAAAAATTAATCGTGAGAAAAAAACAGTTGAGGTAAAAAATTTAAAGACCGGTCAAATATACGAAGAATCATACGATAAACTTGTGTTATCGCCAGGTGCAAGCCCAATTAAACCTCCTATCCCAGGAATTGAAGAAGCGGAATCCTTATTTACCTTAAGAAATATTCCAGATACCGATAAAATTAAATCATTTGTCGTAACTAAGAAACCTAAAAGAGCTGCAGTTATTGGTGGAGGTTTTATTGGGATTGAAATGGCTGAAAACCTTTTTGATTTAGGAATTCAGGTAACCCTTGTTGAAATGTCCAATCAAATCATGGCACCAATTGATTTCGAAATGGCTGCTATTTTACATTCACACCTCCGTGAAAAAGGAATCAATTTGATTCTAGAGGACGGGGTAGCAGAGTTTACAGAAAACGGGAAGATCGTAAGGTTAAAAAGCGGCAATCAAATTGAAACAGATATGATTATATTAGCAATTGGAGTCAAACCGGAAAACCAATTAGCCATTGGGGCGGGCCTGGAAGTTGGAGCTCGGGGAGGCATAAAGGTAAACGAACACCTTCAAACGGAAGATCCTGATATTTATGCCATAGGAGATGCGATTGAGGTAAAAGATTATATTAACGGCCAGCCAACTCAAATTCCGCTTGCATGGCCAGCCAATCGTCAAGGGAGAATCGTTGCGGATCATATAAATGGAATACAAGCTAAATATAACGGAACGTTAGGTACGTCGATTGCTAAAGTTTTTGATATGACTGTAGCCGCAACTGGTAATAATGAAAAAACGCTAAAACGTCTTGGAATACCTTGTGAAGTAATTCATGTCCATCCTGGCTCACATGCGGGATATTACCCAGGATCATTTCCTATTTCCCTTAAATTAATTTTTGATAAGGAAACGGGGAAAATTTATGGAGCCCAGGCAGTTTCATATGATGGTGCGGATAAACGAATTGATGTCATTGCAACAGCCATAAAAGGCGGATTGACTATCTTTGATTTGCCGGATGTGGAATTAGCCTATGCACCTCCTTATTCCTCTGCAAAAGACCCGGTCAATATGGCTGGATACACGGCATCCAATATCGCGAATGGATTAGTTGAAACAGTTCAATGGCATGAAATTAATGAAATTTTGCAAAATGGCGGCTTGTTAATTGATGTTCGCGAACCAATTGAAAGAGAAATGGGATCTATTGAAGGATCTATCAATATTCCATTGGGTCAATTACGAAACCGTCTTTCTGAATTACCAAAGGATCAAACGATTTATTTAACCTGTCAGGTGGGACTCAGAGGTTACCAAGCTGCCAGAATTTTAATGCAGTATGGATTTAAGGTGAAAAATCTAGATGGCGGCATCAAAACTTATTCTTGTGTTTATGAGCCTGATGCAGTAGAAAATTGCGGGGCTTCTATCAATGATTCAGGGGTCTTGGAAACAAAACCAGCCGTTCCAAAACAGACCATTTTAGTTGATGCCTGCGGATTACAATGTCCCGGACCAATCATGAAAGTTTATCAAACCATGGATAAAATGAATTCAGGAGATATATTGGAAGTTCATGCTACAGATCCGGGGTTTACAAAGGATATCAAAGCATGGACAAATAAAACTGGAAATACATTATTAAAGACTACTTTCGAAGATAAGAAATTTAAGGCATTAATCCAAAAAGGGATCCAAAATGAAGTTGCTGCTGAAAAGGAAACCTCAGCCCTTCCAGAGAAAGAGGGAGCCACCATGGTAGTATTCAGCGGTGATTTGGATAAGACAATTGCCTCGTTTATTATTGCTTCCGGTGCTGCAGCAATGGGGAAAAAAGTAACCATGTTTTTCACTTTTTGGGGGCTCAATGTATTGCGTAAAAAAGATGCTCCGCCAGTTGAAAAAGATTTTATGGAAAAAATGTTTGGAATGATGATGCCGAAGGGTATAGAAAAATTGCCTCTTTCCAAAATGAATATGGGAGGAATGGGGGCAAAAATGATCAATCATGTCATGGAAAAGAAACACGTGGATAGTTTAGAGACCTTAATGAAAAATGCCCTTGATGCAGGAGTTAAGTTAGTGGCTTGCTCTATGTCCATGGATATTATGGGAATTAAAAAAGAGGAATTAATAGATGGTGTCGATATTGGGGGAGTTGCCACCTACCTTGGAGATGCTGAACAATCTGGACTTAATTTGTTTATCTAGAAAAAATTGAGACATGCGGGTGATCCGCATGTCTTTTAAAATTAAGCGATTACTTATTTATTATAAAGATTTATCTCGGGTTTATCTGCAGTCAACTAACTAATTAATAAGATTCTCTTTCTGCTAAAGGAACAGCTGTCTCTTGTGAAGATGCTTTTTTTCCAAACAAAAAATGGTGTAATAGTATACCAATTACAATAATTATACCAAGTACGAGATATAATCCGCTATAACCTATTGCAGGAACAAAAAATCCTTGAATAAATGGTCCAAGCCCTAAACCGATATCAGTAAGAATAAAAAATGTTGATGTTGCTAATCCAACTCGATGAGGAGGTGCAGATTTGATCGCAACAGTCTGGGAACTGGACATATAGGTTCCATATCCAAAACCGACGAATGCCCCAGCAATCAATAGGACAAAACCAACATTTGACTGACTAAGTATAATTAACCCTATCGCTAAAGAAATTAGCGACGGGTACATGATAAAATTTGGTCCCTTCGAATCAAATAAGCGGCCTGAAAATGGTCTTGTTACGAGAACCGCCGCAGCATAAACAATAAAGAAGAAACTTGCAGCTGCAGTAATATTGTTCTCGCTGGCAAAGAACGATAGGAATGATAAAATTCCGGAATAACAGAAAGCAGTAACTGTTGCAGAAAGCGTAATAGGAACAGATTTTTTCTCAATAAAGTTGGATAATTTAAATCCTTTTAAATCTGCTTTTTGCTCTTCCGTTAATGTAATTTCTTGAATCTCTATGAAAAGCGAAAGAATTAAAGCGAGAGCCATACAGATTATACAAAAAACAAAGATCATATTAAATGGAAAATGTCGTTGAATAAACATGCCGATAAAGGGTCCAATGGCCGTGGCCAATGTCATACTTAGTGCAAAGTATCCGATTCCTTCCCCGCTTCTGGATTTTGGAATTACTTGAGCCACAACTGTTCCTAATACAGTGCCGGCAAGACCAAATGCAAAGCCATGTAATAGACGGTTCGCAATAAGCATTCCTAAGCTATTCACACCAAAATAGAAAATGGCTGAAATAATCATAATAATAAGACCGGATACCAGAAGTTTTTTTCTACCAAGACGGTCAACGTATTTACCACCAATAATCCTTCCGACAAGTGCTCCAATAACAAATATACTAGAAGCTAATCCTGCTTTACTTTCTGATGCATTAAATTTATTCACTGCAAATACAGCAATGGTTACCATTAATAAATAAAATGTTAACATCAGAAAGAAATTTGTGACTAAAACACCGATATAACTCTTTGTCCATAATTTTTCTTTCATCCAAATATTCCTTCCTTTCCAATTAATGAATTAACTTCAGTTGTTTAATATATTTATTGTCTATCAGTGAAAATGCTGGCATTAAAGACCCATTGGAACCAAATGAAAATCGCACATTTAGACACAAAACTGACACAACTATTTCACTCTAACAGATTTTGTATCATATAAAAAATATATTTATTGTTAT
>CAZAEW010000116.1:4237-8668 GCA_964484065.1 uncultured Bacillus sp.
GTGGCGATTCCAGCAAGGTGGAAAAGTGAATTCACTAATAATACCGTAAGATTAAATGATATCATCCATTATCCTTTTCTCATGCTAGGACCAATGAAAGGATATTCAATGTACGAAAATATATTAGGCCAATTCCATAAACATCAGTTTTCTCCCAATATTGTCATGGAGTGCAAGGATATCTCTACTTTACTTAGTTTGGTCGCCTCAGAAATTGGTATCTCTATTATTCCAAAGTCAGAAATCTTCGGCTCTTTCAACCAGGATATTGAAACCCTTGATATTGAGGATTTATCTTTATATGTTGAACCGGCTATTATTTACCGAAAACAACATAGACTTACTAAAACGGCAGGGCATTTCCTTAGCTACTTTACATCCTAATTTTAAAAATGGTGAAACAGTATCGTCGAATAATTATAATCACTAAATGAAGAACATGGGCGTTAATTCTAATAAAAATCTGGAGGGTGCTCGTCACTACCGGATTTTTTTATTACAAAGATTTAAAATATAATTATAGTAAAAATTGTTTCTCAACCCCTTTTATCCTCAATTTTACAAATTATTGTCACTAATTCATCAAATAAAGGGGCAAAAAATTTTGTTAACTGTGTTTAAAATAAATGAGAGGTAAATTTTTTTTAACAGTATTTGTGAATGTCTTCACAATAAAAACACAAAGATGGAGGATTTACTATGAATTATCCAAACTTGTTCAAAGAAGGCAAAATAGGTAATCTAACACTGAAAAACAGAATTGTCATGCCCCCCATGGGAACGAATCTAGCTGGTTTAGAAGGGGAAGTCACTGATCATCTTATTGCCTATTATGAAGAAAGGGCAAAGGGGGGAACAGGGTTAATTATTGTTGAATTTACCTGTATCGATTATGAATATGGGAAAGGATTTATTAGGCAATTAAGGCTGGACGATGATCGCTTCATCCCAGGAATACATCGTTTAGCCAATGCGATACATAAATATGGATCGAAGGTTTTTGTTCAAATCCATCACGCAGGCAGACAATCCAATTCCTCACTTATAAATGGTAAACAAATCGTTGCACCTAGCAACGTTGCCTGTGCGGCAGTGGGTGAAGAGCCTCGGGAATTAACAACAGCAGAAGTAAAAGAGCTAGTAAATAAATTTGTTCAGACCGCCGTAAGATGCAAGCAGGCTGGAATTGATGGTGTTGAAGTTCATGGTGCCCACGGTTATTTAATTAACCAGTTCTTAAGCCCTGAGGCAAATTTACGTACGGATGAATACGGGGGAAGCTTTGAGAATCGAATGAGATTTATCAAAGAAATTATTGTTGGTATTAGAGAAAAGTGCGGTAAGGATTACCCTGTTACCGTTCGTCTTAGTGCGGATGAATTTATTGAGGGAGGAATAGATTTAGAGTTAAGTAAGGATATTTGTCGATACTTAGAAAAATTAGGAGTAGATGGACTGCATATTAGTTGTGGAACCTATGACTCTGTGGACAAAATGATTGAATCCCCATTATTTGAACAAGGCTGGAGAGTCTACCTGGCGGATGAGATAAAAAAAGCAGTAACTATTCCAGTGATCACTGTCGGGTCCATTCGCGAGCCGCAATTTGTAGAAAACATATTATCTGAGGGAAGATCAGATTTTGTGGCCATTGGAAGGGGATTAATCGCTGACCCTGAGTGGGTTAAAAAAACAAAGGAAGGACGTGAAGCTGAAATTAGAAAATGCATCAGCTGTCTCCATTGTATCCATTCAGCTATGGGTAACTTACACGTTCGGTGTTCCATCAATGCCAGAGCAGGCCGAGAACTAGAGTTTAAGGATCTGCAGCACCTCCCTTCTGATGAAAATCGCCATGTTGTGATTGTTGGCGGCGGCCCAGGTGGAATGGAAGCAGCACGAATTCTATCATTAAAAGGATATAATGTAACTCTTTTTGAAAAGGATAATAAACTTGGCGGTCAATTGCACCTTGTATCTGACCCAATTTATAGAAAGAAAATGACATGGCACATTAATTACCTCAACCATGAAATGAAACGATTAAAAATTGATGTCCGTTTAAATACAGAGGCTGCTGTTGAAGAAATCATAAATTTCAACCCTTATGCTGTTTTGCTGGCAACAGGCGGAAAACCAAGGCTCCCAGAGGTGGAGGGCATTGATTTAGATCATGTCTATACTTATGAAGACGTAAAATTACAGGGAAAAGTATTTTCTAAAAATAAAGTTACAGTTGTAGGAAGCGGCATGACCTGTCATGGAACTGCCCGCCGCCTTGCAGAAGCTGGTAATGATGTCACATTTGTTGAAATTCCCACAAAAGCAAGCAGAAGAATTGGACAAGCAACGAGATTAAAACTTCTTGAAAAGCTTAAACAAGTAAATGTGAACGTTATTACAGAACATAAATTGGATAGGATACATCCAAATAGTATTATCGTGGAGGACTTGGCATCTGGGGAACACTCCGAAATTGAATCAGAGTATGTTATTGTTGCTATGGGGGTAAAGGCGTATAATCCATTGGAGGAACCATTAAGGGAGCAGATGGAAAATGTGTTTGTATTAGGAGATGCAGCAGGCTATGGATCCCTAGGTGATGCAACCCGAGACGGCTTTGAAAAAGCATATGTCCTTGAATCCATTGTTACACAAAGCAGCCAAGAAAAGGTATTACAAACAGTTTGATTTTGTTACTTAATGTAAATTGGGTGCCGTGTCCATGCAAATTGTCGGCATCAAATGGAAATGAAAAACGAATCTTTTCATCCGACTTGCTGGAATAATGAAATTCAGACTGGAGACTTTTGCTGGTTTTTCTTGAGCATTTAGCCGAATATGAAAATTTTAATAAAACAGTCCTTGCGTCTAAACTAGCACCAATCTTTACGGACAGCCTATTAATGTTACTGATTTATACAAGAAGAACCGAGAAATGTAGATTTAAAATCATTTCTCGGTTTTGTTTTATATATACCGGAAGCAGTCAACTCATTTTGGGCTGCTTCTTTTTTTTCGCTGCAGAAGGATTGAAGTATTCATCGGGAGAAATGATTCCTGGTACAATGCCAGTTTTTTGGCAAACTGTATCTAGATCGTCTAAGTTGTATTCATCGACAAGTTTTAGCATGATTTCCGCACAGGCCATCGCATCATCAAGGGCGTTATGGTGGTTCTCCAGGTTAATCCCGAGAAATTGGCAAAGCGGCTTCAACGAGTAGCTGGGCAGCCCCGAAATCAATTTCCGTGATAATTGGACCGTACAAAGGAGTGGATTCACAGCCGGCTGAATTTGATATCTTGTCAAATTATTTCTAAGAGCAGGTCCGTCAAAAACGATGTTGTGGGCGACCATGACACTGCCGCTGATTTGTTTTTTTATAGATTGATAGAATAGATCAAAGGTAGGAGCATTTTTCACATCAGTGGGAGTAATATGATGGATGCTGATATTCATTCGATCAAAAGGTTCTTCCGGATTGATCAGCTGATAAAGAGAGTCTTTGATTTTGCCGTTTTCCACAAAAATCATGCCGATTGAGCAAATGCTGTGGCGGTTGCGGTTTGCTGTTTCCACATCAAAAGCAATAAAGTTTTTCATTTCAACGAATGCTCCTTATTCTATTTCATTTACTGCACGGAATCCTGGTAAACATCTTTAACCAACATGTTTCTATCATTATTATAATTGGTTTGCTGAATTGGGCAAGCATATGAGAAAAGAGCAATATCTTCTTTTTTCATGGTCACTTAACAACCAAGACTTTTTGAAAAAACGGCTGAATGTAAAAACCTAAAATGACACCCGATACGTTCAATATTAGATCGTCAATATCTAAACAGCCCCGTTTGGTCAAAAATTGTAAGCATTCAATTAGCGTAATTGAAAACGAAGTAATGATTAGTAGGTGTTTGATAGATTGATTTTTTTCCATATACCGATCATACAAACCATATGGAATAAATAAACCAATATTGGCACCTAGATTATAAAACGCAATAAAAAAATTGGCGTTTCCTGAAAGGTAAAAATAAATCGTATGAAAAGGTATAAGATTGAAGCTATTGTAGTTTTGATCATTCGGCCTGAAAAATAATAAGATCAGTAATCCTATGGAATAAAGTAATGTGAATATATGGATAATATGTTTTGGTATTTGGATCTTGTCTTTACTAACCCAGCTTCCACAAAGCAGCACAAGGGAAGAGAATAAGAACCAAACAATTCCTAAAACCAAGGGATGTAGATATTTTGTTAATTTAATCCACACGGGTAAAAGAATGAAAAATCCAATTTGAGAAACTATAAGACTGAGTAAATTGCTTTTTTTCATAATGCCCTCACAATGAGTGATGAAGTCCATGTAACATACAAACTAAACTAGTTTAGGGTTTGATTAACTGGATGGAAGGTTTTTCAACTTGTTA
>CAZAEW010000117.1:0-8664 GCA_964484065.1 uncultured Bacillus sp.
CTGAACATCGTAATGCGTTTGGAACAACATCTTAAAGAGAACGGGCCACCTCATAAGCTTCCCAAATAGCTGCCCGGATATTGCGAACTTTTTTGCTGTCGCCTAAACGGTAAACATTCGTATAGCTGTTCTTTAATTCATCGTATACAGGACTTCTCGAAGTATAGCCGACAGCGATAATCACCTTGTCTGCCTGGATTTCCTTTTCTTCGCCCTCCATTGCGATTCTTGCACCTGTTTCCGTCACTTCCACCAATTTGGCATTGGTCATGATTTCAACTTGATGATAGGCTAATAAGTCACGAAGCATGAAATCATTCATTGGCGGAAGAGGAACACCAGTTGTCAGAATATCACGCATGGCCTCTACAATGGTTACCTTTTTCCCCTTCAGAGCCAAATTAAGAGCCAGTTCGCAGCCGACTAAACCGCCGCCGACAATCACACAGGAATTATCCACTTTATTTGGTTCCATCAAAACATTCTGGGCATTGTCAACAAGGCCGCTATCGATACCTGGGAGATTTAATTGTATTGGCTTGGATCCTTCTGCTAAAAATAGAGACTCTGGCAGCAGATCATCAATTAATTCCTTGGTGGCTCTGGTATTCACGCGTACGTCAACATTCCATTTTTTCAATTCATATTCATACCATTTGATTAACTCCCGGTCTTCTTTTTTGAAGTCAGGCATACCGCCTGGAACGAGCTCGCCGCCTAACCGGTCTGTTGCTTCAAATAAGGTTACCTGATGTCCGCGGATGGCACTAACACGGGCAGCCTCCATTCCCGCTGGGCCACCACCGACAACGACTACTTTCTTTTTCTCTCTTGCAGGTTCAATACCAGTAAAGATTTCGCGGCCGCATTCTGGATTGACGGCACATGAGCCAATTCCTCCTTCTAATAAACGTCCAAAACAACCATCATGGCACCCTAGACATGGGCGAATATCCTGAAATTCACCCGATTTTACTTTATTCACGTAATTCGGATCCGCTAATAGAGGCCGGCCCAAACCAACAGCATCAATGATTCCAGAATTTAAGGCATCAACAGCCAAATCTGGATTGTCCATCCTGCCGGCTACAATCACCGGTATTTTTGCCACTTCTTTTAATTTTTTACTTAGGTGCAAGTAAACCCCTTTTTCAAAATACATTGGCGGATGGGCCCAATACCAGGAATCATAAGAACCGGCATCTGCATCAAACGCATCATATCCAGCTTCTTGTAAAATCTTTGCTGCTTGGAGTGCCTCATCCATGTCGCGGCCAAGTTCTTTGAAGTCTTCACCCGGAAGTCCACCTTGACGGATTTCTTTTATGTAGCTCTTGATACTAAAACGGAGAATAACTGGAAAATCCTCCCCGCATGCTTTTTTTATTCCTTTTACAATTTCTGTGGCAAACCGGAGACGTCCTTCAAGATTGCCGCCATATTGATCAGTGCGGTGATTAAATAATTCCATTGTAAAACAATCAAGAAGATAGCCTTCGTGGACAGCATGGACTTCGACGCCATCAAATCCTGAATTTTTCGCCACCACTGCAGCTTCAATCATTTTCTGGATAATATGCTTGACTTCTTCTGTTGTTATTTCACGGCATTCTACATTAGGCAGCCAACGATTCGTAATCCGTGAAGGAGCAACAAACTCTCCATGAACGGCAGTAGGTAAAGCGGAACGTCCTAGACCGGCAGTAATTTGCATGAAAATTTTGGAATCATAGGCATGTACACGGTCAGTTAATTCACGTGCACGTTTTTCATAGAATTCTTGTGATTTTGTTGGACATGGAAATAGGACAGCCGTATGCTGTTCAACATCATTTTCAACAAAGTTGGCCCCAGTAATAATCAGACCAACCCCGCCTTTTGCACGTTCAACGTGATATTGGATGCTACGGTTGGTATAAGCGCCATTTTCATCCACTTCACAAAGTGTTCCCATCGGCGCCATGAAGAACTTATTTTTAACCTGCACCTTACCGATTGTAAATGGTTCAAACAGTGGTTCATACTTTTTGTCCATATTGATCACTCTCTCTTTTAATATTTTATTAATAAAATAGAATGTGAATCACCGAACAAATTGTAAATCTTAATTCCGTTCTAAACAATAGGTTCCTTGGTTTCTTAACAGAATCTTCTAAATTGATAGAATATTAATGTAAACAGTATAATTAACTCAGTTAACCATTTTAGTATGGTATCCTTCCATTAAACAAAGGGACGGTTCTAAATGTGTTTACCCGATTTCCTCCAATTATGGGTTTTTCTTTAAAGCAAATTAGAACGCTGAACCGTTTCCCCTGTTTCTCTAAATAAGCGGTTCCTTTTAGAAAATGTCCTCACCTTTTCCCAAATGTTTGATAGTAATTACTTCAAATTTAAATACTAAGATATATCTTGCATAAATGATATTTCAAACCAAACCAAGACCACATTTTGGAGGCTGTTATGAAAAAACAAGTAAAGGTTGTTGCCGCTATAATTGAAAACGAGGAAAATGAAATTCTTTGTGCCTTAATGTCCCCACATATGTCCCTCCCAAAACGCTGGGAGTTTCCGGGGGGAAAGTGGAAGCAAACGAAGATATTTACGATGCTATCAAAAGAGAAATCTTTGAGGAATTGGGCTGCAAAATTGAAACACACGGAGAAATTTTTAATAACAATACCTATGAATACGATGCCTTTATCATTCATTTATTATCAATTAAATGCAGAATTTTAGAAGGAACACCGATAAATAGTGAGCATTCAAAATTGATTTGGCTTAAAAGAGAGAATTTAAATTCCTTAAAATGGGCTCCTGCCGATATTTCGGCAGTGGAACAGCTGATGAATGAAAAATAGTCTTCTCAAAATGAAATGACTGAACCATATATGGTGCCACTTAACTTTTATTTTTTAAAGAATTCAAATGTTGATGTATTTCCAAAATATAATCAGCACTTAAAAATCCATTTGCCCCGCGAAGGATTTCTTCCTCATACCAGGCAGGCGGAGCTACTTCGGCTGCTTTATTGGTAACGACAAATGTTAAGGCCTGCACTGGTTTGCCGTTCAATTCGACTGTTACAAAAGTGGGCCGGTATGCATTGGGCACTCCTTCGCGCCTATAAAGGTATTCACTTAAACAACTTACCGGGATTTCATACACCTTACCTTCCACTCTGCCGCCCTCTTCCACGATATCCGCACGCCCCATCCCATCCGCTAAGGATCTCTGTGTGAAGCGCAACGTGTAGTTCGTTAACACGCCGACCCCAAGTATATTTTGAAAGTAATGGGCAACTCCGTGCTCTATAAACCGCTTATCATCCATACAGATTCCATAAGCAAAATATAATACGGAATCTCTAGGCTTAGTTAATAGTACGTGCTCCTTCCAATCGCCATTTTTAATTTTTTGCTTTAATAAATTTTCTTTATTTGCAACATAAACATAAGCCTTAACATTACCTTTGTGTGTAAAAACGGTTTGCTTGATTCTCTCATACAAGTTATTTTTACCGCCAGCAGTATAGTCTTCCAGTTGATCCAACCTTCCTAATTCCTCTTCCGTCACGGAGTATAATTCTCCAAAAACCCGGGAGTGTTGGGATTGTTTCATTGCCGGGTAGCCATATCCTGTATCGTACAGCATCCCATTTGTCCAGCTTTGCTCGGCAAGGCATTTGGCTTTTTCTAACAGTCTGTGGTTAACTTCTCCCTTTCGTAACGTTCCATAAACAAATACATTCAACATCACCGTTCCCCCATTTCTTTATGTAGTATAAAATAATAAGGTTGTAATTCCCCGAACCTTTCCTGCCGATTAATGTTATCGTACTTTATGCATTTAAATTATTTTAAATTTGAATCGATATTGGCTCGATAACTTTTAGCGCCAGTCACATCGTCCATTGTTACCGATTCGAACGTTTTTGTTTGATTAGGTTCAATATTATTTATGACACCTGTTGCAGTTCCAATCATTTTTTTGTTTTCATCATAGAAAGTTATGATATAGGTGAATTCATGGCTTTTAGTGCCTGAATTTGTTACCTCCCCTGAAACAGTGGTCATTCCATATGAATTTCGATAAACCAGATTGTTAAAATGAATTTCGTTTTCTATAGAAGTGCTGTTAGTATTAAACAACTCATTGGATGATGGTATGGCAGGAAAAGGGCTGTCAGTTAAAGGATTTGGCAGTTTGCCGCCTAATCCAATTATAATGGCAATAAAAACACCTATACAGATTAGTGTAAGTTTAATCCATCCCCTGGAAAAATTTTTTAATGTTTGATTAAAAGAAAAAGCCCAAACCAGAATTAGGATGATATTAACAAATGGAATACTTAGCAGAATAAATATACCCATCCACTGATTCACACTAATTGGACGATTATGATTCATTATTAGGACCCCTTCAGGAATAAGTCTTTTAATAAGTCATGATGTATATCAAATTCTAGTTTTTTTGACTCGTAACCTTATCAAAGAATGATACTTTCTTAATGTTTTATTCTAAGGAAAAAGGAAAGCGAAGAGTGGTGTTGGCCATCTTCGCTTTTGAATGAAAGTTCCCTTACTTTCTATTTTTTTGCTATTCTCCCTTCGCCTCCTTTGGACTTATTTTGAGTTGGTTTATGCTGTTCGATTTTCTTTTGTTCATGGGATCTTCTTGTTTTACTTGTTGAACGGCCGTCTGCAACCTTGTATTCAAAGGTATACCCTGACATTAGATCACGTCCTTAATTAAATTTCCCGTTCCTTTTATGTTCGTTCATTCTGCGGTTCAAATCATTGGTTTCCCCAACATATACAATGTTCCCATTATCATCTCGAATTCGGTACTCTCCTGGTGCTGATGGTGGTTTGCTCCCTTTCCCGGTATTTGGATTATACTTTTCCGGCCTGCCTTTTTTATAAATTCCCATCATTTCACCTCATTTATCATTTAGGTAATTTATCCCATTTCCATTTTAGCAATCATTTCGACCCTTAAAATGGCATAATTATTAAAATTAATTGACACTTCCCACTTTCCCAAAAAATAATGCTGATTTTGAGAAACAATAAAGACAGCCTATCAAATAGACTGTCTTCTTGTTTACTGATCATTTTCTATAAAAATGTCCCCTATTGAATATAATACTGCTTTTCCTGCAATCTTTACCCGCGTCTCTTCTAGTTTACAGTATAGGGTGCCTCCTCTGCTGGATAACTGTTTGGCAACCAATACTCGTTTATCCAGCCTCTCTGCCCAAAATGGAATCAAACAGGAGTGCAAGGATCCTGTTACGGGATCTTCATTGATTTTAAGCTTAGGGAAAAATCCCCTTGAGACAAAATCAAATTTGTTTCCCTTTGCAGTAATACAGACACCAGAGCCCTCAGGTAATTTTTCCAATTTAGAAAAATCTGGACTGGCATTTCTTACATCTTCTTCAGATTCTAATAAAAATACCAAGTCTCTGTTCAAATAGGCTTCTATTGGCGTGGTACCAAGGGCTTCAATCATTTGTGCCGTTACAGGAACTTTCTCTGAAGTAACAATCGGGAAATCCATTTCATACAAATCGTCAATTTTGCTTACTATCAGCACTCCGCTCATCGTGTCAAATTGGACAGTTTCCACTTTTTCAAAATAATTCATGATGACATAAGAGGTCGCTAAGGTGGCATGTCCGCAAAGGTTAATCTCTCCGCCTGGAGTAAACCAACGGAGCCTGTATTTTTCTCCCTCCTTCACAGCAAACGCTGTTTCCGAGAGATTGTTTTCAATCGCAATTTTTTGCATCGTGTCGTCCGGAAGCCAATCCTTCATCACGCATACCCCAGCAGGATTTCCTTCGAAAATTTTTTCTGCAAATGCATCGACTACATAATATTTCATAAGTTACCTCCCATATATTTACGTTTTATTTTTTATCGTCAATTTAAACACATTCTTGATCATTAAGTTCTTTTAGTACCTTGCCGATTTTTGTTTGATTAATAACTAAGTCGGCTTCACGATCAAGATCCGTTGTATCCATATTGATTATGACCAGTTTTGCGCCGTTTTCTCTCGCGATCAATGGAAACTGGTTAGCAGGAGAAACGGATAATGATGAACCTAATGCGATAAACAAATCTGCCTTTTTAGCTTCCATAACGGATTGGTGAACTGCTTCATCCGGCAGGGATTCACCAAACAATACCACGGAGGGACGAATCACTCCACCGCAATCACATGTTATGGGATCCTGCATGAACCGTTCAATTGGATAGTTTTTTCCGCAGTCATTACAATGACAAGTTCTTAATGTTCCATGAAGCTCTTGAACTTGCTTACTCCCAGCTCTATGATGGTAGCCATCGACATTTTGAGTGATAATTGATTTGATTTTCCCCTCCTTTTCCCATTGAGCGAGAATGTAATGACCATCATGAGGATGGCACTGATGGAGTTCATTGACCCGATATCGGTAAAAATCAATAAATTGCAAACGGTTATCTTTCATTGCATCTGTACTTGCCAATTCTGCCGGATTCAGATTATTCCACCTGCCCGTCGAGGCGGATCGAAAGTCTGGCAGACCTGCCTCGGTTGACATCCCTGCGCCGGTGAATAAAACAGTGTAATTGGATTGCTTCAAATATGCTTTTAATTGGTCTATTTTTGGATTCATGTTCTTTTCCTTTCGCTGTTTTCATATATAGAAAGGTAGGATTAAATCTAGGGATATTGACAGGGTTTTGGGTTCGTTTATCGACACCTCTGCTTTGTTATGCTCCGATACAGCGACGAACTACAAAAAATTTGCTAAAGACGAAGGCTTACAACACGAAATGGTCAATATGCGAAAAGGGATTTATGTGAAGAAATCTATCTTCCATATCCAACACGTCAATGCCTGTCACAAGCGTTTAAAACAGTTTATAGAGTGATTTCAAGGTGTAGCGACAAAATACTTGGATAATTATTTATACTGGTTCAGATACTTGGAACAAAGTAAAAAAGTTGCTCACAAAGAACGAGTGAAACAACTTTTATTTGTTGCTTGCCATAAATCAAATTACACTACCGTGGAAAACTTGAGAAGTGCCTAAAACATTAATCTTCTTTATACAAGACCATTGCATAAACATAGAAAAGAGAACCATTAAACTTAATATCTACTACTTTAATTTGGTTGTTTTCTAAAAACGAATTTATTTTATTATCTAAAGTAGTTGTGCTTGCGGAATAAAACGTTTTAACTTTCACTAACAAATCACTCCTCCCAATTAATATTTTTTTCATTATAGTATTTTTATTTTAAATAGCAACAATTTTTTGTAAAAAGAGCGTTTCCTTATCATTCAATTATTCTATGTGATCATGCTATTATCCAGCTGATAGATTCACACTTTGGATTCCATGTGAAGCTTTGTACAATCAACCGTTTCAATTCTAATCCATCAACATCTTCAAGATGGGCATTTAGCAGAATAATTGGACAATGCCCTGATCGGTACGTTTTTTCAGCTATGAAACGGCCTGCCGGTTAAATAACACAAATGCTGCTGATTCAGTTTATACTTCTTTTTATCACCATTTTTCTGGTATTTTACGGCCTCCTAAAAATGAGTTACTGCAGATAGGAAATCAGCTCGTTTATAATTCAGGTAAATAAAGTTCTTCATATTTAATCGTTTATTCCACAAAAGAAATTCTAATTCCTCCTTGTTAATTACATAAGTCATTATTCAAAAACATGAGATAGCCACAGCATCCCCACTGTTGGGTTTAAGCCATCATTTGTTTAAGTTAACTCATAGGGATAATTTCAGACCAAAGCCTCATAATAAATGAAAAAGGAATGTGAGCTTATGACAAATGAGACTGTTATTGAGGAACTAAACACATTATTAAGAGGTACATATATGGGAGTACGTGGATTCGAACAATATATCCACAAGATAAACAATCAGGAATTAAAAAGAAATTTTCAGCAAATCCAGCAAGAGCAAAAGGAAAATGCCCAAAAAATAGCAGAACAAATTCAGAATCTGGGAGGAATTCCAGCTGACGATGAAGGTATCTCTGGATCAATGATAAGCTTTATGCATAAATTTATGATTCCTGATAATGAAAGAAAAATCATTGAGGAAGCTATTGAAGGTTTGGACAAATATGGAGTCCACTATTCAGCGGAGCTTATTAAAGGTGATTTAGATCCAAGCAGTAAACAAATTGCCGATGAAACAATCAATGATAGTCGAAGGCATGCAGAACAGTTAAGGAATTTACTGCATTAAGAATCTTAATTGATGTTCACTGAACTATGATTAATCGATATCATCTTTTCGTAAAGTTGGCAGGAAAAGAAAAATTGAAATTGAAGAAGAGGGACAGATAGAAAAAACGCGAACAATGCCACTGGACTGTTCGCGTTTTTTCTTTTGGGAAACACCGGGACGGTTCCCATGTTCCACTTTTGCTTTGAAGAAAAAATTTATAGGGATGATACTCTCAAACATTTCTGCAGGAATAAATTCCACCTCACACAACCCCGTTAGCACAACAAGTTATAGCATTAGGTGAATGTTTTAAAATAATTCTTTTATTGATCGTCTCAACGCAGTACTATCGTTTTTTTCTAGGACCTACAATTAATTTGATTGCTGTTCTATTTTCATT
>CAZAEW010000118.1:0-2377 GCA_964484065.1 uncultured Bacillus sp.
AAAGCCGGATTCCTGTCCGAATCAGGGGTCTATTCGGACAGCTTTCATGTAAAAAACCAGATTCCTGTCCGAATCTAGTGCCATAAGTTGAATACTTAAAAATTAATGATGTGAAAAACAACAATCTTTACGAAAACAGTCTAAATTAAATAACGGAATAGATAATAGGGGTGGTGACTGAATATGTCCATCAGCAGCCGATTCGCCGTCGGAATTCATATATTGACTCTAATTGAATTAAATAAAGAAGGAGTAACATCCTCTGAATTTTTAGCTTCTAGTGTTAACACGAACCCAGCCGTAATAAGAAAACTAATGGGAATGCTAAAAAAAGCTGGTTTAATAGAGGTACATCCAGGTATTGCAGGGGCTAAACTCGCAAAGGAATTATCTGATATTACCCTGTTCGACGTTTATAAGGCAGTGGATGTTGTACAGGAGAAAGAATTGTTTAGCATACATGAAAATCCAAACCCTGAATGTCCCATAGGCAGAAACATCCAAGATACAATTGAACCATTATTTACAGCAGCACAATTGGCAATGGAGAAGGTTTTAAGAAATGTTACTTTAGAAGATGTTGTGAAGGATATTGCCACTAGAGGAAATACTTGTTAAATCAGGCATTTCTAATTATTCAATACCCTTAATCTCCAGCCTTATACTTTTTTGGAAGAGTCGCTTTTACAAACTCTTCAAAAGGATAAAATAAAATCGTGGGATAAAGTAAGTCGTATTAATTGAGGATCAAAAAATGAATGCAACGGAGGTAGTAATAATGGATACGTTGTTACAACATTTGCAGTTTGTTCGCGGTGTTACTTTAATGCGTTTGCAAAAGGTCGAAAAGGGGCAAGAAGACATCCAACCCGCAGCTTTTAACAATACATTAAGATGGAATTTTGCTCATATTTTAACTCCCTATGAAGCCTTTGTATTCGGGCTTTCCGGAAAAGAAAGCAATTTAAACCCTAAATACAAAGAACTTTTTGGTCGGGGCACAAGACCAAGCGAGTGGACAGTTGAACCTCCATCCATGCAAGAGATTGCCAAAGAGCTGGACATACAAAGAAACTTAATTATCGAGACATTCCATGATTCTCTTGATGAAAAATTATTAAAGCCATTTGAATTTAGTCCGAACTATACGTTTGAAACTGTCCGGGATGCCTTAACAGCTTGTATTTGGCACGAAGGATTGCATTTAGGTGTAATCAATGGATTAATGAGAGTTGTGACTCAAAATAAATCTTAAACTAATGGAATTTAATTTTTTTAGCAAAAGGTATACTCATTGCAGCCAATGAAATTCATGAAACAAATCAAAATAAAACATCTAACTTTGTTTGGATGTTTTATTTATTTCAATTGGATCCAATGAAGCAGATGCAAAATACAGTAGAAATTTAGTGGTATTTTCGATTGTAATTTCAGATTTTCGATATTAAACTGAACTCTTTATCATTATGAGTCTTTTTTATCCTCTTAGGCTGAACCGTTGCATTACCGCTGTTCCAGTAATGCCCCCGTACAATCTAATCTAATGCACTATCCAACAAAAAGGAAAACCTATACTTTATGTTCTCCTCTCAGGGTAAATTGATTTATATTTTGGCACTTAGTTAGTAAACGATTAATATTTTCTTTCAAAAATTGAAAAATATATAAGAGCGAGGATAAAACTGCGAAAACATACATTAATTGAATTTTTTTCATCCGTACTAAAGACGCTATCCCAAATTTTGTTAAATAATGCACTACAATATAAGTAAAAAATGAATCAAAAATAAAATTCAAAATTATATATCGTAAAAATTTCCCGTAAGTCCATTTTAATATCCACATCGAACCAACTAAAAACGGACCTAACATAAAAGGATATACCCCCGATAATTTAGGATGGATGGTTTCATACCACCACCATCTTCGCTTTTTAGCGACTATATTAACAATTCTCACCATAAAAGAAATAAACAAACCTGAAGGCAAAAACCGTTTAAAAGCCCGCTCACCCAACAAGGGTATTGTGAACCAAGGAAGTATCATCATCAATAGCAACAACGCCTTGGAATACTTCATTATTTTCATAAAAGCCCTCCTGTCCTATCCATTAGGAATAATATTCCCAATAAAATCCAGAATATAATTTCGAAACTTAAAATATAAAAGGTTCACATAGACTTTTATATTTTAAGTTTCCTTTAGAGCAATAAGAAAAAGGCTGCTTTTTGCAGCCTGATCTTCAAGATTATTTGAAACCAAAACAGCATTCCATTTTAAGATATTGCACCTGTTACCAAATGCGCCCTTTTTTCTCATTAAAAAACAGGCGCCTCTGCTTATTGTAGCAACGCCTCATTTATAAAATTTCAATTTT
>CAZAEW010000118.1:2477-4434 GCA_964484065.1 uncultured Bacillus sp.
CTTGTTTGCTGCACAGTACCAAAAGGATGTTGTACCGGTGCATAAATAGAATAAAGTTTTAAAGGTTTATCACCTGTGTTCGTGACATTATGCCATTTACCTGCAGGTACAAAGACGGCATAGTCTTCTCCAGCCTTTTCTTCGAAATCCAGATTGTCTTTACTTGCTCCCATTTGTACAAGACCTTTGCCTTTTTCTATACGCAAAAATTGATCGTGATCCGGATGAATTTCTAAACCAATATCTTCTCCTACTTCAATAGACATTAATGTTAATTGAAGATTTTGTCCTGTCCATAATGCTGTCCGGTAGTTTTTGTTCTGTTCTGTTGCTTCTTCAATATTGGTTACAAATGGTTTTTCTCCGTAATCTTTTAATTCCATTAAAATTTCCTCCTTCTATCCATCAGTAATTATTGTTTTCCTCCTCCATCATTATTTATTCGTACTAAATAATAAGAAAATCCTTTGAAAATTAATGTGATAGCAATCGTACAACTATAAATGCTGCAGGAGCTGCTCCGCTCTGACTAACATGATTTGGAATGCTCCAAGTTGTTCGACAGCATCCTGTGTTGACGAGCCAAGTAAAAGGGACACTTAAAATGTTTCTACTCTAGAAGATAGGAAAAGGCGATCTCTTTTTTAAAATTTTCCTTTTCCTTTTGGTTCCAAAAAATATTGAATCCCATACAATACAATTGCCTTTGAAAGGAAGTTAAGGAAAAATTGGAAGTTATTTATTCTAACCAATGTATAATACTTAAATTTTCTTGCAAAACTTGCAACTGGATATGCAAAGATACCATTTATCATTGCATTGAGTAAAATATACTTTTTAAAATTTCCGTATGTCCACTTTAAAGTCCACATGGAGCTTACAAAAAAAGGTCCAATACTAAAAGGAAATTCCCCAAAAAAGTATGAATTCGGTTTATTATAGAAAACCCACCATTTTTGTTTTTTTTCAAATTGAATGCTGATACCGTCAATAAGGACAATTAGGATTGATGCTGGAAGAAATCTTTTTATGTTACGTGACCCTAGCAAGGGTAGTGTCAACCATGATATTAAGACCATAGCAACATTAACTACTCTTTGAATTTTTATTGTCAAAGCTTCATCATCCCTTTCTCAAAGCCCTGCTTCGCCTTTCTTGATAAAATACCCAATAAATCACATTTATATTTATAGGGTATTCTTCTACAAAACTGAGATTTTTGTTCAATAACAAAGGCTGCCTTTTTTGGCAGCCTTTCTTTCGAAGATCAGTTAGTAGATTAGAATATTCCATAGACTCACTTTTTTTATTTTGTACATTTGATTAATTCTTCTATTAATACTCCTAGCTGTTTTTTAACCCCTATATCAGTAAGGTTTCCTTTCTCGTCGAACTTTTCCGAGGCATTTCCTACCTGAATAATCGGTCTGTTTAGCACCTTCATATTTAAAGCATACATTACATCGCGTAAATGACTTTGTGATACTCCTACTTGGATTGAAGCAGCACCAATAAGTGCAACCGGTTTTCCAGCTAACGGGGAGTTTAGCGAACGGCGAGATAACCATTCTAATGCGTTCTTTAGTACAGCCGTATAGGACAAATTATATTCTGGAGAACTAATAATGAAAGCATCAGCAGACTCTACTAATTGCTTCAGTTTTAAGACTGAATCTGGTAATTTTTGTTCTCTCTCTTCACTAAAAAAAGGGAGTTCCGAAATCTCAGCTTCCGTATATTTGATATCATCTTTCAGCTGTTCTTCAAATGCCCGTAATAGACCACGGTTAAACGAGCCTTTTCTTACGCTGCCACATATTCCTACAATATGTAATTCCGATTTTAAATCTTCCATATATAATCCTCCTATTTAATTAAAGGCTCTTTCCGTATACTTTGCTAATGAATGGCCTATTCGGACTGCTGTGATAAAAATAATCACGGTCGTGTCCGAAGT
>CAZAEW010000118.1:4534-8640 GCA_964484065.1 uncultured Bacillus sp.
CTAGCTATAAAATTAGCTGTTTGGATAAATCTCCTCATACAAGCTTTTTAAATACGACCTCCATTTCCATTGATCTTTTTAACGTATTGTATATAGGGGAATTTTTAAGCGCCCTGAAGCAAAAATCATCAAAATCATTGTCCTCAAGATCAACAAATAAAAAAACGGCTACGGTTATTTTTCTAATAAATGGTTCTTCATCATATCCTTTTACACCAACCAAGGATAAGGGGTTATCCAGTGAAAGGTTCAAAACCCCCTCAATTTCTTCAATAATGGGACCCCTTTTTTTTGACTGTTCTAAGAACGTCAAAATGATGCTGCTTAAAACGGATCCTGCGAAGTATTCAAGACTCGTGATTTCTTTGCATTCTGAATCAAAACTTATTTGCTTTTCAATCTGAAAGCTGTTTTTGTTTGTATAAATTTTCACAGATGAGAGATCATTTGAAGTCCCTCTAAAGCTCATTTCAAAAATCCTGGACTCATATAATGTGTTTATTTTATCTTTCGACTGCTTATTCATATTGGCTCCTTAGTATTGAAGCGGCTTCTGTCATTGATCGTATTTTAACTGATACATTTTCAAGCGTGTTAACCGGACTATTGGCGAAGGTTGCAAAACCGCAGTCAGGATTTATCCATATTCTTTCCTTTGGGAGATACATCATTGCCTCTTCAACTCTTGAAAGGATTGGGTCCAATGTCTCCATTTCATCTGTACGTGGATTGATCACGCCTAAACCAAGTGCAGTATGCTCTCGGATTCTTGAATCAGCTAATAATGAACTTAGCTCCCCTGCCCTTGGCGTAGAGAATTCAAGCGTTAAAAGATCCGGATTCACACTAGCAAATAACTCAAGCAGCGGGGTATATGGACCTGTCAATAATATGCTCTCATTCTTGCTCCAGTTTCCTCTGCAGACATGAAGAGAAGCAACCGTCTTGTGTTTTTCTATATGCCCCATAATCTGCCCAATCAAGGAGCTGGCAAATTCAAGCTCCTCCTTAGGATCCTTTCTCTCGGAAAGAGCAGCGCACATAAAGGATCTTGGCTTTCCTTCTGTGAAAACAACCTCAGTTAGAACCGGTTCATCCAATTGAATCACATCAACCCCTATGTTCATAAGATTGTCTATCTCTTCCTTCATGATCTTTATAACATCCTGTCCAAGTTCTTCCTTGCTCCCGTAAACTTTACCAGAGAGATTAGGAAGCCACATGGATCTGGTAAGGAGATAGGGACCGGGGATGGTGATCTTAACAGGTTTGTTGGTGATCTTCTTCATCGTCATAAGCTCATTTGCGACAATTTCTCCATTGTAGTTCAGCTTACCAACACAAATAGCATTTTTGATACTGACTGCCGGGACGTCAAGCGTGGTCAAAATGCTCTCAAAAGCTTTTTTATCCTCAATATAATCGAGCATTTCACTCATGCTCATCATTCTAACGCCGCCAATTTTATTGGAAACGAAGGACACATAGTTATCCCGTCCAAGCTCCCCGCTCGTGATGATATCAATCCCCAAATCCTCCTGTAGCTTAATGACCTTTTGAGTTTCCATCTCAATAAGCCTGTTGAAGTCGTTTGGTTCAATCGCTTCTTTTCTCATCATTCTGAGGGCCCTTAGAACCTCTTTTGATCTTGGCATACTTCCTATTAAGGAAGTGGGAAATAGCGGTAATTGCCTTTTCATCTGTTTCATCTCCCCCAAAATAGTCAAAAGAGAAGCGTTGGAAAAAACGACGCTTCTCTTTTTAATTGCTGCTTTAAAATAAATAAGTTTTATGAAAGAACTTCAGATATTCATTGGCTTCACGTAATTGCTGAAATCCTGTGATTCTGCCTTCCACCCATTCCTTCAAACCTTCCATATCCATCATCTTCTTATGTTCTTCATTGTTATAGTCCATTCTATGAAGTACCCTCTGCCATTCTATGAATCTTTCAGTTGAAAAATCAGGGTGTGCCACGAAAATACAGTGGTCAAACGCAGCCGTTGAGTCAATGCATACCAATTGATTTTCATCAATGGTTCCATCCTTTTTCCAAGCTTCCCAGTTCAAATCCAAGGTGACAGAGGCGTCTACAGTTCCCTCCATCAATGCTTTAATGGCATCCAGTTCTCCTCCGATGTGATCTCCATGGAGGCCGACGCCAATATCGAACCTTTTCTCCGTGTAGTCCGCACCATACTCGAGTCCATTTTTATGCAAATGGTTGATTGGGATCAATCTTGCTTGGGGAGAGTCTACTGCTCCAAAGCCAATCGTCTTTCCCTGCAACTCAGCGAGATTTGTGATGCCGCTGTTTTTTCTGACAATGAAGCAGGTTTTTCTGTCTCTGTCCGTATCTCTCATGGAACCCATCTGGCATTTACCATCGGTTCCCAAATAAGCGTCCAACCATGCCAGAGGCGAATTCCATGCAATATCAATTTCCTTCTTCATTAATCCATCAACTTGTCCTTCATAATCCTTATAGAAGAGACATTCGATTTCAAGCCCTTCCTCCTTGAAAAAATCAGCGATGATCCCCCAAATAACGGTAACTCTCGGATCATAAATAACAGCACCAACTTTGATTCTATCGTTACTCAATTAAATCACTCCTTCTTATGGAATCATTTGTCCTGTTAATGCTTTTCCAAGCCATACAGCCAGAACGTCGGCACTTGGTGCCATAATTTGACCTGCATATGCATCTCTCAAGAGTCTTTCCGTTGGAAGTGCCTTATTGTAAGCTTTCCCTCCGCCAACTCTCATAGCAAGCCTTCCACATTCGATTGCCGCTTCTGATGCAACGATTCTTGCCGCCAGAATTTTTGCAAGAGCATCAGCTTCACCGTTTGCACCTGCCCTCGCTGCTTCCAAAGTGATTGATCTTGCGGCTGTTGCATTTTTATAGATATTTCCAATATGCACTTGGATTGTTTCAATATTAGCAAGTGTACTTCCATCAGGATATTGCCGATCCACCGCATGGTTGCTGGTTATTTCAAACATATGCATGGCAATACCGCTGTAAACTGCTCCCAGCCCTGTGACGAAGAATGGAGCTACCACGTTAAATACCTGCTCCTCTCCTGAGCCTTCTGCTCCAATGCGGAAAGATGAATCCAAAGTTACATTTTCAATGTGCATTGGACAAGACGCATTGCCTCTCAATCCCAAACCATTCCATTTTGACAAGTCAAAGGATAGGCCTTTTGTTTCCAGAGGGAAAACCCAGTTGTTTATTTTTCCTTCTTCAACAGATGGTGCAAGAACGAGATAGTAAGAAGCATATGTGGCGGATGTTACCATGCTCTTTGTTCCGTTAAAAGTTGTGTTGTCCCCGTTAACCTCAGCAGTCATTTCTGGGGTATAAAAATTGGTTCCTGTTCCAAATTCGCTGTAGGCTAACGCCATGAATTTTCCATTTTCTATAATGTCTGTAAAAGTCTTTTTCTTTAGATCGTCACTTCCATGAGTTAGAACACACATCAATGCGACATTATGCATCATGTAACAAAGGGCTGTAGTAGAGCAGTCTTCCGCAAATGCCAAACAAGCCTGGGCATGCTCTTCAAGTCCTTTGCCAAATCCGCCATATTCTTCAGGTATAAGCAGTTTTAAAAATCCCTTTTCACCAAGCTTCCTGAAGGATTCCTCAGGAAATCTTGATTTCTTGTCAGTCATTTCAGTGAAAGGCAGTATGTAGGACTTTGCAAAATCCTTGCCTTGTTGATAAATATTGTTCATAGATTCCTCTCCCCGTATTAATATTTTTTATATTATTTATAAAACTTCATTATGAAGCTAATTTATTATTACGATAGTGTAGATGTTTTTAAGTACTAAACTACAATGAAAAGTTTACGACAATTAATTTTGGACATTTATTTACTAAACTTAATGATAGATTTCTATGATTAGGGGAGGATTTGCAAGGACCGAATAAATTGGAGATTTATGATGAAAGCGGAAGAATTCTCAACCGAGAATGAGATAACTCATCCCACCAACAGATTCAATGAAAGTATTGGAAGTTTCTTTTAAAAAATGGCTGTTTTCGTAAAGATTGTTGTTTTTCACATCATTAATTTTTAAGTATTCAACTT
>CAZAEW010000119.1:0-6765 GCA_964484065.1 uncultured Bacillus sp.
TAAATTTTATTACTTGGTAAGAGTGGTGTCCAAATTGATTAAGGGGCTAAAAAGGATCGGCAAAAGAAACAAAGCGAAGCGTCCATAAAAAAGATATTAAGGACAGTTTGGCATAAGAAATGAAGTGAAGTGTCCTTAAAAAAGATATCATGGACACTTCGGCAAAAGAAACAAAGCGAAGTGTCCTTAAAAAAGATATTAAGGATAGGATCGACATAAGGAACAAAGCGAAGTGTCCTTAAAAAAGATATTAAGGATAGGATCGACATAAGGAACAAAGCGAAGTGTCCTTAAAAAAATATTAAGGACAGTTCGACATTAGAAATCAAGTAAACTGTCCTTAAAAAGGATTCATGTAGTTCAGCCCCTACTCTACCTTCTCCGAAAGATTAGTCAGCGGCTTAACTGCCGGGCCTTCAATCACATCGCCGGCGTAGGAGTACCTGGAACCGTGGCACGGGCAATCCCAGGTTTTCTCCGCGTGGTTCCACTCCGTTTCACACCCGAGATGTGTGCAGGAGGTATCAACCAGATAGAGCTTGCCGTTTTCATCCCTGTAGCCCCCGACCCGTTTCCCATCAATCATCACAACTGAGCCTTCGCCATTTTCCAAATCTTCCGGATCCTTCGGAACATATTCCAGCTTACCCTTGAGCAAGTGGCCGGCAACATCCGCATTCGTGGTAATCAGCTTTCTCAGGCTTGGATCCGCAGTAAACCGCGCCGGAGAATAAAGCTCCTTAAAAGGATTATCCCGCTCCAAGACGTAATCTGCTAATAACCTTCCAGCCAGCGTTCCTGTAGTCATCCCCCATTTTTTATAGCCTGTCGCGACAAGAATGTTTTCTTTATCCTTTGTAATCGGACCAATGTACGGAACCTTATCAAGGGTTACTAAATCCTGCGCTGACCAGCGGTATGAGTATTCCGAAATGCCAAAATGATCTTCAGCAAAATCCTCAAGAGCCCGATAATGTTTGAGCGTATCCACTCCCTGGCCCGTTTTATGGTTCTCGCCGCCAATAATGATTAACGTTCCGTCATCAAGCGGGGTTTCACGAATGGAACGTGAAGGACTGTCTGCACTGATATACATCCCGCCGGGGTATTCCTTATCGGTTTTAATCCCAATTGCATAAGATCTTTCTGCATACAATCTCGCAAAATAAAAGCCAAGCTTATCACAATACGGAAAGTGAGATGCGACAATTAATTTTTTGCAGGTGACCTTAAAATCGTCCTTTGTAATCACTTTTGGATGCGTTTCAAGGTCCTCGACATCCATTGCTGTCGTATTTTCAAAAACCTGGCACCCAGCCTGAACGGCTTCATCCAGCAATTTTCTTAAAAATTTAAGCGGATGGTACCGGGCCTGATTTTTCATTACCAAGGCATTTTTAATCTTAATATCAAATGGAATTTCGGCCTTTATTTCTCCATCAATACCCAGCTTTTGATAAGCCCTCCATTCTGTTTCAATTTGCTGAGCATATTTTTCGCCCAGCGCATATACATATGCATCCTCCGCAGCAAAATCGCAGTCAATTTTTTTCGCATCAGCAGTTCTCCGGATAAACTGGATGGCATCCGTGTGGGATTCGTAGTAAAGCTTGGCCATGTCTTGGCCAAAATGCTGGATCAGTTCATCATAAATGATATTATGCTGGGCGGTGATCTTTGCTGTCGTATGTCCAGTTGTCCCATTTAAAACACTGCCGGCTTCTACAATTGCGACCCTTACCCCTTCTTTTGCGAGCAAAAAGGCAGCAGTAATGCCCGTGATACCCGCACCCACAATCGCAGCGTCAACCGTAATGTCTTCCTTTAAAGATTCAAACTTTGGCAAATCGATTTCCCGCCAAAACGTTCTCGGAAATTTAGGATGCTTTTCGGAAAAACTCATAATTGATTCCTCCATTCGAAGTATGTACACTTACTTTTTTTCATGTTCCGCATAATAATCCACCTTTTTTAAATTGACGCCGACAAAAGTCTCGAGAATCGATTGCCCTCCGGCGATAGATAAGATAAGGATGATCACAAAGGTTACTTTGGGAAAAAGCAAATATGCCCCTCCAAGTAAAAGAGAACACCAAAAACCTGCACACCAATAGCATTTGAGCAAATAGCCAAACAAAGATTTCGGAACTTCCTTTTGTTTCGTTCCCTCTGTTGTTTCCACCTTAATTTTTTTCACAAAGGGCTTCCTGATAAATTCCGTAATCTTGTCAAAAACAATCAGGTGGGTTAACCGATAGCTTGCCAAAATTAACATAACGTACGTCATCCATGATAAGTGTGTCATGATGAGTCCTCCCGACAGAACTGTCCCCTTCAATAAAATAATTCCAGTATATTTTGAGCAAAAGATCTAAAATCTATATTTTGAGGAGGCGAAAAAATGAAAAAATCATTACTGTTCACTATTATGTTTTTCATATCACTCGTTTGTATTCCAAATATTTCGTTTGCTCAGCAAGTATATACCGTTCAGCCGGGAGACTCGCTGTGGAAAATTGCAGTCCGTTATCAGGTTGGAATTTCCGAGTTGATTCAAGCGAACCCGCAATTTAAAAATCCAAGTTTGATTTATCCTGGTGAAAAAGTAACGATTCCTGATTTAGGGGCGACAAAATCAATCGAAAATCAGGTCATTGATTTAACCAATCAAGAGCGCGTGAAAAATGGGTTGAAGCCATTAACAGCCAATTGGGAGCTTTCAAGGGTGGCGCGCTATAAAGCGATGGATATGAGAGATAAAAATTATTTTTCCCATGACAGCCCGACCTATGGCGATCCGTTTACGATGATGAAAAACTTTGGGATTGCTTACAGTGCCGCAGGTGAAAATATTGCAGCCGGACAAAAAACACCGCAGGAAGTGGTGCAGGCCTGGATGAACAGCGCGGGACACAGGGCCAATATTTTGAGCACAAAATACACGCAAATCGGAGTCGGATACGCCCAAGGCGGTTCCTACGGCTACTATTGGTCGCAGATGTTTATTTCCCAATAATTACGAAAGGGTCAGCCTGTTTCTAAAGGGCTGACCCTTTCTCCGTCTTGAGACCGATACGAAAATCAAGCTCAGGCTCGTTATGAAAAAGCAGGCAGAGAGGTAAGATGAAATCAAGATAAAGAAAGGAGGAAAACGAAATGAAAAAGTTTGGTTTACTAGTTGCAGGAGGGATTGCCGCCATGGTCTTGCTTTCAACCATTGGACCAATGGTCGGTCTTGCTGTCAGTCTGACGATTCTCTACTTCATTATGAAGCAGTTTTTAAAAACAGATTCGATTGGGGTGAAAATCGGCTTAAGCGTTCTTGGACTTTTCGTGCTGATGGCTTCAATCCATAATGTACCTGCCATCATTGGTGTTGTGGCAGCTGCAGTACTCTACATGGTTTTTAAAAAATGGAACGAAAATAAATTCACAGCGAAAAAAGACAGCGATGACCCATTTGTCAATTTTGAAAAGCAATGGAATGAATTAAAACATTATTAAGAATAGCAGCAGGGATGTCCCTAAAATTTTATAAAAAGGAGCGAGAAAAATGACCAACTTATTTACCCGTATTAAAAATGCAGTTGAGGCTGATTTGCACCAAGTCCTCGATCAAAAGGAAAAACAAAATCCGATTGTGATGCTCAACCAATATCTTCGCCAATGCGAGCAGGAAACCGAAAAAGTAAGAGTGCTGATTGAACGCCAATATACCTTAAAGGATCAATTTACAAAAGAATATCAGCATGCTTCTGAAATGGCTGAAAAAAGACAACATCAAGCAGATGTTGCTTCCAAAGCCGGGGAAACAGAGCTGTATGAATTTGCCGCCGCTGAAAAGCAGCAATATGCAGAACGCGCTTCACGCTTAAGTCAGGCGCTTGAACAGACACAAACCCAGCTTGAAGAGCTTGAACGCAAGTATCAAGACATGAAGCATAAACTGAAAGATATGCATATCCGCCGTATGGAACTGATGGGCAGGGAAAATGTCTCTCGGGCCAACCACCGGATGAATCAAGTGCTTGACACAAATGCTTATTCGAACAAAGCCTTCACGCGGTTCCAAGAAATTGAAAACTACCTGGACCGCCTGGAGCAGCAGGTAAACAGCTCTTATTTCCAGAGCACCATTGACAGCAGAATTGCTCAATTAGAAAAAGAAATGAAATTTAACGAAACCAAGTCCATTTCATAATCAAAAAATGGTATGCTAAAAAAGGCGTGGAGGCTTCTGCGCCTTCTTGCCTGCATTCAAAAAAGGAGGGGTTCCCGGTGTTGAAAAACCTGAAGAGCGATTATGTTAGCTGGATCATTTTAATAGGCGGCATGATTCTTTTGCTGGAAGTGCTGTTTTTTAACCGGGGCCTTATTTTCTCACTGCTCATTTCTTCAGGCATGATTTACTTAGGCCGAAAAAGGGGAGCAAAACGGAAAGGCAAAATCCTTTTTTGGGCTGGTATTGTTTTCTTTTGCGCAAGCATCTTCAATATGATGACCTTCAAATTTTTCCTGGTCGCTGTTTTGCTCCATTTATTCATTCAATTTGCCAGTTCCAAACGAAATCCGAAGACCATATCGCCGATTCTGACCGAACCGAAGACGCTTCTTGAAGAAGAAACAGTTGTCCAGTGCAAGCCACTCCTTGAAAACGTCCTTTTCGGCCAGCAAAAAACCCCGGCAGGCGTTTATGAATGGAATGACATAAATATTCAGTCATGGGTAGGGGATACAGTAATTGATCTCAGCTATACCGTTTTTCCAAAAGGTGAAACAATCATCTTTATCCGCAGTGGGATTGGCAACATCAACATTTTAGTTCCATATGATATAGAAGTCAGCGTCCATCACTCCATTTTGGCAGGCACAACGTCCATTTTTGAATACAAAGATTCGAAAATTTTCAATAAAGTGGTGAATATTAAAACCCTCGGCTATGAAAAAGCTGATCAAAAGATCAAAATCTTTACCTCGCTGGCAGTCGGGAATTTAGAGGTGAGCCGCACATGAGTACGATTGGACGCCAGGTTTTTTTGTGTGCAGGTATTGCGGTTGGTATTATGGTCTTTTTTGCGGCTGTCTTTTTTATCGTTTTCCCGCTCGGGGATTGGTCTGCCCTTTGGGATCAACATTTTATGGACATCCCCTTTGTCATTTTTGTCCCTGCCGCAAGCATTGTCATCGGGGTTATTTTGGGGATTGTTTCGGGATTATTTTGGAAAAAGCAATTTCGTTTTGTCGATGAAACGCTGCATCAGCTTGAAGAAGGACGACAAATAGATATGCAAGATGTTCCTCCATTAATGGAAATTCAGGTAATTGCCCAGCGCTTTGAAAAAATCAACAGGCAATTATCGGAGCAGGCCAAGCTTTCACAGCGACTGGCAACCGAAAAAGTGGAGGAGCAGGAATCAAGAATTCAAGAAATTATTTCACAGGAACGGAACCGGCTGGCCCGTGAATTGCACGATTCGGTCAGCCAACAACTCTTTGCAGCATCAATGATGATGTCCGCCATCAATGAAACGAAGGAACATTCTGATGACGCGGAGGCAAAGCAATTAAAAATGGTCGAGGGAATGATTCACCAATCTCAGCTTGAAATGCGGGCCCTTCTGCTCCATCTGCGTCCTGTTGCCTTAAAGAATAAGTCTCTTCAGGAAGGAATCGGAGAGTTATTAATCGAATTATCACAAAAAGTATCAATGGATATTCACTGGAAAGTAGAAAGCTTTCCACTCGATAAAGGTGTCGAGGATCACCTTTTCCGGATTTTGCAGGAATCTGTTTCCAATACACTCCGTCATGCAAAAGCTTCAAGGCTCGATGTCTTGCTGATTAAGCGGGATGACCGGGTGATCATGCGCGTTGTCGATGATGGCGTCGGATTTCAAACGGATGAAACAAAGGCAGGCTCCTATGGGATGCAAAATATGCATGAGCGGGCTCTTGAGGTTGGCGGTACATTAAAGATTGTCAGTGTGAAAAATAAAGGAACGCGCTTGGAAGTAAAGGTTCCTTTAGTAAAGAATGGGGATGGTGCAAATGATTAGAGTTGTTTTTGTTGATGATCATGAAATGGTCAGAATCGGGGTCGCTTCCTATTTATCTGCCCAGCCTGATATTGAAGTTGTCGGCGAAGCAGGTGATGGGAATAAAGGGGTTGAGCTTGCTCTGGAACTTCGACCCGATATCATTTTAATGGATCTTGTCATGCCGGAAATGGATGGGATTGAAGCAACCCGGAGGATTATTGATAAATGGCCCGAAGCAAAAATCATTATTGTCACCAGTTTTTTAGATGATGAAAAGGTTTATCCGGCGCTTGAAGCAGGAGCAACCAGCTATATGCTGAAGACATCGAAAGCGAGTGAAATCGCGGGTGCGATCCGCAATACATATCATGGACAGTCGGTTCTTGAGCCGGAGGTAACCGGAAAAATGATGATGAAAATGCGCCAGAAAACGTCTCACCTCCCGCACGAAGAACTGACCGACCGCGAAATGGAAATTTTGCTTTTGATGGCAGAAGGCAAGGCAAATCAAGAAATTGCTGATGAATTGTTCATTGCCTTAAAAACCGTTAAGACCCATGTCAGCAACATTTTAAGCAAACTCCAGGTCCAGGACCGCACCCAAGCCGTCATCTACGCCTTTAAGCATTCGTTGATAAAATAAAGATTCAGCAGCCTTCCAAAATTGATGGGAGGTTTTTATTTTGCTTAAATTTGGTTTTTGGTGACCGAAAAGGAAGGCAGAGCG
>CAZAEW010000119.1:6865-8531 GCA_964484065.1 uncultured Bacillus sp.
TTTGGGTAACATAAAGCGCCTCTACGTGACCGAAAACGAAAGCAGAGCGGAGTTTTGGTAACGTAAAGCGTCTCTACGTGACCGAAAAGGAAGACAGAGCGGAAATGGGGTAACGTAAAGTACCTCTTCGAGACCGGAAAATGAAAGGTAATCCCAATTCCAGGTGTTGATAAACGTTTTGGCTGCTATTGCATTAGAAGCCTGGGTTAATTTACTAATGTCATTGCAATTTCCTCTACTAATCAGATAACTTGTCTCATACCTTTATAAAGTAAGTTCTTTAGAAGGGAAATGGGTGCATTGACTGAACTATACAAAGGAGTATTCTTTTTAGCCGTTTCATCTTTTATAGGAGAAAGCATCGAATTCTTCGTCAATATGATTCTGGCAAGGGAACTGGGCAAACATGGGCTTGGTCTCTACATGTCCATCCTGCCGTCGATTTTTTTGATTGTACTCTTATCGAGCTTTGAACTGCAGGTTTCTATTTCAAAATTTATAGCGGAAAAAGAAGGACGGTACCATCGCAGTATCCTGCATCACGCCATCACAATTGCCATCGTATTTACCTGCATCCTTTTACTGACAACGACCGGTATCATCCCGTTTGTTCCTGTTTTTGACGGCTATCACCCCTACACAAGATGGCTGGTTATTCTTCTCATTCCGGTGATTTCCTTTACCTCTGTAGCCAGGGGATATTTTATGGGGAAACAGCAGATGGGAAGAATTGCGCTTTCCAATTTTTTTCGAAAAATCTTTCAGGTCGCCATTTTATTTGCCGTCTTTCGCCTTTTTCAATTTGAAACAAAATCAGCCGTGCTGATCGCCATCGCTACCTTTATCGGCAGCGAAATTGTCGTATTTCTTTATTTAGTCTATACGTTTATTCTGCAATTTCAGCAAATTAAGCGGCAGCCTTTTTCCAACCTGAACCGCCAGATCGTCCGGAAAAATTTGATGGCCGTATCGATCCCGACGACGGGAATGCGCTTATTTTCGGCAGTCACCAGTGCCATTCAGCCGTTTTTAATCAAGCAGGCTTTGGTTCGTTCCGGGCTGACATCCGTGGTGGCAACCGAGCAGTTTGGGATGCTGACAGGTGTCGCTTTAACCATAGGCTTTTTTCCGGCCTTCATTGCCCATTCCTTTATGACCGTGCTCATCCCGGCAGTCTCAAAGTCCTATGCCTCAAAGGACTATGATGGACTGCAAAAAATGCTTAATCAGGTTATGAGAATGACTTTTCTGTACGGTGTTCCGGCAGTTTCGGCTTTTTACTTTTTCGCTGAGCCACTGACGTCGCTGTTTTTTCATTCATCAACCTCTGCGTCTTACTTACAGATGCTTTGGCCGTACTTTCTCTTCCATTTTTTTCTAATTCCGATGCAAGGATTTTTAATTGGAATGGGGATGATTAAGGATACCTTCATCCAGACCGTCTGGTCGACCATTGTATCGTATGGCTTTGTTATTTGGCTTGGGTCCATGCCCGGCTGGAGGATGGAGGGGGTTATTGTCGGGATGAATATCGAAGCCGTCCTGCTCGCTCTTTTGAATTATTTTACCGTCCGAAAAAAATTAGGGGGATCAATCTTTCTCAGAGAAGTGGTACAAAAAAATTAAAAGGCAATCGAATCATTTATAAAACAGCAACCCGGGCTGT
>CAZAEW010000120.1:0-8373 GCA_964484065.1 uncultured Bacillus sp.
GATTTGATCCTCTAGGCATCTAATAATGAAACACGAGAACCGTCCCCATGTTTCAATCCCCAAATGCAAAGATCAGTTCTGTTTCACAAACTAATTCACCATCAACAGTAGCTATACCTTTCCCTTTTCCGATTGGTCCTTTTAGACGAGTAATTTCAATCTCAAGACGGAGCTGGTCTCCTGGTTTAACTTGCTGTTTAAAACGACATTTATCAATACCTGCTAAAAGCCCCAATCTTCCTTGGTTTCCTTCTTTTGTTAGCATCACAACTGCGCTTACTTGAGCTAATGCCTCTACAATTAATACACCTGGCATAACTGGATAATTAGGGAAGTGACCATTAAAAAAGCCTTCATTTGCTGTCACATTCTTAATACCAACTGCTCTTTTCCCTTCTTCTAATTCCAGAATCCTATCGACTAAAAGAAAAGGATAGCGATGTTGAATAATTTCTTTCATTTTTTGAGTATCAAACAACATTAAAACCTCCATTGTGTCATCATTATTCTAGGCAATAATCAAAAGACTTCACAATGGTGTGGGCGCTGTGACTTCCTCGTCAAAATTTATTTCTAAAAGTTGTCCCGCGTGAACCAAACCAGATCCAAATCCGTACATAAGAACCCGATCTCCATTTTTAACTTTTCCCTCACGGATTCCAAGATCAAGCGCTAAAGGAATGGAAGCAGCAGAGGTATTTCCAAAGTTCACCAAACTATAAAGAGTCTTTTCCATTGGATATTTCAATTTTTCACAAATTGGCTCTATCAACCTTAAGTTCGCACTATGAGGTATAAACCAATCAACTTGATCTAAACTCATTTGAGTTTTTTCCAAAATCTGTTTTATGCTATCAGGAACATTTCTTACAACCCATCGAAAAACTTCTCTACCATTTTGTACAAGATTTTGAGTATCGGTTAACTCAATCCCATTGACCTTTTTTGATAGTCCAGAACAATATACATGTTGTGCTCCTCTCCCATCACTTCCTAGATGGAATCCAATGAAGGCTTTTGATTGTTCATCTCTTTCAACTAATACAGCACCAGCCCCATCACCAAATAAAATACATGTGCTTCTATCGGTATAATCAGTAACTTTAGAGATCGTATCTGCTCCAAGAACGAGTACCTTTTTGTGGAGCCCAGAAGAAATTAAACTGTGTGCCATATGCAAGGCGTAAACAAATCCTGCACATGCTGCACTTAAATCTATGGCACCTGCTTGGGATATTTTCAATCGGTCCTGTATGATACTTGAGACAGATGGAAATGGAAAATCGGGTGTGCTTGTTGCCACAATAATCATATCTACATCTTCAACTGTTTTATTATATCTTTGCATTAAATCTTTTACAGCTGCGACACACAAGTCACTGGTAAATTCATCAGGACGGGTTATTCTGCGTTCTTGAATTCCAGTTCTTTGAATAATCCACTCATTATTTGTATCAACCATTTGCTCAAGATCAAAATTTGTTAATCTTCTTTCGGGTACATATGTCCCTATTGCTGTCATTCTTGCTCCTAACATTTACTCCACCCCTATTAATTACGAGTTAGTATTAGTACTTGGTACTAATACTAACTCGTAATTATCTTTTTTTCAAGAGAAAAGAGAAACACCGGGACGGTTCCGACGTTTCAGTCTAACCTTCCCGGTGTTTCAAGCCCTAAAAATCCTCACAATTGCGTAATGACAACAACAAGCATTATTATCCAAACCGGGTTAAAACCATACTCTCACTAAAATTGAAACACGAGAACCGTCCCCGTGTTTCTACCACTGCCTTCCGGGATCATCCGCCATAGAATTAACGGTGCCCTCCGGGTAAAGAACATTATAGTGATCGATTATTGGATTAGGTTTGCTTTTCGTTGATTGGGGAAAAACCAATTCGAGTTTAAAAGATGAATTCGCCCGGTAACCAATAATTTCCTGACCTTTCACCTTAGCATCGTAGACAGGAGTTCCCAAAACCTCTTTGGCGGCAGCAAGAGTGATACCCCTCAATTGACTGCTGTTGGACCGTACCTCAAAGATCTGTCCTCCTTTGTTAAAACCAAACACAACATTATATTTTGAATAGGTGCTATAGTTTCCTTTAGCAGCTGCTACCCAATCTGTTTTATCTGCCTTTCCCCATACTTTTTCTACTTTATCGATGTTCGTTGTTTTTACAGCAAAGTCGCAGCTAATTATTTTTCCTTGTTTAGCCAATGACATCATTTTAGATAAAAGAGTTTCTGTAGAACCTACTTGAAGTTTTGTTGCTTTGGTTGTTTGAAGAGGATGATTGGCTAAAATAGTTTCCACTTCCTTATACCCTGCCGGAAAAGAATAGTTATACCGTGCTGGAAGTGCAAATACATAATAATTGTTCCGTCCCAACTCACTGGGGTTCAAGGGAGCCGCCCCGATGTGGAAGACTTCCTGCTTAAGTAAGTTCCATTGGGTATGTGTAAAAACCATAATCGGAATGTCCTGCCGCGGGGTTTTAACAGTCCATTTAGGATCACGAATCGAAATAATCGGACCTGTTTCAACAACGCTGCCGCCAGTTAGACCCCTTCCTTCCCATTTACTAGTGACAATTGAATAACCCTTCCAGCTTACTGGAAGTTTGAATCTAAACCCGTACTTAGTATTTTCATAGACAATTGAGTTTGAATCATCAGGTGAGGTGGAGGAAGGTACTGAAGATGAAGTGTTAGTGGCGGTATTTTGCTGACCGCTGGCGGTACTGTTTTTTTGATCCTGGCTGCTGCTGGTTGGACTGCTATTGTTTGAACAACCTGCCGCCAGAAGCAGGGCCATCATTACGAGAACCCATTTCAGTGTTGCCTTTTTTAATGTTAAGATCATAAAAATTCTCCTCCATTAAATTTTTTGGCAAAAAATAAGAATAAACCGTAGTCGCATGAGGCTCTGTTATCATTGTGTTATAACACATTAGTCTATTTGATATTCCTAGTTGCGCCTGATTGTTTAAGTATAATGCTTCATAATCTTTTTTTGTTCTTATCTAATTCCAGTTAATCTGACGGTCGAGCTATTCTCCATCAAAAACATTTTTATCTCCAAATAATCAAAACTAAAAAAGGCAGTTAAGTCTAAGCTGCACATTAATCAAATACTAGTGTGGCGTATTCAATCCCCATGCAATAACTTGAAACAAAAGACCGAATGAAAGGAGTCCAAATCCCCATTTAATCATGGATTGTCCTGGAGCCGATTTTACGTATTCCATAAAAATAAAGACTGAACCAATAAAAGAAGCAATCATCCCTATACCACCTAAAATCCAAGCCCACCAACCTAACAAACCAATCACCTCTCACATATATAAGCTACAGCATAATCATATCAAACTATCACTACAAATTGGTAATTTTACAAGTATATTACATTCGACATTTTACAAGCTTTAATCAGGATTTTACTGCTCCCTTCACAATATGGCCCTTAACCTAAAGAAAGAGCACAATTCTTGTTGATGCAGAATTGCGCCCATTAACAGCTGTCCAAATACGATTTCTTAATCTTAAAAAAATCCATTCAATACTTACCTAGCTATGCCTTTTAAATACAAAGATCATGAAAAACATTACACAAGAAGTTAACACCAAGGCAAATAAATTTATAAATTTATTTGTCCTGTGTTTTAGAATCTTGAATAATAGCTCATAAATGCCAATGCCGATTGTACCTCCAAGTGTATTGGCCAGTATATCAGTAATATCACTTCTTCCGATTGCTAAAACAAATTGGATAATCTCAAATGCCAGAGTTAAACCAAGAATGGATAGAAGTTTTTTCATAAAAGACCACTTACTTTTCAACATGCAAATATAGATACCCAAAGGGACAAAAATCCCTATATTGTTATACACCTCAGAAAAGACAGACTTATTAAGCGGAATCATATTAATTACTCGCACTCTGTCTATTTGATCAAAAGAAAACTGTAACTTAAAAAGAACTAACCAAATAAGGGCTAAAACATAGATGATGAATAAAACGAATGTTAATTTTTTATTTTCCAATATTTCTCCTCCAATTTCTTGTCACGCCGCCATGGAACAATGGGCATCTCAAAAAACTCACATTTGCTGTGTTCAGCTAGTTGTTGTTGATACTCTCCTCGTTTTTCTTCGGAACGCTCCCAATAAGCTGTTATTTTCATATAAATAACAGCTCAAAGCTGTATTTTTTTCTAAAGGCTCTGTTATTTTTCTTTGTTGATTTTCGTGTAGGTATGAGAATTCATAGGCGGAGAATTTCCGGCTAATGAATTAAAAGGAAGCTTAAGAAGCAGATATAAGCGGAGATATTCCGATTAACTGCTCAAAATAAGACAAAATTTAAAGATTTGGATGATATAAACGGAAAAACTTCCTTTATTTTTAAGGAAATATGGGTATTTCCCAATTTAAACGGAATTTTACCGTTTATTTTTCAAACACAGTGAAATAAACATTCAGTTATAAAAGAGCCTTTCTAAAAAGGAAAAAACAGAATGTACTAGAATTTAGAATAACCGTACAAAGAAATTATTTATGCTTGGCTCTCTATGTTTCTATTACAAATTAATTCATTCATACGCTCTGTTTTACCACCTTTCATAATCACATCTGGATTAATTTCATAATGTCCTGACTTCACTTTTTAAAAAAAATCGGATTCTTGTAATGCTATTTTAGGAGCAATAAAGTTTATTTGATTACTTGTTCTATTTTTTGTATTATCATTAAAATTGTGAAGGTACTGAAAACTATTGAACTTTGGTTCATTTCTCTAAAAAAATATTATATATCGGTTTACTAATTTTACTTCACCAAAAAAATAAAACAAATAGGAAGAACTGTATTTAAAAGGAAATATAATGGAAATTTACCGTAAGTTGGATAAGGGAATTACCTATGAGGGGGTCCCTGGTTAAAAAGGAAAATATAGCAGTTTTCGTATGGTCTTGATGAAAAGGAGAAAATTAAGAAAGTCGCTACTATCAAAGGGGCAGGATTTACGTGTTGGAAATAGGTCAAGGGAAGTGAGAGCATGACTGAGAAAGATATAACGAAATATGAAAAGAAAATTATTGTTCGGAATACAAGAAAAGAAGATATCAATGAAATTATTGAATTAGGGAAAATCTGTTTCCCAAATATGGAGCCGTGGAAGGTGGAGCAATTAATCAGCCACATTACGATTTTTCCTGAAGGCCAGTTCGTTGTGGAATTTGAGGATAAAATTGTTGGTTCCTGCTCAAGTCTCATTGTTAATTTTGATGAGTATGAGGATCAACACACATGGAATACCATTACGGATAATGGGTATATTACCAATCACGATCCACAGGGATTTAACCTTTACGGAATAGAAGTGATGGTTGCGCCGGAATATCGCCGGATGAAACTCGGACACCGCCTTTACGACGCACGCAAGGATCTGGCTCGACGATTAAATCTTAAAAGCATCATTATCGGAGGACGGATTCCGAATTATCACAAATATAAAAGTGAAATGACACCCCGTGAATATGTAGCGCAAGTTGAGAAACACAGCATTTACGACCCCGTGTTGTCTTTCCAACTCCTTCAAGGGTTTACAATTAAACAGATCAATACAAGGTATCTTCCAGATGACACGGCATCTGCCGCTTTCGCAACCCTGATGGAATGGTATAACATTGATTACCATTTGAAGTCCCGCCGTGTCTATCGTGCATCATTCCCTGTGAGGATATGTGCCGTCCAATATATGATGAAAAAAATTGACTGCTTTGCTGAGTTTTCTCGCCAAGTGGAGTATTATGTCGATGTAGCCGCTGATTTCGGTTCAGATTTTGCGGTGTTTCCAGAGATATTTACGACCCAACTGATGTCTTTTCTGGAAGAAAAGCGGCCTGACAAAGCGATTCGCCTGCTGGCAACCTATACGGATCAGTATATAGAACTGTTTACAGAACTGGCTGTACGACATAATATCAATATTATCGGCGGCTCCCATTTCGTGGAAGTGGATGGGGATATTTACAATGTGGCTTATTTATTCCGTCGTGATGGAACCATTGAAAAGCAGTCCAAATTACATGTTACGCCAAACGAAACAAAGTGGTGGGGAATTTCACCGGGGAATGAAATTAATGTATTTGATACAGATTGTGGTAAAATCGCCATCCTTATCTGTTATGACATTGAGTTTCCAGAAGCAGCCAGGATCGCCGCCGATAAAGGGGCAAACCTTATTTTTGTACCTTTCTGTACAGATGACCGCCAGGGTTATCTAAGAGTCCGCTATTGTGCGCAGGCAAGAGCGATTGAGAATCAGGTATACACTTGTATTGCTGGTACTGTTGGGAATTTGACACAAGTAGAAAACATGGATATTCAATACGCACAATCCGGAATTTTTTGCCCTTCCGATTTTGAGTTTGACAGGGATGGGATTGTTGGGGAATGCGGAGCAAATGAAGAAACCGTTGTCGTAGGGGATGTTGACCTTGAAAAGTTAAGACGTGCACGAACTTCTGGTTCGGTACGCCAATTGCGTGATCGCAGGCATGATTTGTACCGAATTGAATTTAGAAACAGTACAACGGATTAAGCATAAAGACACACACACAGATGGCTTTTAAGATGTTAAATGGAGAGACACTAATTTACTATTAGTGTCTTTTTCAGGAATAAATTCTGCATCTTCGCGTACGTTTTTACTGCCAATTTCACGCTTAATGATCTATCTAATAAGGTCGATACTCATTCGTCTTTTGGGTCTTCTTTCAGGTATAAACAAACAGGAATCCTCATCGTCCCGTTCTTCTAAATATCTTTTCAACCACAAGGAGCAGCGAGTATTGAAGGAGACTTCTCTTTCTTTATCACCTTTTCCATCAATCGTAGCGATTTATTTTCTAAACAGTCTTTATAACCCTTGGAGGACGTAATAAAGACGCTTTAATGAAAAAAATCACATTATTTCATCAATGCCATCAACAAATTGTTTTTCCGAAATGACTTGTACTCCGTTCCTCTTTAATAGAGCAGCTGTAACTCCATTCCCAGCGATTTTCTCTCCTATAAATTCACCATTATAAATCATTGAACTTCCACAGGATGGACTATATTCCTTAAGAACAACTACCGTGGCATTAATATTTTTAGCTTGTTTTAAAGTGGCAAAAGCTCCTTTTATGTATAATTCCGTAACGTCTCCGCCTAATTTATCTACTACTTTAGCCTTTCCATCCAACACATCTTCGCCGTTACCACCAATTATCTCGGCAGGTTCCCTTGGTGTTGTAAAACCACCAAGCAATTCGGGGCATATAGGTATTGCTTTATTCTCTTCTATCAATTGGCTGATCTTATGATCTAAACAATGTGAACCGTTGTATCTTACTTCAAATCCTGCTAAACAGGCACTTACTAATATCATCGATTTCACCCCGGTTTTGTATCAGCTAGAGACATTTAACAACTAATTCCTATTATAAAATAGAACAAATTTAGCGCCATCTTTATTAAAGAATGGCGCCCTTTTATGGAATAACTAAATTATAGGTTTAGTTCTTATTGAATAAGAAAAGGCGATGCACCTTGTTTTATGTTTGCATCAGAAAAAAAAGATAAGGTTTCTTTTCTTCTAATTAAATTTATCCTTCAATTGCTTTATTAACTGATTCAATTGCGTGAATGACCGTTGTATCAAATAATGGAACATCTGAATCCCCTGGTTTCACTAATAATCCAATCTCTGTGCAACCTAATATTATTCCTTCAGCTCCATCATCCACTAAATTCTTGATTACCTTTTTGTAATAATCCCTTGATGAATGATGAATTTTTCCTAGACACAATTCTTCATAAATTACTTTATTTATCATATCTCTATCCTCTTGATTTGGTATCAGTACCTTAATACCATATGACTCTATCCGTGACTTATAAAAATCTTGTTCCATTGTATATTTAGTGCCAAGCAACCCAACCTTACTTATTTCTAACTTTTGAATCTGCATAGCTGTTGCATCAGCTATATGTAAAATAGGTAAACTAACTTTTTCTTCAATATATCCAATTACTTTGTGCATTGTATTTGTACAAATTACTATCATTTCAGCTCCTGCTTGTTCTAAAGAATGAGCAACATTCCCCAATAATTCACCTGCACTTTCCCAATTTCCTTCTGCCTGATAACGTTCTATTTCTTCAAAGTCTACACTGTATAAAAGACACTTAGCAGAATGTAAACCTCCTAATTTATTTTTCACTTCTTCGTTAATAATCCGATAATATTCTAATGAAGACTCCCAACTCATTCCGCCAATAAGACCAATAGTTTTCACAAATACTCCCCCAATCATTTGA
>CAZAEW010000121.1:0-4646 GCA_964484065.1 uncultured Bacillus sp.
ACTTTGGGGGTCAAATAAAATCTTCTTTAATTCCTGGATATCTTCCAAGATAAAATCAAATAATTCTGATCCTGATTTCGTTTGGATGTTTTGTTTTAACACTTCTATTGATGCTTGATTGCGCTTAATCAAATCATCAACGATTGCCGGATCGATTTCGTTTTGTGCTTGAGAATCTGCGGAAGGCACACTTTTATTGCTTTTTCCGGAACTCTGCTCTTGCTTATCATTTGGTAAAGATTTTATGAAATCTCCTCGCTCTATAATAGTCGTAAGTGCGTCTTTCATGAGCGGATCGTGTTGTCCCATGTTAGCTAATAACATGTTTCTGCTGTCAGGTGAGGACAGCATTCGTGTTATATCAACGAACAACCTTCCAGCAGCTTTACGCATAGGTGCAGGAGTGATTAACAGGTGAAAAGACAATCCCAGCGGTTTCATGGGGTCGGTCATCATTTGTTGATGACCGACAGATAAATAGACGTGATATTCTTGATCATTCGCTTCAGGGATTGGGAAAAGAGTAGTTATTGGTCGGCTCTGGACAATGTGAAATGTGTCATCAACCAAGCACCATTCGATATCCTGCGGGCTGCCAAAAAAGACTTCGATCTGTCTTCCTATGCGTGCCAATTGTAAAATTTGTTGGTCAGTAAGTGTCTGAGCCTTTTGCTGATTAGGATCAATCTGCTGTGTCTCTGTTCCGCCTTCTTTTCGCCCATAGATAGCCAACTTTTTGGTTGCTATCCTCTTATCGACAATTTTATCTTCCCGTACTTTATAACAATCCGCAGATACTAAGCCAGAGACCAGTGCTTCTCCAAGTCCAAAACCGGCATCGATTGATAGCAGCTTTCGGTTAGAAGTAATCGGATCCGCGGTAAATAAAATCCCTGAAGCCTGTGGAAAAACCATCCTTTGAACGATTACGGATATATAAACCTTGCGATGATCAAATCCGTTTTGGATTCGATACATCACAGCACGATCCGTAAACAGGGAAGCCCAACATTTGCTGATATGCTGCAAGATGGCATCATTACCGATGATATTTAAATAGGTGTCTTGTTGACCAGCAAACGAGGCATGCGGTAAATCTTCAGCAGTCGCACTAGAACGGACTGCATAAGCATATTGATCGCCAAGCTGAGAGAGATAGTGAGCAACTTCTTTGGCAATATCGGAAGGGATTTCCACTTCAAGGAGGTTTTGTCGAATCTTCCTGCTGATTTCACCAATTTGATCTCGATCCTCTACTTTTAGTATTGTTAGCTGCTCTACCAATGCTTGAAACGTTTCGTTTTGTTCGATGACTCTTTGATATCCTGCTGTTGTAATACAAAATCCTTCTGGTACTTGTATTCCTGGAATTTTCGATAATTCCCCTAAATTCAACCCTTTTCCGCCAACGAGCAAAAGCTGTGTTTTTTCCACTTCCTGCAAATCAAGAACCAAAGAACTCATCTCACATCTCTCCTAACCATTCATGTTCAATTGATTTTAGCAGTGGTAAATGAGAATAAACAGTCTATATTAACCATTTTCTGAATGCTATAATTAAGGTAGGAAGAGTTTTAAAAAATAGCTATAAGTAAGCAGTTGCCCGGTTCATCCCCTCATATACCTTTTAGCCCGCAATGAATAGGGTTAAAATCAACTTTTTCCATTCAATTTGAGATATCAAGATAACCTGTTCACATGTCCTTCTTTTATAAAAATTTTTCTTTCGCCTCGTCATAGAGATGGGCGCAGCTATTCAGAATGAACTGAAGAATGTCTTCCGCCGCATTTGCATTCATAAATTCCCTTTGGCTGATTATCATTTTTATTCGTTTTTTGCCGTCATTCTCAAACAATTCGGCGATCGTTTGGTTTACCTCATTCGGATTGTTGCATAACACTCCCAAATGGAAGGTTTCGGCAAAGGCTGGGTTGTCTTCTTCCTGACCTGGCAAGGCTCCTGTAATGATAAGCGGTATATTGGCAGCGAATGCTTCAAACATGACATTGGGGCTGCCCCTTGTGATGGCAAAATCAGAAGCAAGCATTAAATCTTGGATATTTGGGGTGAAACCATAAACTTCCACCCTGTCTCCGTATTGGGCCTTGAGTGATTTCACCAGTTTTCTTTTTAGTTTTTCATTTTTTCCCGCAACAATTTTTACTGTGCAATCAAAATGGCGAAGCAGGTTTTCGGCCATTTTTTTCATATTGCCAACCCCTTCACCTCCGCTCATGATCAAGCATTTCAATGATTGCCTGTGTTGGCCGATCGTCCGTTGATGATGTTTTTTTCGAAAAAAGCGGGACCGGACAGGAAATCCAAATACCTTTATTTTTTCCTCAGAAATACCAAATTCCATGCACTTATTTTTGGCTTCAATTGTTGGACTGATAATGTAATTTGCCCTGTTATCGGCCCAAAGGGGGGATATGTTTACCAGATCGGCAATCAGGGTGATAAAAGGAATGTTTAACTTTTCTTTTTCCAAAATGTTCAGGATTGATCCATTAAAATTGGGATGAACGGATAAGATCAAGTCCGGCTGCACTTCCTCCAGCAGCTTTAGAAAATGATCCCTGATCAGCGCTTCGATAAAATGGTTGATAAATGAGGGCCTTACGGCTGACAGTTTCCAAATCATCTTCCACAGAATTTTTGAATTTCTTGTTATTGGGCCATATGATTTTCCGATTGTTAAAAGGAAGGGTCCGCCCAGTGAAAATCCGTCTGTCACATGGATGTTTGCATGTAAATGCGCTTTTACCCTCTCACATAAAGACTCTGTTATGCTTTTATGTCCGTGGCCTGTATGGTCGGAAGAAATGATCAGTATCGTTTTTCCCATCGTTTCAGCCCTTTTCAACATATTCCGGATTGCCAAGCTGGCGGGTTTTTAATTTTTTTATGATCTTTCTGTATTGTTTTAAGGAGTGCAACGAACCAATAAAGCAATTCTTAACGTTTAAGTCGGATGAAATAAACAGGATGGCAAGGGTGGAAAAAAACTTATTGCTGCGAAAACGAAGATCCTTCCAATAAATCAAATAGCCATTTTTTCTTTCATAAACGAACGGGTAAGCATAGTGGGTGCTGGAAAGAAAATCTGCAATAGAAGGGTGATTCTTGCTGTCTGAAACCAGTTCCGGATAGTCTATCTTTTTAGAAAGGGAATGTTCAATTAGGAGATCACCTTTTGAAAAATGGCCAAATAAAAAATCTTCCTTCGTTTCAATGATGATGCCCCATTTAAACGGGCTAGACTGGGGGATTAATTTTATCCGAGTGGAATTGCGAAAATACCCCTTTAAATATTCTTTTACGAATATCGTTGAAAGAGTCCGAAAGGCAACGTAAAAAAGAATGAAAAGGTAAATAATTAAAAAAATCGTTCCCGGATGAAAGAAAGGAAGCAGGCAGAATCCCAGCAAATGGACCAAAAGAAGCGTGGGGTCCACTAAAGGAAGCGAATCAAAGGATATCCATTTTTTGAAGAATGGGAGCAAGATTTGTGTTCCATGGACATTGAATAAATCAAAAAAGACATGCAAGATGACGGACAAAAGTGTCCATAAAAACAGATGGAGAAACGATGCTTTCGGAAAAAATAAATAAATAACGCCTGATAATGCAATGCTCCATATTGGAAGTGCCAGGATGGAGTGGGAAAAAGCCCTGTGGTTTCGAAAATAGCTGCCTTTTCCTTTCATTAAGCAGACAAAGTCAAAGTCGGGTAGGTTCGATCCAATAACTGTCCCTAAAAGAACTGCATGGGAAAGGGTGGGATTTCCGGCGACAAGGGGATCTATTTGAGCAAGTTCGCCCAATCCAAGCCCTATGGTGATGTGAGAAATCGTATCCATTTTATCACTCCTCCGTAGTTGCATCTGTCTTGCACGAAAAACGGTAAATTCGACTTAATTATATTAGGAGTTGGAGCATACTTTACTGATTATTTGTAAAAATTGCATAAAGATTTTGTATCCAAAACCTTTATACTGCTTCATCCCTTGAAATGATGAATTTGCTTAACACCACCCGCCTCAAGCAATTTGTAAGCTGAGCCTCTGATTCGGACATCAATCCCTGGGGAGCCGCCTTTCCTGTCTAAAGAATGAGCCTCTGATTCAGACACTAATCCCTTCGGATCCAGCATTCCTGTCTGAATGAGCCCCTGATTCAGACACTAATCCCTTCAGATCCTGCATTCCTGTCCGAATGAGCCTCTGATTCAGACACTAATCCCTTCGGATCCAGCATTCCTGTCTGAATGAGCCCCTGATTCAGACACTAATCCCGTTGGATCCACCTTTCCTGTCTGAATGAGCCCCTGATTCAGACACTAATCCCTTCGGATCCGCCATTCCTGTCTGAATGAGCCTCTGATTCAGACACCAATCCCTTGGGATCCGCCTTTCCTGTCCGAATGAACCGCTGATTCAGACACTAATCTCTTGGGATCCGCCATTCCTGTCTGAATGAGCCTCTGATTCAGACACCAATCCCTTGGAATCCAGCATCCCTGTCTGAATGAGCCCCTGATTCAGACACTAATCCCGTTGGATCCTTCTTTCCTGTCCGAATGAACCGCTGATTCAGACACTAATCCCTTCGGATCCGCCATTCCTGTCTGAATGAGCCTCTG
>CAZAEW010000121.1:4746-8362 GCA_964484065.1 uncultured Bacillus sp.
GAAGAACAAATTTCCAGAATAACGATTTGCTTTTTACATAAGATAAAGCTGTTTAGGAGGTGAAGAGGATGGCGAATCAAACCAATCAGAACCAGGGGCAGGGCAACCAAAGTGTTTCGGAAAACATAAAAAATGCCGCGGGTGCTGCCTTTCATTCTGTCCATAAAGGGCTGGAAGCCACTGAGAATGCTGCCATGAGTGCTGTTGACGCAACAGCAAACGCGATGGGCAATTTAACAAACAACAATAATAACAACAACAATAACAATCAGAATAACCAATAGGATAAACGACGCCAGCATCTGGCGTTTTTTTTGTGCGCTCATATTTTAGTGGAATCGGGTATTTTTTGAAACAAAAAGCACCGCATTCAATAACCTGACTGATAAATAAAATTGATATAATATACATAAAAGGTAAATTTATACCATTATTGGTTTGATGAAGTAGGTGTTTAACAAATAGATTGAATTTGGAGGTAAAAAATTTGGTAAGTGAATTGATAGAATTAGTAGGAAACTTGTGTCTTATTTTTGATCTGCCATATAGCAAACGAGCTGCAAAAGAGAATCTTGAATGGGTGAAACAACAAGATTGGTTTTTACACTATACAAATGATCCGAAGTGGGAAGATATGTTAAACCATGACAAAAAGATGCGCAGGATTTTAGGTTCATATTCACACAAAAAACTAATAAAGGACAGGGAATTACAGGAACACTTAAAAAATGAATTAGCAAGTCATTATGAAATGTGGAAAATAGGTTGGAAACTCAAATAATCAACCGCTTCTTTTCCAAATGTAAATGTAAGGAGAACTTTAACGGAAGAATCGATCCTCATGATAAAATTAGCTCGGAGAGGAAGTGGAATCATGAAAATGAAGTGGACAGTGCCTGTTGCTTTAACGGTTTTATTGGCTACGGGCTGCGGAGCACAAAATACAAAAACGGTTTCGACGGCCGATAAGACAGCTCCGGCGCAGAAAACGGAGGAAGTCAAAAAACAAGCGATCACGATTCATGACAAATCAATTTTGAAAGACAGCCCGACGATCAACATCATCTATCCGGAAATTGATGGGATGAAAGACAAGGGGGCACAGGCCAAAATTAATGAACAGCTGAAGACAAGTGCAAGCGTAAAGGATGAAAGTGAATTCGAAAATAATTCCGATCCAAGCATGCCGTCATCGTTTAGCTCGAAATACCAAATCACTTTTCAAAATGATTCTTTGATTCAGTTCGTCTATGATCAGTATCTTTATGCAGGCGGTGCGCACGGAATGCCGGCGCGGATTCCTATTTTAGTAGACTTGGATAATGGCAGGATTGTGGATCCAAGCGAATTTTTCAATGGCTCGGATCAAATAAAGCCGGTCATCAGCCAGGTTGTCCTCAAAAAAGATGTTTTACATACGCTGAATAGTTTTGGCGAGTTTAGCCAAATTAGTTCTGATGATTTAAAAAATATTTATCTGACCAAAGACGGTTTAACGATTTTCTTCTCGCCGTATGAGTATGCTTCGTTTGCGGACGGTACGCTGCAATATCATCTATCTTTTTCAGATATTAACAGCATTGTGAATGGTTCTTTTTTCAAAAATCATGGGATTGATACTGCCATACAGGACACCGCTGTAACACTCTATTTCGCTGAGGGATACCATTTTTCGGTTCCGAAAAAATGGATGGATCAGTTGGTGTTCGAGAGAGGGGAATACTCGGAGAATAATAGCTGGTCAGGCGCCATTAATGTGTATTACCAATCTGCCGGAGGTCCTCTGTTGTTCAGCATTCATTCTTATGATAAAGAAAAATGGGCAGCGCGCAACCCTGGCAATGAAATAAAGTTAACGGAAGATCATGATGTGATTTATTCGTATTCGGTTGTCCAAAATCCACAGGATACGGGACCCGTGAAGGTGTTCAAAAATGGGATTGTCCCGGTTATCATGAAAACTTTTAAGATTGATTTTTAACGGCAGCTTTTGCTGCCGTTTTTGTTTAAGAGGAACTTACGAAATACCAGTTTTTGTCGAGCTTGTCTATTTCTTTGAAATCTCCATCAAAGGCTTTTTTCGAAGGTTTTTGGCCGCCTGCTGAATAGATGAAACCGGAAAAGCCATCCAAGACCCCTCTGAAAGTGAAGAAGAGAATGCTGAGGCTGCCGCCCGATTTTTCCACAACAATTTCCCCGCCGCCGCTGGAAAGGTATCTATATTTGTCCGGCAGCTGTATGAGTGAAGATTCATCCGGTTTAAGTGTCCCATTCTCGACCATTTGAACAATTTTTTCCCGCACGGATTTATTCATTTTAAAATCGAGATCCAAGACGATTTGGGTAAAAGGAATGTTAAAAAGTAAAATGATTGTCATTGCTTGAATGGCAATGGGCTGCCAGTTTTTGCTTTTGAATAAGGCGATTGCGGCAAGTACGGTTAACACAATGAAAAAGCCAAACACCAGCAGCAAAACTGGCAGCATTAGAAATGGTGTGATGAGATCAATGATTTTCCATTGAAAAAATTCAAACAGGATGACAAGAGTACTGCTGATTAATGATAAAAGGATCAGCTTTTTTGGATTCATTTTTTCCTCCGCTTATCATTTTTTTAAGATTCTAGCACACCGGTTTGAAGGGGACAACTATGATATGAATATTGGTAAATAATTTATTACTTGTTATTGAAATAACATTTGATTTTTCCCTTATATAGTAATATTATTATTACCATAGTCAAGGAGTGATTGCGGATGTTTGAGCAAATTGCGAAAGAGTATATTGCGCTGATCCCGAATTTGTTTGGCAGTTTTCGCGAACTGAATAAGGATGCGGCAGAATTATCGCATATGCAGAATCATGTGATTGAGTTTATGTATATGCAGCAGCGGCCGCTGAATTTGAAAGAGATCAGCGCCGGTTTGGATGTCGCCAAGCAGCAGTTGACGAATCTTATCAAGGATTTGGAGGATGGCGGCTATTTGGTCAAGGTACCTGATCCGAATGATAAGCGTGCCGTCTTGGTTTCGCTGACTCCGGCTGGAAAGGAAATTGAGGAGAAAAAGTGGGCCGGGATCTATCAGAAGTTCACGGAGAATCTTTCGAAGTTAGGCGAGGATGAGCAGCTGGATTTACAATATGCTCTCCGCAAGGTTAATTTACTTTTAAAAAAAATGGAGGAGTCATCATGAGTCAAAGACAGCGTGTTTCCATTATCACCACGGGTGTGGTTTTCGGTATCGTGTTTGGGTTGATTTTCAAGGATGTGTACAAGTTCCTGGTTACCGGGATTGTTGTGGCTTACGCTATCACGATGATGTTGGACCGGCAGGCTAAGAAATCGAAGAAGGATTAAAAATCCAGGCCCGTCTTTTGGGCCTGGATGAGGTAATTGTCTTTCAAGAAAATAGGTTTGAAGTAGTAATTTGGGGATCATACGGGGGATATGGTTCCCTTTCTGTGTTTTTTTGATTGGGTTCTGGAATCATACGGGGCATTTGATTCCTCTTTGCCTGGTTTTTTCGTGACTTGTGGAATCATACGGGGTCTTTGTTTCCTCTTCCACTGGTTTTTTCGTGACTTGTGGAATCATACGGGGCCTTTGATTCCTCTT
>CAZAEW010000122.1:0-7722 GCA_964484065.1 uncultured Bacillus sp.
AAACGTCGTTCATCCCCCTGATGAACGACGATATCGAGTGCCTCAGCAGTAAAAAACGTCGTTCATCCCCCTGATGAACGACGATATCGAGTGCCTCAGCAGTAAAAAACGTCGTTCATCCCCCTGATGAACGACGATATCGAGTGCCTCAGCAGTAAAAACGTCGTTCATATCCCTGATGAACGACGATATTGTGTGTCTCAGTAGTATAAACGTCGTTCATCCCCTTGATGAACGACGATATCGAGTGCCTCAGCAGTAAAAACGTCGTTCATCCCCCTGATGAACGACGATATTGTGTGTCTCATCAGCAAAAACGTCGTTCATATCCCTGATGAACGACGGTATCGAGTGACTCACCAGTAAAAACGTCGTTCATATCCCTGATGAACGACGATATCGAGTGACTCACCAGTAAAAATGTCGTTCATCCCCGTGATGAACGACGATATCGAGTGACTCACCAGTAAAAACGTCGTTCATATCCCTGATGAACGACGATATCGAGTGACTCACCAGCAAAAACGTCGTTCATCCCCTGATGAACGACGATAAAACAAATTGAACCCCAAGCAGCAGGTATCCGCCAGATAATTTCTAAAAAAATCATAAAATACAAAAGCAAGAGGAGAAAAATAGGCCATTTTTTCTCCTCTTGCTTTACTTTAGGGACTCATTGGACAGCCCCTTCGTTCATTAACGGTAATTGATAAACTGAACATCCACAGTCAAATCTGCCCCTTTTACAAGAGCAATGATTTGCTGAAGATCATCGCGGCTTTTTCCGCTGACACGCACTTGATCGTCCTGCACTTGACTTTTCACCTTTATGCCGCTGTTCTTAATAATAGTGTTGATTTTTTTTGCATTTTCTTTATCGATGCCTTGAACAAGCTTAGCTCTTTGCCGGACGGTACCGCCTGAAGCTTTTTCCACTTTGCCGTAATCAAGATTTTTAACGGGAACACCTCGTTTAATCAGCTTTCCGAGCAGCACATCCTTGAGCTGTTCCATTTTATATTCGTCATCAGAAATTAACACGAGTTCTTCTTTATCAAGTGATATTTCGCTTTTGCTGCCTTTAAAATCATAGCGGGTTTGGATTTCCTTCATTGTCTGGGTTATGGCATTCGTAACCTCGGAAAAATCGACTTTGGACACAATATCAAATGAACTATCTTTTGCCAATCAAAAAACCTCCTTCATTTATCTTATAGCAGCTGCTAATTTTAGATTCTGAAAAAATAACACTGCAACGTTTCCCTTTATGGCTTCATTATAGTAAAATATAGCAGTTCAAACAACTATCGGTAAAATCTCCAAAATGAAAAAAAGGGGGAATTCCTTTTGCCATTAAAGGAATTAGTCGGACAAGTTACCAATTTAACTGTTGCCAGAAAATCGACATTTGGCTTTTTTTTAACAGACGGAAATGAAGATGTATTGTTGCACATAAATGAAGCAGGTCAGGATTATCAAGAAGGAGAACAGGTCGACGTCTTTTTATATCCGGATTCGCAGGGAAGAATAGCCGCAACAGCAAAAATCCCCAATGTACTGCCGGGAAATTATGAATGGGTGAAGGTTGTCGATGTAAAACCAGGCATTGGAGTTTTTTTGGATATCGGCATTCAAAAAGACCTGTTGCTGGGTGAAGAAGATCTTCCTGCCCATAAATCGGTATGGCCGGAGGCAGGGGATATGGTGTATGTAACCATCAGAGTGAATCGTAATTACCAATTATATGCCAAGCTTGCAACTGATCCAATAATCCAGGCTATTTCCACAAAAGCAACCCGCAAGGATTTTAATAAAAACGTCCAGGGATATGTGTATCGGACAGCGAAGGTTGGCAGCTGGATTTATACAATTGAAGGTTTTAAAGGATTTATCCATGAATCCCAGCGTCAGCAGGAACCGCGCCTAGGAGAAAAAGTGGAAGGCCGGATTATTGATATTAAAGAAGATGGAACGGTCAATGTATCCCTCTTAGCCAGGAAACAGGAAGCCCTGGAACAGGATGCAGAGCAATTATATGATTATTTGTTAAGCAGAAACGGTGCGATGCCTTATAGTGATAAAAGCTTGCCTGAAGACATTCAGGAGCGGTTTCAGCTCAGTAAAGGCGCCTTCAAACGAGCTCTTGGCAAACTGATAAAGGAAGGGAAAGTTTTCCAAGAAGGTAATTGGACATATGTGAAAAAGGATTAAACAAGCATGAACCCGTGCTTGTTTTTTTATTACATACTCTCTTTTCATTTAACAAAAACTATCTTTGTTGAAGGTCACTAAAAAGGAGAGAATGAGATGCCGCATACAAGTGATAATGATAAAAAAGCCCAGGATAACAATGCCCTCCGCCATGAGAAAAACATGATGCGCGAGAAAAACCGCAAAGCAGGAAAAAATGCATACTCTAAGAAGACGAATCATCTCTAAAAAAAATGAGTGAGACCATGCTCTCACTCATTTTTTTGGCAGTTGATTTAAAAAGAAGATCGCAATGCATCCAGCACCAGTATGGGATCCGATCACTGCACCGATCGATGAAATATATACTTCTTTTGGATGAAATGCTTCTTCGATCATCGCTTTCATTTCGTTAGCCGTTTCCTCGTTATCTGCATGGCTGATGCCAATGACCTGCTCATTCAGATGGGAACCGCGTTCTTTCATTACTTCGATGATACGGCTCATCAGTTTCTTTTTACCGCGGATTTTTTCAATTGGAACAAGCTTGCCGTCTTCGACATTTAACAGCGGTTTGATATTTAACAAGCCGCCGAGAAATGCGGATGCCTTTGAGACACGGCCGCCTTTAGCGAGGTGGTCCAAATCATCCACCGTGAAAAGATGCTCCATATGCTGCACAAGAAAAAGGACAGCTTTTAAGATTTCATCTTTAGAGGCATTTTCTTCCGCCAGTCTCGCTGCTTCTTTGACAATCAGCCCTTGGCCAAGCGAAGCACATTTTGTATCGATGATGGTCAGTTTAAAGTTTGGATATTTTTCCTTTACTTGGTCAAGAATCATAACAGCCGTTTGGAATGTTCCGGATAATTCGGAAGAGAAGGCAATGTAGATCCCGTCTTCATTGTTTTCCGCCATTTTTGTAAAGACTTCCTCAAATAAAAGGGGAGAGGTCTGGGATGTTTTCGGTAATTCACCGCCGCGGATTGCTTCATAAACTTTTTTTGGTTCAATCGTTTTCACATCTTCGTATTCTTCGCCGTTTATTTGGACCTTTAACGGAAATAATGTGACATGATGATCTTTATAGAACTGAAGCGGTAAATCGCATGCACTATCTGCCAATATTTTAACTTGCATAAAAGCCACCTGCTTTCAAAGCGAATAGTATTATTCAAATAAAGTTTATCTATTTCAGTGAAAAAAAACAATTAACAGAAAGTGAAATTCGACTAGGGAAAGGAACGAATGGCATGGTTTGGCTCCAAATACAAAAAACAGCTGTCATTATCTTAGGAGCGCTTCTCGTTGCAGTCGCAATGAACTTGTTTTTAATTCCGGCAAATGTTTACTCCAGCGGTTTTGCCGGAGTTGCCCAGCTGCTTTCGAAAATATTAACCGAGTATACGCCAATATCCGTTTCAGTTGGGTTTATCTTTCTGGCCCTGAATATACCTGTTGCGATTATTGGCTGGAAAAAGGTAGGGCTCTCCTTTACCATTTACAGCTTTTTAAGTGTGCTTTTTTCTTCCTTTTTCCTTGAAGTCATTCCCGTTAAGAAAGTGGCAGATGATCTTCTCCTTAATGCTGTTTTTGGCGGCGTTATATTAGCCTTTGGGGTAGGGATAACGCTAAAATGGGGAGCTTCAACCGGAGGGCTGGATATTATTGCGATGATCATGTCAAAGGAAAAAGACAGGCCGATAGGCAATTATTTGTTAACCCTAAATGGGATCATTATTTTAACTGCAGGTTTTTTATATGGATGGGAAAAAGCTTTGTATACTCTTGTTTTTCTTTATGCATCAACTCGGGTCGTTGACACCATTCATACAAGACATGAAAAAATGACGGCTCTCATTGTGACCAGAAAAGGGGAGGAACTGAAAAAAGCCATTCAATCGAACCTGATCAGGGGAATTACATCGCTCCCGGCCAAAGGGGCATATACCAATGAAACGAAAGATTTGCTCATGATCGTTATTTCTCGCTACGAGTTATTTGATCTGGAGCGGATTATCAATAAAACGGATCCCAAGGCATTTACTACGATCATCCAAACGGCAAGTGTTCTGGGTCTTTTTAGAAGGGATTGAATCGGAACATTTCGGTCTTTGCAAAAAACATACATGAGTCTCAAACTCCCAACCCATGTATGGAAATAAAACAAATATGTGCACTACGCCAACATAATAAAGGCGGTGTGGGCGGAGCAAAGTTAAACCTTTTCAAAGAAGGAAATACTGTTCCTCGTATTTGAAAGTTAATAACAGCATTACTTTTGCGCAGCTCCGCCCCTTTTCCACAAAAAAGCTGGCCCGACCAGCCAGCTTTTTATCGTTGCACGCCAATTGCCGCCTCGTAATTATTTAAGTTTATCAATCTCATCTTGCATCGAATGGAGCTGGCTCTTTTCAGCAATCGTTGAATTGGCATAAGCCGAGCTCAAGGCATTTTTGGCTTTTTCAATTGCGGACTGCCGGTCATCAGGGCTTGAATTGACCGCCATCTCCACAAATCGCTGTGCTTCTTGGAACAGCTGATTAGCCATCTTATATTCCTCCAGGGGAGGACTCATGGCGATTGGCCATTTTATATGCTTCTGCCTCCGCATAGGTCATGTGATATGGAATGCGCTCGGAATGCTTATTCACCGAATCTTTTCCCTGCTGGACAAAGCGTCTGGATTTGTTTGACCTGGCCACCTGAAATCCCTCCAATTTTAAGTGCTTGTGGTTTAAGAAACAGCTTGGCTGTTTCATTGATAGTATGCTCTTCTGCAGAGGGATTCATTTAGGTAAACACTGACACTTCACCAAAGGTTCAAATATTCGTTCAAATAAACGGCGACACCGTCTTCTTCATTGCTTGAGGTGATGTCATTGGCAATAGCTTTGACTTGGTCGATTCCGTTGCCCATTGCGACGCCGCGTCCGGCAAAATCGAGCATTTCTAAATCGTTATCTTCATCTCCAAACGCAATAATCCTTTTGTAAGGAATATGATAATAATCAGCTGCTTTTTTTAATCCAACTGCTTTATTAAGTCCGCTTTTAATGATTTCAATGACATGCCAAGGGGCTGCCCAGCTCCTGTGTTCCACGACTTCTGCGTGCACCTCGGATAGATGCCTACGGATTTCTTTAAGGTGATTTTCTTCGGTATGAATTAATAAACTCGTTGGGGAGTCCTGTAAAAAATCAGCTAAATCTCCCGTTGTAATTTTCGGATTGCCCATACTGAAAATATCCAGTAATTTTTCATCATGATAATGAAAATAAACATCGTCCATTACTTCCGCCACAATATTATGAAAATGATAAGACCGGCATGTGTTGACGATTTCCTTGGCAGTGTTAATATCTAATGGAGAATGAAAAGTCCCCCAGCTGTTATCAAGCGGGTGATGAATAAAAGCACCGTTAAAATTAACAATCGGGGTATCAAGTTCGAGCTCCCGATAGTACATTTCGCTTGACCGAAATGGCCTCCCCGTCGCAATCATGACGACATGTCCCTGCTCTTTTGCTCTCTTTATGACATCTTTCGTTTTTACGGAAATCGTTTTATCATCTTTTAACAAGGTTCCATCTAAATCCAATGCAATTAGATGTCGTTCTGTCATCTGGCCACCTTCTTCTTTTGCTTTTTTGGTTAAGTTGTTTTTTTAGAAAAAAGTCCGGGTACGTGTTAAACTACAGGTATCTTTTTCAAAATGGAAAAAGGTTTTAATACTCTACTATAATTACTATGTTAACAATTTTATATCTATCCTGTAAAAAAATTCACTTCATGAATTTTTTACAATTGTATACTTAGGAGGCAGCAACAGTGGTCATTGTTCAGAATGAGTGTATTCAAAATATTCCGCTCCTTCATGTTGTCAAACAATCTTTAAAGCAGGAGAAGCTTCCGCTTGTCATTTTTCAGCACGGCTTCATGAGTGTGAAGGAACGAAACCTGCACTATGCTTATATGTTGGCCCAAGAAGGCTTTCGCGTTTTGCTGCCGGAGGCAATCTATCACGGGGAAAGAGGCGGAGGCTTAAATAAAAGTGAATACTATGCCCGTTTTTGGGAAATCGTTTTAAAGACGATCACTGATGTAAACACAGTAAAGGAATATTATGAACATAAGGGATTGGTTCGGCAGGATCAAATTGGGATTGCCGGAACTTCCATGGGAGGAATCGCTGCACTGGGTTCTTTAACCCAATATAAATGGATTAAAGCGGCAGTCAGTTTGATGGGAATGCCGGCATACGAAGAATTTTCCCACTGGCAGCTCGAACTCCTTAAAAGCATGGGGGTGCGGTTTCCATTCACAGAGGAAGAAATTGAAAAGCAAATGGAAATCCTTCGTCAATATGATTTAAGTATTCAGCCGGAAAAACTGGCAAGCAGACCTGTGCTATTTTGGCATGGAAAAAAAGACGATCAAGTTCCTTATGATTTTGCTTATAAATTTTATAATGAAGTAATCCAAGACTATCAAGGGGAACCTGAAAAGCTGCGCTTTATTACAGATGAAAAAGCAGGGCATAACGTAAGCCTTGCCGGTGTGAATGCAGCCATTGAATGGTTTAAGAATTACTTACTAGAATAAGGAGTGAATACAACATGAATGAAGAATTGAAAGAAAATATTATGGGGGCGCTTGAGTTAGTTATCGACCCGGAACTTGGAATCGATATTGTTAATCTGGGACTTGTCTATGATCTTGATTTAGATGAAGAAGGGAATCTGACAGTGACGATGACCTTAACAGCAATGGGATGTCCGCTTGCCGGTACGATTGTCGAGCAGGTAAAAAGGTCCGTGGAGGATCTTCCGGAAGTCAAAAGCACCGAAGTTAATATCGTCTGGAACCCGCCTTGGAATAAAGATATGATGTCACGCTATGCCAAAATTGCATTGGGAATAAGATAATTAAAAAAAGCAACGGATACGTGTAAGTAGTTCAGTTTTAAGTAGAAAAACTAAATGGTCATTCTATTTTTTAGTCCAATTCGCAAATGAATTGGACTATTTACCTTTGTTGGTATTTCAAGGTTTATATGGATAAATGCCTAAAATAGCATTATAAATGGAATAAAAAAATAGCTAGCAGATAATTGTTTTTGGTCATATGTTAATTGATGCGATAAGTGTAATGCTAATTTCCTGTGGAATTATTTTGATAAATATGGTGGTCGATGTGACTCTAAATTATTTTAATTTCTGTTTGCCGTTTAAAGTATCAGACGGACAGTTGTATCTGAACCCAGAACAGCAAAAGACAGATATCATCCATGCTGTCGAAATCCAAAGAATCTTTTTGGACAGGGGTGAAGCAAAATCACATCTTTGATGTCCTCTATCTGAGCATCTTCAGACAGAGGAAAGCTAAATTGCATCTTTGATGTCCGAAGTTTGAGCATCTTCGGAGCATGCATTTTTATGCTAATTCAATTGCTGATTTTCGTAAAAATAGCAGTGTTAATTCTGATGTTAATTCAGTTGTGTATTTTAATTTTCTACTCGATAACTGAAC
>CAZAEW010000123.1:0-893 GCA_964484065.1 uncultured Bacillus sp.
ACCAACCTCACCCCATATATAAATACAGGGGCTTGCGGTTGGCTTTTTGGTCAATATGTTCTAATAATTTCTCTTCACTTTCAGCCTTTTTCATCCCCCGCAATTCAACTACTCATAATTACCAATTCTATTTTCATCTTTTGATAAAAAATTTTATTTAAATACCCAGAATCTTTAATTGAAGAAGAAATTATTAGATTCATTTTCTTTTATATTCCAAAATGGACCAAACAATTACGAATATAGAACCAACAATTAAGGTTGAACCAAATATTAAGGAGTATGTACGATGGTCAGTTTGAAAAAAGACATTGAAAATCCCTAATGATAAACAAAATAGACCTGCAATAACATCCCTTAAAACATTTGAATCTTGCTTAAGGAATGACTTTATTTTCCCCATATAAAATGCCCCTTCTTTATCAGAGAAAGTTTTAAAAGAATTTTTTAAATAAACAATATCTTTACTCGAATTTTAACATAAAGGTAATTGCTTTTAGGTTTTTTTTCCATATTGGTTATTACACTAACCTGTACGGTTCGCTCAATATGAAAGCTGCCACAATGGCAGCCGGATCGTCAACTCTTGCCCCCGTTCGTAGCTCAAGTGAAACTATTCACAAGTAAACAATTTACTATTTGGTATTATTTCAATTCAATATCATACTATTAGTATCTATATTCATTCACTGAATCCTATAATAAGCCACTTGACCTTTTCCAATAATTGTATTAAAATGGTGAGCAATATTAAATTGTAAATCTAATTAAGCTGTGAAAAGGACATGAATTATTCTTCGTTTTCTTACCAGAGAACAGGGTCATTGGCTGAGAACCTTGAAGAAAAGTGAATGATTTACCACCTTGGAGCTATTATAGGGAAATGTATTAAT
>CAZAEW010000123.1:993-7687 GCA_964484065.1 uncultured Bacillus sp.
GGGTGGAACCACGACCACACTCGTCCCTATTGTTGGGAGGAGTGTGGTCTTTTTTTATACAAAATTAAATTGTTAGGCATTGAAAAGGACATGAATCATCCATTCGTTTTCTTACCAGAGAACAGGGTCATTGGCTGAGAACCCTGAAGAAAAGTGAATGATTTACCACCTTGGAGCTATTATAGGGAAATGTATTAATCAAAGTATCTATAATCGGGAAATCCGTTATCTTTTTAAGCATAAAGCACTCTTTTTGTTTGTTTTATGGAATTAGGGTGGAACCACGACCACACTCGTCCCTATTGTTGGGAGGAGTGTGGTCTTTTTTATGCAAATTAAAATTAGGAGGAATAAAAATGTCAAATCAATTGGAAGTAGAAAAAAGAAATCATAGAAAGTTAGGTCAAGAATTAGAACTATTCACTTCAATGGAAGAGGCTCCAGGTATGCCCTTTTTCTTACCAAATGGAATGGTGCTCCGGAATGAGCTTGAAAATCTATGGAGGAAAAAACATCAAAAGGCAGGCTATCAGGAAATTAAAACACCTATTATGATGAAACAGGAACTTTGGGAACAATCAGGTCATTGGGACCACTATCACGAAAACATGTACTTCTCTAATGTGGATGAACAAAATTACGCAATTAAGCCCATGAACTGCCCTGGTGCAATATTAATTTATAATAGCAAACGAAGAAGTTATCGAGAATTACCTATCCGCTATGCAGAACTTGGATTAGTCCACAGACATGAACTTTCAGGGTCTTTAAATGGACTTTTAAGGGTGCGTTCCTTTACTCAAGACGACGCACATTTATTTGTACGTGTCGACCAAATTGAATCCGAAATTGATAAAGTTCTTGAGTTAGTTAATGAATTTTACTCTCACTTTGGTTTTGAGTATAAGGTTGAGCTTTCTACACGACCAGAAGAATACATGGGTTCTGAAGAAATCTGGGATAAAGCTGAATTAGCGTTAGAATCTGTATTGAAAAGTAAGGGAGTTAACTACCTGATTAATTCTGGTGATGGGGCTTTTTATGGTCCGAAAATTGACTTTCATATTTTAGATTCACTCGGAAGAAGCTGGCAATGTGGTACTATCCAATTGGATTTTCAAATGCCACAAAAATTTAATTGTGCTTATGTAGGTGAAGATAATAAACTTCATGTTCCCGTTATGATTCATAGAGCGATATTTGGTTCAGTGGAGCGTTTTATGGCAATTTTAATTGAACATTTTGCAGGAGAATTTCCACTTTGGCTTTCACCTATTCAAGCAAAAATAATACCTATTTCTGATTCACAAGCACATTATGCTGATTATGTAAAATCTCAATTGGAATCAGCAGGAATACGTGTGGAAGTCGATTATAGAATTGAGAAGATGGGATTGAAAATTAGAGAGGCAGAAAAGCAAAAAATACCTTACATGCTTGTTATTGGGAATAAAGAGATGGAGAACCAATCCCTTGCGTTAAGAAAACGGAAAGAGGGAAACCTTGGTGTATGGAGTATAAAAGAGACAATTGATCGGTTAAATAAAGAAATTAACTTTAGTAGATAAACTATCTTCGAAGCCCGAAAGGATTATATTCCTTTTGGACTTCCCCTAAAAAGTACCTCAAAGATTTAATCTTTTTTGAAGACTTTATCTATTTCATCTCGGTCATAATCTAATATCCAATCATTATATTCTTCATAAATATCTCTTATTGCATCGGGTGAGGTAGCCAGTAAATCACAACCTCTGTCGTCATAAACGTGAAATATAGTGTTCTTGTTCACATTTATGAAATACACACTGTGAAAAATACTTGGTCTTATTCCCATATCTTGATTACAAATTGCTTTTAGCATAGGAATGTATTTAAAGTCAGAAGCTTTACATTTCAAAGAAAACCTGTATGTTTTATATTCTCCATCCTCATCATCTTCTGGGAAAATAAAAGGGATTTTCTTTTGTTGTAACTTATTCAAAACTGAACGTTCTTTTACATACTTAAAAAAAATGTTCAATTTATGTTTGAAAGTTTCACCATCTGCATAATCGTTTACATCAACTACAAAATAAACGTTATCATTAGGTGAATGTAAAGATTTAAATAAAGTAATCACCCTTTCATAAACGCTCTTTAAATAGGGGCTATTTTCATAAGCATATTTAACATCATAATTCACACCTAATTTGAAACGAATACCAATATTCCAATTATAAAAAAGAGGTGGTCTAAGTTCTAAATTAGGGAACGTTTCTAGCAAATATTTATCTAATTGCAAGTTAAACCCCTCATTTCTCTTAGTATTTAATAACATTGCTTATTCAACTAAACCGAATCTTTCCTTCAATAAGAAAACGGCGACACCTTATTCAAGTATCGCACCCCGTTACTTTAAGTACATTATTTCACAATGTTTCCCTTTAACAAAATCCAAAACTACTTTGCAAACCTCCTTTTCTTAGCATTCCAACTGTTATTTCCAACCCATAATCCCACTGGCATATAAAATATTATGATAATTAGATAGGTAAAAATATCCTTAGGAATATTGTTGAAGGCTTTTTTATCAAAAACAAACATATAAACTGTACTACCCAACAATATAAAGACTTCATAATAAAATAATGATTTTAAAACATATCTTTTTTTACCTTTGGATTTTATCCTATTCCACTTTTCTTTTTTATCAAAACTACTCATCTGAACAGAATCCTCCGTTTGTTACCTTTTGGAATAAATTACTATATTAAAATAATTCAACATAAAGAACGTTTTTCTTTCTTCCACTAAACTGTATCGTTAGTGAAAAAGCGACTGCTCTTATTGAACAATCGCCCCTGTCAGTTAAGTGTAATATTTCATAATGCTATTTTATTCTTTTTACCTTTAGACTTTTTATCGCATAGAAACTCAAGAAATTTATCACTACAAAATTACCGTTCCAAGAATGCTGTCGCTATGAATCTTAATACCGTTGGCACGAAGACACGATAAAAATACAACTGAAAGGACAACAGAAATTAGTGATGAAATTAATACATTTTTAGAAGTCATATCTTTCTTGGTTGGCTCCCCTTTTTCAAAAAAGAAATCTAAAATTCGCATTAATTACACCGCCTTTATTTAAAATAGCTTTAATAATTGTAATCCTTCTTACCCCTTTAATTCCCATTCTATTACATTTTTATCTTTTTAAAATTAATATTATTGTCAAATTACTGACTTTCTTTATTCAACAAACCTGATCCGTTTGTTCAATAAGACAAGTAGGTGACGCAGCTACCTCCGTTTTAAACTCAAACCCCAGTAAGCTGAAGAAGGATTCTTATTTTTTATTCCATTCTTCTGCCAAAACTCCATATACAACGTGGTCCACATAATGGTCATATAACCATTCTGCTTGTCTAATACATCCTTCATTTACAAAGTTTAATTTTTCGGGAATACTCCTACTTTTCTTATTCTCCACAGCAGCTCTAATCTCAACTTTATTGAGGTTCAACTCATTAAAAGCATAATTGGTCAATGTTTTAGCCACCTCTGTCATTATTCCATTTCCTTGGAATTCTTCACCAAGCCAATAACCAATATATGCTGTTTTATTTGACCAATTTATGTTATTGTAGCTTGCAATTCCTACAATTTCTCCTTTAAAAATAATAACCGAATTTAAGCTATTATTTTCAGCAAAACCTTTCAAACATCCTTTGATAAACGCAATGGTATCTTCGAGTTTTGTTGTAATATCCAACCAAGGTAGCCATTCTCTTAAATAGCCTCTTGATTTATTTGTTAATTCAAATACCCTTTCGCCATCTCTTAATTCGATTAATTTTAACGATAAGTCATCGTTTATTTTTTGTATAAACACTTTGTCCCTCCGATTGAATTATTTCATTTTTGAAAATTATAACATTTGATATCTACGTCAAAATTGTCCTTTTATTGAACTCCTATCTGTTACTTTAAGTGTAGAGTTTCACAATCTCTTCTAAACTTTAACCTAGATATCAAGTTGTTGTTCCACAATCTCTGGCCCAATTCAAAAAGAGCGTCATCTTTAAGAATGGCGTCCTATCGTATAATGGAATAACTAAAACATAATTCTCACCTTAAGATCAATCAATTCTTCTTTCACTCCCTCAGTTTAATAGAATAAGTTTAATAAAAGGGAGCTTTGACCTTTACAGATTAACTCCCCTGTAAATAATAAATGACCTCTCAAATGCATTGCTTGAAACCATATAAAGCAGAATAGCCCCATCCATTAATTCATTTATATAAAATTAAATTAAGTGTATACATATTTAAGTGCTTATTCGTTGTATAAGTGTAAGGAGGTCAAAATATGAATAAAGAAAATGTACTTGCCTCCTATCTTATCGATTTAGGAGAGGAAGTGTTCCGGCTATTACTAGCAAAAGGAGCCAAAAAGGAAGATGCAGAAGATATTATTCAAAATACTTTTTACAAAGTTTATCTATTGTTGGATGACTTAACAGAGAGCAATATACGTCCGTGGTTTTTTAGAGTATCACTCAATGAATATGTCGACTTGAAAAGGAAAAAGGAAAAGCAGAACACATACTTATCTGAGAAAATTTATTCAAAACTGCAACATACAGATTCTGAATTTGATGTCATTTTAAATAAAGATGAAATTTTCTTTTTATTAAAAGACATAAAAAAAGAATACAAAGAAATTTTCTTTTTAAAGTATTATTATGATTTTTCATACGAAGAAATTTCCATCATTTTAGACATGCAAGTAGATAGCGTGAAACAAAAATTATATCGCGCACGTAAATTTATTCACTCAAAAATAGGAGGAAAACGATAATGGACAATTCGTTAAATGGCGCTTTAAAAAAAGCTAAACGTAAACAACTACTAAAAATCATCATTACTTCAATTATTGTAGTACTAATTCTTTTACCAATCCTATATAAAACAGGAAACTACTTTGCTGCAAAAAGTTCTACAGGACTTCATGATCGGCTTTTCTTACATAATGCAATTGCCGAACCTAATATTCGAATTGACTCTCAAGTTATAAGTAATTCATCAATGTTTGGCGGCAACATTATTACGAATCGTTCTAAAAATATTGATGGCTATTTAGTTCAATGGAGCACCCTCACAAGTTCGTATGATTGGCTGCGCAATAATATTGATTACAACGAGTTAACTCCGGGATCTTTTTGGTCTGGCACAGAGTTCTATGAGTATGATAAACAAACAAAGAATAAAGTGGCGACATTTTATCATCCTTCCATTCAAAAATACTATGGTGGCATACAAAACGAACTAGGGGAAATTTCACAAATGGAGAATCACGTTGTGGAAGTTGCCATTTCTTTCAATCAACCTTATACATGGCAAGAAATTCAAGCAAAAATTCCTGATAACTTAAACATTGTATGGTTGTATATGACATCACCAATTGCAGATGAAAGTAAGGGACCTGCTGGTATGCTGGTTTATGGATTTGATCCATCTGATTCACCGAAAAAGGCATACAAAAATTTTATTGATGCATTAGAAAAATATGATGCTAATGGTAATGACGAAACCATCCAGAAATTTTTAAATTTAAATAAAAAGAAGCAGTTTGATGAGGTGAAAATTTTGGGGGTAATGCTCACTGGCCAAACAAAAAATTTTAAAGCCTTAGAAAATAAAGATTTTATTCGTGGCGCTTCAGTAGGGGCCACTGCGCAAATCGTCCCTTATATTAAACCTAAAAAATAGCGAGATATCAGATTTACATTTTAGTCTCTGATTATGGAATAACAAATATATTGGTCTTAACTATTATCGCCGTCATTTCCGGCTCCGAAATTGCCAGAGAATAACAACCATATATTCTCTCCTCCCACTGAAAAATAGGTATAATAGATATAATCTTTCAAAGAAAGTATAAATGGTTAGAATAAAAGGAAATATGGGAGATAGAACTAATGACCGACAAAAAGTTCCCACTTATATCAGGCAATCTTTCTATTGATTTAGTCAATACTGAACTAGTAAGACGTGGAAAACGACATGACTTACTCCAATCAGAAAGAGATCTGCTGGATTGGCTTCAAGAAATAACTGCAGAGCACTCATTTGGGGTTGAGACACAATTCTTAAAGAGTAAAGAAAGTATCAGTCAGGTGTTACCACCGCTTTTAAAGATGCGTGCTAAATTAAGAGATCAGTTTGAAGCTATAGCAGATCAACAGACTATACCTGATGAATTTATTACCTTTTTAGAGAATATAATTAAAAAGGCTCCATTCACTTATAAATTAATAAATCAAAAATTAATCCCTATTCCAGTTGGAGAGATAGAGGACGTTCTTTTATCGTTAATTTCTTTTGACGCATTAACTTTAATTGAAAATAAAAAACTTCTCTTTCTCAAAAGATGTGCAAACACGGATTGCGTTCTTTTGTTTATTGATGAAAGTGGAAGACGTAAATGGTGTTCAATGAATATTTGTGGAAACAGGAAAAAGGTATCTCGGTTTCAAAATCGAAAATTAGATCATGATTGAAGAATCAACTCATTTATATGGGTTGATTCTTTTTTTATGGTTCTGTTCGCATACTTTGTTGCCACGGCATCAAAGTATTCCAACTAGGAGCCTATTCAGACAGCTTTGGTGAAATAAACTGGATTCCTGTCCGAATCAAGCGGCTATTC
>CAZAEW010000124.1:0-1409 GCA_964484065.1 uncultured Bacillus sp.
TTACTTGATAACTCGTAAATTCCCCTTCGCTTCTTCCCTATCTGCAGCAGCTTCCATCATGCCTTTTTCTTTATCCTGCATCTTTGCTAAGGCATCGGCAAATTCCTTGGAGAGAACGTCTGCCAAGTCTCGGTAAACGGATGACATTGATCTGGCAGAAACGCCATACTGCTCGGCAATCTCTTTTTGCGTAATTTTTGCATCCGTGTGAACACATGTTGAAACAAAATAGTGAAGCGCTGCTGCATAAAGGCTTGGATTCTGAATCCGCTTTTGCTTGCTTTGGCAAAACTCAAACCATAACATGACTCCTGTCTCAATCACATCTGCTGTTTCACCAAGCGAATTCAGTTTCTCCTGGAACACTTCAGCTACTTCTTGATAAACCGGAGCTGGCCATTCCAATTCCGCGACATCGACTTTTGTCACTGCCAACGGAATTTCATACATCGTTTGGGTGAAATAGTCTGTCAGGAATTGCTGCGGTGATTCGTAGTTGGCTTTTTGGCTGGCTTCCATAATATAGCTGACTGCCTGCTCTAATGTGATACCGGCAAAATCAAATGGAACCGGGAAGAAAACATGCTTCTGTTCATATGGCAAAAGGAATCCGGTGAAAAATACCCCTTCCTCGTACGGATGATCCATTTTTGTGACAACGACTGCTTCGAGTTCTTCTGAAGTTAAGCCATCAAGGACCACAAACTGATTGTCATCTTGTTTCAGCATTTTACCGGCAATAACTCTGCTGTTTTCCCACGACAGCAAAATTTGCTTTAGCTTTGGCCGCTTTATTTTTCGATGCTCGGAATCAATGAATTGTTGCAGAATCGTCTTTCCGTCGGCTCTTTTGTGAAAAAGAGTATACCAAATGGTCTGGATCAGCTCAAAAAATTGACCCTCTTGTTCGTTGTAGGCAATGAGTTCTTTTTGGAAATCATGAAAGCTGTTGCCGATTTCGGCACTGTAGTTTTGCATTGAATAAAATAGGAGCTGCTTTTGTAAATCATCTATTTCTCTTTCCAATACATGCGTAATCGAAATGGTGTCATGCACGCCGCAGCACTTTTTGGACTTTTTTCCGCTGCCGCACGGGCATGGTGCATTCCTGCTAATTTTTTTTTTCATTATAACCGTCCCCCAAATTCTTTAGCCATTCTCTCTTTTTAAATTCTTGTATGGCTTTGTTCGTTAGTTATGTACCCTATTTACATTTCTACCAAACCCGCCCATTTTCCTTCCTCTGGGGATATTACTATTTTAATGAGTTGTATAGAATAAAAGAGTTCTGATCCCCTGCTCTCCTTTTTCATTGGAGCACGGGGGTCTGATTCCTCTTCTGATTGCATATTTTTTATCTAAATATAGTCCCTGCAAAAAAAAGAAGAATTCATCATCATAATAATGGG
>CAZAEW010000124.1:1509-7598 GCA_964484065.1 uncultured Bacillus sp.
GACTTCGGACTCAACCTTGATTATTTTGCTCTCCCTTGTCCGAAGATGGCCTGATTGTATGTCTCAACAGCATTTTTGAATATGATTTTTATTGTGATTTGACCTTAGAAATCATATTCGCTTTGATATGATAATTGGTCTGCTTGCACCTCAAAACGGAACCCATGATCATCACAATGAATCCCTTTTTTAAAAAAATAAAATAGAATTAAAAATGCAGCCCCGGGAAGCGGAGCTGCATTTTATATAAGAACTTAATGGGCTTCAATTAAGCCGTAGCGGCCGTCTTTGCGTTTGTAAACGACGTTAGTGCGGTTCGTATCCGCATTCGTAAATACGTAGAAGCTGTGACCCAGCATATTCATTTGCAGGATGGCTTCCTCGCTGTCCATCGGTTTTAGGTCAAAACGCTTCGTGCGGACAACCTCTAACTCGTCTTCCTCCAAATCATGGTTATCAGCTGCTGGGGCTGTAAACATTGCACCCACATCGCCTTTTTCACGGAATTTGCGGTTCACCTTCGTTTTGTGCTTGCGAATTTGACGCTCGAGCTTGTCGATGATCAAATCAATTGCAGCATACATATCTTCATTTGTTTCCTCTGCGCGCAGAACAAGATTTGGCATTGGGATTGTAACTTCGACTTTAGATGTTTTATCTTGATTAAATCGTAAGTTCACATTTACATTTGCTGCTGGAGTCTCTGTAAAGTAACGTTCCAACTTTGCCACTTTCTTCTCTACGTATTCTCTAATTGCTGGAGTTACCTCAATGTTTTCACCACGAACGTTATAATTCATATAGTGAACTCCTCCTTTGGATAAGACTATGTAATTACATTTCTATTTTAACCCAACAATATCCTGCCTAACCAGTAAAAAAACTTTGTCGAATTTATGACACAAGCATCAGGGAAATAGTGAGAAACTTGCTGCACATGGGTTTTCCGAGCCCTCATGTTTTCTTTATTTTCAAAAAAATTTTTCAATGGGAAATAAATCCTAGCCTCCTGAGCATGACGGATTAGCAAATATCAAATTTTGTCGAATGCAAACAATCTGCCAATGCTTCCAAAAACTAAATGGTAAATTTCTTCACGGAGTCTTGCAGCTCTTCTGCCATTTTGGCCAGAGTGGAAGCTGAAGCGGCAATTTCCTCCATTGAGGCCATCTGTTCTTCTGTTGCTGCTGAAACATCCTGTGTTCCGCTTGTTGTTTGGCTGTTAATTTCCTCAATATTCTTAACGATTTCAACAACATGCTCCGCGCCAGCGGCAGCCTCTTTAATCGAGGCGGTTACCTGCTGAAACTCATCCGTAACACGAGCCACAAACTGATCCATTTGCAAGAAAGCATCTCCGGCGCTTTTGACAAGGTCGAGCCCTTTCGCCACTTCTTTTTTCCCTTTATCCATTGACGTAACGGCTTGGCTCGTATCTGATTGAATAGATGAAATTAATGCCTTGATATTTTCAGTTGATTTTGATGATTGTTCTGCTAGTTTTCGAACTTCATCAGCCACAACGGCGAAGCCCTTTCCGTGTTCCCCTGCCCGGGCGGCTTCGATGGCTGCATTCAGTGCCAATAAATTGGTTTGTGAAGCAATATCGGAAATAACATCAATAATTTGATTAATTTCCTTCGATCGCTCCCCGAGTGTTTGAATAACGGTTCCGAGACTATTAACTGTATGATGGATATTATCCATTTGACTTGTCGATAGTTGAATGGCTTGATTACCATTCGTAACAATGCCCGCAGCTTCCAGCGATTCATTAGCGACAACATTGGCATGTTGAAGGATCTCTTCCATTTCGGAAGACATGTCGGAAACAATCCGATGTCCTTCGCCCATCATGGCCGTTTGCCTGTCTGTTCCGGCAGCCACTTCCTGAATCGAATTGGCAATCTGTTCTGTTGCCAAATTGTTTTGCTCCGAACTGGCCATCAGCTGCTCAGAGGACGCTGCAAGCTGTCCAGCCTGTTCATCGACATGCCGAATAAGAGCATGAAGGGCATGGATCATTGAATTAAAACTTTCCCCAAGACGGCTAACTTCGTCGTTATTTTTTACAATAAATTTCTGAGTTAAATCACCATCACTCACTCTTTCAGTCGCAGTGACCAACTCGTTTAAAGGCCTGGTGATCGAACGAATAATAAAATAAGAAAGAAGCGCTCCAACAACGATAAACAGTCCAATGATCAAAAAGGTTGTTTTTAAGATTGGGTTTGAATCTTGATTTACTTCGTTTAATGACATCGTTCCCGCTATTTTATAGCCTGTTAACTTGTTGGTGGCAAAGTCCATTTTCTTGTCTTGCCCGTTTAGACTATAGGATAGGGTCCCGCTATCCTTTTCTAAAAGCGGCGTCACCCAGCTGCCTGTCCCTTTTGTCCCGATCTTTTCAGCAGGATGGACAAGATAATAACCTTTCCCACTTACAATAAACGGATAGCCATTCCTGCCTATTTTAATGTCGCCTGTTACTTCTTTTAAGGCGTTAAGGCTTAAATCAATCCCCACCACCCCGGAACCGTCATTAAACTGTTTAGCAATGGTTACAAGAACACTGCCAGAAACTTTGTCCACATATGGCTCGGTTATGATGGTTTTCCCTTTCGCTGCTTTCGCCTGCAAATACCACGGTCTAGTCCGGGCATCAAACCCTGGCGGCAGTTCTGCCTGAGGTCTGATAATCAAATCGCCCTGCTCGGATGCAATATAAACGGAAACCACTTCAGAATTTACTCCTTTATACTGCTGAAGTGATTTTATAGTGTCATTTAAGTTGTCTCCGCTAAAGGAAGACTGTGTATACTCCTTAGCGAAGTATGCGGCGTCCTCCATTTTTGGCTGAATCAATTTGGTTAAGAAATGGTCAATAATCTCAACATTTTCTTTGGCACTGGTTTGAATTTTTTCATCAAGCTTTTGTTTGGCATTCTGATAGGAAAACAAACCGATCGTAATGGAGGGGATTAAAAGCAGCAACGTAAAGGACAAGATCAACTTTTTACGAAGTGTAAATCCGGTAAGCCTTTTTCTGTATGATTCTTGCTGTCTTGGCATTGAATAGTATACCTTCTTTCTTTGAAGTAATGGATTATAAAAAAAGGCACAACCAATTAAATGGTTATAGCCTGTAATAACCAGTATTTTTTTATCTTTTTGTATCAAGTAATCCTGCAACAGATCGATTTCATTAACAAATTCCACTAAAAATCTATGCCTGACCGCCTTCTGCATATTGCTTTTGCCGGTTAATTTGGATAACCTGCTTCCAGGTATCGCGAAAATCTGTTACAAACTCTTCGACCTCTTCTAATATTGCCTTATCACTTTGAATATTTGCTTCAACAAGTCTGCGATAAACATAATCATAAAGCGGCAGCATATGCTTGGAAACTTCCATTTCCGGATTTAATGTCACCATTAATTCCTGAATGATTTTTTGCGCCTTTTGCAGGTTCGTATTTTTTAAAGCAATGTCATTCTCAACAATCGCTTTTTTGGCAATATGGATAAACTTTAGGCAGCCATTATACAGCATTAACGTTAACTCGCCGGGTGAGGCTGTGTTAATGGAATTTTGCTGATAGGATTGATAGGGGTTGCGAACTGACATTTATATTAACACTCCTTACTATTTTTGCTTTCACGTGGCTCAAATTTTTCGGTCGACAAGAATACCAAGGCGTTCGGCCATCGCAGCATACGTATCCAACAATTTTTTTGCCGGAATCTCTTTAACGACTTCATCCGTGTTGTTGTTAACAATGACAACATAATATTTATTTAGTTTTTCATGAAGCTTAAATCGGATCGAGGTTTGGGACGGTTCGAGAAAATGATTTAAACCGTTGACCACCTTTTCGAGCTCATCCTTCTTTTTTTCATCCACATATTCACTGTGTTTTTGTTCAGGCTGGTTAAATGATGCCGGTTTTTCATCCATTTTGATTGGGTTTACTTTAACACTCTCTGATGCTGCAGGTCTCTGCTGGATGAGGGTGTCCGTCGTCGCGGTAAGGCGTTCGATCATCATAATCTCCCCTTTAATGTAAAGGCCGTTCTATCCTTTATATCGGATTTTTTAGAAAATGTTTTAATTGATTCGTGAAATAAGAAAAGCGCAAGCGCCTTGCTCAGCCCCGATGGTCAAATGTTCTTCGGCCCAAAAAGTCCGTATTTTGACTTTTTGGGCCGAAGGTTATTTGACCCTGAGGGGCTAGGCGCTGAAGCTGGACAATTCTCAAAGTCCAAACTTTTATACTTTACTTAAAATAAAGAGCCCCATTTCGCAGGCTCTTCATTCGTGTTAATTTCTTTTGTCGTAATAAGCTCCTTCAGTAAACATATTGGAATAGGGATTGATATACTTTGGAGCATTCTTTTTGATATTTTTTGCAGAAGAAAAATCTTGCTGGATCTCTGATTTAAGGGAATAAAGCAAGGCATGAATCTTCTGCTCATCCTCAATCATTTGAAGCCCAAGCTGCTTTTCTTCGGCCGTATAAGGACCTTTCATATCCTTTAACAAAATCTCCCGTTTGGCGAGAAATTCATTTATTTTTAAAATCAGGCTGTCCCGGTCATTTTTCGAGGAAGGCTTGCTCATTTCCTCTAAAAATTCACGGTTCAAGTGGAACACATTTTCTACGGCACTCATTTTTCTAGCCACCTAACTTTTATCATCCGCCCGTACTGAACTGCGAGGTAATATAGGCTGCCTGCTGATTGGCATTCTGCATGGCTTGTTCCATGGCGGAAAATTGATTATAGTAGCGGTTTTCAATATCGGTTAGTTTGGATTGAAAATCGGTAATCTGTTTGCCAATATCGGTTAATTGTTTACCAATAGAAAATTGTGTATTTGTATAGGTTGCTTTACCGGCAATATTCGTTACTTGATCTGATGCACTGGCGATTGAATCACGCAAACGTTTCGCAATTCCTTTTGTTTCATACGTGTCTCCATTGCTATTAAACAGCTGATAGATTGCCTGCGGATTGTTTTGAATGGCCTGCTTAAGCTTTGTATCATCGATAACCAATTTGCCGTTCTCGGAGTAATCCGATGAAGTTGTAATTCCAATTTGAGAAAGCTGAGTATACCCTGCAGTAACGTTCGACCCGGAAACAGGAGTATATAAATCCGTGCGCATTTTACTCAAGCCGCTTGAAAGAATCGCATCATTGCTTAGCATCCCGCTTTTGGCTTTTGTTTCCCATTGCGTGATTTGCGTATCATTCATGGCAGATCTTTGATCGTCCGTCAGCGGCTGGAAATCACGGTTTCGCTTTTCAGCAATCTTGTCATTTACTTTCTTGATAACGTCATTGTATTTATCAACAAAAGTCTTAATTGAATTATATATCGAGTCAACATCCGTTGCTGTGGATATATTCACGGGATTATCGGCTGTTGTTGTTCCTTTAATCGTATAGCTAATCCCATTGATCGTAAAAGTGTTGGACTTTTGCGTCATTGAATAACCATTAAAGGTGATGTTCGCGTCTGCGCCTGTTTTACTAATATTCAGGGTTTTGTTCGTATCCGCATACCCCAAATTATTCATGTATGTTCTCGTAGTGTCATCGGAGGCAGTTATCGATGCGCCTGTTCCGGTTTTATTGTTACTCATTACGATCGTGTTATCAGCAAGCTTAAACATCGTGACGCCAAGGGATGAATTATTGAATTTTTGGATCACATCATCAAGGGTATCCGTCCCTGAAATAGAGATAGTGACATCCCGAGCCGTTGATGCACCCGGATCCATCACTGAGAATTTTAGTGTCTGGTCAGTGCCGCTCTGAAATTGAAGCAATGACGGATTCGATTCCCATGCTGCACCCGTTGCTAAATTACTGACACCAATTCGGGCTGACATATTGCTTGTCGCATTCAGGGCTGAAGCCGACACAATACTGTCGTTAGAACTGGTCACCGTTTTCTTATTAAATGCCGATTGCATGTAAATCCCGTCAAAGATGGTTGTATCCAAGTCCTTCAGAGCTGTGTTCATATCGCGATAATCATCGCGCTGCCATTGAAGAATCTGCTGCTTTTGCTTTAATTTATC
>CAZAEW010000125.1:0-5193 GCA_964484065.1 uncultured Bacillus sp.
ATGCTTTTTGAACATCCGCTCTTGCATCTCCATATGTTGCCTGTCCTACTGCTGTTCCGTCCACCAATACATCAATACTTGATACTCCGCTCTCATCCAAAAACCAGCCTGAGACGGTTTTGATTCCTTTAAGAGTGGAACCAGGGCTTGGACTTTCAACGTACCCTTGGACATTAACATTTGCAATTGTGACAGAAATCCCCGGCATTGTTGTGACATGCCCGTTCTTTCCTGTTTCCTTGATCGTAATGGTATGTTTTCCATCACTAAGCTTGGTTGTGTCGAGTGCATAATGATAGCCCGCATTTCCGTTGTTGAATTCCGGATATGCTTTTTGAACATCCGCTCTTGCATCTCCATATGTTGACTGTCCTACTGCTGTACCGTCCACTAATACATCAATACTTGATACTCCGCTCTCATCCAAAAACCAGCCTGAGACGTTCGAGGTCCCTTTTAGAGTAGAACCAGAAACCGGACTATCAACATATCCTTGGACATTAACATTTGCAAACGTTATTGAGATTTCAGGCAATGTTGTTACGAGTCCATTTGTACTAGTTTCTCTAACAGTAACAGTATGTTTTCCATCACTCCACTTGGCAGTGTCGAGAGTAAAATGGTAGCCAGCCTTTCCATTGTTGTATTCAGGAAAAGCATTTTGGACATCGGGTCTGGCATCTCCATAAATAGCCTGTCCTGCCACTGTGCCATCCACTAATACCTCAAGCTTGGCAACACCATTCTCATCAAGGAACCAACCTCTTAAAACAACTTGTCCCTTAACAGAAGAACCATTTGTCGGTGCGTCAATAGTTCCTTTAGTTCCCAAAGCTGCTGATGTATGTATCGGGATTTGAGCATACATTAGGATTACAATCCCAATTAATAAAATTGCAGCAATACGTTTAAAAAATTTCATTTCTCCATCCTTTCTAACTAGATTATTAAACTCATTTTTTATCATACTATTTTTCTATGTTAAAAAAAATATTTAAGTTATATTTTACTATTTTTCCCTTTATTTAATCCTTTTTTTTGAATCAGTTGAAAGGTATTGATTAAAAGAATAGGTAATTCCACCCAAACAAAAAATCCCTTTTAACAATAGTTAAAAGGGATTTTTAAGCTAAATAATATAATTAATTATTCGTGTCTAACTTCTGTGCCATAAACTTCAATAAATCTTCCCGCAATTCTTCTTTTTGAAGAGCAAACTCGATGGTTGTTTCGATGAAGCCAAGTTTTTCTCCGACATCATAGCGCTGTCCTTCAAATTCATAAGCAAATACTCGCTGGATGTGGTTTAATTTTTGAATGGCATCCGTCAATTGAATTTCGCCGCCAGCCCCAACTTCCTGCCTATCTAAGAACATAAAAATCTCCGGTGTAAAGACGTATCTCCCGATGATCGCTAAGTTAGATGGAGCTGTTCCCAGTTTTGGTTTTTCAACAAAATTGCGAACCTGGTAAGAGCGGCCTTGCTGATCAACAGGGTCGATAATACCATAACGGTTTGTTTCATTTTCCGGAACCTGTTTAACACCTATAACAGAGGAATGAGTCCGGTTGTATTCATCCATCAGCTGTTTAAGGCATGGTGTTTCGGCTTGAACGATATCATCACCGAGCAGGACCGCAAACGGCTCGTTGCCGATAAAGTTCCGGGCACACCAGACGGCATGGCCTAGTCCTTTTGGTTCTTTTTGGCGGATATAATGGATGTCCACCATTTTCGATGTTTCACGAACGATTTCCAGAAGCTCAAGCTTCCCTTTTTCCTCTAAATTTTGCTCTAATTCAAATGCATTATCGAAATGGTCCTCAATCGACCGCTTTCCTTTACCTGTTACAATAATAATATCTTCAATTCCTGATTCAATTGCTTCTTCCACAATGTATTGAATCGTTGGTTTATCTACAATCGGAAGCATTTCTTTCGGCATTGCTTTTGTTGCCGGCAAAAAACGGGTTCCAAGACCTGCTGCCGGAATAATCGCTTTTTTTACCTTTTGCATGTAGAAATTCAATCCTTTCATTAATAAGTGATTGCTTTTTTATGTAAGAAAAAATTAAACCTATTCAATAATTATTTCATAAGGATATTAAATATACAAGATGATTTGGAATTTTATAGTAAAATTCCATAGTGAATTTTTGTCATTTTTCTTACATTTATTTACGGTATTTAATGAGGGATCACGACCCACGCATTTGGCAAATACCTCATTCCAATCGCCTCTTCGGTCGCCGGCTTCATGAGCAGTTCTCCGGCTTTGATCATGGTCGTCGACCCGCCGCCATCCATTGCCATGGCATTGATGACATGGTAGGACTCAAATAGCTGCGCCATATCTGCCATGGTCGCGCCTCGATGTGTTTTATCCCAATAAAAACGGCCATCTGTGATAATCATGACTATTCTTCCTTGTTTATCTTGTCCAATAGCGGTGCGCGGTGCCCATCCCCATGCAGCATTAACGCTTGAGTTTACAACATTTTTTCCATTCACAATAAGCTGAGGTCCAAAATGGACAGCATCGGTAACACCAAGCTTCATTAATTGGTCAACAGAATATTTTCCTGTTATAAACTCACCGTCCGCAAGAAATCCGCAGACTAGCTGGGACACCTGATTCCCGCCTGCAGGAGCATGGATGACCTTTCCATTGCTGATCGTAATCCCGACCGTTTGGCCTCCTGATCCGTGACCGCCTTTATCAATAAACCCGCCGCCATTTATTCCCGCTGCTCCATTATTGTCTTTGATTAATTCAAATAAAGGCTGGCCTTTATCTGGATATTTTGTTGTAACGAGGTGAACAGTGGTTGGGTCTGAAATAATCAATATTTTTGCTGTAAAGCTGGATTTGTCTATCTCTTCCGTTTTAATTAGCTGGCTTGGATTATTCACGATTTTCTTATCTTTAAAATGACCAATCCGGGATTGAACCACTTTGGGATGATTCATTGTTTGCTTGATTTCATCTATTTCCGCCTGAGAAAGTAAAAAATGCATGTATTTTATATATTCCGGATGTGAGGATGTCAGTACAGTTCCGACAATCATCTGTCTAAATTGCAATCCTTGATTGGTCCCATATAAAAAACCCGTTCCGCATAAGAAAAGAATAAGACAGCTGAAAAAAACGATTTTCCAAGCCCGGAATCTCCGTTTCGGTTTCTTTTTCTTTCTTGGCGAAAAGTTTGAGTGCTCATTTGTTTGTAAATCCATTTTCTTTCTCCTTCTTGCCTCTTTCTCCTTGTTCTTTTAGGTGTATCAACATTTAATGTTACTTTGTATTCAGGTTTAAAATGGATAGAACAGTACTCCAGTTAAAATAAAGAAAGGTGAAAAAAGCAATCTGGATCAGCCAAAAAAGCGTAAACTGAAATTGTCCTTTTCTTTTTGGCTTTTTTCTTGAAAAATCTTTTCTCGGCTGTAAAATATCATTCTCTGAAGAAGTAATCTTTTGGCTTCTTCTCTCCATTACTTGTTGATTAAACTGTTTCTTTTCATCCTTAGACATTTGGTTGAACTCTTTAACAAATTGTTCATACTTTGGAATGACTTCTTCTACTGTTCCGTATCCCTTAATTTCCCCAGCTTCCAGCCACAGAGCTTTTTGGCAAAACTCTTTTACCTGGCCAATCGAATGGCTGATAAAAAATATCGTCTTGCCCTTTTCTTTAAAGCTGTTCATTTTATCCAGACACTTTTGAGCGAAAATCTTGTCTCCAACAGAAAGGGCTTCATCTATAACTAAAATATCTGGATCGATATTAACTGATATGGCAAAACCTAGTCTCGATTTCATCCCGCTCGAATAGCTTTTGACAGGCTGATCGATAAACTCCCCTATTTCCGCAAACTCAATTATCTCTGGCGTAAGCTCTTGAATTTCCTGTTTGGAAAAACCAAGCATCAGACATTTCAGCTCAATATTTTCCCGTCCGCTCAATTGGTTGTTTAGGCCTGCTCCAATCGAAATAAGGGCTGCATTTCCATTAATTTTTACAGACCCATTGCTTGGCGGAATGACCCCGGCAATTAGATTGGACATTGTCGATTTTCCAGCCCCATTTACCCCGATAATTCCAATCGTGTCGCCCGCCTCAGCCTCAAAACTAATATTTTGCAGGGCATAGAAATCTTTCCCGTAGCCCTGTGGCATCGCCAAATCCAATAATTTTTCAGACGACCTTTTATACATCTTGTATTTTTTTGTAACACTTTTAAAAACAACTGAAATGCTCATGGTTTCACCTTATATTCAGAATTCAACTACTTTCGTCGCACTCGTTTTATCAAAAATACAAATATTCAAAAGATTATTAATGGATCATACTAATATAATCACGAATAACAATATTATTTAACCGTTTTAAAAATTCCTTATAATACTCACTTTGGTAATGAGAAAAGGAGAGACCAAATGGATAATTAATGTCACCAATATAAGTTTGATCAGTTAAATCAATTACTTTTACATTAGGCAATAGACTAATAAAATAATTATCAATTTTTTCCCAAAAGTAATTATTTCTTCTTATTAGATCTGTATCTCTAAATGATTTTACTTCCCTGTTTTTGTCAAAGTAAGTAGAAGTAAATCTTCCTTTATTAAGGATAATTCTCTCTTCAGGAAGAATTTTAATTAATTCTCCCACAAAAATTTCAGCAGCATTTTTCCAAAGAGCAAAGTATTCTTCATTATTAGAGTGATCAATAACTTTTGTAATTGGAAGGCTTCTTATAAACCTGCTCCTTTCAAGGATATAACTGGCAGTCACATATTGATTTTCTTCAAGTTGCAATACTGACCTGCATGCATCTGGGTAAAGATCAAGAACTAAATAATCAACATTCAACTCTTTTAACTTTAAAAAAAAGGTTTTTTTGAAGTCCATAGTAAGGAATTCTAAATCAGTTTTATTAATATCAGTAAATAAGCTTAAATCCAATTTAACCTCATTAGAAACGAGACTAATTAAAGATGAATGAAATTGAGTGAAAACGCAATCAAAAGTATCTTTATAACCAGGGTTGAAATAACTGCTTGAATTAAATGCATTCCTGCTAAAACAAGTTCCAAGTACGGCAACTTTTAGTTTTGAGGCGTCTTCTTTTTCTTTATATCTAACAAAAAGTGATAGTTTAGAAGACCCATTTATATATAATTTTGCCTTTAG
>CAZAEW010000125.1:5293-7547 GCA_964484065.1 uncultured Bacillus sp.
ACGCCATTTTTGTATGTTATGTTTGTTGAATAAAAGTTTAGATTTAATCCTTTAACAAAAAATGCGATGCTGTTGTCTATTGTTATATATGGTTTTACTCGAAAAATATAGTCAACATGATGGTAATAATTCATATTATTCTTATATTTATCATTAACATTTATTATATATTCATCCGATTCAGTAACCATCAGTAAAATCCAAATAGTTTCATCGGGGTAGTTCTTTTGCTTCAAAATTGATTCAAGATCTATTTTGACAATGTAATTGTTTTCAATTCTTTTGACTTCTAATTCAATCTCTGACTCAAATTCAAAGTCACGCTTATTTGTTTTCTGACGCAGTACAAAGGTTGGATTTTCTAAAGTAGATTCACCAAAGACAATAAATTCGCCTTTCTCATGGTTATATAATAAATGCTGAAAATCAAATTCCATGAAGCACGTTCCTTTTTATTTAATTTTTACTAAGAATTTATTACCTTTCTCAATCCATTCTACATTAGGAAAAGTTTAGAGTTTCTATTTAAGCTGCTTTCTTAATTGTTTTAAAAATTCATGATAATAAGGCAAACAATAATGGACATTAAATCTCCCCCATTTATGGTGTATGGTGGAGATAAGCTTATCTTCACTAATACTAATTGGTATTACATCAAAATTTGATTCCACATACCTATCTAATAAGGACCAAGCTCTGTTGTATTTTGAAACCTTGTTGGCATTTTCAAATAAGGCGATTTCACCATCTTCAGTTATATAACTATCAGTAAATCTGGCTTTATGCAAAATCACCTTTGTATTTGGAAGGACAATGGAAATCCTTTTGAATAATTCATCAATTGATTTTTTCCACAAAACAAAAAAAGTATCGAATTGATTAAATATATTAAGAGTTGGATAAGTTGAGCGCTCTCTATAAAAGTTTGTTTTATGCAATACCCAGTTATTGTTAGTTAGGTAAGACTCTCCAATTTTTAAAACCCCAAAGTATACGTCTGCAAAGAAGTCTAAAACTAGAAAATCATTTTCTTCAGACTTTAGCTGATTAAATATGCTTTTTTCAAGTTCAGCTTTTAACTGTTTAGTTTCCCACTCACCAATATTACTCAAATCAGAAGAATTATAAGGTATTGGTTTTGATACTAAACTTATAATTGATGGTTGATTTTGAAGCTGAATAACTTTAAAATCCTTTTTATAATCCTCGTTAAAGCTGCTATTAAAATTATCTCTACTAACACATGATCCTATTATTGAAATACCTTTTTTCTTCTGATTAATCTCTAACTTAAACTTATCGTTATTTTGAGATAGATTCACCTTGAATAAATGGGTTTCCAAATTATATTGAACACTAGAATCTTGTGAACCCAACAATATTTGATTAGAATTTTCAGATGCCAAAAACAAAATATTAGAAGAATAAGTACCACTATTGTCATATTTTAATTCTTCGATAGAAACTTCAAAATAACAATGATTATTGATACGATATTTTTCTTTTATATGCAAATTATTTATTATAATAAAATATTCATTATCTGACTCAATTGGATTAATTTCCGCTTTAATGTATAAGGATTTAGAAATGTAAACATCCTTAATCAAAAGTTGTGGAGGTACTTTTTTATATCTAATAAAGAAAGCAAGGCAATTTTCTTTTGTCCAGTATGGCTTCCAGTTGTAATTATTCCATGTATTTTTTATATAGAATGTCTTGCCATCTGTATAACTATTTTTTAGACTTATCTGATTTTCATTATTAATATTCAGCCTAATATCCCATACTTCCTCTGCTCCAAGATAAAATGGAATTTCAAAATTTGAGCTGTCAATTTCTAAACTTAGTTTTGGTGATTCTGGCATTATCTCTTTTTTAAACACTGAAAAAGATAAATCCTTGTTTCTCCTTTTTATTTCAAAAAGAAGTTCTCTGACAATCAATTCTTCAGGTAGCTGCATTAAGATAACAATTCCATTTTCATTATATATTATATCTTCTACGAGAATTTCCAATTGCTCACCCTATTTCTAACAAGAAAAATCTTTATCATATATAGCCAATACCTTGTTAGCTTTCCTTTAATAATCCAAATTGCCAATCACTATTTCATTCAACTGTCGTAAAAATTCCTTATAGTAACCTGACTGATAATGCGACGGTTCAGGTTCCGTTCCAAATGGATAACTTTCATCCCCTATAAAACCTGTCTTTGTTAGATTAATAAATCTTGCTTGCGGTAATTTGGATA
>CAZAEW010000126.1:0-7477 GCA_964484065.1 uncultured Bacillus sp.
TTTACAGATGGTCTTACTTTCATTATCCTAACCTCCTTAATAGTACGGAGTGCAAGTAGATTATTTAAAGCGGTACGTAATCCGACCGCGCGTCAGATCATATGGTGACAGCTCAACAGTCACTTTGTCTCCAGGAAGAATCCGAATGAAGTGCATCCGAATTTTACCGGACACGTGAGCCAGCACAGTATGACCATTTTCTAATTCTACCTTAAACATAGCGTTTGGCAAAGTTTCAATTACTTTACCTTCAATTTCAATTACATCATCTTTCGCCATCAAACTCGTCTCCCTTCTCGTCATGAGATATGCGTTCATTCAAAAACTTAGTTAGCGCAAAACGAAGCTTTCCGTTCGTTACACGTCCTGTTTCTCCAATACAGTTCTGAACTTCGGGAGATACTTGATCAAACAATTGAAGATGCTGAAGGTTTTTTTTCTTAGCTGTGGCAAACTTTCGCTTATCGCCGTCCGCAATTAAAACAAACCTTTCACTCAACAACCTTACAATTATACCATACTGACCTGCATCTCGTCCGCTAGTAACTCTTACAAATTGTCCTATTTGCGGAATATGACCGTTTGTCAATGGAACCACCTGCTCTTCGCGCACAATCGAAAAACCATTTGCATTCAACATAGCTTTGAATCGCATGGGAGAGGTTTGAAAGATACTAAAGTCCGCTTTACTTCTTTCAAGCCATGATAAATCGATTCCTTCAGGGTCTTGCAAATGATCATTCAGTTAAGCTCCCGAGAAGCTGCTCAATGTCAGCAAAAACAATACCAATATCCCGCTGTCCATCTAGCGTACGCAAATAACCTTTTGCACTGTAAAAATCAAGCAAAGGCTGTGCTTGCTTAATATTTACTTCTAAACGGTTTTGAACTGTCTCAGCATTATCATCTGCCCGCTGATAAAGGTCACCGCCGCAACGGTCGCAAACTCCCTCTTTTGCTGGAGGATTAAAGACAAGATGGTACGTAGCTCCACAGCTTTTACAGATCCGTCGGCCTGTCAGACGCTCCATTAAAATATCCTTATCAACATCAATATTGATTACATAATCAATTTTTCTGTCTAATTCAGCAAGAATATTTTCTAGTGCTTCTGCTTGAGGAACTGTTCTAGGAAAACCATCCAACAGGAAACCTTTTAAGCAATCATCTTTGCTTAGTCGTTCGCGGACAATGCCAATCGTCACTTCATCTGGAACGAGTTCGCCTTTGTCCATAAATGATTTTGCTTTTAAACCTAGTTCTGTTCCTTCTTTCATAGCTGCACGGAACATATCTCCAGTAGAGATATGAGGGATGCCGTATTGATCGACAATTTTTTCGGCTTGCGTACCTTTACCGGCACCAGGAAGCCCCATTAATACTAAGTTCACACGTATTCCCCCTCGTGCTATATATAAGGTTTCAGGGAACGAGTTCCCCAAAACCAGTATTGTTACTGCAGAATTTTTGCAAAAAAATTCCGCACCGTTGTATTCAAACTTTGCTAATTACCTGCCCGGCAGGGTTTGCCGATGCAGCAGGATTCTATTTAATGAATCCTTTGTAATGCCGTTTAACTAACTGTGCTTCGAGCTGTTTCATTGTATCAAGAGCTACCCCGACAACGATGAGTAAGCTTGTTCCGCCAATTTGAGCTGATTGCGGCAAATTCGCAATATTAATGAATAGAACTGGAAGTACAGCAACAACCGCCAAGAAAATCGACCCGACGAAGGTCAAACGGTATAATACGCGTGTTAAGTATTCTTGAGTACTTTTTCCAGGCCGGATTCCAGGAATATAGCCGCTTTGCTTTTGCAAGTTTTCGGCAGCCTGCTCTGGATTCACTTGGATAAAAGCATAAAAATACGTAAACGCAATAATTAACGCAGCATAAATGATCATTCCAATTGGGTGAGAATAATCAAATATTTTTTGAATCCAAATGGTTACTTCATTCGTTGGGAAAAATGAAGCAATTGTCCTTGGAGTCACAAGAAATGAGATCGCGAAGATAACAGGGATAACACCCGCAGCATTTACCTTTAACGGCATATGTGTGGATTGTCCTCCAACAGGAGTACGTCCTGCCACCACGCGTTTTGCATATTGAATTGGAATTTTACGATTAGCCTGCTGGATAAAAATTACCCCAACAATTACGGCAATAACTGCAAGTGCAATTAATGCAACCGTGACAATGTGTAAGAATAACGCTTGACCGGCATTTTGAAACTGCTGTACGTAGATTTGGTTAACCGTTGTTGGAATCCCAGCAACGATACCAGCAAAGATAATAATGGAAATTCCGTTTCCTACCCCGTTAGATGTGATTTGCTCACCGAGCCACATTAAAAATGATGTTCCGGCTGTTAATACCGTCGCAATCAAAAGATAGGTACCGATCCCAGGATTTTCAATTAATTGACCGCCGGCAAGGTTATTGAAGCCATAGGACATTCCAATACCTTCAATAAAGCCTAACACAACAGTAAAATAACGAGTAAACTGGGCTAATTTACGGCGTCCAGCATCACCCTGCTTCGACCATTCCGTAAACTTAGGAACTACATCCATTTGCAAAAGCTGAACGATAATCGACGCGGTGATATAAGGCATGATCCCCATTGCGAAAATGGAGAACTTCTTTAAGGCACCGCCGCCGAATGTATTTAGAATACCAAACACACCGGTAGTACTTTGGGCATCAAGTGCATTTGCATTTACATTTGGTACAGGTATAAATGTACCCAATCTATAGATGATTAACATCAAAAGGGTGAATATAATCTTTTTTCTTATATCACCCACACGCATAAAATTGGAGATCGTCTGGAACATTAAAGCACCTCGATTTTTCCACCAGCAGCTTCGATTGCTTCTTTGGCAGCAGAGGAGAATTTATGAGCTGTAACATTAAGTTTTTTCTCTAGCGTCCCATTTGCAAGAATTTTAATTCCTGCTTTTGCATTTTTAACTACGCCTGATTCGATCAGAAGCTCTGGAGTAACTTCTGTACCTTCATCAAAGCGGTTTAAAGCATCAAGATTCACAACTGCAAACTCAACACGATTGATGTTTGTAAATCCGCGTTTTGGTAAACGGCGGTAAAGCGGTGTTTGACCACCCTCAAAACCGATACGAACACCGCCGCCGGAACGAGCGTTTTGACCTTTATGTCCTTTACCGGCAGTTTTTCCGTTACCTGAACCAATACCGCGACCTTTACGTTTACGTTCTTGACGAGAACCCTCCGCAGGCTTTAATTCATGAAGTTTCATAATTGGCACCTCCTTAACAAAGAAAAATCAATTATTGTTCTTTAACCGTAACAAGGTGAGCAACTTTGGTGATCATACCGCGGATTGCAGCATTATCTTCTTGCTCAACTGTTTGATTTACTTTACGTAAGCCTAACGCTTTTACAGTTTGACGTTGGTCTTCTGGACGGCCAATTAGGCTGCGGGTGAGGGTAATTGCTAATTTTGCCATTTCATTTCCCTCCTTATCCTAACAGTTCTTCTACTGATTTCCCACGTAATTTAGCTACGTCTTCAGCACGTTTTAATTGTTTTAAACCTTCGATTGTTGCCCGAACCATATTAATTGGAGTGTTTGTTCCTAGAGACTTGGAAAGGATATCAGCAACACCAGCTAATTCAAGTACGGCACGAACTGGACCACCGGCGATAACTCCTGTACCTTCTGAAGCAGGTTTAAGAAGAATTTCACCAGCACCGAAATGTCCGATTACTTGGTGAGGAACCGTTGTTCCAACCATTGGTACTTCGATCAAGTTTTTCTTTGCATCTTCGATGGCTTTGCGGATTGCATCTGGCACCTCTTGAGCTTTACCAGTACCGAATCCAACATGACCGTTTTTATCTCCAACAACAACAAGTGCTGAGAAACGGAAACGGCGTCCACCTTTAACAACTTTCGCAACACGGTTAACCGTAACTACGCGTTCTTCAAGTTCTAGTTTGTTTGGATCAATACGACGCATCTTTTTGTGTCCCTCCTTTGACTATTAAAATTGTAGGCCGTTCTCGCGGGCTGCATCAGCCAATGCTTGAACACGTCCATGATATAAGTATCCTCCACGGTCAAATACAACCGCACTAATACCTTTTTCAACCGCACGTTTCGCAACTAATTCTCCGACCTTTTGTGCAGCTTCGATGTTGCTGGAGGATTCAAGATTAAATTCTTTATCTAATGTAGAAGCACTTGCTAAAGTTACTCCGTTCATATCATCGATAATTTGAGCATAAATGTGTTGGTTTGAACGATACACATTTAGACGTGGACGAGCTGAAGTTCCGCTAAGTTTCGCACGGACACGAGCGTGTCTTTTCTTGCGAGTAGCGTTTTTATCAAGCTTCGTAATCATTTACGTCACTCCTTTCATTTACCTATGCGGCATTACTTACCTGTTTTACCTTCTTTACGGCGAACAAATTCACCTTCATAACGGATTCCTTTGCCTTTGTACGGCTCTGGAGGACGAACGTCACGGATATTAGCTGCTAAAGCGCCAACGCGCTCTTTGCTAGTACCTTTTACAATAATTTTTGTGTTGGCAGGAACTTCGATTTCTAGACCTGCTTCAGGTTCGATCTCAACAGGATGTGAATAACCTACGTTCAAAACAAGCTTGTTACCTTGTTTTTGAGCACGGTATCCAACCCCGATAAGTTCTAAACCTCTTTCAAATCCTTTAGAAACACCTTCAACCATGTTTGCTAAGAGCGCGCGAGTCGTTCCGTGCAATGCGCGGTGTTCTTTAGAATCAGATGGGCGAGAAACGTTGATGATGTTCTCTTCAACTTTGATTTCGATATCAGGATTAAAAGTACGAGTTAATTCGCCTTTAGGTCCTTTTACTGTAGCCACATTACCATTTATAGTAACCGTAACTCCTGCTGGAATTTCGATTGGTTTTTTTCCTACGCGGGACATTTAGTGCACCTCCATTCATTCAGAAACTCTATTACCAAACGTAAGCTAATACTTCTCCGCCAACTTGTTTTGCACGAGCTTCTTTATCAGTTAGAACACCTTGTGATGTTGAAACTAATGCGATACCAAGACCATTAAGTACGCGAGGTACTTCATTTGACTTAGCATAAACACGAAGCCCAGGTTTGCTTATACGTTTTAGACCAGTGATAACACGTTGGTTGTTTGCACCGTATTTTAAGAAGATACGGATGATACCTTGTTTATTGTCTTCGATATATTCAACGTCACGTACGAAGCCTTCACGCTTTAAGATTTCAGCGATTTCTTTTTTCATATTAGAAGCAGGCACTTCTAATTTTTCGTGACGCACCATATTCGCATTTCGAATGCGAGTAAGCATATCAGCAATTGGATCTGTCATGACCATTATTTTTACCTCCTTCCCAGACTTGGGTTTTACCAGCTAGCTTTTTTAACACCAGGAATTTGTCCTTTGTATGCTAATTCACGGAAACAAATACGGCAAAGCTTAAATTTACGGTATACAGAGTGTGGACGACCGCAACGTTCGCAGCGTGTGTACTCTTGTACTTTGAATTTAGGCGTGCGTTTTTGTTTCGCAATCATTGACTTTTTAGCCACGTTTTCGCCTCCCTTATTTCGTGATTACTTTTGGAATGGCATTCCAATTTGAGTTAAAAGCTCACGAGCTTCTTCATCAGTGTTGGCAGTAGTTACGATAACGATATCCATACCACGAACTTTGCTTACTTTATCGTAATCAATTTCAGGGAAGATTAATTGTTCTTTAATACCTAATGTGTAGTTACCGCGACCGTCGAATGCTTTTTTAGAAACACCGCGGAAGTCACGTACACGTGGTAAAGAAACGGAAATTAATTTATCCAAGAATTCGTACATGCGTTCTCCGCGAAGAGTAACCTTCGCACCGATCGGCATGCCTTCACGAAGACGGAAGCCTGCGATTGATTTTTTCGCACGAGTTACAACAGGTTTTTGACCTGTAATAATTGTTAGTTCTTCCACTGCATTGTCAAGTGCTTTTGCATTTGCAACAGCGTCACCAACACCCATGTTTATAACGATTTTCTCAATTTTAGGTACTTGCATTACTGATTTATAGTTGAACTTGCTCACTAGAGCAGGTGAGATTTCATTTAAAAACCTTTCCTTAAGGCGGTTCATAATTTTACCTCCCTTCTTTTATAAACTATTTATCTAAAACTTCACCGGATTTTGCTACCCGTACTTTTTTGCCGTCAACTGTTTGGTACCCTACACGAGTTGGGTTGCCAGACTTAGGATCGATCGGCATCACGTTTGATACATGAATCGGTGCCTCTTGGTTGAAAATGCCGCCTTGCGGATTCGCTTGAGAAGGTTTAGAGTGTTTTTTCACAATGTTAACACCTTCTACTAATACGCGGTTTTCTTTAGGATAAGCTGCCAGGATTACTCCTGTTTTACCTTTATCCTTACCAGAGATGACTCTGACTTTATCACCTTTTTTTACATGCATCCGTAAGCACCTCCTTAAAGGCATTTAATTTAAAATTATAGAACTTCTGGAGCTAATGAAACAATTTTCATAAAGTTGTTATCACGAAGTTCACGTGCAACTGGTCCAAAGATACGAGTGCCGCGTGGGCTCTTGTCATCACGGATAATTACACATGCGTTTTCATCAAAACGAATGTATGAACCATCTGCACGGCGCGCACCGCTTTTTGTACGAACAACAACCGCTTTAACAACGTCACCTTTTTTGACAACGCCGCCTGGTGTTGCTTGTTTCACTGTACAAACGATCACATCACCAATACCAGCAAATTTACGGCCTGAACCGCCTAGAACTTTTATTGTCAATACTTCACGTGCGCCTGAATTGTCAGCAACTTTTAAACGTGTTTCTTGTTGAATCATGCGTGTAACCTCCTTTCGGAATTAAGCTTAATCCGAACAATTAAATAATAACAGCTTTTTCTACTACTTCTACTAAACGGAAGCGTTTTGTAGCTGAAAGCGGGCGAGTTTCCATAATACGTACGATGTCGCCAACTTTTGCCTCGTTTTGCTCATCATGAGCTTTAAACTTTTTAGAGTACTTAACGCGTTTACCGTAAAGAGGATGCTTTTTGTATGTTTCAACAAGAACTGTAATGGTTTTATCCATTTTGTCTGAAACAACGCGTCCAGTGTAAACTTTGCGTTGATTGCGTTCACTCATTCTGCGAACCTCCTCTCGAGTTTTTACTTGTTAACGCTGATTTCTCTTTCACGAATCACAGTTTTCATGCGGGCAATCGCTTTGCGCACTTCACGTATGCGAGCAGTGTTTTCAAGTTGTCCAGTCGCCAACTGAAAGCGAAGGTTGAAAAGCTCTTCTTTTAATGATTTAACTTTTTGTTCAATTTCGGCAGTGGTAAGGTCACGAATTTCATTAGCTTTCATTTGATTCACCACCAATTTCTTCACGTTTTACAAACTTACA
>CAZAEW010000127.1:0-3722 GCA_964484065.1 uncultured Bacillus sp.
TTTGCTCCGCTCACACCGCCTTTATTATGCTGGTGTGTTGCCTCTATTTGTTCATTTCCATACATGGGATTTGGAGATGAGATTCATGTATGTTTTTATGAAAAAGGACCTGGTGCAAATCAGGTCCTTTTCGTTATTAGTTGGCAATTAAATAATGAATAAGATATTGGCTCCAGATTTGATTGCCTTTATCGTTTGGAGCGGTTAGATCCGGCAAGAGATCATTCTGTAATTCGGGATTATTGGTGTCAGGCCAAGCTGTCCAGTGATCCAAGTAGGCGAGCTGGTTTTGTTCGGCATATTGTTTTAGTTTTGCCTCCTGATTTGGATAATACTTCGCATTGTAAAGCGGAAAGGACGGCATCAGGATAATAGTTGTATTCGGGTTAGCTGCTTGGACGTCCGAGATAACCTTTGTCAGGTTGTTTAGGCATTCTCCAATTGGGACACTTTTACCATTATTGTTTAATAGAAAGGGTTCATAGATAATCATTTGCGCGTTTTCGGCAGCCATTTCCTGCTGACGGTTGTTTGCTAAAAAGTCTTTTGATGTTTCATCGTATGTATGGATGCTGATTTGAATATGTTCTTGACCGTAGGTGTTTGATACTTCCTGGACCACATCCTTCAGCATGCCCTGCTCGCTCGAACCTAGAGCTTTTGAACCGACAAAAAGAATTGTAAACTTTTGATTTTGCTTTAACGCTTGTTCGAATTGAGTGCGGGCTGGTTCGGGCCAGTTTTTCGTTTTTGCCAGTAAATCATCAAAGTTTGGCCCGGCGGTATTTTGAGGCTTTTCAGATTCTGAGCTTGTTAATTGCTTTTCTGCAATACCTTTAACCGTGGTTCTTTCTTTCCAATAGGAATGGCCAATGAAGAGTACAACAGCGCACACAATCGTCCAAACCACAGTAAGTAAATACTTCATTTGGATTTCCTCCATCATCCTAGCTTTCTTTCAGTATAACAAAATAGAGCGAATGTAATTTGTACCATCTGCAAAAATTCCTCATCATTTTACAAAATTCCTGTTAAGATAGAGATATACAATGCAAAGTTCATGTAAATTTTCGAAAAATGTACAAATTTTGACAGCATTTCGTGCTATAATATCATTTGTTTTACAAATGCACCAGGGAGGATCCTATGGAAGAGACAATTAGTTTAAAAGAATTGCTAGAAACGTTGCGGAAAAGAATAGTATTCATTGTGCTTATAACGCTAACAGCTGCCCTTGTAAGCGGAGTGGTTAGTTATTATTTCCTTACCCCGATCTATCAGGCTTCCACACAAATACTTGTCAATCAAAAAAAGACTGATCAAACGGCCTATAACTCGAATGAAGTCCAAACCAACTTACAGTTAATCAATACTTATAATGTCATTATCAAAAGTCCTGCGATTCTCGATAAGGTGGCAGAGGAATTAAAATTGGGAGTAACTGCCCAACAGTTAAACGGGAAAATCACGGTTGCCAGTGAAAAAGATTCACAGGTTGTCAATGTATCTGTACAAGACACCAATCCATATAAGGCTGCGAAAATTGCCAACAAAACGGCAGAAGTGTTTAAATCTGAAATTGTTAAAATTATGAATGTCGATAACGTTAGTATTCTGGCAAAAGCAACCGTTGCAGATCACCAAGCCCCTATTAAGCCAAGACCGCTGTTAAATATAGCGATTGCGATTGTTGTCGGTTTAATGGCCGGAGTGGGGATTGCGTTCTTGCTTGAATACTTTGATACTACGGTAAAAAATGAACAAGAAATTGAACAAATTCTTGGACTTCCGGTATTAGGTGCGATTGCTGCCATATCAGATGAAAAAATGGAACGTAAATCGAAACGTTCGCACAGTAAAAAACATGTAAGAGGTGAGTCACTTGGGTCTTAAGAAAAAACACAAAACAACTGCCAAAGAACATCAGCGGAAGCTGATCACAGCCATAGATCCAAAATCAGCTATTTCCGAACAATACCGGACGATCCGGACAAATATTCAATTTTCATCCGTAGACCAGGAAATTCGCACCATTATGGTGACATCATCCGGGCCTGCTGAAGGGAAATCCACAACTGTTGCCAACTTAGCTGTTGTCTTTGCCCAGCAGGGAAAAAGAGTTTTACTTGTAGATGCAGATTTGCGGAAGCCGACGAGTCACTATACGTTCAATGTCACGAATACTTTTGGATTTACAAGCGTTCTGACAAAGCAAATGACGCTGGAGCAGGCAATCAGAAACACAGAAGTTGAAAATCTTGACGTATTAACAAGCGGACCGATTCCGCCAAATCCTGCAGAGCTTCTTGCATCGAAAGCAATGGACCAGTTTTTTAACGAGGTTCAGCAGCAATATGATGTTGTTCTTTTCGACACACCGCCGGTCATTGCTGTGACAGATGCGCAGATTTTGGCGAATAAATGCGATGGGACCATTCTTGTCGTTTTCAGCGGGAAGACAGAAAAGGACCAATTGGTTAAAGCAAAGGAATTACTGCAATCTGCAAAAGGAAAGCTTCTGGGTGTTGTTTTAAACCATAAAGAGATTCAAGGGTCTTCTCATTACTATTATTATTACTATGGTGCAAAATAAGACACTATTCGACAATATCTGCTATTTACGGAAATTCTTGATAGTGCTAGTATAAAAGACATAGGAAATTTACAATTTTTTGGAAGGTCGTGGATGCCATGATTGATTTACATTGTCATATATTGCCGGGTATTGATGACGGCGCTCAAAATTTGTCTGATAGTTTACTAATGGCTAGAGCTGCTGTGGCAGACGGCATCCATACGATTGTAGCAACGCCCCACTATCAGAAAAATGTCTATGAAAATAATAAACAGAAGATTTTGACTAGGGTTGAAGAACTGAACGATGCATTGAAAGCGGAGGGGATTGATTTAACAATCCTGGCAGGACAAGAACCGCGCATTGATGGTGATTTACTTGCAAATATGAGCAGAGGAGAAGTGATCGCACTTGCCGGTTCTTCTTACCAGTTTGTCGAGTTCCCTTCTGCTCATGTACCGCGCTATACGGAAAAGTTATTTTATGATCTTCAGCAAAACGGCGTGATTCCCATTATTGTTCATCCGGAACGAAATCAGGAAATTATTGAGCATCCGGACATTCTTTATCGATTAATCAAAAATGGGGCTCTTTCCCAAGTAACAGCTTCCAGTGTATGCGGGTATTTTGGCAAAAAGATAAAGAGGTTTACCCTCCAACTGATCGAAGCGAACTTAACCCATTTTATTGCTTCAGATGCACATAATATCACTTCCCGCACGTTTAAAATGACTGAGGCATTTGACTTGATCAAATCGAAGTTTGGTGAGGATCTATCGTTTTTATTCAAGGAAAATGCTGAGTTATTGGTCGAAAACAAGAATGTCTATAAAGAAATCCCTGAGAGAATACAAAAAAAGAAATTTTTCAACTTGTTCTAAGAAAAAACACTGATAGGATTTGACAGATATTTTTTACACCATTATCAGTTCAAAAAACTGATCGGCGAAGCTTCTCTGTCCGTTATCCATGGAGGCACTCGGTCATGCTGTGGGAGAGAAAGGATTCTTTCCTTAGACGCCAGTCGTCGAAAGTATGATGTGAGGATGGGTTAGATGCCCATTTCATTATAAAACCAAGATAAATATCTAATGAAAATTTAAGTGTTGAAAACCCTTGCATTTCCATTAGATATTTATTTTTTGCG
>CAZAEW010000127.1:3822-7160 GCA_964484065.1 uncultured Bacillus sp.
GAATTGATTGCGATTGTAAAAGTGGTCACAATCTCGGCAATCCTAACTGCGTTAATGCAGAAGATGGTATACGATAATATCTATGTCAGAGCGCTGCTGATTACTTGGATGATACATGTCCTCATGATTGGAGGATCCAGGTTTTCATGGAGGATGTTTCGCGATAACTACATGTTTAAACAAGAACATTTCAAAAGAACATTAATTATTGGGGCAGGTTCCGCGGGAACAATGGTGGCGCGGCAATTGTCTTATAATCAAGACAGCGGTTTGAAACCAGTTGCGTTTATTGATGATGATCCAACCAAATATAAGTTAGATATTTTGGGTATACCAGTTGTCGGCAACTCGAGTTGGATTGCACAAACAGTTGAAAAATTTGAGATTGAACATATTGTTATTGCGATCCCATCATTAAATCACAAGGAATTGAAGCGGATTTTCGAAGAATGCGCGAAAACAAAGGCAAAAACACAAATCATCCCAAAATTGGAGGATTTGATGACCGGAAAGGTTTCTGTTAATTCATTCCGTGATGTCCAGGTTGAGGATTTATTAGGAAGAGAACCAGTAGAGTTAGATATTCAAAGTATTTCAGAATATGTATCAGGAAAAACGGTAATGGTAACTGGTGCAGGCGGCTCAATTGGTTCAGAAATTTGCCGGCAGATCTGCCAGTTTTCTCCGGAGAAGATTATTTTGTTTGGACATGGCGAAAATAGTATCTATAACATTGATATGGAACTGCGAAATCAATATCAAAACCAAATTGAAATCATCCCGATCATTGGGGATATTCAAAACAGGGACCGTGTCTTTGAAACAATGGAAAGATTTAAGCCAGACGTTGTCTATCATGCGGCGGCGCATAAGCATGTACCGTTGATGGAATACAACCCCCGTGAAGCTGTGAAGAACAATGTGTTTGGAACAAAAAATGTTGCGGAAGCAGCGGCAACATTTGGAGTAGATATATTTGTGATGATCTCGACGGATAAAGCGGTCAATCCTACAAACGTAATGGGGTCTACGAAACGAATTGCGGAAATGATTGTCCAAAAGTTGGCTCAACATAGTACGAATACCAAATTTGTTGCGGTCCGATTCGGCAATGTGTTGGGAAGCAGAGGCAGCGTGATCCCTTTATTTAAAAAGCAAATCCAGGCTGGCGGCCCGATTACGGTTACCCATCCTGATATAACTAGATACTTTATGACAATTCCAGAGGCTTCTCGATTAGTTATCCAAGCAGGGTCACTCGCAAAAGGCGGAGAAATCTTTGTACTGGATATGGGTGAACCCGTTAAGATTGTTGACCTTGCGAAGAACTTGATTAAACTTTCAGGTTATTCAATTGAGGAAATTGGAATAGAGTTTACCGGCCTTCGGCCTGGGGAAAAGATGTATGAAGAGCTATTAAATGATAAGGAAATCTTTCCGAATCCGGTTTATCCAAAGATCTTTATTGGAAAAGCTGTTTTGGGTCAGGAAGATGAAATCAATTATCTATTGGAGAATTTTGAACACTTATCAAGAGATGAAGTTAAAGATTATGTCATTAACCTAGCGAATCGAAGAGAGAATCAAATTTATTCGATGGCTGGGAATGAGTAGAAAAAATATTATAGGCTCCTATTCGTTGAATGATTATTTAAGGAATAGGAGCTATTATTTTTGGTTAGTTAATAGATTAAATTTTAGTGGGTTAGTAGTTATCTGGATAGGAAGGTTAGAAATCCAATTAAGTACTAACGTACTAATTAAGTAAAGATACTCAACATGGGAAGGAAGTTTTAGTCAAATGGGAGAAAGAATATTCCTCTCATCACCGCATATGAGTGATGAGGGTTATGAAAGAAGATATGTTCAGGAAGCTTTTGATACAAACTGGATTGCACCACTTGGTGAAAATGTTAATCAATTTGAAAAGGAATTAGCTGCTAAGGTTGGTTCTAAGTCTGCAGCAGCACTTTCTTCAGGAACAGCTGCGATTCATTTGGCACTTAAAGCGGCAGGAGTTGGCGAAGGGGATGTTGTTTTTTGCCCAACACTGACATTTTCAGCAACAGCAAATCCAATTATCTATCAAAATGCAACTCCTGTATTTATCGATAGCGATTATGAAACTTGGAATATGTGTCCAAAAGCTTTAGAAGAAGCTTTTGAGAAGTATCCGAATGTAAAGGCTGTAATAGTAGTGCATCTCTATGGACTATCTGCAGATATGGATAAAATTGTAGAGCTTTGCAAAAAACGTAATGTTGTATTAATTGAAGATGCTGCAGAGTCTTTAGGTGCTTATTATAAAGGAAAACATACAGGAACTTTTGGGAATTATGGAATTTTTTCTTTTAATGGAAACAAGATCATCACTACTTCCGGTGGAGGGATGCTTGTCTCTGATAATGAGGAGAGAATTGCAAAGGTTAGATTTTGGTCTACTCAATCCAGAGACAAGGCAAGGTACTATCAACATAGTGAATTAGGATACAATTATAGGATGAGTAATATTGTAGCTGGGATTGGCAGAGGTCAATTGAAGGTGCTAGATCAAAGGGTAGAAAAGAAGAAATATATTTTTGATTTTTATAAGAAAGAACTTGAAGAATTTGATGGAATTGAGTTCATGCCTGTTAATGAGTGGAATGAGCCAAATTTCTGGTTAAGTTCGATAACTTTAAAAGGTAAGATTAGACCTATTGATATTATGGAAGCTCTTGAAAAGGACAACATTGAATCTAGGCCAATTTGGAAGCCGATGCATTTACAACCGTTTTTTGAAAAATACAATTTTGTTGGAACTGATGTTTCGGAGAAACTGTTTGAGCATGGTGTTTGTTTACCTTCTGATACAAAGATGGAGGATGAGGATCTGGAGAGAGTTTGTAAGATTATTAAAGGATTGTGGGTAAGATAATGAAGTCTTCTAAAAATGGTATTTATAGAGGATTTATCAAAAGGCCTATGGATTTTATATTATCTTTGATTGCTATTATATTGCTTAGTCTGGTATTTCTAGTAGTTGCAATACTTGTTAGAACTAAGTTAGGTAGTCCGGTGTTTTTTAAGCAGGAAAGACCGGGCCTTAATGAACAGATTTTTATGATGTATAAATTTAGGACAATGACCGATGAACGAGACAAGAGTGGAGAATTACTTCCTGATAGTGTGAGACTTACGAAGTTTGGAAGGATACTTCGTTCAACATCTCTTGATGAACTTCCTGAATTGCTCAATATCCTAAAAGGAGATATGTCCATTATAGGACCTAGACCTTTATTGGTTCAGTATCTTCCTCTTTATAATGAACACCAAAAACGTCGACATGAAGTTAGGCC
>CAZAEW010000128.1:0-6935 GCA_964484065.1 uncultured Bacillus sp.
ACATCCCAATGCAAAAAAGGAGGGCTCATGTCCGAAGTTTGAGTATCTTCGGACACCAGAGCGAAAAAATTGAAGGTTCATGTCCGAAGGTTAAGGATCTTCGAACACCACAGAGTAAAAAACGAGGGTTGATGTCCGAAACTTTAGTCACTTCGAACATCACATTCCAAAGTTTGCCTTGAGCAACAAAGGATATGAAAAGAGCCTTGTATAAAGAGAAAACCTTTGAATAAAAATGTTTCCAAGGAAAAACATTAAAATAACTAATTTGTTTTTTGACCTTTCTTAAAAAGTCGAATGGGGGGAAGGCAATGGCTCGACGCAGCGACACTGTAATTAGGGAAACCATAGAGGAAAAGGTGAAAGACCAGAATGCAGAAAAGGCTGAAAAGGAAGATGAGATTAAGCGGCTTCACCGAATGCTAGGTGCTGTAATGCGCTATATTTCGGATGAAGAAATCGTCGAAATCGATATAGAGTATCTCCTTGAGAATACTGCAGGATTGCGTGAATGGTGGAATGAATTCAGAGAGAAGGATCGGAAAAGAGTAGAGGAGGAAATAAAAAAATCTCTTAGCAGTCTTTCTTTGGAGGAACTGGAAAAGATACGTGAGCAGATATTTGAAAAAGAAAAATAAGAAAAAAGACAACAGATGTTGTCTTTTTTTATAGATTTTGCAGGATCCTTTTTAGTTGTTAATATATTTTTCGAACACACTGCCAAAATCTTTTTCATGATACTGTCCCCGGACAGAAGTTAACCATTGAAAGCCAAACTCTGTTAACTCTTGATATTGCTCAGCTAGCTCCATATCAGTGTTGGTTCTGGTATTTTGCAGAATGGTTGTTGCTTTATCTAAACTTTGTTCCGCCATTTTAATAAAAATTCCATTTTCATGTGTGATTTCAGAAATACGAATTAATGCTTTATAAAGATCTTTTAGCTTTTCGATTTGATTTTTCTGAACATCGATACTGTATTGTATTTCGCCCATTTTAAATTTGATTTCCACATCTAAATCAATGGTTCCGGCTGTTTCCAGAAAGACATTGGTAATTTGAAAGCGAGAATAAGGAAAACGTTTCAACGTTCTTTTTGAGGAAACGGCACTTTCCCCATCAACATGAATGAGAGCTAAGTTTGTAAAACAATATTCATCTTTTCTCGTTTTAATTAAGAAATAAATTTTTTCGTTATCTTCGTGCATCACATAATCATCTGCGTCGGTCTTATCAAAATCATTCGGATCGATGATTTTTCCAATATCCGATAAGCCCAGTGCTTCTGCAGCAATTTTTTTAAACAAACCAAACTTCCTCCCCCCGGTATCCCATTTAAAGGAATAAGAAACCATTAAAAAATTCTACATGCTAATCATAACATCTATTTACACGATTTTCCTCTCTTTTTCCAATTAAAAGGACTGAACTAATAAGGAATGAAGGAATGTTGAATTAACAAAATTATCCAATTATAATCTGTCCTTGTAAAACTTAAAATAATATGGCTTGCTCATTACAAATAAGGGGTGGTTATGTTGAAATGGCATAAAAGAATACTTTCCATGATTCAAGAACGTACAGAAAAAAAGGTTGCCTTAGCCGTGGATACATCGACTAATAAAGTTCCAAGTCTTTTGATTAACAACATTGTAAAATTGTTTGAAACCGTAAAACCTGATACGATCTTGGTTCAAGCTGATTTTAAAATAAGAAGTATTGCCCAAATAAAAAGTGACAGCATTAAATATCAAACACATGGGAAGTCTTCGTACACATTAGTTCTCGAATGGGCAGCAGAAGAGAAGATTGATACGCTATTTTATATAACAGACGTTACTGGATTTATTCCTGATGATATGGAAAATGTGAATTATGAGGTTTTTTGGCTTGTTCCAGATTCATTCCTTCCACGGGTCCCGTTTGGAAAAGCCATAAAAGTGGCTTGAAAAATAAATCCCCCGTTTAAAAAGCGGGGGAGAATCATCCAATTAGCGGTGTCATGTTCTTTAGGTAAAATTACTAATTTTCGAAACGGAAATTCCTGCCTCTCTTAATGATGCTGAGATATATTTCGCGAAATCCACTGCTTTATTGCCATCACCATGAATACAGATTGTATCAGCATTTATCGACACGTCACTTCCTTGGAGTGAGGTTACTTTTCCTTCCATGACCATACGGATCACTTGATTAACAGCAACCTCGTGCTCACTAATAACAGCATTTTTTTCACGTCTTGGCGTTAAAGAACCATCAGCTTGATAGGTACGGTCTGAAAATACCTCATTAGCAAAGCGAAGACCGATATTTTTTGCAGCCTTTACCAGTTCACTTCCTGCTAAACCAAATAAAATTAATTCCGGGTCTACTTTATAAACAGCTTCTGCAATCGCTTCGGATAATGAAGGACTTTTTGCTGCCATATTAAAAAGAGCTCCATGGGGCTTAACATGCTGAAGTCTCCCGCCTTCGGATTTTACAAATGCCAGGAGTGCGCCGATTTGATAAACTACAATATCATAGGCTTCCTGCGGAGTAATATGAATGATTCTCCTTCCGAAACCGACTAAATCTTGAAACCCGGGATGAGCTCCAATGCCAACGTTCTTTTTTAAAGCTAATTGAACCGTCTTACGCATTGTTGCAGGGTCGCCAGCGTGAAACCCGCAGGCAATGTTGGCCGAAGTAACAAAGTCGAGAATTTCTTCATCTCTTCCGATATTATAAGCGCCAAAGCTTTCCCCCATATCACAGTTTATATCAATGTGAACCATCTATCTATGCTCCTTCTAACGGAATTTTTGCCGTATCCCATGTTTTAATAGCCGAAGTTCCTGCTCTCTTCTTAAAAATAGCAGCTGTGCCTTGGCGTGTGAAATTTTTGTAAATCTTAACAAGTCACCTGGTTTTGCCTGGGCAATTAGAGGTAAATCGACTGTAGCAATTTGGCCGATTTTTGGGTAGCCTCCTGTCGTCTGCCTGTCAGCTAACAAAAGAATCGGTTGGCCGTCACCTGAGACCTGAATCGTTCCAAAATTGACTGCTTCTGATATCATTTCCTTTTTTTGATCTAAAAACAGAGGGAATCCTATTAAGCGGCAGCCCATTCGATCAGTTTGGTGGGTGATTTCATATGTTTCTGTATAAAAATGATTTTGACTGTCTTTGGAAAATAAATGAAATTCCCGACCCTCCATAACGCGAATAGTCTGCTCATTTTTATATACCGGAATGAAATGGGGAGAAACGAACCATTTTGTTTCAGAAAAAGCAGACTGCTCCGCTTGTTTCTTTAAGGATTGAAACAATTGATGGGATAATAATCCCGGCGGTAAGAAAGGAAGTCTGTCACCCTTTTTTAAAGGTCTGCCTTGGTAACCGCCGATCCCAGCCCTCAGATAGGTAGACCTGCTGTTCATAATTTCCGGTACTGCAAATCCACCGGCAGCCGCCAGATAAGCCCGGCAGCCATTCTGACAATGTCCGAAATGCAGCAGACTGCCTTTTTTTATGAAAATTGGCCGCCATAAATGAACAGGTTCTCCATTAACGGCAGGTGACAAATCGGCGCCGCAGATGGAAATCAGGGCATCTTTTGCAAATTCAATCGTTGGACCAATTAACGTGAATTCAAGAGTTGCATGATTTTCGTGGTTTCCAACTAGCATATTGGCGATATGATGAGCGAACTGATCCATCACTCCGCTTGAAATGACTCCGAATTTTTGATAGCCATTTCTTCCTAAATCTTGGACGGTTGAAAGGAATCCTGGTTTGATAATCGTGATCATAACAGCTTTTCCTCCATCCCATAGTATTCCTCAAAGCTGATAGGTATGAATTTGATCGAATCCCCGGCTTTTAACAAGGTCGGCTGATGTTCTTTATTTGGCTGAAACAGCCTAAGTGGGGTTCGGCCAATGATTTGCCACCCTCCAGGTGTCTCAATCGGATAGACCCCGGTTTGTTCTCCAGCGATACCGACTGAACCTGCAGGAATTTTTCCCCTTGGAGTTTTTTTTCGCGGGGCTGCAATCCCTGCTTGCATTCCGCCGATATAGGGAAATCCTGGTGCAAATCCAATCATATGCACTAAATATTCGCCCGAGGAATGAAGACGAACGACTTCACTTGTCGATATGTTATTTATATCTGCCACAAATTCTAAGTCAGGACCAAATTCCCCCCCATAGCAAACAGGGATCTCAACCATTCTTTGGGGAATTGGAGTTTCTTGATTAAGTTCTGCTGCTATTTTTCGAAGCTCTGCACAAATATAGTCATATGGAAGGGAAGAAGTATGCGACAGTGCTGCAATCATTGCGGGATTATAAAAAATGGCGATGGTTGTAAAAGCCGGAATGACTTCCGTAATCCACTCTTTAGGATACTGTTCCAAATAAGAACAAATCATTTGAATTTTCCTGTGTGTTTCAATTGAAATATGATCACTTAGTTGTATAATGGCCGCATTATCACCCAGCGGGTGAATGTCAAAAGAAATTACCACTTTCCGTAACTCCAATCATCTGTACTTCTGCCTATAAAACTTATCAATATGTCAGTGCTAAGCTTAATATTATCATAAAATTTAAAAAATAGAGAAGTCACTAATTGACCAAAGGGTTGGGCCTTTTTGCTGCATTAAAATGGGGAGTAATCGACGTTTGGCGTGTAAATATTTTTGCTGTTCCAAAGTAAAAATTCTTCAATTCCTTCAGAATGCAAAGCTCTGATTTGCTCCTCAATTTCTTTTTTACCATAGGTTTTAAAATTTCCCTTCCCCAGCCAAGTTGCTGTAAAATCCTGAATCCACGGCCGTGAAGTGGGCGGATTTTCCAATTTGTTCAAACGAGCCTTTTCCCGTTTTGCATATTCTTTAACAATTTGATAAGGTTCTAAATCTGGTTTTTGAATTCCATAAATTTTGGACCAATGGCTTGGATAGATCATCGCAGAAATCACGTCCACGTTCCCCGCAATTTCCGAAAAGTTTTGTCCGATTCCGCGCGCTTCAGGGATAATCGTGGTATTTCCAAAGGTGTCAACTGATACTTTTACTTTATAAGGGGAAAGTTTGTGGCGGGCGTAGGCTGTAAACTTTGTGATCGCTGCCACACGATTTCGATCTGCCTTCTTACTGAATTTAACCTTTTTGTAGAGTAAAGTATGTTGAAACGTTTCAAATTTTTCCGGAAATCTGACATAATCAAATTGAATTTCTTTAAAGCCTAATTCAGCCGCTAAAATGGCCATTCCAAGGTTGTAGTTCCAAACTCTTTTAAGATACGGATTCGTAAAGGACTCACCACGGGAGTTCTTCCACAGTCCTTGTGCCGTTTTGAATGCCCAATCGGGATGTTGCTTTGCTAATTGGCTGTCTTTAAACACAACTATTCTTGCGATCGGGTAAATATGGTGTTTCTTCAGTGTTCTCAATAGCTTTTCCGGCTGATTGATATAACGTCTTCCGGCTGAATAATAGGGGGATTTCTTAGCGGGGATAAAAGTGAGATGGCCATTGTCATCCTTGATATCGATAACCATTGCATTTAATTCTGTTTTTTTGACAAGTGTAAGTAATTGGCTGAATCGGGGTCCATTTGTATTTGAGGCTTTGACATAAATCCCCCTGATTGGAGCTTTTGTGGTATGATTATGGGCAAATATTATCTTTTCTGAAAAAACCAGGAAAACAGCGAGAATGACCAAAATAAGCGGCTTCATCATATCACCCTTCTGTCATGTATTAATAGTAGCGTTCGCTTTAAAAAAATCCGATATTCCTAAGCAGAAAAATTTTAATCAGGGAGTGAGCTGGGATTGCTGATTTTTAAAAATGAAAATATTGCCGTTTTTCAAAGTGCTCTTTTTCAGATGAATTCTGCCGTAATCACAACAGCTGATCTCGTACTGGTGGCAGATCCAGGGTACCTTCCAAAAGAAATTGAGGCAATCCGAACATTTGTAGACAAAGTAAAAGGAGACAAGCCAGTCTTTCTCTTTTTCACTCATTCTGATTTTGACCATATTGTTGGCTTTGGTGCATTTCCCGATGCCAAAACCATTGCCAGCAGGGAATTTGCAGATAACCCGTTACGGGAAAAACAGCTTCAGGATCTAGTAAAGTTTGATGATGATCTATACATTGATCGGCCTTATAGCCTTAGGTATCCTGCAATTGATCATATCATTGAAAATGATGGGGATAAGCTGGTATTTGGGGAAACTGTCTTCACTTTTTATCATGCTTTCGGGCATACGGATGACGGCTTGCTGGCAGTTGTCAGCCCTTTAAATCTCGTGATTGCCGGTGATTACCTTTCTGATTTGGAATTTCCATTTGTTTATTACAGTTTTGATGAATATGCAAAAACGCTGAACAGATTTAGGAAAGAATTGTTAAATAGAAATAAAGTAATTCTAATACCAGGGCATGGCAGTGTTGCTGAAGACAAAATTGAAATAATCGAGCGGATCAGTATCTCGGAGGAATATCTTCAACTAATAAAAGAGGACGCCGGCGATAAAAAGTTCTCTCAGTTTTTGGAAGAAAAGAAATATCGTTATCTAACAAATCTTAAAAACAGACATCAAGAAAATAAGACAGTGTGGAAAAAAGGAGAAAAAGAAATATGAGCAAACAAGTGATTGTCTATTCCGCAGAAGGATGTATCGAATGCAGCATGGTTAAAAAAGTTCTTGCGGAGGAAAATATTCCATTTGAAGTAAGAGATGTACTGGAAAATCCTGAATACCAACAGGAAGTAGAGAAGTTTGGCTTTTTGGGTATTCCCGTAACCGTTGTCGGGGAACGTGCGGTTAAAGGATTTAATAATGAGTTAAAAGAATTAATTGAAATGGCAAAAAAATAAGCATGAGTCTCAACTCCCGACCCATGTATGGAAATAAAACAAATAGGAGCAATACAC
>CAZAEW010000129.1:0-6483 GCA_964484065.1 uncultured Bacillus sp.
CTCTCCAAAAAAGAGTATGAGTTAGCTCATAAAATTTACGTTGGCTAGTCAAGATAACTTGACTATGTTTTTATTGTTGACGTTTTTGTTTGTTTAGTTTTCAAAGATCAAAGTTACTACCCAAAGCTGTTTTAGCAGCTTTATTAGTATATTACTTTATAGATCAGAAGTCAATAACTTTTTTAACACCTCGGTGTTTTTAACTGGTTACTAACGACTGCTTGAATATAATATCACTTATCTTGAGGTTTCGTCAACCGTTATTTTTTCTTTTTTACAAAGGAAACATTAATCGCTGTATTAATTTAGTTAAAGAAGGGAAACCGAATAATGTTAAATCATCTTTAAGTCGCCTTTTCTTTGTGAAAACTTTCAACCAAATAGGAGGCTGCTCATGCGCTTTTCTAATCAAAAATTAAAGATAACCTACATTTTTGCCATGATTCTTTTGCTGGCGATGGCCTTTTACAATGTCTTTTATGGATTATCAAATTTCCCCATTTTAAGCTGGGATGAAGCGAGACATGGCGTAAGCGCTTATGAAATGTTGAAGAGCGGAAATTTTTTTGTTAATACATATCGCAGTCATGTTGATTATTGGAATTTAAAACCCCCGCTTAGTTTTTGGACAACCATTATCGGGTATAAGATTGCCGGGTTTAACGCGCTCGGTCTGAGACTTTTTTCGGCTGTTTCTTCATTTCTTACGATCATCATGGTTGCTGTTTTTGTCCTAAAAAAGCACGGAATGCTGGCATCGTTTATTTCAACTTTATCACTTGCTACCAGCACCCAATTTTTAATTAATCACAGCTCAAGGACGGGTGATGCCGATTCCCTGTATGTCTTTCTGTTTACCGCTGCTATGCTGGCAATGCTTCTAAGTGAAGAAAATCAGCATTGGATGTACATCACGGGCGCAGCTTTTTCGTTTGCCTTTTTGACAAAAAGCTGGCACGCCGGCAATATCTTGACGATTCTCTGCTGTTACCTATTTTTAACCAGAAAATTTAAACAACTGCCAAAACACAGCTGGTTTTTCTTAGGTTTAAGCTCAATATTGCCCGTTCTTCTCTGGCTTTTCTGCAGATATCAATATGACGGCATTTCTTTTTTTAAAAATATGATTTTGTATGATCTCCTAAAACGCTCATCCACTTCGATAGAAGGCCATGTAGGGACAAGCACATACTACTTTGAGGTTTTATGGAGATTCTCTAAATTTTGGATTCTCTACTTAATGATGATAACACCCGTTTTTTTGTACCAAAACCTAAGCAGAGATTTTTCCAAACGCCGGAATTGGGCCTACATAACAGGAATATGCCTTTGGCTCACTATTCCCTTCACTCTTTACACGTTTGCAGAAACAAAAATTAGATGGTACATTCTTCCGATATATCCTATTTTATCTATTATTATAGGTGTCATGACGAGCAGCATTCTGCAAGGGACTAAACAATTCGGGAGATTCGCGTTAGTACCGCTGATGATCTGTTGCTCCTTTCTCTATGAAACAAAAATCGCCACTTTCATCAAACATCCAAGTCCAATCTTTCATGTCAGCTTAGTCCAAAAACTGGCAGGCTTCGATGACATAAAAGGTTACAATTTATTCAAGTACCATCAGGCAAAAAAGGTAAAGTGGCCGCAAAATGCCATTTTAGCTGCTGAACTCTATGGTGACTTACACGTCAAAAACGGTAATTTCGAGGATTTTTTGCAGAATAATAGAGGTTTGCTTTTAATAAAGAGAGGAAAGAGCGCTAAACAAATCATTGATTCCTACCAACTATCAATTCTAGCCTCAAATCAGTGGGGTTATATTGTCTGTAAGAAAGAAATCCTTCAAAAAATCCGCTAAAATCAAACAGGGCTTGACCATAGCGGCAAGCCCTAAAAATACTGCTGAAAAAACCAAAATCGTTTCTGTAAACAAATAGATGCCAGTTCCCTTGTTAATGCACCTGAATTCCACGAACCGTTATTATTTGATAGAACGATAACCGTTACCCTTTGATTGATAAAATCCACCATTTCCGCTTTAAAGCCTGGTAAATTCCCGTTGTGTTCGATCATCGGCAGCCCGAAGCTAATCATATTATTGGCTGTATTCCATCCATAGCCATATCGAAAGACACCCCAGCGAGCACTGTCAATATACCCTTGCTCCAGCTTCTTTTCTTCCCGTGGCGGAAGAAGTTTATGATTATGAATGGCATTATCGTATTTTAACAAATCCCCAACCGTAGATATCATATCTCCGGCGCCCGCCAGCTGGCTTTCATCTTCCGTCATATCATCTCTCTTCATATTTCGGTAACCGACAGCAAGCTTCTTAGCGTCCATTTTGCTCAAATAGGTGTGGTTCATTCCTGCTATTTTAAAAATATGATCCCTAAAATACCCTTGGTAGCTTTCACCGGAAACTTTTTCAATAATATAAGCGAGAATCATATACCCAGTGTTGGAATATTGGTACTTTGAACCAGGCGTAAAAGACAGCTTCTGTGTGCCCATCAGCCTGATAAAGTCGGCTAATGTGATAGGCTTCTTGGGATCCGTCAGCTCAAAATGGTTTGCAACCCCCGAACTGTGTGTTAATAAAGAATGGATGGTTATTTTATTTCCTTCTTTAAAGGAGGGGATGTATTTCGAGATCGGATCTTTTGTACTTAACTTTCCTTGATCCTCCAGCTGCAGAATGGCTAATGCCGTGAATGATTTTGTTAAGGAAGCAATACGATATTGCGTCTCAAGCTGATTCGAAATTTGCAAATCAGCATCAGCCATTCCATATCCTTTTCGAAAAAGGACTTTTCCATCCTTCGCGACAAGAACCGTTCCATTAAACTTTTCACCAGATGCTTTCTTATCCATAAAAGCAGCCAGTTTTTCAGGAAGAGACCCTTTTAGCTCAGAATGCCGTGTACTCCCAAGTGATACGAAAATAAGAAATGCCAATAGAAAGACGCTGCCAAAAAGGATAAACCGCCGCATGAGTTTTTTCATTAATCGTTTCCTGCCTTTAAAAAATCCATCATTTCAACATTATAGTACATGCCGGTAAAAAAACAAAAAACCGGCGCCTGGAAATCAGGCACCGGCTTTGAATTATTATTTTGTAATTTTTACAATGTTTTCTTCTTTAAGATTGACCAATCCTTGTTTTTGAATAACGACTTTTTCACCTTCAGCCAAGTTCGTGAAAACGATTGGAGTAATCGTTGAAGTCGCATGTTCTTTCACATAGTCCAGATCAACTTTTAATAATGGCTGGCCTTTTTCAACACGGGCATTTTCCTCAACAAGTGTTTCAAAGCCCTCGCCTTTAAGGTTCACCGTATCAATACCAACATGGATCAAAATTTCAAGACCGTTATCAGAAAGAATGCCGATGGCATGTTTTGTCGGGAACAGGTTGACAATTTTTCCGTCAACAGGTGAAACGATTGTTCCTTCAGTTGGTTCGATAGCAAAGCCATCACCCATCATCTTACCTGCAAAAACTTGGTCAGGTACTTCTGTAATTGGTTTGATCTTCCCTTTAACCGGTGCGACTAAAGCATCGTCACCTTTGCGGACGGATTGAAGCGCATCAGGATTCACTTCTTCAATTTGCTGCTGAACACCTTTTTCAGGAGACGGTACAGCTGCTACCCGCGGTCTTTTTCCATCCATAATGTCTTTCATTTGACCTTTAATGGTTTCAGAACGAGGTCCAAAGATTGCCTGAATGTTGTTTCCAACCTCAAGGACACCTGCAGCGCCAAGCTTTTTCAAACGATTCTTATCGACATTTTTAATATCATTAACAGAAACACGTAAGCGTGTAATACAAGCATCTAAATGAGCAATATTTTGTTTGCCGCCCATTGCATCTAAAATATCGGCAGCAAGATCACTTCCTTTAGCATTGCCTGCAGTCGTTTCTTCCTCTTCCTCCAACTCACGGCCTGGAGTTTTCAAGTCAAACTTACGGATCGCAAAACGGAAGCCGAAATAGTAAATCACTGCGAAGACTAAACCAACCGGGATTACTAACCAAGCATGTGTCTGCGGGTTAATCAAACCGAATAAAATGTAGTCAATTAAACCGCCGGAGAATGTCATCCCGATTTTAACATTTAACAAATGCATCGTCATAAATGAAAGACCGGCAAAAATACAGTGAATACCGAATAATACTGGCGCAACAAACAAGAAAGAGAATTCAATTGGTTCTGTAATACCTGTTAAGAATGATGTTAAACCTGCAGAGAACATCAAACCGGCTACAAAAGTTTTCTTTTCCGGTCTTGCTTCATGATAAATCGCTAAAGCTGCAGCCGGAAGACCGAACATCATGAATGGATATTTACCAGTTGTAAATGTTCCGGCAGTCAGGTTCTGAACGCCATCTTTAATTTGTTCCATGAAAATGCGTTGGTCACCGTGAACAATTTGTCCGGCATGATTTGTGTAGCTGCCGAACTCATACCAGAATGGTGCATACCAAATGTGGTGCAATCCAAACGGAATTAGCGAACGCTCAATGACACCAAAGATAAATGCTGATAAAGTTAGGTTTGCATCTACCATGTGTGTTGAGAAATAGTTCAAGCCATATTGGATTGGAGGCCAGATTACAATCATAAGAAGACCTAATACAACCGCACTAGCTGCTGTAACAATCGGCACAAAACGTTTTCCAGCGAAGAATCCAAGATATGACGGTAATTCAATTTCAAAAAACCTATTGTACATAGATGCTGCGATAATACCAACGATAATACCGCCGAAAACCCCTGTTTGAAGCGTCGGGATACCAAGAACTGATGCATAGCTTTGCGGATGCTTTGCTAAAGCAGCTGCATCGATACCAAGAGCAGTTCCCATTGTTGCATTCATAATGAGGAAACCAACGATTGCTGCAAGTCCTGCAACCCCTTCTCCTCCAGCAAGACCGACAGAAACCCCAACCGCAAAAAGAAGCGCTAAGTTTCCAAAGATCACACTGCCTGCTTGTTCCATAATTTTCGCAACCATTGCAATCGCATGGTTATCAAGGAACGGTGCTAAATTTAATAATGTTGGGTTTTGAAGAGCATTACCAAGTGCAAGCAAGATACCTGCAGCTGGCAAAATCGCAACTGGCAGCATAAGTGCCTTACCAACCTTTTGCAATACGCCAAAAGCATTTTTAAACATAAGATAGACCTCCTAAATTTTTCTTTTTTTGGCTCATTAAGCGTTTACATTCCTTAGAAAAATCAAAAAAGGCATGAGTATAAGATAACAAAATTCAAGTTATAGGTATAAATTACCCATAAACTTAAATTTTATTATTACTTTACTCATGCCTGATCGAATCAGTAACACGTAAAAATAATAGCTATTTAATTTTCTTTTGGAGCCTTTGCAGATGCATCGTTAAATAAACAGCTTCTGCATCTAACACAGGTTTTTTTAATGTTTGCTGCATCACTTTAATGAGCTTCCATGAAAGATTATAGCATAGAGGATATTCCTCTTTCAATAGGGAAGATATTTTTTCTGGTTCTTCCACCCGTTCCCCTTTGACAACCCTTTCAATTGTATAGCGAAGATGTCTCACAAGCCGCATATAATCGGTGCTTTCTTTGTCAATTTGAAACTCGAGCTGTTCTTCAATCATTTCAACAAGCCTGCTGATGAGCTGGGAATGCTGGTTTACATCTGAAAGATTTTTGTGTGTGACTGCACTGTGAATATGCAAAGCAATAAAGCCCACTTCTCCGACAGGAAGGTGAACACCCGTTTTTTCTTTAATTAATTCGACGACATCCAAAGCAATTTCATATTCAAACCGATAAAGCGTTTTCGTTTCTATCAAAAATGGATTGGTAATTTCCATCCCTTGCGACATCCTTGTGATCGCAAACATTAAATGGTCCGTCAAAGCGACGTGGATATGTTCATTTAATTCGCAATTTGCCCTTTGTTTAATTAGTTCAATGGCGGAAATGAATACCTCTAACAAATCACTGTCAATAAACGGGAGCAATTTCAAATAATTTTCTTGAACCTTTTCGTTTTTTAAGACAAATGTTTTTTCCGCCGAGCTCATATCGATCGAATCACCGTGTTTTCGATTGAACCCAATGCCTTTGCCAATTAATACAACCTCTTCATATGCAGGATGAATGGCAATCAATACATTGTTATTCAGCACCTTATCAATCTGCAATGTTGTCATAACTTCTCCTCTTTTCAACCGCTGATCACTCGTATCATTATGTTATAAAAGTAAAAACAGGAAGTCAATCGGCATTTTTTCACTCCATAAAGAAAAGCGCAAGCGCCTTGCTCAGCCCCGATGGTCAAATGTTCTGAGGCCCAGAAAGTCAACACTTTGACTTTTTGGGCCTAAGGTTATTTGGGCTAGGCGCTGAAGTTGGACAATTCTCAAAGTCCAAACTTTTATATTTTCTTTACTTACAAAAAAAGAACCGGGTTTTAAAC
>CAZAEW010000130.1:0-6363 GCA_964484065.1 uncultured Bacillus sp.
GTATATTTCAATCACGATGAAGACTTTCCGGGGCTTTATCGTGGGATTAAAACACATACATATGATATGATAATGCTTAGCCAATCAGATGTCAAGAAAATGTTACACCAGGGGAGGTTGTTTTATTGATTTTTATAAAACAGTCCCGATAGATACTTGTATTGTACTTGACCCAGACCTGGTTTCTCTCGCTGGTTCGAGCACGTAGAGTCCTTCTACGTAACCCAATTTCCATTTCAGACGTTGGATCGGGCACGTAGAAGTCGATTTGTACAGGAATCTAAAACAAATTAATAAAAAACCTGCCACAAATACAAGCCGTGCGCCGGGGCTGTTTTTCCGGCAAGGCGGCGATCCCGCTTCAATAATAATTCAGGAATTTCCTCCGCCTTACGCTCGCCATTTCCAACCTCCAAAAGGGTGCCGACAAGAATTCTTACCATATTATATAAAAATCCATTTCCGATAAACTGAAAGACCAGACTATCCTCTTCTTGATGAATCGTAATTTCCCGAATGGTGCGGACCTTATCCTCCATCTCGGTCTTAGCTGAACAAAAGCTCGTAAAATCATGCGTGCCCAGCAAAAGCTGACTGGCTTCCTTCATCAGTCCAACATCAAGCGGATACGGATATTGAAACGCATAATTTCGGAGAAACGGATCTCTTTTTTTCGATAAATACAAAAAATAGCGGTATTCCTTCCCTGCCGCATCATAGCGGGCATGAAACGACTCCTCAGCCTTTTCAGCTGATAAAACCGATATATCATCCGGCAGCAAAGAATTAAGCGCAATCGGCCATCTTTCCTCAGGAATCAGCAAATCAGAATCAAAATGGATCACTTGCCCCTTAGCATGGACACCCGCATCGGTTCTCCCTGAAGCAGTCACCTTCACTTCTTTTCCCTTATGAAGCTTTAATAGTGCTGCTTCCAGTTCACTTTGAACCGTCCGTTTATTAGGCTGCACCTGATATCCAAAAAAGCCAGTGCCATCATATGAAACTATACATTTATATCGCTGCATTTTTTTCACCATTATGATCTTAATAGAAATAACAGAACCGCTATTGCCAATACGAGCAGAATCTGTACCGTATCAGCGGGCTTCCATGATAGCTGCCTGTATTTTGTCCGCCCTTCACCGCCACGGTAGCCTCTTGCTTCCATTGCAATGGCCAATTCCTCTGCCCTTTTAAACGAACTGACAAACAGCGGAATTAACAGCGGGACAACCGCCTTCATTCGGTCTCTAAGCGGGCCGCTTCCAAATTCTACACCGCGGGCCATCTGTGCCTTCATAATTTTATCCGTCTCCTGCATTAACGTTGGAATGAACCTTAATGATATCGACATCATTAACGCCAGTTCATGGACAGGAAAACGCATCTTTTTCAGCGGATGCAAAAGTGTCTCAATCCCATCCGTAATTTCAATCGGGGTTGTCGTCAAGGTTAACAGTGAAGTCATTAAAATTAAAAATAAAAACCGGAAAGAAATAAAGATTCCCTGTCTGAGGCCTTCATCATAAATTTTGATCGGGCCGAAGCTGTACAGCAAATGTCCTTTTGTCGTGAAAAACAACTGCAGGATTAATGTAAAAAGAACAAGCCAAAGAAGCGGCCTAAGACCTTTGTATAAAAAGCGGAATGGTACTCGCGACAAACCCAGCATGAAAAAAGTATAAACACCGATAATTCCGTACGTAATCCAATTATTTGCCAGAAAAATAATGCAAACAAATAAAAAAATGATTAATAATTTGGAGCGCGGGTCCATCCGGTGAATCAACGAATCAGCAGGTACATAACGGCCGAAAATCATATTATCCATCATGAGCGTTCACCTCTAAAAAAAACCTGGGCGGCAGCAGAAGATAGTTCTTCGATCGATAAGTAAACCTTATCTAATTTCAACCCTGTTTTTTCTTCTAGTTTTAATTGGAAACGAACGACCTCTGGAACATCGAGCCCCATCTTCATTAACTCAACGGGTGCTGTAAAGATTTCCTCCGGTGTTCCTTGCTTGACAACCCTGCCCTTTTGCATGATCACAATTTGATCAGCATATTTGGCGGCGTCTTCCATGCTATGGGTTACGAGAATAGTCGACAATCCCCGGTCCTTATGAAGCCGATAAAACATGTCCATAATTTCCTTACGTCCGCGGGGGTCAAGTCCAGCTGTCGGCTCGTCCAGGACAATCACATCCGGGTTCATTGCCAGCACTCCAGCAATGGCAACACGGCGCATTTGCCCCCCAGATAAGTCAAAGGGCGACTTTTGCAGGATTTCCTCTTTTAAACCGACGTGCTTAATGGCTTCATGTGCTCTCTTTCTCGCTTCCACTTCGGAAACGCCAAAATTCATTGGGCCAAACATAATATCCTTCTCAACCGTTTCTTCAAACAATTGATGTTCCGGGAATTGAAAGACGATTCCCACCTTTTGACGGACTTCTTTTAAGTTTTTATTTTTTTGATGCGCTTTTATTTCACGGCTGCCAATGACCACCATGCCTTCTGTCGGCTGAAGCAATCCGTTTAAATGCTGAAGAATCGTTGACTTTCCTGAACCGGTATGCCCGATGATGGCCATATAGGTACCTGCAGGAATGTTTATCGATACATCAGCAATCGCAAGACGTTCAAAAGGAGTGTTTGCCTGATAGCGGTATTCTACTTGCTGCAGCGATATGTCCATAGTTCTGTCACCAACTCTTCTTCCGTCAAATACTGCTTTTTAAAGTCAAAACCATTCTGTCTAAAGGCATTGCTCATTTTGACAGCAAAGGGAATATCAAGACCCAATTCAACCAATTCTTCCGCCATTGAGAAAATTTCTTCCGGCGTGCCTTCCCGATATACTCTTCCTTGATTCATCACAATGATTCGATCCGCTTTCGCGGCTTCTTCCAAGTCATGAGTAATCGAAACAACCGATAAACCTTTTTCATTTTTCAATTCTCTTACGGTTTCCAACACTTCTTCCCTGCCCCTTGGGTCAAGCATGGATGTTGCCTCATCCAAAATGATAATGGATGGCCGAAGTGCCAGTACGCTGGCAATAGCGACTCGCTGCTTTTGGCCGCCGGAAAGATGGTGAGGCTCTTGATTAAGAAATTGATCCATTCCTACTTTTTGTAAAGAATCCTTTACCCGGCGGATCATTTCCTGCCTCTCGATTCCGTGGTTTTCCAAACCAAAAGCCACATCATCCTCAACGGTTGTTCCAACAAATTGATTGTCCGGGTTTTGAAACACCATCCCGATCTGCTTTCGAATCTCCCAAACATTCTCTTCGTTCAGTTTCAAACCGGCAACGGTAATTTCCCCTTCCAACGGAAATTGAAGTCCATTCAACAGTTTGGCCATTGTTGATTTTCCTGATCCGTTGTGACCGACAATCGCCAGCCATTCACCTTCGTTTATATGTAAAGAAACGTCTTTAAGGGCATAAGTTTCGCTTGATTCATACTGAAATGAAACATGGTCCAGAGATACAATCGCCTGTTTCATGCTTATTCCTCCTACTTGACTCGCTTTGCTCCGCTAATAGAAAAATTCCTGAAATACAAAAAAAGCCTGCACCTCAACCCCCCTAGCAGATTCCATGAATCATCTGCAGCAAATAGGGAATTTCTATAAAGAAATGGGAGAGGTGCATAAGCTAGACGAGACGCAAGCAGGAAAAGGGAAAAAGATCCTTTTAAATGCATGGAAGCATTCATCCTTCCCTGGCAGGCAGGGTCACGCTCATCGTAACGCTCTTTTTGGCTTGGGTCGAAAATATTCGATTCTAAAATGAACAGGCGTTAGCCTTTACAACAAAAGGGCAGTGAACAAGTTTGATTACAAAACTGTCCGAACGCCCTTGTTGTTGTTTCGTAAAGTATTAAACTAACTCGATAATGACCATTGGTGCGCCATCGCCGCGGCGTGGTCCAAGTTTCATGATGCGAGTGTATCCGCCTTGACGCTCTTGGTAACGAGGAGCGATATCAGCAAATAATTTTTGAAGCGCATCTGTACCGTTTTCAGCATCTGCCACTTCGTTACGTACGTATGAAGCTGCTTGACGGCGTGCATGTAAATCACCGCGCTTGCCTAAAGTAATCATTTTTTCAACAGTTGAACGAAGTTCTTTCGCGCGAGTTTCTGTTGTTTCAATACGCTCGTTGATAATTAAATCTGTAGTTAAATCACGAAGCATCGCTTTACGTTGAGCGCTTGTGCGTCCTAACTTTCTGTATGCCATGAAGGGTTCCCTCCTTTGTTGAAGTTGTTAATGGATTAGTCGTCTTTGCGTAAGCCTAATCCAAGTTCTTCTAGTTTCGCTTTCACTTCTTCAAGTGATTTGCGTCCTAAATTCCGTACCTTCATCATGTCTTCTTCAGTCTTATTAGCTAATTCCTGAACAGTGTTAATTCCAGCACGTTTTAAACAGTTATAAGAACGAACCGATAGATCAAGTTCTTCAATTGTCATTTCCAGAACTTTTTCTTTTTGGTCTTCTTCTTTTTCGATCATGATCTCAGCATTTTGAGCTTCGTCAGTTAATCCGACAAAAATATTCAAATGCTCAGTTAAAATCTTCGAACCAAGTGCAATCGCTTCTTTTGGCCCAGTGCTTCCATCTGTCCAAACATCAAGGGTCAGCTTATCGTAATTAGACATTTGCCCAACACGAGTGTTTTCTACCTGATAAGATACACGTGAAACAGGTGTATAAATTGCATCAATTGGAATCACACCAATTGGCTGATCTTCACGTTTATTTTGTTCGGCTGGAGTATAACCCCGTCCGCGTCTTGCAGTTAAACGCATGCGAAGATGGCCATTTGCGGCTAATGTGGCAATATGAAGATCTGGATTTAAGATCTCAACGTCGCTGTCATGAGTAATATCTCCTGCTTTGACAGGTCCCTCTTGCTGTACATCGATCTCCAATGTCTTCTCTTCGTCAGAGTAGATTTTTAGAGCTAATTTTTTAATGTTTAAAATAATGGAAGTTACATCCTCTACGACGCCTTCAATTGTTGAGAACTCATGAAGTACCCCATCGACTTGAATCGATGTAACTGCGGCACCTGGGAGTGAAGATAATAGGATACGACGTAAGGAGTTACCCAAAGTGGTACCATATCCACGCTCAAGTGGTTCTACTACGAACTTACCGTACTTGGCATCATCGCTGATCTCAACCGTTTCGATTTTTGGTTTTTCTATTTCGATCATCAAATAACCCTCCTTCAAAACGTCGAAAACCCGGCTAGGAACACACTCTAACCGAAATTCCCCCATGTATACGTTCCCGTTTTGTGCACAACAACTGGAATAAAGTTTCTGTAAGAATTACAGTAAAATACTATCATATCCCATTATTGACAAGGATACAAATTCTATACAGAAAAATTAAACACGACGACGTTTTGGCGGACGGCAGCCATTATGTGGAACAGGCGTTACGTCTTTAATAGCTGTTACTTCAAGACCAGCTGCCTGTAATGCACGAATTGCTGCTTCACGGCCTGCACCAGGGCCTTTTACTGTAACTTCTAAAGTTTTCATGCCATGGTCCATAGATGCTTTAGCTGCAGTTTCTGCTGCCATTTGAGCTGCAAATGGAGTAGACTTACGTGAACCTTTGAATCCAAGCGCACCAGCACTTGACCAAGAGATTGCATTACCATGGATATCAGTGATTGTTACGATTGTATTGTTAAATGTTGAACGGATATGTGCAATACCAGATTCAATATTCTTTTTCACACGGCGTTTGCGTGTATTCGTTTTACGAGCCATTTAAATAGTACCTCCTTTACCGATTATTTCTTCTTGTTCGCTACAGTCTTACGAGGACCTTTGCGTGTACGAGCATTGTTTTTCGTGTTTTGTCCACGAACCGGTAAACCACGGCGATGACGCAATCCGCGATAGCTGCCGATTTCCATTAAACGTTTGATGTTAAGAGAAACCTCACGGCGAAGGTCACCTTCAACCTTTAATTTGTCAATAATATCACGAATTTTGTTTAATTCGTCTTCTGTTAAATCACGCACACGTGTATCTTCAGATACACCAGCTCCTGCTAGGATCTTTTGTGCAGTTGGTTTACCAATACCATAGATGTAAGTTAAAGAGATAACTACACGTTTTTCACGTGGAATATCTACACCAGCAATACGTGCCATAAAGAAAAAGCACCTCCTTCAATATTAGCCTTGTTTTTGTTTATGTTTAGGGTTTTCACAGATAACCATAACTTTTCCGCGTCTACGGATAACTTTGCACTTTTCGCAGATCGGTTTTACAGATGGTCTTACTTTCATTATCCTAACCTCCTTAATAGTACGGAGTGCAA
>CAZAEW010000131.1:0-6084 GCA_964484065.1 uncultured Bacillus sp.
AGATTTTCTTTTTTTACTTACTTAATATAAATCGTTGATTTCCCATGCCCCAGTTGGTTATAGTTCCTACTTAGAATTCTCCAGATATTTTTCTCCGAAATAAGCTCGCACCAGTCAAAAATAGATTTTGTTGTTATTTTTCGGTCTGGGAACAGCATTGTAAACTCATCTACATTTCGCATAACTACCGAATCTATGCTTTCTATTCGTCCACACACCGGACAAACTAATTTATCCCTATTATAGTACTTCATAAACCCCCGCCAGCAGGCGCAGCTGGGTCCTTTTTTTAGCTGCTCATAGGTGTACTCGGGCACCCGAGTGAATGGGGGATCTGTTATGTTAAGAGAAATCAGCTTTTCAGTCAGCTGATAATGATGATCCTTTAAATTTCCGGATTTTCTTATTAATTGGGTCATTAAGCGGTCAATTTGATGATGAAAAATAATGGGGAGATTTGGAGTTGCTTGGTAAAGGTAAAATTGGGGGTTCACAAAAACCAGTGATGAATCAATGGGGAATTTATAGCCAAGATCGTGAAGCAATCCTCGAAACAAGATTTCAGCGCGATCTTTTTGGTGCAAGGGACTCTTTACATCACTGCCAGCCAGTGTATACCATTTATCACCTTTCATAATGTAGTCATTTTCAAAATTTTTCACATCGAAAAAGGAAAGCGTATCGCGAAAGATCATCGTTGTATCAATTTGAAAGAGTGTATGGTTATGTTCCAGCAGCAAATCATTAATAATAAGCAATTTTTCCGAGATGGGTTCAAGCATTTTGTCAAACTTCAGCTCACCTTCAAATCCTTTATCAAGAGTTGAAAAATGACTTGCATCCTTCGCTGACAAACACATTCGCAGATTCAAACGCCTTAGAAACTAAATTCTTTTGACTCAAAACGTTGATTTGCTATCATGGGCATCCTCCTTTTTACCCTCATTGTAATGAACAACCAACAATAAAAGAAGTTACAATATTATGATAATTACAGCCGGCAGCAAAACGAAGCCTTTTCTCTGGCATGTAGCCTGCCCCTTTGCTTAAACTAAGAGCAGCGAATAAAAAAGGAGAACTCACTATGAAAGTCAACGCACCAAAGCCGTTCTTTTTTGAAGCTGGAAAAAGAGCCGTGCTCCTGCTGCACGGTTTTACGGGAAACTCTGCCGATGTGCGCATGCTCGGCCGGTTTTTAGAAAAAAAGGGCTACACCTGCTATGCCCCTCATTACAAAGGACACGGCGTTCCGCCGGAGGAACTGGTCCATACTGGCCCTGAGGACTGGTGGAAAGATGTCCAGGAAGGGTACCAATTTTTAAAAAATAAAGGATATCATGAAATTGCCGCGGCAGGACTATCACTAGGCGGGGTATTTTCTTTAAAATTAGGTTACACTGTTCCTATAAAGGGAATTATTCCAATGTGCGCCCCGATGTACATCAAAAGTGAGGAAATGATGTACCAAGGAATTTTGGACTATGCCCGCGAATATAAAAAGCATGAAGGCAAGCCGCCCGTCCAAATTGAAGAAGAAATGCAAAGATTTAAAAAGACGCCAATGAAGACATTAAAAGCACTGCAGGCGTTGATCACGGAAGTACGCCAAAATGTTGACTTGATTTATGCTCCCACGTTTGTCGTTCAGGCACGGCATGATCAGATGATTAACCCCGACAGCGCGAACATCATCTACAACGGAGTAGAATCTCATTTAAAAGAATTAAAATGGTATGAACAATCTGGGCATGTCATCACGATTGATCAAGAACGCGATCAGCTTCATCAAGACGTATTTGCCTTTTTAGAAAAATTAGATTGGATTGATTAAGGAATAAGGAGGGATTTAGTTGGAAGAATCGATTCAAAAGCATGTGGAAAAGCTTTTAAATTATATGAAGGACGAGGCCTATAAGCCGCTGACCGTTCAAGAGCTTGAACAAGCGTTTGGTATTGAAGACAGCAGCGATTTTAAAGACTTTGTCAAAGCACTTGTTTATATGGAAGAAAAAGGACTTGTCGTCCGGACACGCAGCAACCGCTACGGGCTGCCGGAAAAAATGAACCTTGTCCGCGGCAGGCTGTCAGGACATGCGAAAGGGTTTGCGTTTGTGATCCCTGACGAACCAGGAATGGATGATATTTTCGTCCCGCCGACCGAAACGAATAATGCCATGCATGGCGATACCGTCATGGTCCGAATCTCCGGGGAAAGTTCCGGGCAGCGACGCGAAGGAACGATCATCCGCATTTTAGAGCGCGGAATTCAGCAAATAGTTGGAACCTATGTCGAGAGCAAACATTTTGGCTTTGTGATTCCCGATGATAAAAAATTTGCGAGCGACATTTTTATCCCAAAAGCAGCTTCCAAAGGAGCTGTCGAGGGACATAAGGTGGTCGTCAAACTGACTACCTACCCGGAGGGGCGAAAAAGTGCGGAAGGGGAAATCATCGAAATTCTCGGCCACAAAAATGATCCGGGTGTCGATATTCTTTCCGTCATTCATAAGCACGGGCTGCCGCTTGAATTCCCGCACGAGGTCCTCAAGCAGGCGGAGGACACTCCAGACACCATTGATGAAAGGGAACTCGTCAACCGCCGCGACCTGCGCAATGAAGTGATTGTGACAATTGACGGAGCAGATGCGAAAGATCTCGACGATGCCGTAACGGTCACAAGACTCGAAAACGGAAACTATAAACTCGGCGTTCATATCGCTGATGTTAGCTATTATGTCCAAGAAGGAACACCAATTGACCGCGAAGCTGCGGATCGGGGCACGAGTGTTTATTTAGTAGACCGCGTTATCCCAATGATACCGCACCGCCTCTCAAACGGAATTTGCTCACTTAATCCGAAGGTGGACCGTTTGACCTTATCTTGTGAAATGGAAATTGACCCCGAAGGCACTGTTGTCAGCCATGAAATTTTTCAAAGTGTGATTAAGACGACGGAGCGGATGACGTATTATGACGTGAACCGGATTCTCATCGATAAGGATGAAGAAACAAGATCCCGCTACGAATCGCTTGTGCCAATGTTCGAATTGATGGGGGAACTGGCCTCGATTTTACGGGAAAAAAGAATGAAGCGGGGCGCAATCGATTTTGATTTTAAAGAATCAAAAGTGCTCGTGGATGAAAATGGCCACCCGACTGATGTGGTGATACGTGAGCGTTCTGTCGCGGAGCGTTTAATTGAGGAATTTATGCTTGCGGCCAACGAAACGGTTGCGGAGCATTTCCACTGGCTCGATGTGCCGTTTATTTACCGGATTCATGAAGATCCGAAGGAAGATAAACTGCGCCGCTTTTTCGAGTTTATTACCAACTTTGGCTATATTGTCAAAGGAACCGCCAACTCCGTGCACCCGAGAGCACTTCAGGAAATTATTGAAGAGGTCCAGGGCAAGCCGGAAGAGATGGTTATTTCTACCGTCATGCTGCGCTCAATGCAGCAGGCAAAATATGATCCGGAATGTTTGGGCCACTTTGGTTTATCGACGGAATTTTATACTCACTTTACATCGCCGATCCGCCGCTATCCAGATACCATCGTCCATCGTTTGATCCGCACGTATCTCATCGAAGGCAAGCTTGATGAAGCAACGCGCGAAAAATGGAATGCTCAGATGCCGGAAATTGCCGAGCACTCTTCAAAAATGGAGCGCCGCGCAGTTGAGGCTGAGCGTGAAACCGATGAGCTGAAAAAAGCGGAGTACATGGAAGATAAGATTGGAGAAGAATATGACGGCATCATTAGTTCCGTCACGAACTTTGGCATGTTCGTTGAACTTCCGAATACGATTGAAGGACTTGTTCATGTCAGCTATATGACGGATGACTACTACCGCTTTGATGAGCGCCACTTTGCAATGATTGGCGAGAGAACCGGAAATGTCTTCCGAATTGGCGACGAGATTACCGTTCGTGTTGTGAAAGTGAATAAAGATGAGCGCTCCATCGATTTTGAAATCGTTGGCATGAAGGGTACGCGCCGGCGGGAGCGTCCTGAGACCGCGAAGGTATTTAAAACGGGAAGTAACGAACGAAAGCCGCGCCGCGGGAAAGGCGGAGACAACGGTCATAATCAGGGCGAACAAGGCGGCAAAAAGAAGAAGCGAAAGTATTACGAGAATGTTCCAAAGTCTAAAAGCACAAAGCGAAAAAAGAAACGATAAGAACAAACAAAAAAAGGTAAGCAGCATACGCTTACCTTTTTTAGTCGCTTTCAGCTAATTTTTTTCGCTCGCTTGCTTTGGGCGGCTGCTCCAGCCATTCATTCTTAATCATAAAATCTGCCCAATCTTCCGCATACCTCAGGTTTTCGAAGATAAATCGTTCATATTGGATAATCAAATCTGTACGCATCGAAGCTCCTAATGCAGCACCGTAATAGGAAATGGCTGTATTAAATAAGAATCCGGTTAGATGCATCATCAATTTATCCGAAAAAGGAGAAATGGTGGAGTCAGTGACATCCGAATCCCATAAAGGCGGTGAGGAAAGATTATCATTTGTTAAAATTTTACAAAAAGTATTGATATGCTTTTTTTTGATTTTAATCCCGGCTCTCAGTATGTCTCGAACCTCTTCGGATTTTGCCACTTGATTGAACCCTGTCAGAATGGCCTTGGTCAGAATACTTTTTTTCAAATTAAAAAATAAATTGCTTATTTCACTTCCGTTCAGCTCTCGTTTATCATTGAAAAAGCCGGAAAAAAAATTCTCTGATTTAATAAAATCAATTCCACCCGGAATAGGAATATATGGAGGACGATGGTAGAGTCCCATCGAAAGCAGTTCATCAACGGTTTGGTTGTATAGTTGAATGCTGTCATGGATTTTGTCTTCATAAAACTTGCGTATGTCACTGCGGGTTGAGACAGTGAAGGCGACAGAATAGGCTGAGAGCCCATGGATCGTCATTTCATGAAGGTATTGCAGACATAAACTATCAGAATACAGCTTTGGAGCATCCAAATTTACATCCTGCTGCGAGAACCCCAAGGGGATCGGATACCCTTCCTGTTTGAAGATGGCTTCAATTTCACTTAAGTTATTTTCAGATGTCGCAATGGCATCTTTGAAGATGGATTGTATATTTTGGTTTCCGCTATCAAGATGCTGGTACATATATGTATTCACACGGAGATTTAAAGAGTCGCCTTGATATTGTGTCCACAGACTTGTGATTTCAGGGCCTGTTAATTTTGTGTTATGTGCTGTTTCCATTCGGTACTCCTTACAATGATTTTTTATTATTATTTGTTAAAAATAACAAGAATATCCCATAGCGCATAACAATGCATTTACCGAAAAAAAGCTCTCTTTTAGTTTCTGCTGAAGTCTGCTACAATATAAGCACTGAAAGAAGGTGGGAAGATGCCAAAAGGTGAGGGGAAAATGGTAGCGCAGAATAAAAAAGCCTATCATGATTATTTTATTGAAGAAACGTATGAAGCTGGTCTTGTTTTGCAGGGGACGGAAATCAAGTCCATTCGCGCCGGCAAATGTAATTTAAAAGAATCCTATGCCAGAATCCAAAATGGCGAAGCCTGGTTGTACAGCATGCATGTCAGTCCGTATGAACAGGGAAACCGCTATAATCATGATCCGCTCCGGCCGCGAAAGCTATTGCTTCACAATCGGGAAATTGCCAAGCTTTATGGTGAAGCGAAGGAAACCGGGTATGCGCTTGTGCCGTTAAAAGTTTATCTGAAAAATGGCTATGCAAAAGTATTGATTGGTTTAGCCAAAGGGAAAAAGAATTACGATAAGCGTGAAGACTTGAAGAAAAAAGAAGCCAAACGCGAAATCGAGCGTGCTTTCCGCGACCGTCAAAAAATGTAGATGTCTTACAAATACTTACAATTGATATTTACTAATAGTGTGCTATAATAATAAATGTCGCAAGGGATTGCGGCAATAACTTAAAGCTCAAGTATTCTTGGGTATCCTAACGTCAAGCTTGCCTCATACGCTGGCTGACCATTTTACAATGGGGACGCTACGGATTCGACAGGGGTAGTTCGAGCTTAGGTTGCGAGTCGAGGGGATCGGCCTCGTTAAAACGTCAAAGCC
>CAZAEW010000132.1:0-1307 GCA_964484065.1 uncultured Bacillus sp.
TTGCGATTCAGGGTTTTTTTATAAAAATTCCACCTTACTATAATTTCTGTAACATTAGTCGTTTTCACAAATTTATAACATTGTTATAATTACTAAAAATCTTCTGTTTTCTATCCTCATTCATTTTCTAATACATATGGTTAGCAATAATGTAAGCGCTTAATTATCAGATCACAATAGAGGTGGTTTTTCTGAAAACCAAACGTTTTTCCACCACAAAAAAGCTAAAATATTTCCGCTACATATTACTTATTTTGTTAGTGGCAGTGCCTTTTATAACCTTTTGGAATAATGAATATTACTCATTATTTGCGATTACTTTTCTTTTTTTGGGTATCAGTTTGTGGAATTTCCCCAAATGGTATTTGCTCATTTTTAGTTCATTTGGGTTAGTTATTCATTATTTTGTTATTGGAAAATATCAAAGTTCTACTGCATTTTCAGTGAATCTGTTCATTTATTTATTGATTACTTATCTTTCTTATACGGTTACCAACCAATTTTTAAATATAAAGAAACTGAGGACAGAATTAATAGTGGCTTTATCGAAATCTTTAGATTCAAGAGACCGCTATACTGGTAATCATTCTGAAAATGTTGCAAGATATGCACTCATGATTGCTGAAGAACTAGAATTGCCAAAAGAACAGTGTGAAGCTGTCTTTATTGGAGGTTTATTGCACGACATTGGCAAAATAGGGATTTCGGAGCCCGTTCTAACGAAGCCAAACCGTTTAACAAAAGAGGAGTACGAACAAATTAAACTTCATCCAATGGTAGGCTATAACACCATCAAACATATTTCAAGTATTGCCGAAATCGGTGTGTTTGATATGGTTCTCTACCATCACGAAAGATATGATGGAAAAGGATATCCGAAGGGGTTAAAGGGTGAAGAAATACCCTTAGTTGCACGAATCATGTGTGTGGCTGATGCGTTTGATGCGATGACCACGAATCGCTCCTATAGAAATGCGATGGATCTAAATTATGCAATAAGTGAGATTGAGAATAATAAAGGCACTCAATTTGATCCCGAAATTGCTGAGCTATTCCTAAATACCATACATAGAGAAGGAACGAACATTTTTTTATCTTTTCAAAAAACCCCCAAATCTTCAATCTTATTCAAAAATGGATCCATCAACATTAAGGATTTCATCAGCAAATAAGAAAAAGCATTCTGATAAAAACAACCTTTGAACTGCCTATTTTAGGTGGTTTTTTCTATATTTATGATTTGAAAATTTTTAAATCTCTTCTTCAGTTACCCTTCCCCCTTCGATTTTTCCATTGCGGGCATCGAG
>CAZAEW010000132.1:1407-5897 GCA_964484065.1 uncultured Bacillus sp.
GCCTCCGTCGATGACCGTATCCCGCTGAATTTGCCTTCTCGGGCATCGAGAGCCTCCGTCGATGACCGTATCTCACTCAATTTTGCCTTCTCGGGCACCGAGAGCTTCCCTCACATACAAGCAAGAGACTAATATGGCAAATGGTTTGTTAAACACATTGAGGTGCATCCTTACTGTTCCGTATGCCTGTCAATAAACTGCTTAATTAGACCATTTAATTCAAAGGCTGATTTGGCTGGGATCTGATGCTTGCCTTGCTGAACCCATTTTAATTCACCATTCGGCAATTTTTCGTCCAATAAATGAGCATAACGATAAAAACGTTTATCTTTTTGTCCATAGATTAATAAAACGGGACTTTTTATTTTCTTTAATTGCTCTGTACAATTATAGGTCAAGCTGCACTTATAATATTGCTCCATATTTTGTACCGATCCGTTTTGGTTTTCCTTAAACATCTTCCAAAATGATGATTTGTTATCTGCATTTGTCCATGATATAGAAAAATTTAACGCAGAAAGAGCCTTTAGCTTTGCAAGGGCAATGGCTAAGACAATTTGATTTTTTAAATACCAATCACTAACTTCAGACATCCCGCTGATCACAATCCCGCCGCAGGCCCGGTCCGCTTTAGACAGTAAAAATTCAAGCGCAATTGTTCCTCCTGTAGAATAGCCGCAAATAAAGGCGCTTTGAATTCCAAGATGATTTAATAATTGCTCCATATCATTCACAATCAAAGGATAATCTAACGGCTGTTTCGAACATGAACTTCTTCCATGCCCTCGAATATCAAAGGAAACCACCTTGAAATACTTTGATAATTCCTTCATTTGGGACTCAAAATTAAGATGGTTAAGTACCGGGGGATGAATGAAGAGGATGGGAGTCCCTTGGCCTTGAACGGTAAAATAGAGTTTGCAGCCATTCGCCATCATAAAGGGCATATCCAATCACCTCTAATTATGTATTTTACGATGTTTACACCGGCAAACTATGGATGTTTCAGCTTTTATCATTCCCCAGATCCCGTGTTAGACAACAGCAGAGGAGATTTTTTTCATGAATCAGGAATTATGTATTGTTATTCATGGATTCACAGGAAACCCTTGGGAAGTAGAACCATTGTCAACTGCCTTGGAGCGAATGGGTTACGAAGTCATGACCCCATTGTTGCCTGGACACAGTCCGGACAAAAAGAGGATGGAGAAAGTCACTGCGCTGGATTGGATCCTAATGATAGAAAACATGGTGAAACAGGCAATAGAAGAAAAGAAGAAGGTTCATTTAATTGGGTTTTCGATGGGGGCAATGATCGCGTCCATTATTGCGAAGCGTTATCCCATTTTCACACTGATTTTACTTTCCCCGGCGGTATACGTCCTTACGCCAACCTTATTGCGAATGAAATTGGCGACATTTTTCCAGCAGTCCAGAAAAGCTCGTTCATTGTCAGGCAAAACCGTTGTCAATCGTCAGCCATTTATCCGTTCCGCACCAATTTATAATTTTGTCCAGTTTTATAAAGTTGTTCGCCAGGCAAAAAGGATTTTCCGGCAGATTTCTATTCCCATATGCATTATTCATGGACAAAAGGATGAGACGGCAGATCCGAGAAGTTCCCAATTTATTTATTCTGTTGCTTCATCAACGGAAAAAGAATTGCATTATCTTCCATCGTCCAATCACCAAATTTGCCGGGATTGCGAAGCTGACTCCGTTATTGAAACGGTTCTTCAATTTTTGAAAAAACATCACTGAAAAAAAAAGGTTACTTTTTCACTCTTTAAGAAAAACTATCCGTAAAAAGAAGGAATTTGGAGGCAGCATGAACACAACACCTGATCAGTTGAAATTGACAGCCGTTGAGATTTCCCATCTTTGGAATGGATATATGGCAGAAACCTTGGTGCATCATGTATTCTCACATTTTCTGCAGCATGTGAACGATAACGAAATGAAAGCGTTTATCGAACACTGCCATAAGGTCTCGAAAAAAATCTATACTCACTTCGCCGTTCATTTAGAAAATGAAGAGATCCCTGTTCCGAGAGGAATTACAGAAGAAGACATTAACCTGGCTGCCTCGCGCTTGTTTTCTGATATTTTTTACCTTCAATATATAAAAGGGATGGCAAGATTTGCTCTTTCGCAATATAGCTTGGCTTTTATCGAATGTTCCCGCGAGGATATTCGAAATACGTTTTTGGAAAATCATCATATGCTTGAAAAGGTAGACCAAATGGTGACGGATATGATGATTACAAAAGGTCTTTATATCCGTCACCCTTATATTTCCACACCGAAAGAAGTGCATTTTGTAAAGCAGAAAAATATTTTTCATGGCTTTGAGAGCAGGAGAAGACCGTTAAATGTTTTGGAAATTTCCCGGCTCTTTTATAATGCCGAATCAAACGCCATTGGAAAGGCCCTTATGATGGGATTCAGCCAAGTAGCAAAAGAAAAAGAAGTGCGGGAAAACTTTTTAAAAGGACATAAGCTGTCTAAAAAATACTTTAAAATGTTTTCCGATATTTTACTCGAAGGAGATATTACAATTCCACATTCCTTTGACAGTGAAGTATTGGATAGCACAGAGGCCCCTTTCTCTGACAGACTGATGCTGATTCATGTTTCCCTGTTAAATTCTTATGGGCTTGGAACGTATGGATTGTCATTGGCCCAGTGCCATCGAGTTGATTTAATCGTCATGTACTCCCGACTTATGCTGGAGGTGGAGGCATATGGAAGCGACTGTGCTGCCTTATTAATCAGCCATGAATGGATGGAAGAGCCGCCATTATCCCCGAATCGAAAGGAATTATCTGTACATGAATCCTAGCCGAATATGCAATCTAAAACACCTCCATTATTTGGTATTAAATAGTGGAGTGTTCTTTATTTCTTTTTTTAAAAATAAAATAATCTCTTCATAAAAAAAGATTGTAGTCATAATAACTACAATCTAATCACAAACACTACTCTTTTTTAAACAGCTTTGTCACAACTACAAGATTGGCATACACATTTTTCATCTGTGCAATTGTTTGCACATTCCTGACTACAATAAACCTTTCCTTCTACTTCTACTTTGTTTTCACCTACAAGACAATTACAGTTAGGCCGTGCACATTTTTCCATCCTGAATTTCCTCCTATTTTGGTAAATCTTCCGTTAAACAAAGCCCTTGGTCTAAAAGGGTAAGAACACACGCATCGACAATTCTGTAACGAATAAAATTGCCTTCACGATACGAACGCACAATGCCTTTATCAACCAAGCGTTGAAGCTGATTGGAAATGGCTTGAGGTTTCATTTCAAGTTGTTCTGCAATCTCACTAACGGATAAATTTGATTTCCGAACCAAAGCGTGTAATATTCGAAGACGAGTCCCGTTCGATAAAATTTTAAATGTTTCACTTAAATTATCAGCAATTTCTATATCCAACAAGGGACGTTCCGTTAGTTGGGGTTTGGGTGTACAACTACAAAAGTCATCATTCATTTCCTCTTCCTCCACTCCACTATTACATTATATAGTGTAATAGTTAAAACAACAATAGCTACCGCCCATATTATACCCACTTTTTTTACTAATCCGTTAACTCAATAACAAAAGACTGCCATCTGGGGCAGTCAACTCTTTAAGAAAAGCCCCCGAAGTGAAACTATTCACCAGAATGTAGTGAGACAAACAGTTTGGAATTAATAAAATTAGGATCTTTTACTTAAATTTATTCTTTGAACTAACCATTTTACAAACACAGCTTTTGCAACGTAAAGTGGAAGTGAGTATATATATTTCCAATTTTCTAATTTGTAAATACCTATCCAAACGGACAAAGGTTCAAATATAAAAGTAAAAATGGTTGCCATTATTAAATTGGCCAATATAAATGATTTCCATGTTTTGAAAAATTGATAAATAGTCATATGAGCAATGATCAGTATTCCATTATCAACTGCGATTAATCGAGGCATTACTTGTAATAAATTATAGGGATACGACCAAAGATGAGCATTAACCCCTATATCATCCAGAAGTCCAACCAAAACCATTAATAAACTCCCAAAAAGTAAAATATCCTTTAATCTATTTTTATCAACATATCTCCACCATACCATCCAAGGGAAAATAAAAACAAACAAAAGTAACCACCATTGAAATGTAAACAAGTCGTGATGGAACCAATATTCATTTTTCATTTCCGTTAATTTATAATCGATTTTTTGTATTTCACCATAACTTGGGTAGGTTGATTTCATTTTTTCACTCTCTTGTATCAAATGTTTATTATTTTCCCTTTTGTATTTTTTTCTATTCAACAAACCTCCCTCGTCACTTGAAGAAGAAAAAAAGCATACCGCTGTTCCTAAAGGGTTCCGTTTTCGGGTGCTTTCTTATTAAATGACACAAGAATTGACGTATGAATTAGCATACGGCTTTTTCTTTATTTATCAAGGTTTCTACGAAATTTTATTAACTTTGA
>CAZAEW010000133.1:0-5694 GCA_964484065.1 uncultured Bacillus sp.
CAACAAGCGGTCGCACTCCTCGTGAGTGCGTGGATTGAAATACTGTCTCTCTCATTGCATGGAATGTTGCCAGCAATGTCGCACTCCTCGTGAGTGCGTGGATTGAAATCGCATATCCAGCTTTAATCGCTGCTTGTGTGCCATGTCGCACTCCTCGTGAGTGCGTGGATTGAAATACACCGTTAATGCTCCTGAAAATCAACACAAAACGTCGCACTCCTCGTGAGTGCGTGGATTGAAATATTGCTGATTTAAAAGGAATGAAACCGGAAGATTTGTCACGTCTAATTCTGTATTTAACGTCGGACTCCTCGTGAGTGCGTGGATTGAAATACTCTCAATACAAAAAATCAGTTAATTGGAGTACAGTCGCACTCCTCGTGAGTGCGTGGATTGAAATCTCAAGTACTGGGCATTACCCCAGAAAATGACCGTCGCACTCCTCGTGAGTGCGTGGATTGAAATGATATTGTAAAAACTCAATTTCCACATAACCCATGTCGCACTCCTCGTGAGTGCGTGGATTGAAATATGAAACCGAAAGAAAGAAAAAAATTAAGCGGAAGTCGCACTCCTCGTGAGTGCGTGGATTGAAATTATTAAGTAAGCCAAATAGCGATGTAAATCTTCTGTCGCACTCCTCGTGAGTGTGTGGATTGAAATTGGTATTGGCGGGTAGGCACAGCATGGATTAATTTAAATATGATAGTGTACAATTGAAAGTGTTATAAGATCTACTAACACATACACCATATAACTTAAACCATTGTAGTTTTTTAGAAACACAATGATTGAAAGTCTTATTATTAAGGGAAAGGGGGCATTAGATGTTTGCAGCTGGACAAAAGGATATGCAGCAGATGGACAAGTATACTATTGAAGAAATTGGCCTGCCTGGGGTTGTCCTGATGGAGAATGCAGGAGCAAAGGTGGTTGATGAGATTATTGACAGTTCACCTTGTCAAAACCCAAAAATGATCGTGCTTGCAGGAGGGGGAAATAATGGCGGCGATGGGTTTGTAGTCGCGCGCAGATTGTTTGACTTGGGATGGGAACCTCTTTTATGCCTTCTGGTAAACCCGGACCGAATCAAAGGAGATGCAAAAATCAATTATGATGTGTACATAAATCGGGGATTGCCGATCTTTTATCTTAATGCAGATAATATGCAGGACTTAAAGGATAGATTGCAGCAGGCAGACATCATTGTGGATGCAATTTTAGGCACTGGGGTGAATGGTCCTGTTAGAGAACCTTTTGCTCAAGTGATTTCACTGGTTAATGAAATCGAAGGAGAAAAGCTGATCATTTCCGTTGATATTCCTTCAGGCGTAAGCAGCGATACGGGGAAAGTAGAAGGGGAAGCCATTAAGGCAACAAAAACCATTACTTTTGTTTTTCCGAAAAAAGGATTTTTCTTAAACGACGGTCCTATGCATGTTGGTGAGTGGAAAGTGGTTGATATTTCCGTGCCTCCCTCCATTGCAAAAGAATTGTGCCTTGATTTGCCCAAAGTAATTACAGAGAAGCTTGTTCAGGCTTCTATTCCCAAAAGACCGCAAAATGGCCATAAAGGAACGTTTGGGCACGTTCTAATACTGGGAGGTTCCCGAAATTTTGTTGGAGCTCCCATTTTTTCAGCAAAAGCGGCTTTACATTCCGGTGCTGGCTTAATCACGTTAGGGATTCCGGAAACTATTTATCCGATTGCTGCTGCACAAAATCCGGAGTCATTGTTTTTGCCGTTATCAGAAACTGATGGGCACTTTGATCCAAAAGCTATAGATGAACTTAAGCTAAAACTTGATCAATTTGATAGTATTGCAATTGGTCCAGGGATGAGCCGATTTTTTGGAGGAGAAAAATGGATAAAATCGTTGATTATATCGTTAGATAATCAGCCGGTTGTTGTCGATGCAGATGCGCTTTATTTATTAAGGAACAATTTAGAGTTAGTAAGGCAATACAAGGGTCCTGTGATTTTCACTCCTCATCCTGGAGAAATGGCAAGACTAATAAATAAATCGGTAAAAGAACTAGAGGCTGACCGCATCGAAATAGCAAAAAATTTTGCAAGAGAATATGACGTCTTTTTACTGTTAAAGGGTCATCGTTCAATCATTGCTGATCCGGATGGAAATGTATATATAAACCCGAGCGGCAATGATGCGCTTGGAAAAGGCGGAAGCGGCGATGTACTGACTGGCTTGATAGCCTCGTTTTTAGCTCAAGGTGCTGCACCGATAAATGCTCTCGTTTCTGCCAGCTATATCCATGCAAGAGCTGGAGAAGAAAAAGCCATAACCTTATCCCGATATGGAGTAACACCTTTTGATATTATTGATGGGGTTCGTAGCCTGTTAAAAATATACTAATAGTAAAAAAGCTCATTCAAAGGATGAGCTTTTTTACTATTAACATAGATTGGTATTTTCCATCCATTTGTTTACATAGAAAAATTTCCTAGTTATAATAAATATAGTTCTATTTACTTATTTAGCACCTCTTGATCAAATGAAATCATCCTATCTTCGCCCTCTTTTTACTCCTATTAGACTAGTCATCCAGCGCAAATAATGAGGATTTTCATCTTAGTCAAAAATCATTTAGAACAATAACAAAACAAATTCAAGAAGAGAAATACTATAAAAATGAGCAAGGTGGGAAACATGTCGGAGATACAATCGTTGTCGCAGGGAGCTGCCGGCAGTCATGACAATCTAACATTAATTTTTAAATCCAGCCCGATCGGGATGGTCATTTTAAATCAAGATGTTACGATTGAAGAGATAAATAATGCAGCATTAAAGATTATTGACCAGCAAAAAAATGAAGTAATCGGAAAAAAATTCGGAGACGCCTTCCAATGCATCGGGAGCTTGGAAGACGAAAAAGGATGCGGATTTGGACAGAAGTGCAATGTATGTGACTTTAGAAAAGCCGCGCTAAAAGCCATTGATCAAGAAAAAACAACGGAAAACCTTGAATTTAATAAAGTAGTTTTGCAAGGCGGACAAAAACTTGAAAAATGGTTTGTTTCCAGCATTACCCCGCTCCATACGGATGGCGAACGAAAGGTGTTTGTTTCATTAGTCGACATCACCGATAATAAACAAAAAGAAATGGCGGCCTTAAAAGCAAAACAAGCAGCTGAGGAAGCAAGCCGCGTTAAAAGTGAGTTTTTAGCCAACATGACCCATGAAATCCGGACGCCGATCAACGGTATTATTGGAATGATCGACATTACGCTATTAAAGGATTTAGACCCTGAACAAAAGGAAAATCTGCTAACCGCTAAATCTTGTGCAAATACACTCCTTCACATGATTAATGATATTCTCGACTTTTCAAAACTAGAAGCAGAAAAGCTTGTCATGGAGAATATTGGCTTTGATATTAGAAAATTAGTAGAGCAAACCATTAAAACCCACAGTGTCTTTGCGGCTCAAAAAGGTCTTGGGTTAAACTATTCTTTTTCATCAAGCATCCCCCATCTATTAGAGGGTGACCCAAATCGCCTCCAACAGATATTAAATAATCTTATCAACAACGCCATTAAGTTTACAGAAAAAGGGGAGGTTACCGTTTCAGTCAAAAGCGAAAACACAAGTAATGAATCGGTAGAATTAAAGTTTATCATCTCTGATACAGGGATGGGGATTGCAAAAGAAGATATGGGAAAGCTGTTTCAGTCCTTCAGCCAGGTAGACGGGTCAATCACCCGAAAGTTTGGCGGTACGGGACTTGGACTTGTGATTTCGAAACAGCTTGTCGAGCTGATGGGCGGAAAAATTTGGGCCGAAAGCGAAAAAGGCAAAGGCAGTCATTTTTATTTTACGGTTAAACTTCAAACAGCAGAAAGACTAAAAGAAACTCAAACTTCCTCAAAATTAACAGCAGCCAAGTCAAAAGCAGGAATGAAAATCCTGCTTGTTGAGGATAATACCGTCAGTCAGAGGGTGCTATCCCGAATGTTAAAAGAAAAAGGCCATATGGTTGACGTTGCCAATAATGGGTTTGAAGCTGTCCGGCTCCATGACCAAAATATCTACGATGCGATTTTGATGGATATTTACATGCCGGAAATGGATGGTATTGAGGCAACAAAAAGAATGAGAGAAAAAGAAGGGATAGCACGGCATACGCCGATCATTGCTCTTACTGCCTACGCCCCGCATGCAGACAAGGATCACTTCATTGCCTTAGGGATGGATGAACACCTTTCAAAACCAATTGAAATGGAAGAACTCTTTTCTTTGCTGGATCGAATTTTTGAACAAAGCGGCTATTTTTCTGAGATGCCGGAGGCGGAAAAGCCTTCGCCAACAAATGGCTTGCAGGAAAAAGTCCTGCTTGTAGTCAATGATATTTCAGACCTGATCAGCCTTCTAGGAAATGCGATTGCGAAGAGCGAAATGGGTGTGATTGAAGGGATTGCTCATAAAATAAAGGAACTATCTGATCAAATCGATGTGGAAGAGCTAAAAAGCAGTGCCTTTATGATTGAACTGTCCGCAAAACGGAATAATCTGCTTGATGCAGCCAAAAGCGCGAAAAAATTCATTGATGAATTTGAAACATTTAGAAAGTCAGTTAACGCCTAGATCTCATTTATTTTAAAAGTAATATCCAATGGAGGATGTCCAAAGAATCGGTTAATTTCCAGGACATCCTTTTTTCATTTATAATTTAGCAAATATGTGAATATTTAGTTAACTATGCACAAGAACAAGGATACGGCGGCTGATCCGGTTTACACGAAAAAATCAGAAGAATATAATAGATTATGAAATATGTGAAAAAAGACCTATTTTTATAGGGATTCTGAATCATAACTGAAAAATCGTAATGCAAGGATGTGGTGAATTTGGTAAAAGTCCTCATTGTCGATGATGCTGCCTTTATGCGAATGTCTATTAAATTGATGCTTGAACGAAATGGTTTTGAGATTGCAGGGGAGGCGGAAGATGGAAAGATAGCCATCCGAAAATATCAGGAATGCCATCCCGATATCGTAACGATGGATATTACTATGCCTGAAATGAACGGTATTGAATCATTGAAAGGAATACTTAAAAATGATCCGAAAGCAAAAGTGGTTATGGTATCTGCGATGGGACAGGAAATTATGGTAAAAGAATCCATTTTAAGCGGAGCCAAGTCCTTTATTGTCAAACCCTTTAAAGAAGAACATGTGGTCGAAGCATTAACGAAGGTTGCTTCTGTATAGAATAAAACGCAGAAGAGGGGCAATACAATTGTCGGACACATTCTCAAATGAGTCTATGTTGGATATGTATTTGTTTGAAACCTCCCCAAATATTGAACAGCTAGAAGAAATCATCCTTTCCACTGAAAAAGAAAATGGTTATTCCCAAGAGGCGATTAATGAGATTTTTCGTCTCATGCATACGATTAAGGGATCATCAGCAATGATGCTATTTATTAATATTTCAACTCATTCCCACTCCATTGAAGATTAATTTTACTTCCTCCGAGAACAACAGCCCCAGAATATTGATTCCTCAAGTATGACCAAAAAGCCAACCGCAAGCCCTTGGATTTATGTATGGGGTGAGGTTGGTTTATTTTTAAAGGAACAAACGTTCCTAAAAATTTGTGTTAAATACCACCTTTTTATATAATATAAGTATGAAGAGTCTAATTCATTATAAATCAAATAACAATATTGTT
>CAZAEW010000134.1:0-5552 GCA_964484065.1 uncultured Bacillus sp.
CTACTGTCATTTCGGCACGTATTTTAAGAAAAGCACCTCAAAACGGAACCCTTTGTCAATTTTGAGGGGCTGCTTTTTGTTAACTATTTGTAAATTTTCTATATCAAAATTATAATTCAAAATGAACCTTCTTTTAAAGGGGCTAATAACTTTGAAAAGACTAAAAAAGCTTTTTTTCCGTCAACTGTTATCAAACATGGACAATCACCAATTACAATGGATTTTAAACCATGACTATCCAGACTGGGAGAAAGAAATGGCGAAAAAGGAATTGGAGAAACGTCTAAAAAATAATAAATAACAAGCTCAGCTAGGAAATCCCTGCCCCGGATGAAGCCTCAATATTATTCACTTTTTTAACAGGTGAAGGATTCTTAAGGATCACTTTTTTCAATTTGGATACTGTCGGCTTTTCAATGAAAGAGTGTACGAAGCAGCCTGCACATGTGATTAACAGTAACAGGATCATACTTGTCAATTCTCCGCCTAACCGATCATATAGATTAAACTTATTAAATAATTCGCAAAGTGCATTTAATGCTAGATTGTGAGAAAGGTAAATGGCAAAAGAAGCATTACCTAAATAATTTAACAGTCTAGGGATTTTTATGTCTTTATGGCTGTCGATTGATGCCAATCCGAAAATAATGAGTATGGATGCCAGACCGGTACTGATATCAAAATCGATCGTAATCCATTTATGAATATAATTTAACCATGTTAACGGAAACCCTAAAAAGCCTATGACAGCAGCAACAGCCGACAATTTAACATTAAATTTATAGTTTGTAATAAAATACGCACAAAGAATGCCGGACAGGAAAATTAAATTATACTGGTCAAATAAAAAATAAGATACATAATTGTCTCCTCCCAGCCCAATTCCGTAAACGGCAGCAAGTGAAAGGGCTGCCCAGCAGGCAATGACCCATTTTGAATGTTTAGAGAGAAACAATATAGAAAAAATAAAATAAAAATAAACAGTGTGAGTTAAGGACCAGGCTACATCAAGTACAGGGCCATTATCATTTGGGGTTGGAGAGAGCAGGAATGATTGAAAAATAAATCCCGGCGTTAATTTAGCTCCTGACCCTAGAAATGGATAAAGAATGAATACAGGTATAGCTATGATGGTAAGAATCCAATAAAGCGGATAAATTCGGACAAAGCGATTGAGTAAAAATTCTTTTAATTGATTGGGCTGGCCCAGACTGTTCCGGTATATGTAGTACAGCATAAAGCCAGATAAAGCAAAAAAGTAATTCACCCCTCCCGATACGGGAAGATACGAAAATCCAAATAAATTATACTCCCAGTAGCCCTTCATATTCTCCGAAACGTGAAAAAGCATAACCAAGACCGGCACAAGAGCCCGGGAAAACTGAATAAGAACGAGTTTTTTCCTCAACAACCATCCCTCCAACAATAACATTTCCTTATTGGTTCATTATATGGTACAATTGTGTTCTAAATAAAGCACGAGAATCGTAAGAGAAACAAAGAGAATGAAAGAAAAACATCTGGTTAATCGCTTAATTTCCACTATTAGCCACAATATGGGATTTTTTTTTTTATCCCGATTTATATATACTTACACTTACTGTAAATCAACTAGTTTTTCTCAATATTAAGCTGCTATTTTCTTCTCAATTAAAATCTGCATTTTCTTCCGAATAAAATCTGCTGTTTTCATCTTAAAAATCTCATATTCTCAACAGTAATAAAATAACCGGTTAAAAATATCATGAAAAGGGGACAAATTTAAACAAAGGTAACTCCTACTAGCGTAGTTGTTGATAAAATGTTCAGTTCAATTTGCCACCAAAGGGGGAAGCGAAAGTTTGTTTAAAGGATCAAAAAAACACCCGGATAAAAGTTTTATTTTTCAGGATCATTCGGGAAGGCGCTGGCCTGCGGTCTGGTCCATCTCTCTTCTCGTGATTATCTTTCTATCAATTGTGGTTTCAGTTATCGGAGCCAGTCTGGTGCATAACCCGGACGTTCCTCCTTTAGATTTAGATGAAACCCAAAAGGTGATACCAATTAATGAACCGATATCGGCTCCAGCAGAAGATTTCCCCAAATTAAATTTTGATAAACAAAAGGCAGCTGCCCAAATAGGCAAAAATGAGATCTACGGCTTTTATACAGCCGGAGATGATCTTAGCAAAAAATCTTTAAAGAAAAATATTGATTCTTTGGGTGTCCTCATTCCCAATTGGTTTTACCTTGAGTCTGATAAAGCTTTCAACAAAGCTTCTGAAAAAAGCACCGAGGATTTTGCCAAAAAGCATCATGTAAAAATCATGCCCCGCTTTTATTTAAATGACGGGTCTGATGCAGAGCTCTTACATCAGATGCTCATTTCAAAAAATTCCCGGCCGGAGATGATTAACTCCTTATACCAACAAATAAAAAAGGGCCAATACGCAGGAATCAATATTGATTTTAGAGGGATAAATGAGGGCGATAAAGAGCTGTTTACTGCCTTTATGAGCGAGCTGTACCCGTTGTTTCATGCTAATAATCTTCAGGTCACTCTGAGTGTCGACCTGAATAATGAGGCATATGATTATGCCGCTCTTTCCAAGCAAACAGACCGGGTCATTGTTATGTATTTTGATGAGCACCACGAACTTACAGATTCCGGTCCTGTTGCATCTCTTAATTGGTCGCAGCAAACACTGCAGCAGCTCCCTGTTCCTGCTGAAAAGGAAATTGTCTGCTTAGGAAATTACGGCTATACATGGAAGTTAAACAGTACAGATTCCGGCACCTATATGGACTTTAATCAAATTATGGATTCAGCCGCTGAATCCAAATTACAAACTTACTGGGACCAAGTCAGCAGAACCCCTTATATACGTTACACAAAAAATAATGAACAGTATATAACATGGTTTTTGGATGCGGCAACCACTTATAATCAACTTAAATTAGCCCTCGAACATGGGGTTAAAGGGGCGGCCGTTCAGCAGCTTGGCTATGAAGATCCCGGCATATGGAAATTCATAAGCAATACAGGCAAGATGGATGATAATATTGAAAAAATCCAAAAAATGGATAATCCGGCACCTATTGTTGGTATTGGATCGGGAGAATTTATTAAGGTAACATCCAATTCCCATAAAGGCTCCAGAAATATTCAAGTTGATGAGAACGGTTTGATAAGCTCTGAACGCTATGAAAAATACCCGATTCCGTATTACGTAAAACGGTTTGGATATACGGACAAAAAAGAAGTGGCCATTACATTTGATGATGGTCCGGACCCGGCCTATACACCTGAGATTCTAAATATCCTCAGTAAGAAACATGTACCGGCAACTTTCTTTGTCATCGGCAAACATGCCGCTCTTTATCCAAATATCATACAGAGAGCCGCCAAAGAAGGGCATGAGATTGGCAACCATACGTTCAGTCATGCAGATATCAAAAAGGATAATCAATTGGAACTGCAAATGGAGATGAATTCGACTCAGAGGCTCATTCAGGAAGCTACAGGACGGACCGCTACAATGTTCCGGCCGCCTTTTACAACGGATGCGGAATATGATTTAGAAGATTTGCGGCCAATCATAAAAACGCAGGAAATGGGTTATACGATGGTTGGATCTTTTATTGACACAAGGGACTGGGAAACCCAATCAAGTGACACAATCGTAAAAAGGGCAATAGACGGACTATCAAGAGGAAATATCATACTGCTTCATGATTCTGGCGGCAATCGATCAGCAACAATTGCTGCTCTTCCAAGGATTATTGATGAACTCCATAAAAGAGGCTATAAGTTTGTTCCGGCCGCGCAACTTGCAGGCAAAACCCCGGCAGAGGCAATGCCTCCGGTACGCGAAGGTTCCGGCACCTATATGGCCTTTTATAAAATCGCAGATACACTCGTCATTATCTTCACGAAACTCTGCTTGATCTTTTTCACTGCCGGTATTGCTTTTGGTATATTTCGGATGCTGTTTCTTCTCTATTTTAGTTATAAACATAAAAGAAATGACGGAAAACGGAAAAAGAACCCTGATTTTAAACCAATTATTAGCGTAATTATTCCCGCATACAATGAAGAAAAGGTAATCGAAAATACGATTCATTCCATTTTAAAGAGCGACTATCCTCATTTTGAAATCATCGTTGTTGATGATGGATCAACGGACAAAACGGGCGCTGTTGTTTCAAACACATTTGCTAATCATGCAAAGGTACGGTTGTTAACACAACCAAACGGCGGGAAATCTTCAGCCATCAATAAAGGATTCCTTAAGGCAGAGGGGGAGATTATCGTCGTTTTAGATGCTGATACATCGATTGCGGAAAATTCCATTTCCTTGCTTGTCGGTCACTTTGCTGATGAACGAGTTGCGGCGGTTTCCGGAAATGTGAAGATTGGTAACCTGCGCAATCTCCTGACATTGTGGCAGCATGTTGAATATGTAACGGGCTTCAATCTGGAGAAACGCAGTTTTAGCGAACTCAATTGTATTACAGTGGTTCCAGGTGCAATTGGCGCATGGCGTAAGAGTGTTGTTTCAGAGGTGGGATACTTTAGCAATGATACTTTGGCAGAGGATACGGATATCACATTGAAGATTCTGCGCAAAGGCCACAGGGTAACGGCCGAACCAAAAGCATTTGCTTACACGGAGGCTCCAGAAACCCTAAAAGCCTTTATGAAGCAGCGCTTTCGCTGGTCCTACGGAATTCTGCAATGTCTATGGAAACACCGGGGTGCCCTGTTTAACAAAAAACAGAAAACATTAGGGTTTATTGCCCTTCCAAATATGTGGGCCCAATATGTTTTCTTGTCGCTGGCTCCTTTGGCAGATTTGCTTTTTATCATTGGCTTGTTTGGAGATACCCCTAAGATTGTAACGTATTATCTGGCATTCCTTCTTGTCGATTTAATCGTTTCCTTCTACGCCCTAAGATTAGAAAAAGTAAGTATCAAACCACTTTTATTGTTAATCGTACAGCGCTTTGTTTATCGGCAATTATTAACCTATACTGTCTGGAAAGCATTCACAACTGCTGCAAAGGGTGTAATTGTCGGCTGGAATAAGCTGCATCGATCTGGAAATGTAACAGTCCCTGTAAAGAATTTAGAAAAAGGTGTTTAAAAATGGGGGCCGTCTGGCTCCCGTTTTTTAGAGAGGAAATATACCTTATGAAAATTTCAAACTTACTCATCTCTTTTTTATTATTGATAAGCCTTGGAATGGTATTTTCAATGGGTCAAACAAGGCAGCAGACAGCTTCACAAATAAAGGAAACCAATGTTTCCCCAAAAAAAGCTGACAAGCAAAGTTTGGACAAGCGATATAGGATGGCTTATTTATCGAACGATATTCTTGCCCCAAATCCTCATGATTATTTCAGTAAAAGCATTAACACGGCAGGGAAAGCCCTTAACGAAGTTTCCCCCCCCTATTTTACCCTGAATTTGGACGGTACTTTGAAAGAAACGAATATCAGCCGGCCCTTCATCGCGGAAATGCATAAAAAATCAATTCAAGTTGTTCCTTATTTAAGTGACCAGTGGGATA
>CAZAEW010000135.1:0-5496 GCA_964484065.1 uncultured Bacillus sp.
AAAACAAATAGGAGCAATACACCAACATAATAAAGGCGGTGTGAGCGAAGCAAAACATCACTACTAAGGAGTCGATAAATATATATTTACCTTTCACTTGGATAAAATGAATCGCTTTTGCGCAGCTCCGCCCCTTTTCCACAAAAAAACATACATGAGTCTCAACTCCCAACCCATGTATGGAAATAAAACAAATAGGAGCAATACACCAACATAATAAAGGCGGTGTGAGCGAAGCAAAATATCATGACTACGGAGCCGATAAATATATATTTACCTTTCACTTGGATAAAACGAATCGCTTTTGCGCAGCTCCGCCCCTTTTCCAACAAAAAAACTCCTAATTATTTATTTAGGAGTTGATTTTTTCTATTCTATTAGCGGGCTGTATTTGATAAGATGCTACCACAAAATTTCAAGCTATTTCCGATCCATTTCACATTGATTGTTAGCATGTTGGGAAGTTTTGATGACAAAATCTTTGAATCTCTTAATGGATGGAGATAGTGGCCGATTTTTATAATAGCCGATATATATTCTTCTCGTATACGAAGGGTTGTCAATGGGCCGGATGATTACATCCTTCATTTTTCGTATATCTCGGTTATCCGGAACAATCGCGATACCCAGTTTGGCTGCGACCAAACCAGCCATTGCCAGCTCATCTTCCACTTCACAGCAAACATTCGGAACCACGTTTACCTTTTCAAACTGCCGATTAATTTCTTGTCTTAATCCAACCTTCCCGGTGTATTGAATCAACGGATAGGAGTGAAGATCCTTTAAATCAATGGATTCCCGGTCGGCAAGAGGACTATCCGTTGGCAGCAGGGCCACTAAATTTTGGTCAAAGATCGGAATAAATTCAATTTCGGGGTCATTGGGAATCAGGGAAATAAAGATCAAGTCAAATTTTCCTTCTTTTAAGCTTTTGACCAGACTGACCGTACAAGCTTCTTTAGACCATCCTTCTTTTAGAGAAAAATTTATGTGTTTATTCTGTTCCTCTTTTTTAAAGCAGCTGATTAGTTTGGGAATATATCGTGCGCTAAGCGTATAAATAAAACCAATGCTTATATTGGAATCCTTCTCTTTTGCCATTTCCTGCATTTTTTTCGTTCCGGCTTCCAACTCATCTAATGCGTTTTCAACATAAGGCAAAAATTGTTTTCCGTATTCCGTTAATCGAATGTTTCGTCCATGCTTTTCAAATAGCAGTACATTAAGCTCATCTTCTAAACTGGAAATGGCATGACTTAAACTGGGTTGTGTCAAAGAAAGCTCTTCAGCAGCTTTTGTGTAATGCTCGAGCCTGGCCAAAGTTTTAAAATAATAAAGCTGGTACAGGTTCATTTTTTTCCCTCCATACACTGAAATAATTTCGTTGCTGGATCTGAAATAATAGCCTTTTTTCTAAGACATGACGTTAAGTTTATGTTGAAATTTAAATGTATACCTTGAAAATGTAAAGAATTTTCTATCCAATTCAAAACACCATTCTATTTCGATTGTTATTCTATTCACAAATGAATTCACTGTCTATAAGGGCATCTATTTGTTCAAAAAGAATACAAGTTATTGTTAACATTTATGCTATTTTGACATTTTGATAAGATTTTGTTATCGCTTCTATGCGAATTGTCTATGGATTTTTAGACCATATATGGTGAATAATTGGTGTGAAGTGGTTTTTTGATACAAATGTATAAGTATGCATATTTTTTATAGATTATCGGTTATCCTCGAACAATAACAATTAGTAGTATCGCAAGTTATAGAATATAGTAAAAATGAAAGCTACCCCATTAGCTAAATCATTTTTCTTAAAGTAAGAAAAAGATGAACTTGCTTATTCCTAAAAATCCTCTCATCTCTTGCAAGGAATTTTCCTTGCTCTTTTTTTGCGGAAAAGGGGCGGAGCTGCGCAAAAGTGATTCATTTTATCCTAGCGAAAGGTAGAATATACATTTATCGACTCCGTAGTAGTGATTTTTTGCTTCGCTCACACCGCCTTTATTATGTTAGCGTATTGCTCCTATTTGTTTTATTTCCATACATGGGTTGGGAGTTGCAACTCATGCATGTTTTTTGTATTTTTTCATAAAAAGGCATCCCAGCCATCGCGGCAAGGACGCCTTTTTGATTACCCTATTTGATATAGGAATCGGAATCATAACAAAAGAACAATCAGTATTGGGCTGACATTTTATCCAAGGGGACCTCCAGCAGTCCCCTTGATTTGATATAGGTATAGATGATAAATCCCCGCTTGCAGCGAAAGACGCATTGCAGACATGGGTTTTCATCGCAATACACATAGGCATCCTCGTCTGCCAAAGGAAAAACGATGGGAGGCTGTTTCTTTGAAGTAACATACTTGATATACCCCCCTGTAAACGTCTTAAGTAAAAACCACTCCGGGTGGTCCTCCGGCTGTTTTGTATTCCAAAATACCTGCACTGCATTCTGATTGTGACCGCCAACGATCTTGTAATCTACATCTATCTCTGGCCGTACATCCTCCAGTTGCATCGGCTTCAGCGTTTCCATTGGTTCACCGCAGCAAATCGGCCCGATAACCGGTGTATCAAAGCCCATCACTTGGAACAGTCTTCCACAATGATTGCAGCGGTTAATAATAATATCAGGACATTCCGGCCAGGGTTTTCTGGATGCTTTGCTTCTTAGTGGACTAAATTCCTTTTCTGCCAATAGTTAGCCCTCCTTAGTCCATTCTAAAAACCATTTTTCTTCCTTCTTCACTTTTGTGGTGCACTTTATATTTTTGTTCTTCCAACTTGTTTTCTTTTTCAAAAAAATGGCATCGGTTGGAGTACCGATGCCCATCATGGAGAGATTTATTTCATTGAATTAGTCTTCGTACTTTAACACGCCGCCATGTTTTACTGTCTGACGGGAAATGGTAATCCGCTGCACGGTAGGAGTACCTTCCTCTAGCCACATTGCGCGGGCGTCGCGGTACAGACGTTCAACCGGACCATATTCGCAATCTTCGAAGTAGCCAATACCGCCGAAGATTTCCAGCATCTCGTCACTGACCAGCTTCGTAACGTGAATACTGAACAGTTTGCACATAGCAGCTTTTTCTTCAATATATTCTCCTTCAGGATCTTTTTCGTAGTCCTTGGCAAAGTCGCGAACCATCGTCCGGAGAGCATGGATATAAGTAGACATGTCGGCAATTTTCATTCTGATCGCTTGGCGTTCAATGATTGGTTTGCCAAAAGTAACACGGTCATGAGCACGTTTAAGCGTAATTTCCAGCATCCGTTGAGCCATACCTAAATTGCTCGCTGCGATATGAACACGGGAAACAGATAAAGAATGAATCGCGATTTCAAGCCCTTGACCTTCTTTACCTAAAAGGAATTTCTTATTAACTCTCATGTTAGTAAACTTTAAGCCAGTATGACCTGAACCGCGTGCGCCCATCATGTGAGGCATCGGAGTAAGTTCATATCCTGGAGTGTCTGCAGAAACCATGAAAGTGGAGAGACGATGGTCTTTATCGGCATTAGGATCAGTAACACAAGTAATATAAGAAAAATTACTGCAGTCAGTGTGAGAGATTAAGAACTTCTCTCCGTTAATGATGTAATCATCTCCATCTTTTACTGCAGTTGTATGAATATCAGCACCCGTTCCGCCTGTTTCCTCGGTAACAGCCCAGTTAGTGAAAACGGTTCGATCCTGGAATTTAGGCATATATTCTGCTTTGAGCTCTTCAGTTCCATAATCGTACAGTGGGCGCCAGTTCAAATCCATGGCATAGTGTAAATGCATACGCATTCCGCCAGGTCCGCGGCTAAATTCTTCTTGAAGTTCTAAAATCTGTTGTTCGGAAAGTCCCCAGCCGCCATATTCAACTGGAAGAGGTGCACGATAAAGGTCATTTTTAATGTTCGTTTCATAGAATTCTTCCGGAAACTTATTGGTAACTTCAATTTCCTTCTGCATTTCATCATAACGGCCTTCGACCAATTGACGAATCTGCATTTTGTAAGCCTCAAACTGTTCTGGGGTTAATTTGCACTTATTTTTCTCTTGAGTTAATGTGCTCATCTGTTCCTCTGTCCTCCTATTTGTTTAAAAGTTTTTTAGGTACTGCATCTTCTCTACGGTTAAATTTTAACAACTGCATAAGCCAAATACTAATTCCTATTACCCCACCAATATCCGTAATTAATAGAAGGAATCAATGAATTCTAATAAATAAAAATAGGGAAGGTTCTTATCCTTTCATTCGAGCAGAAATGATGCATCTCACACACGGGAGATTTTTCTCCGTTTATAATAAAAGGAATGGATGACCGTTAATTTTATCAGGAGGAATATCCCATGATCATTAATCGGCAAAACTACCAAAGTTTGCTAGAAGAAAATGCAAAATTGAAGAAAGAGCTTGAGGTGCTGAAGGCTGACTCTCAGCAAAAACAAGAACTGTCAAAAAAATTTATGGAATCGTTTGGCCTTGAACTGGCAATGGCGATTGAGCAGCACGAATTAGTCAATAGCCAGCACCTTGAAATGGGTGATTTAGTTGGAAAAATTAAAGCAGGGTTTGATAAAGTAAACAATCATAGCGAATCTTCCTTTGCCAATTCACTGGTTTTGTCCAGTAAAGGGACGGAATTAATCGAATCGGCAAAGGATATGGTCTCTAAAACGACTGCAGGACAGTCCTCCGTCAGCACAGTGGAACGATTAATTTTACAATTAGGGAACCAGCTGAGCGAAACCTATCAAAAAATGAATCAATTAAATGAGCGCTCCCATGAAATTGAAGATATTGTAAAAGTGATTAAGGAAATCGCGGCGCAAACCAACCTGCTTGCTTTAAATGCTTCGATTGAAGCCGCACGGGCCGGTGAGCATGGAAAAGGGTTTGCGGTTGTAGCGGATGAAGTACGAAAGCTTGCCGAAAGTACCGCGATCAGTACAAACAGCATCAATGAACTGACAAAAAGCATTCAAAAGGATATACATGAAACTCTCGAATCAACAACAATTAGTACGGAGCTGATGAATGAGGGAATTGAGTTGAGTGCCGATACCTCTCAAAAAATTGCCTACATCATGAATGCCATTAATTCCGTTCAGACAGAGGTCAGCGAAGTCATTGAAAATATTGAAAAACAAAAGCAATATTCGCAAAAAATGATGGCTGAAATCAGTGAGACCAAAGATCTTTTTGATTCCGTCAATGATATGATCACGAAACATATTAAAGATGCCAACGTTGTCGATACCAAACTTGGAAATGCACTCGGGCAGGTAAATACTTTATAAGTATTGGGGGTCACTTTCGAAGATCTTGGATCACTAGTAGCGTCACTATTCAATTACCATCGCCGCTATGATTCCTCTTCTCCGGTCTTTTTCTCGAGTTCAGGAATCATACGGGGCCTTTGATCTTCTCCGATTTTTTTCTTGGCCCGAAGGTGCTCTAACTTCGGACATCACTCATGCAATTTT
>CAZAEW010000136.1:0-5195 GCA_964484065.1 uncultured Bacillus sp.
CGGAGGTTGTTTAAAAGTGGAACCCCCTCCATTTATGGATGGGGAGAACGTCAGTCTATGGAGCAAATAGTATGGATTAATGGTAGCTATAAAGAAGACAATCGCATTTTTGATTCGAAAATTCAAGCTGAAGAGTGGGCAGATGCTTTACTTTCTGATTTTGGTCCATATTTAATCAGTAAGATTAATGTTGGATATGCGACTCCTGATGAAAAGGTAATCAACTATTTAGAATACCTTTTACCTATTTGGGCTAGTTACAATAATGTAAAGGTTAGTATCCATAGAGAGAAAACAGTCATAGATGGTCAAAATATATATAAAATTTGGACACATCAGATTTGTGAAAGATTGTGAAGGATTGTACTTATGCGAACGGAGGCAATAGTTAAACAAGCTATAATCGATTTTAGGACCTAACACAAATATTGTTACTCCATTAAAGGGCGCCATTCTAGAGAAGAAATGGCGCTTTTTAATTAAGTCATTGGATATAATGGTAAAAAATAGTAAAATCATATGAGAGGAGCTGTTCGTAATAAAAACTAAAGTCAATTATCCATTTATATATTTTTTTATGGAACCCAATGTAGTTTTCGTTTATAAAATAGAAACACAAAATTATGTAACCGTTTCAGACTTGAATAAAAATGGGGAATGGCAAACGTATGAATTAGAACATGAAGCTGAATTTGAGAAGTTTAATCATGAAGAGAGCAATCCACTTGAAGGTAAAGGATATATGATTAAACAAAACGATGTGAACACAATGGTAGAAATTGTGAATAACTGCATACAAAAATACCGACATTCTTTTGCATCCGCCTTGGTTGTGACAGGTGAGCAAGTTGCGCCTGTACATATCGTTTCCTCAGAATCTACAGCAGGCTCATTAAGAGTAGGACTTGAAAGACCCAAGGTTGTGATTGGATTTCCAGACTCTTTTTCGATTGGACCATTGTGGAAGTTAGATGAAAAAGTGGGACAAACGTTTCGAAATGAATGGTTTTATGAAAATATCAATCACGAACAGGATGATTATGAGTATGAAAATAAATTTGCAAATACATTGCTTGAGATAGAGGATATTCCTAAACAGGTTCCTATTTACATCTGGTATGGTGATACTGCCGATGAACAAACCGGTCTGCGATTTCTCTTGTATTTATTACGAGATAAATCAAATGATATCTATCTTATGAACTCCACTGAACTCTATGAAAAATACATAACGCCTAAAGTTAAAGGACAGCAGATAGTCCATACAGGACATATCGAACCGAACGATTTAAGATGCCTATTTGAAAAAAATAGCAAAAATCAACCTTTATCTGAACAGGAACGAATTCATTTGAAAAGAGAATGGATATCCTTGTCACAAACGAAAGAAGTCCTCCGTCTATGGATGAACCATAAAATAATAGGAGTCAATGAAAATCACTATGATCCACTGGTCATAAATACCATTGAAATGCTGCATAGTAAGCAGGAAAAAAAGGACTTTATCAAGGCTGGGAGGGTGATTGGAGAAGTCCTATCAGGGACAAACGAATTGATTAATGCTTTCTTCATAGAATATAGGATTCGACATTTAATATATAGTGGGTTCCTTGAACTAAAAGGAATACCAAAATCAATGAGACATTATAGTGTTAAACTACGGTGAGGAGTAATTATTAATTCATATATCTTCCATAATCAGGCGCCTTTCTTTAACATGAAGGCGTCTTCCTTTATTGATACCAACTTTAACAGCTAGGCTGCCATGGTCGGAAGCTTTTCTACAACAAAATGGCAGGTTTATACAATAAGGTGAAGGCGTCATTTTTTTTTTAAGTAAAGGAGATCTTTCTGGTACAAGAGTTATAATATTTAATCTTTTTATAGAAACTAACTCTAAGATAGTTCGTTTTGTTAATGCGAATTATAATAAAAAATGTTTTGAAAGAGGGGTTTTTTTTTATTGAAGAAGCTAGTGCTGCTATCCCTTATTAGTATATTGTTTCTCTCTGCATTGGCGAAACCTCAGGATATCGTTCCTTTTTTACGTCCGTTTGTGAGTGAGGTGACAGATCATACAAATGTTCCGGTTTTGTTGCCGACCTATTGGAACGTACAGAAAAGTAAATCAAAAGAGAAAACTTCTGTAAAAGTGAAAGCTTATGAAAATGAATACATGATTTACTTTTTATTAACAGATAAGCCATATCGAAAAGACCCAGAATTATTCCCTCCACCTGAATCAAGTCGAATCGGTGAACTAGCCGGTTTTGTTGGTAGTGTGACACCCAGCGACCGCCCGAATAATTTTGTTTTTTATAAAAAGAAAGATGGCATTAAATTATGGATTCAACCATGGATTAGATCTATCATTTACGCAAAACACGGACCGTGGTCAATGCGTTTTGATGGTGATAATGGGGATGAGCCCTATCAACAGGCAGATGATTTGTTTGACGCTATGAAAAAAGCGAATTGGCTTAAAAACAAAGATATTCACGAAGGAAGTATTAATATTCGAGGTACAATAAGTGAAGCATACACAAATTTTGATTGGGAAATAGATGATGGATTTGTTTATCATTTCTACTATAAAGGTCCCATTAAGGAAGCTGTAAAAATCTTTGATAGCCTACAATATGTTGAATAGCACCATCCAGGTTGCTTATTTTTTAATTTCAGTTTCTTGTGAGTAGTCGTTACGGCGACTTTCTTCTTGTTCGACTAATGGGCAAAAATTGTGAAGTGCTTAAGCGAACAAGGGCTTTAGTAAAATAACTAAGGTGCCATTTTTATAGTTTTTTCACATTTCCATATTCCACGATCGGGCGCTATCCTGCAAGCAAGGATTAGCGCTTATTTACATTCTAGGGCCATTAAATTGAATAACTTACTATAAAGAAAACTGGAGATTTATATCGAAATACAGGCAAGATGGTGAAATATCGAACTTAAACTAACGTTTTAGATTATTGAAAAAGAAACCAAACCCTTTTTCCTGGTATACAATTACTATCCAAAAAGGGAGTGGCACTTTGAAATTTACTTGGCACAAATTGAATTTTAGTTGGCATGTATTGATGTGTAATATCTCATGGTTCCCTTCTATAATGAGTACCATATTGAAGAAGGAGGAATTAACTTATGAAAGTTATTTTGATCACAGGTGCGAGTAGTGGAATTGGTTATCAGACTGCGCAACTATTAGCGCAACAAGGTCATAAAGTATATGGTGCAGCACGTCGATTGGAAAAAATAGGTGGTTTAGAAAAAGATGGGGTTATTCCGATTAGTTTGGATATAACAGACGAATCCTCAATTAAAAATTGCGTAGATTCAATTGTTACAGCTGAAGGTCGGATTGATATTTTAATTAACAACGCAGGGTACGGGTCATATGGAGCAGTTGAGGATGTTCCTTTGGAAGAAGCTAGAAAACAATTCGATGTAAATTTATTTGGATTAGCCCGTCTTACACAAATGGTTTTACCGATTATGCGAGCACAACGCTCCGGAAAAATTATTAATACCTCATCAATGGGCGGTCGGGTCACTACTTTATTTGGAGCTTGGTATCATGCGACTAAATATGCTTTAGAAGGTTTTAGTGACTGTTTACGTATGGAAGTTTCTAAATATGGAATAGACGTTGTATTGATTGAACCCGGTGGGATAAAAACCGACTGGGGATTTATTGCCGCAGAACATTTGCTAGATACTTCAAAAGGCGGAGCTTATGAAGAATTAGCTACAAAAACAGCGGAAAGTATGAAAAAACGCTATTCTTCTAACATGTTATCAAGGCCTGAATTAATTGCGAAAACGATTGTAAAAGCAGTTCAGAAAAAACGACCTAAAACTCGTTATCTCATTGGGTTTGGCGCAAAACCAATTGTCTTTTTAAAAACTATTTTACCTGATAGAGTCTATGATAAACTGATGGAAAACATGTAATGAGGAAATAACCATGAAGGTAACTATCACCAATCAGTTTCAACAATTTATTGCATCATTAGGTGTTTCTATGGAAGAACTTCTACAAAAAGCCAATATTCCTAATATGCTTTGGAAAGAGACGTTAACCTTAACCAACCTTGAATATTATCGGCTTCTCCAAGAATTTGATCATGTAATGTCGGATGAGCAATTACTAGCCTTCAGTCAAATTGAAAATATCAATATGTTTATGCCGCCATTTTTTGCCGCAATGTCAGCAAAAAATGGCTATGAAGGTATTCAACGTTTAGCAAAATACAAAGGGTTGATTGGTCCTGTAGAAATTCAGATGAATGAGACATCAAACACCGTGAGTGTTCATTTTTCATTTACTTATCCTAATCAGGAACTTCCTCGGTTTGCCTTATTAAACGAGCAGTTATTGCTCGTTAGCTTGATTAGAACGGCTACGGGAAAAACAATCATTCCCCTTCTAGTTGAGGGACCTTATTTCTATAGTTTTCCTATAGAAGAGTTCTTTGCAATTCGTGGAATAAAAAGCGTGACGAATCAACTAATATTTAAATTAGAAGATCTGAAACATCCTTTTTTGACCGAAAACAATATTATGTGGGAGTATTTGGAACCAGAGTTTACAAAAAAACTCCAAGAGATTTCTCAACAGAAATCCTTTTCCCAAAACATCCAAGCAATTTTATTTACAGCCATTCCAAGTGGACATTACACGTTAGAAGAAATTGCTCACTCACTAGGGATTAGTGTAAGGACACTTCAGCGAAATTTAAGCGCTGAAAACACTACATTCAATCAACAGTTACAAGGGGTTCAAAAAATGCTTGCATTCCACTATCTTCAAGAGCCGAATTTTACTACTAGCGATATTTCATACTTACTTGGTTATGCGGATTCTAATTCTTTTGTCCGTGCTTTTAAAAAATGGACTGGACAAACAATTTCAGAATATAAATCGCTTCATAAATAGAAAAAAATTAATGGAAAATATATTGTTAAACTGCAAGAGCGATGCTTTACTTAGCTATCGCCTTTTTTATTCAAAAACAGTTTGTGAAATTATGTACTTAAAAAAGGGTACTTGAGTAAAATAAACTAAGTTTTTGAAGTCTATTTTCATTTATCACTATTCAGCAATCGGGCGCTATCCTTGAAAAAGGATAAGCGCTCATTTTCAATTTTAGGGCCATTTAATGGTGTGAAACGTTTCTAACCTAACTTGGGAA
>CAZAEW010000137.1:0-4965 GCA_964484065.1 uncultured Bacillus sp.
TCGGAATTCACTCAATACCTGGATTGCTTGGTATCATAGAGAAACTTAGCAAAATCGCAGCAATACAAAACGGAGATGCAAAAAGCATAAATAACGAAATGAGAAAATGGGGGAAGCATCCAATGGATAAAAAGACTTTTAAATCCAGTTTTTTTTACTTAGTTCACATGGATGTAATCGGATTATCCAATGAATCAAAGATCCAATATATGAAAAAATGGATAAGGGATTATGAAGCTGAACAGAAGGGTTCAACTATAATAGAAAATGCCGAGAAGCCAATAAAAATTGGACTCTTGGTGCGAACAACTCTTAGAAATCTAGTAAGCAATAATTCTTTATCCGAAGAACAAATTAGATTACTGCAGGATAAAAAATACTGCAAAAATACCTTCGACATCAATTATCCCTTTTTAAATAAGCTCATACCAGGATCATCCCTAGCACAGCAAAGAAAAATCAATGGATATGACCGGTATTGGGAAGAACCAATAAGTATCAATGGAGAGAAATTTTTTGTCTGTAATGACTGGTATGAAAGGAACCGGTCGAAATTTAATGCATGGGTCATACACTTTAAACTTTGAATAAGTCAATTTTTAATCCAATACTCACTCCTATAACTGCAAATATACAATTTTTTAAAGGGAGGTAAATAAATGAAGAAAAATCAAGAGTTTATAAAAGAATTGGAAAATTTGTATTCTATTTATGAGAAGGAAATAAGAGAAGCGAGAAAAAGCGGTTTATTGACTGAAAGTACAGCAAAAACGTATCTAGTTCACTCCAATAATTTCATTAAATGGTGTAAAGATGATTTCCAGCCTGGGGGCCGAAACAAGTAATTGCTACTTAATGGTTTTTTATAAATTTTTATCTTTTAATAGATTAAATTTCTCAGGTTATGGTTATAGGCTATTTTCCATAATATGTTTTTCTATCCATTACTCTATTGTAAAATAATTGTTGAACATACAATTAAGGGGGAAAACTTGTGAATCGGGAAGAGTTACGGAAGCATTTGTTAAAAGATACATACATCGATATTTCTTTTCGAAAATATTTGGCCTTTAAAGAAACGGACATATATGATGAAGCATATAAAAAAGAGATTTTATCGGGATTGAATCAGTTTTTGAAAGGGCAGGAGATTACTGAGCTGACAGTGTTGGATATTGTAAAGAAAATCCAAAAAGAGAATCCCACTGCCGGTAGTTTTGTCCATTGGAGCAATACTGGAGATTTGGTGAAGTACGCTGAGGCACGCCCAGAAGAAGTGGCAGAACTACTAAATCATTTGTATTTTTCCGCATTATCTTTAGAAGAGCGAATCGAGTCATTTCGCGAAAGGGCAAAAAGCTTTAACTCAACGATATCACTTGGAGCGCCGCTGTTCGGGTACTTATTTGCGGCAGTTGATTATGCAAAATACCCCATTTATAAGCAAGAAGTGTTTACAGATATCAAAAAATCGTATGGCATTGACTTGAAATTGGGAACTGTAGGCAACAATTATCAAACCTTTTTGACACTGTGCGAGATTTCTCTGGAGCATTTTAAGCCTGATTATCCTGAGTTGACAATTCTAGATATGCAGGATTTCTTTTTCTGTAGCACCCAGTATGATCAAATCATGGTTGAAAGTGCTACTGAATATTTGTATAGAATGGCTGTCGAGTTGAGCGGATTTATGAAGCAGCCGGAGAGAATGCTTGAGGCAATTGCGGAACTAGACTCCGAACAACTGAAAACACTGCAGTACCAGTACCGAAACAGTGAAAAAATCAATCAGATAAAGCTTTTGGTACTTAATAAAATTGTAGAATCAGGATTTGTCAGTCTCGATGAATTGGAAGAAATGAAAAATCAAGTAAAAGTGAAATATGATACAAACATTTTACAGGCATGGAACAATTTCACGATTCTTTTTCAACTTTATTATGCTGATAAAAAAGCGAAAGTACAGGAAGAACAACGGAAAATTCATCTAGCCATTCGACGGATGGACGAGTTTGCCAGTATGGAGTTGGAAGAAAATAAAGTACTAAACGGCTTTAATTGGAATCAAAGTTTTGGCTGCTCGGAGTGTTGGCTGGCTGTTTATGAAAAGGAACATACCACCCATCGGACTGCCCCTCAATTTTTTGTTTCGATCGATGAAAATGGAATTCGTTATGGTTTGTTGTACGGTGATCAACATCCCAAAAAGGGCGGACAGTCAGATATTTTATATAGAAGTGATCTGGAATCCTTTACATACGATGAGTTTCATCAAAATATGGCGGGAGTTCTAGAGAAGTATAAGAACCAAGACCAAGAAACAGTGGTTGCCGATCCTCTCCCTCCATATGTATTGGAGCATGAAATCAGTACAGACATTTGGACGGAATTCTTGAAAAATCAGGAAATATTTTATGAGAGTGATCTGGTGTATTTGAATAAGATGTACGAGTTGGGTGGGGAGGCGACTGCAACACAATTGGCTTTGGCATTAGACAAGCAATCTTCTTCCTTTAATTCGCCTGTTGTATCTCTTGCCAAAAGGGTGCTTAAAGCAACGAACATGAATCCACCAAAAGGACAGGATGGCAAAGATTCCTTTTGGAGTGTGTTGTTTGAGGGAGAGAATGCTGAGGATCACCATTTTCTTTGGAAGCTAAAACCAAATCTGAAAGAAGCGATGAGAACGCTTCAAGAGGAACAGCCTGTTAACGTGAAGTATACAAAAGCTGAATTCCTAACAGAAGTTTTTATCGATGAACAGCAATATGATACCATCGTTAGCCTACTAAACTACAAAAAAAATCTGATCTTCCAGGGACCTCCAGGAGTGGGAAAAACCTTTGTGTCAAAGCGGCTTGCTTATTCCTTAATGGGTGAAAAAGATACGAACCGCGTGGAAATGGTTCAATTTCATCAAAACTATGCTTATGAGGATTTTGTGATGGGGTATCGGCCAAATGAACAAGGATTTTCCCTACAGCATGGGATTTTCTATGAATTTTGTGACCGCGCCTTAAAAAATCCGGAACAGGACTATTATTTTATTATTGATGAAATTAATCGAGGAAACCTATCAAAAATTTTTGGCGAACTCTTCATGTTAATTGAAAGTGACAAACGGGATGAATTTGTTACCATGGGGTATTCCAAAAAGCCTTTTACTGTGCCAAGCAATGTCTATTTAATTGGCACGATGAATACGGCGGACCGTTCATTGGCCCAGTTAGAAGTAGCATTACGGCGCCGTTTTGCTTTTGTCACGCTGAAGCCGGCTTTTAATGAAAAATGGCGGACCACCCTCCGGGAATCAGGAGTATCCGAGCAAATGGTTGATCGGATCTTATTTGCTGTGGAAAAAATCAATAAAGAGATTATCGGGGATTTTCAGCTGGGAAGCGGTTATGCAATCGGGCATTCGTTTTTCACGAAAAAACCGGAAACGATTGACGAAAATACCTGGTATGAAAACATCAAGACCTTTGAAATCCTTCCATTACTTGAGGAATACTATTTTGACCGCCTGGAAATCGTCCAATCATTGATTGAGGGCATCTAGGATGGAAACTTTGTTTAAAGTTCCGATTCGTAACTTGTTTTGTCTCTTAAGTTATATCAATGAACTGCCGGATCTCGTTGAGAGTTTGAATGATATTGATGAGGACTTGATTACTTATGATTTTATTGCGAAACGATTTTTAGATGAGGTTGAAAAATTACAGAGACGCGGCCTGGTGAAGAATTATATTGCCAGGACGGAAGCAACCGGGCATATCGGTGGGCGAATCTTGATGAATGAATCGATGCCGTATCTAATTGCAAGACAGCCGCTCGTCGTTTGTGAGAAAGACGAATATTCAGCGAATATCCAATTAAATCAGGTAATGAAAAGTACATTAAATAGCATTCGGCTGAACCGATACATAAAAGAGGAGACTAGGAAACGCAGTTTTTCGTATATGGAGTATTTGCCGGATACGGATTCGCCCGCGATGACAAAAGGAGATTTTTTAAGAATATTCTTTGGCAGGCATAATGTCTATTATAAACGAATGGTGCACATTGCTAGGTTGCTCCATGAATTGACGCTTCTGTCTCATAAACATGGAAATTGGAGCTTGTTCTCGGCTGAACTCGATGAAACCTCGCTGAATCAGATTTTCGAGAAGTTTTTGTATCATTTTTACCGGCTGGAGCAGAAGGATTATCAGGTGGCATCTGAGATGATGCAATGGAATTTGGAAGGAAATTCTTCGCTGCTGCCATGGATGAAAACGGATGTTTCCTTAACGCATAAAAACGGCCGGCAAAAGATTGTGGTGGATGCCAAATTTTATAAAAATTTGTTTCAAGAAAACCACGGAAAGGCTTCCTTCCATAGCCATAACCTTTATCAGTTGTTTACTTATTTAATGCATCAGCCGGAGGACCTGAATTTAAGGGGGATATTGGTCTATCCATTTAATGGGGTGGAAGTAGATGAAAAATTTCGCTGGAATGAGCGCATCACAATGGAAGTCATGACCATTGATCTGGATCAGTCATGGAAGGAGATATATTCCAAATTAATTGGATTGCTTTAATAGAATTCAAGTTTACCTGTTCGAAGGGTTTCATTGAAGACAAAACCTACATATCCATGGCTTTCTGTTTAATGATTTATATTTTGCTATTGAGAAGGGTTTCAATGGGAGACAAGTTCTTAGAATGAAAAGGGTAATTTCGTCTATAGATACAACTGGAAATAGTCGGAATTTCATATATTGTCTCGAATCACGTTACCTTATAATAAATAATAATAGGAAAATTTATCCGATTTTCCGGGATGTAATTACATCTGCTTCGAGGGGATTTTTTAAGCAAGGTGAATCCCCATTGTTATTTTTATAAAAAGGGATCGTGAATCATGTCAGATCTAAAAGTTTTGGAATCTCAAACATTAATTTCAGCAATGAAAGAACGTGC
>CAZAEW010000138.1:0-4828 GCA_964484065.1 uncultured Bacillus sp.
AAGCCGTTCGTATTCACCGGTTGTGTCTGAATGAGCCTCTGATTTGGACTCTAAGCTGTTCATTTTCATCAGTTGTGTCTGAAAGCGTTATTTGGGGGATTTGGTTTTTTATTTAGATCCGGAAAAGAGCCCCCCAATGGCAGGCTCTTTGAAAGCAGGCTTCATTTTTCATTTTTTCAGCAGAGGGAGACGAATCTCGGCCATGGTTCCCGATTCTATAAGACTGGTAAATTGAATTCTGCCTTTATGGGATTCGATGATTTTTTTCGTAACCATGATGCCTAAGCCGTTTCCATAATCCTTCGTCGTATAAAAAGGCTGTCCGATCTTGTCTAACACGTCATCCGGCATGCCTTTTCCGGTATCTTGAATACGGATGATCTGCTCCGTTCCTTCAATATCCAGCTCGATATGAATGTTCCCTCCATAAGGCATCGCTTCTATCGAATTTTTGAGGAGATTCATAAACACTTGCTTGATTTGATTGGAATCACCGTAAATCGATTCATGTCTTTTGATATCTTTTATTATGGAAATGCCATTCATAGCAGCCTGGGTTCCCACTATTTGCAGAATATTATCCAATATTGATAGACAATCTGTTTCATTAAATTGGACGTTATGAGGTTTTCCCAAAACCAAAAATTCACTCACGATTAAGTTCATTCGGTCAATTTCAGACATTAGGAGTTTATAATGCTCCAGATTAAATTTATCCTTTGAAAGCTGCAGCAATCCCCTAATCGTTGTCAGAGGATTACGGATTTCATGAGCAACTCCTACAGCCATCTGCCCCGCTACGGAAAGTTTTTCCGCATTCCGTAATTGATCCTCGGTGCTTTTCATCTCACTAATGTCCCGCAGATTTCCGACCATGCGAATCAATGAGCCTCTATCATCAAAAATAGGAATGGCATCTAAAATAAAATAGTGATGAGCACCTTCTATTTTTATCGACAGTTCTGCCCCGATGTACTTTTGGCGGCCTGATAACAAATTGTGAAAGTAAGAGCCGATTCCTTCCACCTGCAGAATACTGGAACCGGCGAACTCTGTCCTTTTAGGAGAGATCATCTTTAGGATTTTTTTGCCATTATCATTTAAATCTATGATATTCCCTCCGGCATCGGTTACGATAATCGCTTGATAACTCGTTTGCAGTAAGACCTGGTTCAAAATATAAAGCTGTTTATTTTTTTCACGGACAAGCAGTTCGCGTTCGATCGAATCTACGATCGTACTTAGCATGTTGAGGAACAACGGATTTGCAAATGGGATGTAGGTTAGCAACGAGATTGTACCTAGGAGCTGGTGATTGCCTTTATGCCGAAAAGGAACGCTATAGCAAGCAGCTTGATGAAGAATGGAAAAATAGTGGTCTTCACCGATCAGTTGAATGGGTTCATCATATTGAATGGCTAATGAAATCGAGTTTACTCCATTGTCTTCCTCCAAAAAGCGTACACCCGCTTTAATTCCCAATGTATTCATACTTTCTGCAATCGTTGAATCACCATCTAATTTTAGGACAAAGCCGTTTTGATCAGTAATCACAACGAGAAAAGGAGTTCCTTCAACGGAAGCCAGGAATTTTTTTATAAAAAAATTCACTACCTCTACTATTTCCGCATAGGCTGTGACTTTTTCTTCTAAACTCTCAGAAGACAAGCATTGTGAAAATGCCGGTATAATATTTGGATCAAGACCAAGCGCTTGACAACGCCTTTTTGCTTGAAAAACAATTGAACTTTCCTGTTTTATCATGGGTGAATTCCTCTTATGTAATTATTCTTATATAATATTTTACTTCATAAAAATTCATGTTGCACTACCTTGAAATTTTTTACTGATATGAGGCTGGCATACGGGGAGAGTTAAAGAAGTGGTACTTCTAGTATTTCCAAAATTATACAGTTTATTAATGGAAAAACAGCCGTCAGCTACCTCCTTGGAATTTCCAAGTTTAGAACCTAATAGGTTGCCAGCACGGGTTTTTATTATTTTCATTTATAATGGTTCTCCTTTCCGAAATTAACAACGTCATCACTCATCCTGCAAAAAATAAATGGTCACAAATACGTTAGAATTTCAGTTTAGAGGAAGTTAAGTGCGTAATATAATTAAATCTGGTACATCAAACAATGATTTTTACAGCAGAGTTTAAGCATTTTTAAAATAATTGTAAGGAGATGCATTAGATGACCAGAAGCAGCCTGTCAAAATCTCTAAACGAACCCAAAACAAGTTGTAAAAATGTCTGTGCCGAATTCGAATTGATCATTAATTCTTTAGATTGCTTGGAGGACTGTTATTTTTCAATCGTTGACTCTTCAGGTAAAATTGTTTTCATCTCAAAAGGTTTTGAAGACATTGATGGTTACAAAATTGACGATATATTAGGGAAAAATGTATTGGATGTTTACAAACTTGGTACAGAAAATAGTGTTCATATAAGAGTACTAAATGAAAAACGGGTATTAAAAGATACTCTTTTAAGATATACTTCAGCCAGTGGCCAGCCTATTGAGTTTCTAATGGATATATATCCGGTCTTTTCTGGTCAAGAGGTAATCGGTTCCTTTGCCATAAGCCGCGATACAAGCAAAATACAAACCCTTACAGACAAAGTAGTTCAGCTTCAAAAAGCGCTTTATAATCAACTCCAAAAAACGAACAATAACGGCACCCAATTTTGTTTTGATGACATCATTGGTTCTGGAGAAAGCATGCAAAGCGTCATTACTACCGCAAAAAAAATGGCACGCTCCGAATCACGGATTATGATTCTTGGAGAAACAGGAACAGGAAAAGAGCTCTTTGCCCAGAGCCTCCATAACGATAGTTCAAGAGCTAAAGAGCCTTTTATCGCGGTAAACTGTTCAGCTATTCCGGATACCTTATTAGAAAGCATCCTGTTTGGGACAAATAAGGGTGCATTTACTGGAGCTGAGAATAAACCGGGGCTGTTCGAAGAGGCTAAAAATGGCACACTTTTTCTGGACGAGCTTAATTCTATGAGTGTCGTTCTCCAGTCCAAACTATTGAGAGCATTGGAAACAAATCGGATTCGCAGAGTAGGAGGAAACAAAGAGATCCCTGTAAATCCGCGAATTATCAGTGCCATGAATATTGACCCAAAAGAGGCCATTGAAACGGAAAAACTTCGAAGCGATTTTTACTATCGTCTTGCTGTAGTCACTTTGGAATGTCCGCCTTTACGAAAAAGAAAAGAAGATATCATTACCTTATCCTGGAGTTACATTAATAAATACAATAAGATACTGGGGAGAAAAATTGATGAGATTTCCGAAGAAGTCATTCAGATCATGCAAAACTATGACTGGCCAGGAAATGTTCGTGAATTGAGTCATTGTATCGAGCATGCGATGAACATGGTTGATCCTACTGATACTTCCCTGCTAGTGCAGCATTTACCCGCGTTCCTTCAGGACAAAACCCTCGGGAAAAATACTTTACCGACTATCGTGCCAAAAACAAATGATTACAAACAAATCATGGAGCAGGTTGAAAAAGATATTTTGACTCAAGCCCTGAAAAGAAATAACGGTAATATTAACCAAACTGCCAAGGAACTGAATCTGTCCAGACAATGTTTGTATTATAAGCTGAAACGATTGGATATCGACATTCAGCATGAGATTCATATCGATTAATTTTCGGGTATTATGTTCAAAAATGAACCAGTCATAACAATAGAAAAGCAAAATCACATTTGTGACTTTGCTTTTCTATTTAAGCTTATTTAAAAATATATCCGCCTTTAAACCTTTTTGGTTCATATGAAACTATAAAAGCATTAGTCTCAAATTTTTCGACAGTTGCTATTAACTCTCTTTCTCTATTTCTTTTTGTTAATATCTCCATTCTATACCGATCACTGTCCATTCCTTCACCGGTATATAACGTAACCCCAAACCCATTTTCTCGTAACGTATGAACCAATTCATTATTTTTCATTGGTGTGTTTACGGTAACAATAATATAACCTATGGCTAATTTCTGTTCCAATTTTGTTCCCACAATAATCCCTATACCAAATCCTATCGAATATACAATCATAGAAGTGATACTTTTATCCCCATTGAAAACCAGTGAAAGGCCAAATACGTAAATTAATGTTTCAATTATTCCCATTATCGCAGCAAGAACCGTAATATTCTTTACAAGAAACAATGTTCTTAGTGTATAGATAGGTACATAGACAAGCTGTAAAGCGACAATCAATATGATATTTAACATAAATTAACACCTCTCATTGAACGCCATATGAGGACTGGTTTTCTTACCTGCATGTGCTATTCAAAATAGAATCACTTTGCACCTATTTTAAAAACTGGAAGAGGGCAGGATTGATAAGTTGCAAGCCCCTGCATCTCCTAAAAGTTTCGATTATTTTTGAAATCGCGTGAAGTTCTTGCTCTGGCGGAGAAGTCCTCATTCAGATCCGCATAGCCGATCATAATGACGGCAGCGAATATCAATGAACAGCCTGCCAATGTATGCCAGGTTAGTTGTTCATCTAAAAAGATGATACCTGCTGCAAGGCTGATCACCGGTTCCATGGTACTCAGTATGGATGCATTTGCTGAGCCGATGATTTTCACACCTTTAATAAAGAAAATCAACGCCAAGGAGGTACAAAAAAAGCTTACCAAACCTGAATAGTACAAACCTTTTAGTGTAACAGTCAGCGGCCAATTCCCCTGAACGGCAAGCAGTACCAAGGAGGTGATGGATGCAATCAAGCAAGCATAAAAAGCGAGCACCAGGTTGTCCATTTTTTTTAGCTGAGGATGATTAATTGACA
>CAZAEW010000139.1:0-4794 GCA_964484065.1 uncultured Bacillus sp.
TTTAATATTTTTATAGGCGGACATCAGAGTACTGTGCCGATTATATTGATTGACCTATTGACCATATACACATCGATGATTCCAGTTATATAACGCTCATTTCCTATTTAACTTCTCTAGAGTTCTAATGTTATAACAATTTTGAACTACGGTTCAAATATTTTTTCTGGATTAAATTGTCCGGGCAAGGTATTAGAATGTGTAGATTTTTTCATTATTGTACTTTAATTATTATGAATTGCTTAATTTATGGTTTTATTTTTGGATGTATTACGGGTCGATTATTTAGTAAACACGTGAGCTCAATTTAATAAAGAAAATCAAAATACGGAACATGTTGGATATGAATATGTGCACCTCTTTTACTCCATTAAAGCACCCATTTGTTGAATATCGTTACTGAGAGTTGATGAAGAAAAGTACCGTTACTTCAAAAAGCTTTGTAAGTGTCAAATAGCCCACACCTTTCAGATTTGGGCTATTTGACGCTTACGTATTATATAACTTTTTGACAACCACCACTACGACTGTAATGGTTGAAGGGAAAAGTGTTAGCAGCACTCCTCTCTTCTTATTTATAGTTTTTCCGGAAGAGAAAACCCATTATGGTGCATTAGCTCCCCTTTAAGTGATGGGATGATCGTGCGATCGGTCAAGGGATGGCTGCAGCCATCTCAATTGACCGAAAATATGCTAAAATACAGATAGTTCCACTTTTCAAGTTGCTTTGACAAAAATGAAGAAAGGTTGAAATCCCTCGACACTTCCGCTCACTGCATTTCGCATAGTCAGGTGCGAAAATAGACACTCTTCTGCGAGAGAAACACATATAGAAAAGACGTTTTGGAATGTAATGCCCGATGCTTCGGCTAAGGGAGTAGTTGGAAATGGCATCCCCATTGAGAATAAGGCATTTTGCAAACTTCTCACAAAGAGGATCCCATCCGTACGCTGTAAAGTGGATGGTTGCGGCTTTGACTGTGGGAGCATGTCATACCATAAATCTTGATCTGGGTAATAACAGTGGGAGGTAGAATATGAAAATGATCAATAAAGTGGATATTCAAAACCAAATGATTCGTGCAGTTGAAACCGTAAAACGCACAAACCCCATGGCGGGATCGATCACGAATACCGTTACCATCAATCTCGTGGCTAATGCGCAGCTTGCCGTTGGCGGGGCGGCCGCTATGGTTTATCTGCCCGATGAGGGTGAATTTTTGGCTACAGCCGGGGGCGCAACCTACATAAACGTTGGCACACTTTTGCCGATTTACGAAGAGACTCTGCCCCAAGTAGCCAAAGTTTTGCACGAAACGGGGAAACCATGGGTTTTAGATCCGGTTGCAGTTGGAATTGGCTCGCTCCGAACTCAACTGTTACAGCAGTTTAAAGCGTATAAGCCCAGTGTGATCAGAGGTAACGCTTCGGAAATTATCGCGTTGGCCGGCTTATGGGGGTTAGATGGTGGCACAGATGAATCTAATGTTCGGGGAGTAGATTCTACTGATTCGGTCAACGCCGCAAAGGCCGCGGCTGTCGCACTAGCGAAATGGACAGGCGGGGCTGTGGCAGTTTCCGGTGAAACGGATTTAATAACAGATGGTTCCATTCTAGCAATCTCTCATGGTGGCTCTCACTTTATGGAGAAGATCACCGGGGCGGGCTGTTCCTTAGGCGGAGTAGTCGCGGTATATGCAACAACCGGAGCCTCCCCATTTATTGCGGCACTTACCGCCACATCGGTGTACAATTTAGCGGGGATCCGTGCTGAAAGGAAAGCTAAGGGTCCCGGAGGTTTTCAGACCGAGTTTCTTGACGAATTATATATAGCCACCGCAGCGGATATTGCCAACAACCCATTTGAAGTTGAGGAGGTTTAATATGAACACGCTTATTGCAGTAGCTATCGCCCCTTGCGGAGTCGGTGACGAACTGGCACCCCAGGTTGCCGAAGTCGTGAAAGTCATCCGGGAATCGGGCTTGCCAAATCGGACAACTTCGATGTTTACAGAAATCGAAGGAGAATGGGATGAAGTGATGAAGGTCGTAAAAGATGCGACGTTTGTGCTTGCCAACAAGGGGATCCGCACGGAAGTTGTTCTAAAAGCGGATATACGCCCCGGTTTTAGAAACATGATTGATACCAAAGTCCATAAAGTGGAAAATATTTTGGGAGGGCAAAATGAACATTAGAGAAAAACTGGACATCTCAGCATACTTTGTAGTCGGGCCTGAGAATACAAAAGGGCGTCCCGTTGTACAAATTATAAAAAATGCTGTCGAGGCTGGGTTTACATGTGTGCAAGTCCGTTCAAAGGTAGCCTCGGCCCGCGAAATGATTGAGCTAACCCGCCAGGCTTCCAATGTAATCGCTGAAGCCGGAAAGTCAGATAAAGTTGCCTTGCTAGTAGACGACCGCCTTGATGTTGTCCTGGCGGCGAGAAAACAAGGAATAAAAGTAGATGGGATTCACGTTGGGCAATCCGATATACCAGTAGAAGTTTGCCGGGAATACTTAGGTTACAATTCAATTGTCGGCTTATCAGCCAGAACTCACGATTTATTTGATTACATCAAAACGGCAGATGTCAGTCAAATTGACTATTTTGGCGCCGGACCGCTCCATGAAACGAAAACAAAACCGGACTGCGGGCTTGATTTGGACGGAAACGTGATTACCAGAAGTTTCAGAGAAATTGCGGAGCTTACCAAGCTCAGTCCGATTCCGGTCGTAGTCGGCGGTGGTGTTAAGCTTGCCGACATCCCTCAGCTGGCTAAAACCGGAGTCGACGGTTTCTTCGTAGTGTCTGCTGTATCTGAGTCAGATGATCCAAAGCTAGATGCCACTAAACTTTGCGAGGCTTGGAAGTTCTATAGGCCCAAAAAGAGATAATACATATAATATATCGCTAATTTAGCATATCGCGTACTATGTCATTGGCATGATTGCGCGATTTAACGCTAACAGGGCATCCCCAATTTATTTAATTGAAAGTATAAATGGTCGAGGTGCCAGTCACCAACTGTTTTTTTTGAATATTATGTCAACATAAGGCAAAAAAAGAGAACCCCAGTGCTGGGATCCCAAGAATGCCAAACAAAGAATGTAAACTGAGATATTCCCATTATTGCATTAACGGCTTCTAGCCGGGGGAACATCTCCTGTTCTGAAGGAGCCCCCCCTGGTACTGAATCAGTACTACCCCTCAAACGGAAAAAGGATCCCACACAACGGGATCCTTTTTCCTTCAGCTTAATCTAGGGCTTCCATTCCAATAAGAAGAGGGCACTTTTAACATCTCATCATTTTTTTGTTAAATATATCCCAATACTGATCAAAACTCATGTGCTATCCTCCTGCAAAATCGTTTAATATTAATTTGTAGAATTCAATCGCTTTTTAAACAAATAATATCACCAATTTTGAACCATTAATTTAAGAAAAAATATTTACAATCTCTTCATCCATAACAATTTTCTTCAAATATATGAATATGGCCCCAAAAACGAAATAGGCGCGATTATCATTCGATAATTGCGCCCTTCGTATTATGGAATAATCCTCAAGGAGTTTCTATTAGCTGGTTTTGTGGAAGATCATTGCTTAATACTTATTCAATATCAGCACTCTGCTTTGAAGAAATAGATGAATTCGATCTTCATGCTTTGTGCCTTATTTTTTTAAAAATTCATTACCTTTTCTTTTTCTAATAAAAAGGTAAATTACTAAAGCAGTTATTCCCAATAAAAGCAAAATAGTATAAAAAATATAAGTAGGATTTTTGTTAATTTCCTCCGGAATAAATCTATTAGCAAGAGGTCCAAGTGAAATAAATAATGGTATATATATCGAAAACCATGTCTTTGTGTAAATGGCTGAAGCAATAAATATGACTATACAAACCATGACAATTAAATTATTTTGAAAAGGAGTTGCAATAAATGAAGACTCAAAACCTTGTTTTTTAAAACAAAGTACAGCTATAATATCAAGTCCAGTCACACACAGGGCAGCTGCAAAGGCCAAGATGTAACCCCATTTCGAATACATAAATTTAGGCAAAACCTTAAATAGCAGTATGCTATAAATTATTAAACCTAAAGTTCCTGTGAAAATGGCAATCCATATGATAGTGCTAGATAACGAAAATGTACCTTCAATTGCTGGTCCAAAACTAACATATGCTGCTAAGAGTAGTAACATCATTGGTACTAATACTGCAAGTTGACGAAAATCAGTTTTCATTGATTTCCCGATGCTTTTCATATATTGTTTTGGACTGTCCCCTATAATATTGGACACATCTTTTCCATTTGCCTCTGCCTCAAGTAAGTGAACTTCAAGTTCTTCTGTAATCTCGTTAATTTCACTGTCATTTTTTCCTTTTGAAATTAAATACATGCGAAGTTCAATCAAAAATTGTTCTGACTTTTTCGACAACATTACGCATCACTTCCTCCTCTGTTTAATACATTGTTTACGCTGAAACTTAACTGCCCCCAACGTTGGACAAATAAGTCTAGCTCTTGTTCTCCTTTTTCAGTTAATGTGTAATATTTTCTTTTGGGTCCCGCTATGGATTTTCTTAGAGTAGTACTTACTAAATTTTCTTTTTGCATCCGTAATAATAAAGGATAAATAGTACCCTCACTGAAAGAACGAAATCCATATGATTCCAATTTTGATGCTAATTCATAACCATATATTTCTCCTTCTTTAATTATTGCTAATAGGCAGCCATCTAATATTCCTTTTAACATTTGAGTAGTATCTGCCATATATTTCTCCTT
>CAZAEW010000140.1:0-4745 GCA_964484065.1 uncultured Bacillus sp.
AATAATGACGTCAATTGCTATGGGAATTTCGTAGAAACCTTGATAAATAAAGAAAAAGACGTATGCCAATTCATACGTCAATTCTTGTGTCTTTTAATAAGAAAGCACCCGAAAACGGAACCCTTTATAAAGATTATGAAGGAGTTTTTACTTTTGTATTTGGCTTAGAAGAGATCATTTTATTTTCAGCCAGGTATTGTAAACCGTACAATACAAACGCTTTATGAAATAAGTACAGGAAAAATTGGAACCCATTTAATCTATATAGATTTGCTATTTTTACCTTTTTGAGAAATTGAATTAATGGAAAAGCAAAAAGGCCATCAAAAACAGCATTAAATAACAGAAACCTTTTAAAGTTTCCGTACGAAAATTTAAGTATCCACATGGAAATAGGTACATATGGACCTATACTAAAAGGCAATTCATTTGAAATAAATGAACTTCGTTTATCATAAAAGACCCAGTACTTACGCTTTTGTCCAATCTTTTGGTGAATGATTTCATAAATTACAGTTCCTAACGCTGCAGGAAAAAAACGTTTTATATTACGCTTTCCTAAAAATAACAACGATAACCAAGGAAACAATATTATAACAGCATTATACACCAAGTGCCTTTTGGATGGCATAAACAGACACTCCCTTTTTTGATTAATATTTCCATTTATTTTTTTAGTATTCCAATATACCAATTGTGTGATTTTATATTTAGGCAACTTTATCAGATTTTAAAATTGCGACCAGAAATTTTTTATAAAAATCGTTTTTTGGGAAACACATAACTCAGGGAATTTCTTCCGATTAGTATAAGCATACTTAGTTTTGCTTACATAAAAATCGATGTTCCCTAGTCAAAATAAAAAGGCCTCGATAAATGATCTAAGGGAGAAAGCATTGAAACATTTTTATAAACTATAAACATTGAAATTTAATTTCTAACCCACAGTTACACCAAAACCTACTACTTTATATAGTTTTGAGTATAAGTTATTTAAAATTGGCAAAAGGAACTTTAAAATAAACTATTAAGAAGATAATAATAAAAATTGATAAGATATATGCTCGGAATGGCTTATATTGATGTAATGAGATGATCGAAAAAAGGGCTATATCAAATATAAAAGAATGCCAAAATTTCCAACCGTTTGAATATGAAATTCTTCCAAACACATTTAAAATCCACTCAATGACAATGTATATTCCAGACCACAGCAATATGTACATCAATCGGTAAGACCATCTTTCGGGAAAATGTGAAAGAAAAAGCAAGATACTTACAGGCATTGTAATAAGGGCATATACAAGTACCGTCATATCATGTCCATATAGAAGATCGGGATGGAACTTCCATAAGCGATAATCTTTTACAATGTATTCATAAAGCAAACCAGCTGTAGCAATAAAAAGCATGCTTGCATGGTAATCTCTCCATTGTTTCCAATTTCCCCAAATCAAAGAAGCGATTATTGTTAAAATCGCTATTGTAACGTGCATACAAAATCTCCTTTTCATGACTGCTTATAAGGAGTAATATACCCATCATCAAGAGAAATATTAAGTGAGGAGACTTTGACATGGCTTTTTATTGTTCAGTTGAAGGAATTTACACTCACCTAATTGTATAAACCTTCCATTAGTACAATGTTTCACAAACTTGTTTTAGGAAAAGGAAAAGAGATTCGTTTTCTTTTTTTGCCATCGGTAATTGGTCCAAGAATTTGTGCTTACTCATTAAATTGGCTTGGTCTTCACCATATTTTAGAGTTTCCCTAGTATTTGCAACATAAGAATTCCAAAGATTAGATATTTCTGCGGGCGTTAATTCATTTAAAATCATTCTTGTGTTAACCTCCTGATGTGCAATCTCTCCTTATGATCTCCCACTACTTTTTTAGATGCAGAAAGATATAACATTTCCCTTTTTAAGCAATCCTGAGACGTTCGTTTGAGTGTCACATACTCTTCACCCATTACATTTTTCTTCAAATATGTTATGCACCAATCTGGCCCTTTACATAAAGAAAGAGCACAATTCTTTGCTGCAGAATTGCGCCCTTTTATGGAATAACTATGATTTGGTCTCAGCCTAATAATCTCTTAATTAATAAAAAGATTGTGGCCTATATTGTAAGCTACAATCCAATCGAGCTATATTGCTTTTTCACAATCACAAGATTGGCATACGCATTTTTCATCTGTACAATTGTTTGCACATTCTTGACTACAGTAAACTTTTCCTTCAACTTCTACTTTGTTTTTACCTACAAGACAATTACAGTTAGGGCGTTCACATTTTTCCATCCTGAATCTCCTCCTATTTTGGTAAATCTTCCGTTAAACAAAGCCCTTGATCTAAAAGGTTGACGATACAAGGATCAACAATTCTATATCGAATAAAATTGCCTTCCCTATACGAACGCACGATGCCTTTATCAACCAAGCGTTGAAGCTGATTAGAAATGGCTTGGGGTTTCATTTCAAGCTGTTCTGCGATCTCACTAACGGATAAATTCGGATTTCGAACCAAAGAATGCAATATCCGAAGACGAGTCCGGTTTGATAAGATTTTAAATGTTTCACTTAAACTTTCAGCGCTTTCTATATCCAACAATGGGCGTTCCGTTAATTGAGGTTTTGGTGTGCAGCTACAGCTAGTATTATCCATTATTCCACCTCTATTCAACTATTACGTTGTATAGTGTAATGGTTTAGGAAGTCAATAATTAGTTCTTATAAAATTCCTTTGCTTCCCGATAATAAGTACAATGTAATAATCCATTTCAAATAAATTATATATGCTGATTCAAAATATAAAATTATATTTGTTTCATTGTGTATTTTGCCTTATATTTATCGCAAAAGAACTATTTAATTAAACTATATTTAAATAAATGGGATTTATAAATGTCATATTGCATTTTTAGGAGCTGAAGATGATGAAGGATTCTACCCTTTCTCGTTTTGGGGTGTCAATGGATGAAAAATTATTAATGGAGTTTGATAAATTAGTTTCAAATAAAGGCTATTCCAATCGTTCAGAGGCTGTAAGGGATTTAGTTAGGGAAGCACTAATTGTTGAAACGTGGAAGGACCCAGAGCAGTATGTAGCTGGTTCAATTTTATTGTTTTATGATCACGATCAAAAAGGGCTATTAGAAGAACTTACAGCCATTCAACATGATTTTCATCATGAAATATTAGCTACTACCCATTTCCATTTGGATGAGCATAATTGTTTAGAGTTAATCATTGTGAAAGGAAAAGCTGGTAAGCTGCAGATATTAAGCGATCAATTGGTTTCGATGAAAGGAGTAAAATACGGTAAATTTACAGTAGCTCCAGTGAGTGATATAAAATAAAGGTTCAAAAAATCGCCATTTTCTCTCCCGTGTTACGTATTATTAATTTCGTGACACAAGTTATAATAATTATGTAACCATCTTTGGTATAACGAGAGGAGAAAACGTGCATAAAATGAAGAAACTATTAAAAATCAACTGGTTGCCGTATGGACTCATTGTACTTTTGTTACATATCATAGGAATATTCTTTTTGTATGTTGGAGCTCGAAATCATCCTATTCTATTAGGTATGGCCTTTCTTGCTTATACACTTGGGTTACGGCATGCGTTTGATGCAGATCATATTGCTGCCATTGATAATACGGTCAGAAAATTAGTTCAACAAAAACAAAATCCTGTGGGTGTAGGGTTCTTTTTTTCATTAGGCCACTCAAGTGTTGTATTTACAATGGCTGTACTTCTTACCATATCTGTCCATTGGGCACAAAAGGAATTACCACATTGGCAGGATATTGGTGGTGTCATTGGAACAATTGTTTCCGGAAGCTTTTTATTATTAATCGGTCTGTTAAATGCCATTATCCTTTTTGATTTAAAGAAAGTTTTTATGAATATGCGCAAAGGAACTTATAACGAAGAAGAAGTTGAAGAGCTTTTGCTTAATCGTGGGTTCATCGCACGCTTTACCGGGCCCCTTTTCAAGTTCATTAGTAAGAGTTGGCACGTATACCCCTTAGGCTTTTTATTTGGCCTGGGATTTGATACAGCTAGTGAAGTAGCTTTATTAGCGTTATCTGCTGGTGCAGCTAAAAATATTTTGCCAATTTTAGGGATTTTATCTCTTCCTATTCTTTTTGCTGCCGGGATGAGTCTAATGGATACTGCTGACGGAGTTTTTATGACCAATGCCTATCGGTGGGCATTTTCAACCCCGTTGCGAAAGGTATATTACAACTTAACGGTTACAGCATTGTCCGTTATTGCTGCCGTTCTAATTGGTATGATCGAATTGGTACAAGTATTTTCAGAAAAGGTGGGGCTATCAAGTGGGGCCTGGCGCTGGATCCAAAATATTGATCTTGGATGGATAGGTTATTTATTAGTGATCCTATTCTTGTTATCATGGGGAGTATCCTTTGCAATCTGGAGAGTATTTAAAATAGAAGAACGCTGGAAGACCCCAGTTTAAATGTAGTGAAATTTATTTTCTAGTTTTCTCTAATATCCTTTAGTAGCTTACCACTACTTATAAATCTGAAATCGGGGTAAAGCCCTCACAGAAAAAATTACGTCATTAAGGAATTTAATTGCAAATACTAACTCTAAATCCCATTCTAAGGAAGGGGATTTTTTTGTAACTATACTGCTTCATTCAATAGGCCTTACTCATGACAGATAGGTAAGGGCTTGAAGTTATCGCTCCCTTTTCCCCCTGCTCGCA
>CAZAEW010000141.1:0-4715 GCA_964484065.1 uncultured Bacillus sp.
TTTGATGAATAAAACTGGGTTCCTGTCCGAATCAAGGGTCTATTCGGACAGCTTTGATGAAAAAAACCGGTTTCCTGTCCGAATCAAGTACCATAAGTTGAATACTTAAATTGAATTATGTAAAACACAACAATCTTTACGAAAACAGCCTAATATAAAAAGAGCCTGTTTCCAAAAGGGCATAATAACCCCTTGGCGACAGACTCCCCCATGTATCTCGTTCTTTTTATTAAATATATAAGTAATTATATCATATTACAGAGATATATTCATCATTTCTTAATAATCGCGACCGATCGTATAATGTTACTTATTTTTAAATTTTTTGTATGTTAATGGTGTCATCTTCATCGACTTTCGAAACTGATCAATAAAATAGCTGGTGCTATTAAAACCTGCCTGATAGGCAACATCTGTGACACTGGATTCTGGTTGTTGCAGTAAAATTAAGCTCTTTTGAATTCGGTAATCGGTTACGTAATTCAATGGTGTTTTTTTTAAAATTCGTTTGAAATATCTGCAGCATTCGGAGCGGCTCAATTGGCCGGCACGCGCGATATCATCTAAAAGGATCCTCTCCGCATAATGTGTGTGAATCCAATTTAACATTTGCTTCATCCGATGACTCTTTAACATTTCCACTTGCTCGTACTTCAATTGAAAACCATTTATAATTAAGTTTTTCCAAATTAACGTTAACTGGACGGCGATATCAATTTCATAGTATGGCGGCTTTTGTTGGATCAATTGATTGATTTTTACAATAGCATCCAGTATGTTTTTCGCCCAAAACTCCTTTGTATCCAAGTGTAAGTAAGGTAAATTAGTGGCTTGAATATAGGGATTTACATAGGTGGAGTAGAGTTCTTGTGATAAAACAAAGTGTGGAGAAACATTTAAACAAATATAGACGCAGCCCGAATCATTCTTATCTTTCGCCATGTGCAGGCAGCCGCTATTTATAAATAGCCCCTCACCTTCTCGAACCTCACATTTTTCTTCATCTATATAAAAAATTGCTTCTCCTTTTACTATCTGAACAAATTGAAATTCATCATGCCAGTGAAGTGGAATATATCCATTTATATTTTGGTTAATCGTTGTTTCGTAACATGCCATCGGTAAAGCAATTGTCCGATGTTCTGTTAATTCTTTTAGATTTTGATCAATGATAAAATCTTTTATCTGCATATTGCCACCTCAATATATTGATATTTTTCCATTCAATTTAAGTATTATTTCAAGGTTTCTCCATTTATTATAACAATAAAATAACACGATTTTTATATTCAAAGGTGGAGAATCAATCATGAAAAGAAGGAAAGGACTATTTCTCGTTATGACCGGAGCAATGTTTTGGGGGATTGGCGGAACCGTTGCAAAAAAGCTTTTTCAACAATACACAATCGATGTGAATTGGCTTGTAACGACACGTTTACTCGTTGCAGGTTTTTTACTGTTAGCCGTTCAATTTTTTGGAAAAAATCGCGCTCAAATACTTGGGGTTTGGAAAAATCGAAGGACAGCTGTTCAACTGATGATCTTTGGATTGATCGGTATGCTTGGGGTTCAATACACGTATATGGCATCCATTAAAAATGGAAATGCAGCTGTAGCAACTCTGCTTCAGTATTTAGCGCCTGTCATGATTATTATTTACTTCATTTTAAGGAGGCAATCTGTTCTAACAGGAAGAGATTTGTTAACTGTTTCGCTTGCTTTAGTTGGGTGTTTTTTCTTGCTGACCAACGGCTCGTTTTCTCAACTATCTGTACCGCCGCTTGCAATCGTTTGGGGGATATTCTCCGGTCTTGCGGTGGCATTCTATACTTTATATGCTGTTCCTCTTCTGGCGCAATACGATTCACTTGTCATTGTTGGCTGGGCTATGGTTATCGGCGGTTTTGCTTTAAGTTTTATCCATCCACCTTGGCAAATGGAATTTACAGGCTTATCACTAGAAGCTTATTTATATTTAATCTTCGTTATCATTTTTGGTACGATGATTGCCTTTTGGTTCTATATAGAAAGTTTACAGAGTCTTTCACCTAAAGAATCAAGCCTTCTAGGTAGTATAGAACCACTAGCTGCTGTTTTAACAACTGTATTTTGGTTAAAAGACTCCTTTGGAATTTTCCAATGGATTGGCACAACTTGTATCATTGTCATGATTTTATTATTGGCTTTGAATAAGGATTCTTCTTCAAAGACTGCCCAGCTTTCTAAGCAGCCCCTTTAGCATTAGCTAGTTTCGCTGGAGGGGGCTTTTTTTGCACTAATTAAGCTTTAATCTATTCTTCAATTCGTTTGATTATTTTCGCAGGATTTCCGGCCACTACCACATTATCAGGTACATCTTTTGTTACGACTGCACCCGAAGCGATTACGACATTATTACCTATTGTAACGCCAGGATTAATCACGGCTCTCCCGCCAATCCAGACATTATCACCGATATGTATTGGTTTTCCGTATTCTGCACCCGATATTCTTTCGCTTGCATTTAGAGGATGAGTCGCCGTATAAATGTGAACTCCAGGCGCAATAAAGCAGTTATCACCTATTCGAATTTCACAAACATCTAAAAAGACACAATCAAAATTAGCATAGAAATTTTCGCCCACGTGTATGTTATAGCCATAATCACAACGAAATGCCGGTTCAATGTATAAACTTTCTCCGGTTGAACCAAACAGTTCCTTTAATAATTCCATTCTCTTGTTATCATCCGTTTCGAGTGACTCATTAAATAATCTTGTCAGCCTTCGGGCGTTGATTCTTTCCTTTAGTAATTCTGGGTCGGCTGCTTTATAAAGATCGCCGCTTACCATTTTTTCTTTTTCAGATTTCATTAAAATACTCTCCTTATTTTCAGCTCTTTTAGTTTATTAATAAGATATTTCAAGTTTAGATCCGACTCTGAACATGTTTCAAGGTGCCGGCTATATCAGCTTGTTTAACATCCTCCATACCATTTTGGAAGTTTATTTTAAAAATCATTCACTCATTCTTTTGAATGAGTTATTTTTTTCTTCTTTCCTTTTTTCACTAGGCTGATCCGTCGTTAGTAAAAAACCTCTCAATATTTTCATCATCATCAATTTTCTAAAAAATCCATTCCATAATCTGGCCTTTAATAAAAAAAATAACGCAATTCCCGCTGCAGAATTGCGCCCTTTAGAGATCGTCCAGCAATAATTTTAGATAACTAGAAGTCTATGATAATAGATTAGCACTCGTCAGTCTTAAACATTTTAACTAGCTTATATCCTTCTTATTTTACTGATTCATTAAATGAGGTTTTATTTGCTACAGGTAATTCTCTTGAACTTGCAATCATCCTGTAAGTAGATGCTGCTGCGATTGCACCAATGACCGGTCCAATAAAATAGATAGCGAGCTGACTCCAGTTGATGTTCCCATCTAATAAACTGCTGACCAGGTAAGGTCCAAATGCTCTGGCTGGATTAAATGCAGCACCAGTTGCGCCACCGGCTAACATGATGATTCCCCCGGCCGTTAAACCAATAGCAATGCCTTCCAATCCTTTATAAGCTTTTTTGTCTACAGCTGTTCCCATGATGACAAAAATTAAAATGAATGCTGCGATTGCTTCAACCGCTATTCCTTGAAGATAACCCGTTGTCATTCCAAGACTAGGCGCCCCTAAATTACCCATAGTTACACCGTCTAAACCTAAAATAACCACTATTCCATAAGCCCCTGCAACGCTGCCTGCAAATTGTGCAATAAGATACGCAGGTACTTCCTTCCAAGGAAAATTACCGGTTGATGCTAAACCAATTGTGACGGCCGGATTAATATGTGCTCCCGTAAATTTTCCTATGGTATAAATCATCGCCATAATTGCAATTGCATGAGCAAACGCAACAATCCCTGCATCAGCTAAGGTCGCCGCATTTCCGTGTGCTGTAATAATTCCATTATAGGCAGCTGTTCCTGCACCAATAAGGATCAATAAAGCAGTACCAATTCCTTCAGCAATACTTCTTTTTAACAGATTTGTATTTTCCATCAAGGGACTCCCTCCTGCTTTTACCAATTTCTACTTAGCAATGGGCCGAGACATAGCAGAATGTTAAACTCTTTCAAACTTCAGCAGCCACTATAAACCGTTTTTAATGGCACCAATACACAAATGGCTATTTTATCTATTGAAATTATTACCTCCCTTCTTGAAACACATTAACAACCATTTCTGAAATTTTTGTGAAAAATTTCATAATATACAATAAATTTACATTTGATAGAACTTCCCCTTAATGGGTTTTAATCTGTCCCTAAAAGGAAAATAGACGCTCATCCTTGTTACATAAAAACACTTCTATCCCCTTATTGATTATGGTACTTTTTGGATATTATACTGGAAGTAAGGAGCGATTTAATAATGAAGGGAGATTTACGCATGGAGGTAACATTTTCAGTAAGCAAATGGGATGAAAAGCCAGTAGATGAAACTAGAAAAGAATTTCCTATTAATATTGCCCATGTCGAATATGATATAGAGGGCGAATTAACAGGTAAAGCTTTTGTTGAGTATTTATTATATTATATAGACCCTAATATTGATGATCCTCACATGGCGACTTCTAAAATTTCCGGATTTCTGCATTTCGAAGGTACTTACAAGGGGAAACCAGGGACATTTACAGCTATAGAGCAAGGAATATTTGATAAAGGAAATCTAGATTCTC
>CAZAEW010000142.1:0-4575 GCA_964484065.1 uncultured Bacillus sp.
GCTTTTCGGTGAACTACGCCTCTGTCTTCGCCTTTAAGGCTCGCCAATCGGCGAGTTTTCCTTATACGATAGAAAGTATAAGTTTAGGCTTCGAGAAATGTCTAGCTTCACAAGAATAAGCTTCGGAAGCGAAGCATCGCACGAAGGAAAAGCTTTAGCTTTTTCGAGGAGCGCCTAGCCCCTCAGGGTCAAATAACCTTCGGCCCAAAAAGTCAAAGTGCGGACTTTTTGGGCCGAAGAACATTTGACCATCGGGGCTGAGCACTAAGGGAAGCTACTTTGAGAATAAGCATCGCAAGAACAAGCTGTGCTTGTTCTGAAGGAGCTTGCGCTTTTCTTATACTAAGTGCCTGAATAATTAGACTCAGTATCAAATATTGGATTCAATTCCCTTTTTGGGATGGATAAATTTTGCTATCATAAAAAGAAGATAGTTTGATTTTAAAAGTGTGAAAACGGTGGGGGTAGCCAATGATCCATACATTTGCTTTAACAAACGATAACCTTTTACAAGAACATGTTGCATTAAAAGATATCAAGTCCCCCGAATTCAAATTTTATTGGGTTGATTTTGAGAAACCGACAGAGGATGAAACAAACCTGTTAAGTGACTTTTTTCATTTTCATCCCATTGCAATTGAAAACTGCAGGCATTGGATTCAAAGGCCGAATATGAGCTTCTATGATGATACTATCTTTTTTATTTACCACTCCTTAGACCAATCCTCTTTTCAATGCTCTGAAGTCGATGTATTTGTCGGAGAGAAATTTGTTGTATCCTTTCATCACGAACCGGAGCAGGCCATTGAGAAAGCAAAACAAAAAGTTAAGGCCGCCAAAGAACCGGAAAAAATCGGTCCTTTGTTTGTCCTTCATAAAGTTCTTGACGAACTTGTCGATCATTACTTTCCAATCATGCACCATATAGAAGACAAGCTCATTGAATTTGAGGAAAATGAAACCCACAGCAAAAAAATAATTGAGGAAGTCTACGAGGTTCGCAGCGATCTGATCCGGCTGCGGAAAACGATTATTCCGATGCGGGATTTATTGTATCGGATGATTAATTCTGAACGGATCAAAGAAATGGGCAAATACCAGCTTTTTTTTGCCGATATTTACGACCATTTAATGAAACTAAATGACATGCTGGCGGATAACCAGGAAATCACGGCTGACATGAGAGATAATTTTATGTCTGTTCAGTCGAATAAAATGAATTCGATTATGATGACCCTAACGGTGATTACCACAATCTTTATGCCACTGACCTTTATCGTTGGAATCTATGGAATGAACTTTGAAAATATGCCGGAGCTCCATTGGCGGTATGGATACTTCTTTATTCTTGGGTTTATGGCATTTTTAACTGTTGCGATGAGCATCTGGTTTTATCGAAAAGGCTGGTTAATCAAGAAATAAGATTCGTTTGGCTGAAATCTATTCATTTAGGACGGATAATCAAATCAATCTGCGAATGGTATATGGAATATATGTGAGTCTTTTCCATATGATTGACAAAGAGCGCTTGCTAATGGAGGGAAAGAAAATGACGTTAGAAGATCAACTGATCAAAAAATCTTATTATGAGATGTATATAAATGAGCATGAAGGGATCCATCCGATCTATGTGCTTGGTGAATTGTTTCAAGAAGAACAAAAAAAGGATATCCCGGACGCAACTTATATCCGCTTTGCCCAAGGAGAAGTTTATTTCCACAATAAAGATTATGAAGCGGCCATTTTTAAATGGGGGAATATTGCCAATGAATTAGAACCGTGGGCCAAGAAAAATATAGCTGACGCTTATTATGAACAAGGGGAACTCCCCACTGCGGAGGCTGTTTATAAGGGGATTTCATCAGACAATCTGACACTGATGACCGAAGTTGAATTAAAGCTTTTTTCACTTTACATAGATTTAGGAAAATTGAACGAAGCGGTTGCCATGATCAAACAGACCGTCGCTTCCAATCCGGATTACCCCCATGTTACGGAATTAGCCAGAGCCTATTTTGAGGAACATCTTGACTGGGAAAATGCGATTGAACTGGCGGTAAATGAAGCAATCCGTAAAGAGTCCATTGAATGGTTTGATATCCTTAAAACCTACGTGGATAAGAGAATTACAAATAGACAGGAACCAGCTTATTTTTCCAAAGCGTTAAAGGTGTTGTTCCAGATTGACCCTGATCGATTTGAGAGTTTGGTTTCAGCATTATGGGAGAGTTATAAAGAAGAAGATAGCTATTTTGTATGGCTGACGGAAGTGAATCAGCTTCTTTCTAATCTTGAACTGCAACGTGATTTTTCCTGGCATGAATTGTCGGCCATTTATAAAGAAACCTATTTTTCTCTAATGGATGGCAGATATTTAATTAACCAGCTGCAGGATTATATCCCCAGCCTATTAGTTAATTGGCTGAAGATCACAGATTCAAAGCGAGCCATTTATGCGTCAACCGCTGTATTGTCCTGGAGTGAGCTTTTTCCGGCAAGTATTCCGATGCCAGCCATTACGGATGCGGAAAAATTGTTCAGCAAAACGGCCAAAAATGTCAATGAATTTGAAGAATGTCTTTCTTTATTTGATTCAATTCTCCATTGGGCAAAAGGCCGTGATATGGGAGAAAACCTGCGCCTAAAATGGATTGCCGATCAGATTACCCAATTTGATACGAGCTATTTGTTTATGGCCGGTTTAAGCGGCAGCGGCAAGTCTTCTTTTGTAAATTTTGTTCTTGGTGAAAAACTAATGGATGACAGCCCGTCTTCTTCCGTCGTGCTGTTTAAAGCAGCGGATTCGCTGGGAATTGATGAAATAGCGGATGAAGAGGTTATCAATCTGGCGAGTATCGATGATTTTCATGAAAGAATGGAGCGCCGCCGTAATGCACTCGATTCTATAATCGAATTTCAGCAGCCCAATTCCTTTTTAAAGGAAAACAAGCTTATCTTTATTGATTCTCCCGGATTGAACGTTAATCCTCATGAATCAAGCGAAATCTTAAAATATCTTTCGATAGCAGATGCGATATTATTTGTTCTGGATGCAAAGGCGCCGTTTACAGATAAAGAACGGTCGGTTCTTTCTTATTTACAAACCGAGGCTAGGGAAACACCGATTCATTTTCTTTTAACGAAAATGGATGTAATGAAAACGGAAGAAGAAGCCGTTCGTACCTTTGATAAAACGAAAGCGATGATTCAATCCTACCTGCCGGAAGCAAAAGTGTTTGCCTTCTCTTCGCATTATGATCGCATCGAGCAGCAAAATGATTTAAGCGGATTTATCAAGTCATTGAATTTATCAAGAAATATCAAAGATAAGCGAATGGGTAAACTCTTATCGTTTATCCGATCAACGATCACTAGTTTTCTGAAAAAACGGATTGATGTTGAAAACGGACTGATAGAATCCGTCAGATGGAACGAAGATATTGTCAAGAAATTGAATGGTGCCTTGAATCAGCTGGATGATTTGGAAGGGCAGAAAAAGAAGGTCATTATACGTTCCTATCAGTCTATCAAAGAGTCTATGCAAAAAGAAATTTCTGTTTCGATACCGAAATTGCTGAGGGAATGTGCGCAGTTTATAAAAGAAAACAGCAATTTCAGCCGGATCCATTTTGAGCTGAATGAAGAAATGAACCGAAAATTGCAGGACTATCTTGACAATACTGTTATGCCAAGATTTTCTGATTCTCTTGAAGAGTGGATTACTCAAGCAAAAAGTGATTTTGAAGAAAGTCAAGTTTTTTTGAATGAAATGGCAGAGGGGTTCAATGCACTCTATGGCGAGGAACGGATGATTCTTGAATGTGACTTTAAGGTGCTCGATGACTGGCGCCGGGATAAGGATCGGATGACAAGCAGATTCCAGCTGGAATCGATTAATATTCTGCTGCGCAGAACTCCGTCTCAGCTGCTGCTGAAAAGTGCAGGGAAGCTGTTTGAAGCGTTATCGCAAAATAAAGCGATGCTTTTTAACAAATACAAACAATTTGTTGGGACCGAAGATTATTCAGAAGCAACAGCGCTCGTGACGAAGCAGTTTTTTCAGCAATTTGAGTTGTTTGAAAAATCACTCGAGCGGGATATTACGATGTTTTTCAGAAATCCAAGCGGTGAACTGAGAAAGGCTGTAGAGGAGGCGCGTACTGAAATTAATGCCAATCAGGACATGTTAACGAAATTGAATTCGAATCCTGAACTCTACCGGGACCCGTTGACATTGTTTGAAGTTAAGCTGCGCCAATTTGAGTGGATGACCGTTTCCGGAAAAAGTGTTCAGCATACTGTTTAAAATAGGCACTTTCCATATACTTTGTTGCTCTTAGTTTCAAGTTGCTTCACTAAGCGACTTATTTATTCGGACAGCATTGCTGGATCAATTGAGTTTTGAGTCCAAATCAAGGTCTCATTCGGACAGCATTGCTGGATCCATTAGGTTTTGAGTCCAAATCAAGGTCTCATTCGGACAGCATTGGTGGATCCATCGGGTTTTGAGTCCGAATCAGGGTCTCATTCGGACAGCATTGGTGGATCCATCGGGTTTTGAGTCCGAATCAGGGT
>CAZAEW010000143.1:0-4292 GCA_964484065.1 uncultured Bacillus sp.
GACAGGAATCCGGCTTTTTACATGAAAGCTGTCCGAATAGACCCCTGATTCGGACAGGAATCCGGCTTTTTACATAAAAACTGTCCGAATAGGCCCTAGATTCGGACAGGAATCTGGCTTTTTACATGAAAGCTGTCCGAATGGGCTCATATTTGGAATACTTTGATGCCATGGCAACAAAGTATACGAAAAGAGCCTTAATTTATTTCTTCATCATGTAATTGGTTTGATTACAAGTTTATTATACCAAATTACGAACAAAATAATAACTAGCATTTTACCTGTTGACAAATTGGATACAGGTAACTAAAATGAATACATGTAATCGGTATTGTTACAGATAAAAGCGAATGGGAGGAATACAAAATGAAAATATTAGTCACAGGAGCAACAGGGAAACTTGGTTCAAAGGTTGTAGAATCATTATTGAAATCTATACCTGCCAGTGAGTTGGCAGTGAGTGTTCGAAATCCAGAGAAAGCAGAAGGACTTCGTGCCCGTGGAGTGGAAGTTCGTCAAGGGGATTTTGACCGGCCGCAAAGCTTAGACCAGGCTTTTACAGGGATAGACCGCTTATTAATTATTTCTGCCGATGGTGACAATAAAACAAGAATTCATCAACATGCTAATGCTGTCCAAGCAGCTGAGCGTGCAGGGGTAAAATTTATTGCTTACACCAGTTTAGCCAATGCAACAGAAAGCAAGAATTTATTTGCTCCTACTCATGTTGCGACAGAAGCAGCCATCATTAAGACTGGTATCCCCTATTCTTTCTTACGTAACAATTGGTATTTGGAAAATGAAATCGGAAGCATTCAAGGTGCGCTTGTCAGAGCTCCATGGGTAACTTCTGCTGGAGAAGGCAAAGTAGGCTGGGCACTGCAACAAGATTACGCAGATGCAGCGGCAGCGGTTCTTGTTGGAAACGGTCACGAAAATACAGTGTATGAACTTTCTGGTCCTCTTTTAACTCAAGAAGAATTGGCATCTGCTCTTGGTAATGTATTGGGTAAGGAAATACCTGTACAACAAGTTAGTGACGAAAATTATGCAGAAATCATGAAAGGCTTAGGTTTACCTGATTTTGTGATTCCAATTGTAGTAGGAATTCAAGAAAGTATTCGGAACGGTTCGCTAGAAGTTGAAAGCAATGATTTTGAGAAAGTTCTTGGCCGTCCAGTTACACCGATCAACGAAGCACTGACCCAACTTGTTAATGCAATTTCACAAACAAAATAAAATGGACTTAAAAAAAACCGACCCTTAAGTCGGTTTTTTTGCAGAATTATGCAATTGCAATCCTAAAAGGGTGTAAACCTTATTTCCATTTACCTGTTAATACTTCTGTTCGATCTGTTGCTGCTGGTGTGGGTGTTCTAGACAAACCTGAAATTTCAGTGTACATTTCTTCTGTCTTTTGAATCTCGTTCATGTTCAATACATTCTCCCAGAATTTCTTCAGAACGACCACCGCCATAAACATCTGCTGTATCAAAAAAAGTTTATACCAGCTTCCCGACAACGCTCCCCCCATACATAAATGCAGGGGCTCGCGGTTGGCTTTTGGTCAATAAAAAAAGTACCATTAAGGTACGAAAGGAGAACTTGTATCTTTGGAACCTTTATAGTATATGGTATTGGATGGTATTTGTTAAAAAAATATCTTGAATGAGGAGACAAAGAGCTTAGTATCCAAATGGAGATGGGCAGCATGGATTAACTGGCACTCCACACATTGTATGTGTTTCACAGCATTCATTTACGCATGATTCGGTGTGTGGAAAATAATATTGATGATTAATATGAAGCTTGTTGACAGTTGTCGTATGAGAAGGCTGGAGATGAGTGACAACTTTATTAAATAAATTTGTTTTTACATATTGTTGTCCCGGTGAAACTAGAGGTGGATCATATTGTGTGGGAAATACTTGCGGCGGACAGTATTGGGGAGGGCATCCACATCCGGGTGCACCGTATTGACTTGGCATCATAGGTGTTGGATACCCACCAAAACCACCATACTCTTTTCTCGTCATAGTTAATTAACCTCCATATAAATTTGTCTTGTTACATCATCAGTTTATGTTGTTTTTTATTTTAAGGACTAGTTGAAAAATCTATTTTTGGAAAATGGATATAATGCACATAAAATAATACTCAGCATCTCATTCCAAAATCGGCCGAGACTAACGAAAGATGATCGCGCCAGACTTGTTGAATAAGACATTTTAGATACGGATTTCCAATTTAAAAGCGCCTAAAAGGCTAAGGAGTAACTGAACTACTTATAAAAGAATCGCTGTTTTTTTAGATTGCAATGAATAATTTGATGAATTAACCATTCTTATAAAATTCAATGGTATCCACGTTTTGAAGCCACAGTTTTGCTCCTGTCCCATTGGTATTTGCTTTCCAAAGGTTTCTGCTGTTATCTGTAATAGAGGTTCCTCTAAACCAAACAATCTTATCAATCGACTTAACGTATAAAGGATTGTAATCGCCATATCCTTTCGGCGGTGTTGTTATCTTTTGTTGCTTCTTTGCTTTTATATCAATGAAATAAAGAGACGGTAATGGATGCTTTCTAAAATCATTAGACCATTCTGCTTCTTTGCTTCTTGATGAAACAATCGTGTTGTCAGTAATCCAATCAAAATCAAGATCCACGAAGTTTTCTGGTGTATATTTTGTTGATGCAGGCATTACCTCTATTTTTAAATCCTTATTCTTAAATCCCAAAACAATTCTTCCTCCGCCGGCAATATAGGCAATGGTATCATTGGATGGCGCCCATTTTGGTTCTCCAACTTGACGAATAAGTTCATCTAAAACCTTAAAATCCTTGCCCTCGCTTGATATGACACAAAGCATGTTACTATCCATTGACCAGGAAGCTGTGGGTGAGACAATAAATGAAATCCATTTTTTACTTGGTGAAAAATGAAAATCGTCAGCATAAACGGCAATGATTTGGTTATCCTTATTGGTTCCAATTTCCCTTGGCAGGGTAAAAAAATGATCGACTCCGCCGAATAAAACAACATCTTGATAATTTCCCCCTACTTTTTTGGTATAAAGGCTGGCACTTGTCCAACCGTCCGGTAGAAGAGTGCCGGCCGAAGAAAGCAGGAACCCACTCCCATTCGGCAGCCAAGTATAACCGTTAACCCCCACTGCAATATTAAAGAACCTTGATAAATCCGATATATTGAGTGTTCCTGTTTGATTGAATGCAATGACATTTTTCTGTGGCGACCAGGTCGGGGAATAGCCATCATAAAATATTTTCTTTTTTTCGCCAGTTTGAATATGATAGGCCCAGATCTCTTGCTGCATATCCTTATCCTTATGTTCTGACGGAGCTTCTTTTTGAAAAAGCAGCCATTGTCCGTCTTTAGACCATTTGGGATGACCGAATACTTTCCCGTTTTTTGTAATTTGCTTTTCCTTGCTATTGATCAATGTCCAAAGATTCCCGTCCCTAATAAAAGCAGCTTTGACATCATTTTCATTCTCTGCAAAAGAAGGCATTGGATACAACAGCGCCAAAAATAGTGTCATCAGCAGAATTCTTTTCATCGTATAGGATCACCCCAAAGGTTAGCACTCAAGTTAATTTCGAGGAAGCATTGAATTTGCTACTTTTATTAATTGATCTTTTGATGGCTTATAATGGTTATCGCCGATTAGCTTAATGTTGTATTGCATTTTATCGTGTAAAAACATTAATTCATAACCTGCTCCTATTTCTCCGATAAAACCCTTGTAGTCCTTTTTTAGCCTAACCATTTTATATATATTTCCTTTCGGTAAAAACAAATTATTTGCGGTCGGTTTTGCTTCTATTTCCAGTACACTAGGCAGCTTAACGTTTTTATAATATAAATTTATTTTCTCTCCGGATATTTTTCCCGATACATGTGTCATTTTAAATGGAAAATCAAAAGGAACGAGGATTTCTTTATTAAATTTTTCTTTATATTCTTTCGTTACGATGAGTTCATTCATATATGGGTTTGCTACATCCGAGACAACCTTGATCCTGGAGATCTTGTCATTCTTGATGGACACTTCCCATATAAAGGCGATTCTTTTTGCACAGCCAACCGGGCGGTCGTCTTGAAAACTCCCGATCATAACAAGGGTGTTTTTATGTGGTGAAGGCAAGGTTTCAAGACCTCCGATTGGTGTATTTTCTCTAATTTCAGGAATATTTACTGAAGGTTCTAGCATTGAATTTAGGATAAAGCGGTCAGAATCCTCCTCATTTCAATGAGAAGATGAATGACCGC
>CAZAEW010000144.1:0-4172 GCA_964484065.1 uncultured Bacillus sp.
ATTATTCAAAATTTCTATCTAACAATGCCCCCGTTTGTTCTGCCATGACACGAGCTGACAAAGGCATTCCATTCTTGAACCACCATTCCACTGCCCCGACGACCGCTGAGCCGAAAAATTGAAGAATCACTTCTTCATTCAATCCGTGGTTTTTTCCTTCTGCTGTATCTACTTCAGCTTTAAACTCTTCAACGACTAAATCAAGAAACCGAGTACGAAAATAAGGAGCCCCTTTACTCGTTAACATGGTTGAAAAAAATAAATAATGACGCTCAAAGTATTCGTACCAGACATAATTTCCTTCCTGAAAAGTCATCTCAGATGCCGATTGGCATAGTTCTCGGAGGTTGTCTATATGTTCTTCAATCATCTTATCCAATAGATCGTATTTATCCGTGTAATGAAGATAAATGGTTCCACGGTTAACATCCGCTCTGTCAGCAATATCCTGAATGGTAATGTCGTCAAAACTTTTTTCAGACATCAGTTCAGTTACAGCATTTTTTATAGCTACTTGGCTTTTGGCTATTCTTCTATCTACTTTAGACATATTCATTCACCGTTCTTTCTAAAGATAATCAACAATTTAAATTCATTTGTTGAGTAATCAACGAATTGCATTATTTTAACCATTGAAAGCGTCCTATATCTTTTTATAATTATAAACGGATGTTGATTAATCAATCAATATTGATTTTTTACAGGATTGAATTAATTATCTTCGAGACAATAGAAGTGAATCAAATCCAAACAGGAGGCTTATTAATGGACCGTGTTGAAAAGAGCAAGGAAAAATACAATCAGCTATTTGGAATTGGAGTACCAGTCGCATACAATACCGATCCTGATTTTCAGGACATTCTTAGCCGCTTTATTTTTGGAGAAGTTTTTTATCAAGGTAATCTGGATGACAAGCAACGTGAACTTATTACTCTGGTAGTGCTTATTACTAACCAGACGTTGCCACAACTCAAGGCACATGTTGCTGCGGCACTTAATGTCGGGCTGACTCCTGTAGAAATCAAGGAGGCCGTTTACCAGTGTGCTCCATATATTGGATTTCCAAAAACACTAAATGCCCTCAATGAAGTCAATGAGGTTTTCAAATCTAAGAATATTGAATTACCTATTGAAAGCCAAAAACAGGTTGATGAGGAAAACCGTTTTGACAGGGGACTTTCCAGGCAAGTAGAGATTTTTGGTGAAGTTATTGCAAAAATGAGTGAGGCTGCACCGTCTAATCAAAAGCATATACAGGATTATCTTTCCGCTTTTTGCTTCGGAGACTTCTACACCCGCAGTGGACTTGATTTAAAAACACGGGAGTTGTTGACACTCTGTATTATCAGTGCGCTGGGCGGTGCGGAAGGACAAGTAAAAGCACATGCACAAGGTAACCTAAATGTGGGTAATGACAAAGAAACAGTGATCACCGCCATTACCCACTGCCTTCCTTATATGGGATTTCCAAGAACACTGAACGCATTAGCTTGTGTTAATGAAGTGATTCCAGAATTTAAGAAATTAGAATAGGGATACCACATATTATTGTAAAACTTTACCCGGCAGTACTGAAGAACATAAGAAAGAACTTACTGATAAGATTGTTCAAGCTGTTAAGGATACAGTAAACACTGGAGAGTCAAAAATCTCTAATTCATTTGAAGAAATTCCTTGTGAGAAATGGGAAAACAAGTATATAAGACAAGGTACAAAAAATAAATAACAATGCAAAGGGGACAAAAGCATGTTTAACGAAACTTACAAATTATCAAATGGTATAGAAATTCCAAAATTAGGTCTTGGTACCTGGCTTCTTGACGATACACAAGCATCTCAGGCAGTGCGTGATGCAGTATCTATCGGATATCGCCATATTGATACTGCTCAGGCTTATATGAATGAAGTTGGTGTAGGCGAAGGAATCCGTTCTTGCGGTGCCGCAAGAGAAGAACTTTTCATTACGACGAAGGTTGCTGCAGAAGCAAAGACCTATGATGCAGTTACGCATTCCATTGCTGAGTCTTTAGCAAAATTGGGACTGGATTACATTGATCTTCTGATTATCCACAGCCCACAGCCTTGGAAGGAGTTCCGTGAGGAGAACCGTTACTTCGAGGAAAACAAAGAAGTATGGGAGTCTTTGGAGGATGCTTATAAGACAGGCAAGGTAAAAGCAATCGGTCTTTCTAACTTCCTTCAGGATGATATAGAGAATATTTTTGCAAGCTGTGAGATCAAGCCTATGATAAATCAGGTATTGGCACATGTGAGCAATACTCCTTTGGAACTAATTGAATTCTGCCAGAAGAATGACATCCTGGTAGAGGCTTATTCACCAATTGCACACGGTGCAGTTCTCGATAATGCAGAGGTTAAGGTAATAGCTGATAAGTATGGAGTATCTGTTGCTCAACTTTGTCTACGTTATGATATCCAGCTTGGTCTTGTAGTAATTCCTAAGACGGCAAATCCAGATCACATGAGAAATAATGCCGAGCTTGATTTTGCTATCAGCGATGCAGATATGGAGACTTTGAGGAATATAGAGCACATCCAAAATTATGGAGAGCATAGCTTCTTCCCGGTATTTGGCGGGAAATTAAAATAAACAGGAGGTTTTTAACTTTGGAATATCGCACAGTAGGAAAAACAGGGATTCAGGTTTCAAATTTATGTTTCGGTACGATGTCTTTTGGCGGAGATGCTGACGAAGAAACATCTAAAGCCATGTATAAACGTTGTCGGGAGGCTGGTATCAACTTCTTCGATACTGCCGATGTTTATGGGCGATCTGAGGAAATTTTAGGTGAATGCATCGCACCTGAAAGGGACAAAATCGTTTTAACATCAAAAGTATTCTGGAACACGGGTGCTGATGTGAATGCTAAAGGCTTGTCCCGAAAACATATGATGCAAGGGATTGAAAATAGCTTACGTCGCTTAAAGACGGAGTATATTGATTTTTATTTCGTCCATGATTTTGATGAACAAACTCCAATCGAGGAAACACTACGGACACTTGATGACTTACAGCGGCAAGGAAAGATTCTCTACCCAGCAGTAAGCAATTGGGCGGCATGGCAAATCACAAAGGCATTAGGAATTTCTGCAAAGAAGCAACTTGCTCGTTTTGAATTAATCCAACCTATGTATAACCTGGTTAAACGCCAAGTAGAGGTTGAAATTTTACCAATGGCTGTTTCCGAACAAATTGGAGTCATTACATACAGTCCGCTTGGAGCTGGACTTCTTTCAGGAAAATACGGAGTGAATAAACGTCCTGAACAGGGCCGCCTGGTACAGAATGCCCGCTATCATGACCGTTATGGTGCCAATGAAGATTTTGTCACAGCTGAACAGTTTGCCAAATATGCCGGGAACCATGATGTGAAACCTGCAACTTTGGCAGTTGCTTGGGTAATGGCTAATCCTGCTATTACTGCCCCTATCATTGGTGCACGAAATTTAAACCAATTAGAAGATTCGTTAGCTGCTGCCGATTTTAGAATGACACCAGAACTGTATGCTGAAATTTCCAATTTATCAAGAACACCTTCACCTGCAACGGATCGTACAGAGGTATTAACAGGTAAATGGAGGTAATGGTTATAAAATCCTGATGGATTGGGTTAAGAAGGATGTATTATGTACAACCTTCTTTTTTAACGGTTAAGGCTGTGAGGAAAGTTTGTTCAGGCAAGAAATCACTATCAGTTTTTGGATTAAAGTTAGCTGTAACCTTGTTTAAAGAGATTGGAGGAGTTTCGATGGAAGAAATTAATCAACAAATGTCAACTGAGGAAAGTCCTCTTTTAAAAAGGTGATGGTTTTATTTTTTAGTTTTATTACTAGTTTTCATCTTATTGTATATAAACATAAATTCAACTTTTCGGTGGTAACCCAAGCATAGTAACTTGTCATTTGGTTGTAAAATCTCTAATTCAAGGTTGATATCCGCTAAGTCCCCACCTTTTCTTAAAAAAAGGAATCGACAGGATTTTCACCTGTCGATTTTTTAAGCATATTGCTTTGCTTACTCATTCTTGAAAAAGCTCTTCATTGCATGGAAAACATCTGCTTTTTGCTTCAAAATATAGTAGTGAAATTTTTCATCTTTAATATTTTTATAGGCGGACATCAGAGTACTGTGCCGATTATATTGATTGACC
>CAZAEW010000145.1:0-4086 GCA_964484065.1 uncultured Bacillus sp.
TCTTCACAAACCCTACTTCGAATAATCCCTTTATGGTGCAGAAATTAACTAATAAAAACACAGTGCACCCTATTTTATCTAATTCATCTTAAGAATTCTTAAGAAATTCCATCACTGTTTCTTTATGTTTTAAGTCTATTCTAACCATAGCAAAACAACTCAAAGGAGTGAATAGGACTTGAAATCAATAAAGTTTTTTCTTCAATATCTCTTTTACCCAAGAAAGGTCGGGGCTGTTTTACCAAGTTCAGATTATCTAGCTAAAAAAATGATTGAAACGATTGAATTCCAATCAGCTAAATATATTGTTGAATATGGAGCAGGAACGGGTGTTTTTACAGATAAAATCATAAAATACAGAAAACCAGATACCGTTGTTATGTTGTTTGAGAACAACAAAGTGTTTTGCGAGACGTTAAGAGAAAAATATAAAAGTGAAAATAACCTTATTATCATAAACGATACGGCAGAGAAAATAGACAAATATGTAAAAATACATGGGTTTCCCTATATTGACTATGTTATTTCAGGTTTACCTTTTGCGAGTTTGCCCAAGAATGTCTCGAATGTTATTCTAAATAAAACAAGAAGGTTATTGAAAAACGGAGGTAAGTTTATTACTTTTCAATATACCCTATTTAAAAAGGCACTTTTTAACCAATACTTTGAACAAATTGACATTAAACGTGAATATCGAAATGTCCCGCCCGCTTTTGTGTTAAGTTGCCAAAATTAAGTATTGAACCTAGAGGTAACTAAAGGATGTGAAATAGATTGAGCACTAAAATTTTAATTGTTGATGATGATAAGGAGATCAGAAACCTTATCTCTGTTTATTTAGAAAATGAAGGAATCCAGACAAAAAAGGCTGAAGATGCAGTCGAATGCTTGCGATTACTGGATAAAGAGGTGTTTGACCTAATTATATTAGACATTATGATGCCGAAAATGGATGGAATTGAAGCGTGTATGAAGATTAGAGAAGAACGCCATATGCCCATCATCATGCTTTCGGCAAAATCAGAAGATATGGACAAAATTCAAGGACTTGCTTCTGGGGCGGATGATTATATTTCGAAACCATTTAACCCATTGGAACTCATTGCAAGAGTAAAGTCCCAACTTAGACGGTTTAAGAAATATAACGCAGAAAATGAAAGTAATAAAAGTGTTATTGAAATCGGCAACTTAGCAATTAATACAGATACTCGCCAAATATGGGCTGGAAATAAAGAGGTTAGGCTTACCCCAAAAGAATTCGATATACTTGAACTACTTGCTCGAAATAAAGGCATTGTATTGAGTGTCAGTAAAATTTATGAAGCCGTTTGGAAGGAAGATTACCTAAGATCCGATAATGCAGTAATGGTTCATATAACGAAAATTAGGGAAAAAATTGAGGAAGATTCCAAGCACCCTATTTATATAAAAACTGTTTGGGGAATGGGATATAAAATATGAGGAGACCTTGGTTTAAAAATACACTGATTTTTAAACTCCTCTTAGCGATTACCGTAAGTTTTCTTGTATCAATGGTTACACTGATTTGCTTATCTCGACTTATTATTCTGTTCTTTAATATCCAATACATTATTGAGTCGGATGTAACAACATATAATGTAATCGTGTTTATATTAATTTCATTCATCATACTTTCATTCATTGTAACTTTCTTTTTTATGATTAGAAAAAAATTACTCTACCTAAAAATGATTACAGAGAACGTTAATGACATCGCCAATGGAAAATTGGGATTGACAATTGAAATGAAAGGAAAAGATGAGTTAAGCCAACTCGCTCAGAATATTAATAGTATGTCCAAAGAATTAGCAAACAAATTTGAATATGAAAGACAATTGGACAAAGCAAAAAATGAACTCATTACAAATGTATCCCACGATTTGCGTTCCCCTTTAACATCTATCATTGGATATTTAGATTTATTGAAAAAGGGTCAATATACTGGTGAAAGGCAATTAAAAGAGTATCTTGAAACATCTTATTCAAATTCAAAACGTCTTGAGTCTCTAATCAATCAACTTTTTGAATATACTCGTTTATCAAGTCCTGATGTCAAATTAAACTTTAATGAAGTAGACTTAACTGGTTTAATAGAACAATTAATTGGGGAATACGTTCCTATATTTGAAAAGGAAAACCTAACTATTGTAAATGCACTACCGGATGAAGAAATTCCAGTTACGTTGGATGTTGAAAAAATGGTACGTGTTTATGAGAATCTTGTTATGAATGCAATTAAATACAGCATAAAACCTTCTGAAATACACATTGATCTGGAAAAACATAGTTCTATAGCAATCTTGAAAGTATCAAACCGAGTTGAAGCTCCTCCTCTGGATGATCTTAATAAATTATTTGAACGTTTTTTTGTGGGAGATAAGGCAAGAAAGAATAATCAAGGTACGGGTCTTGGACTTGCCATCTCAAAAAGAATTGTTGAATTGCATGGTGGAGCGATTCAAGCAGAATTTAAAGAAGGTTGGATAACCTTTATAGTAGAGCATCCGATAAAATAATGGTTTATGGGACTTTAATCCATACGCCATTATTTTATATTGGAACTTAAGAATTCTTAAGGATTTCACCTACTGCTTCTTAATCTTCTTTGCTTATGATATTTGTATCAAAAGCAAAGGATGTGAACCTATTGAAAAAGAAACTTGTCATTGTTGCAATATGGGTTTTATTAGTTTATATATTAAAGCAAAATCATCTACTTTCACTTGATTTGGATGCATTAAAGGAATTAATTACCACAAACACAAAATACACAATGTTTTTATTTGTAAGTTTGTGGGTCATCAGACTGCTTGCCTTTATACCAGGTGTAACACTAATGATTTTGGGTGGAATTTGCTTTGAGCCAATATTAGGCTTTTCTCTATCTATGGTGGGAATGATTATTAGCGAGACATTGGTATATGTTGTTTCAAAAGCACTTTCAAGTAAAAAGTTTAATCAATTTCTTGCACACAAAAATCCACAACTAAGAGCACTTTTGGATAAGTACAATTATAAGTTTTTAGCATTAGGAATCATCTGTCCAATCGCACCAACCGATGCAATTTGCTTTTTGTCGGCATCCGTTGGCATTAATTATCGAACCTACATCTTAACCATAATGATCTCAAACATTCCAATAATGATGTTGTTTAGCTTTATTGGAATCACAATTGGTGAATCTTTGCTTGGTGTCAGCTTGATTATAATTTCTGTTGCAATAATTGGAGTAGTTTCAATTAAAATTTGGAACAATTTAAAACAGGAGCCATGCAATTCTTAATTAATTAGCAAATAGATGGACTAATCGTTAATGTGTGGTTAGTCCTCTTGCTATTAAACTGCCCATTCGTGCTTCCTGAAATGGCAGCTAGATCTTTAAGTTATTCAGCTGTTAGTGGAAATATATGGATAAACAATAATAATTAACTGAGCAAAATAAAGATATTATTAGTTAAGATTTGATTTTTCAGAAGAAGTTAGGATTCTTTGCTGCCAAAAATCCACCTACTGCTACAACCACTATTGCACCCATCCACTGTTTATACTCCGTATCTTTTTTTAAAAGATTTCTCAACCATTCGTTCGATTCGATCATTCAAATATTCTCTTTCTTCTGGCGTTAAATTTGTATTTTTTAATTGATCTGCATAGCTATCGATTGCTTTATCGATAGTGCTAAATACCTTTTCCTGTACTTTGCTACCTTCTTGAATCAATTTGGTAGACGCTTCTAATAAAGAAGGGGCATATTTTTGTAAGATTTCAAGTTCTTCAGCAGTTAATTTTGTAACATCGTATTAGTTGTTTTGAAGTTTTTTAAAGGAATTTTCAATAGCATTGATTCCGCTCATTACTGAGCCTACTATTTTAATATTTTTTCCAGTTATAACACAATCCGAAAACAAAACAGAAGATATTCATCACTTATTTATTCTATGTCTGATACGGGAAATCCTCTCCCATTAGTCGAGTAGAAGGGAGCCTTTCTACCTTACGGTAAATTGAACTCCTCCCCCCTCACAGAACCGTGCTTGCACTATTAATGCACACGGCTCCTCCTAG
>CAZAEW010000146.1:0-3812 GCA_964484065.1 uncultured Bacillus sp.
CTTTTGTTTTTGTATAAACTATTTTAAATGTCGTATGAGAGGAGTATCAATCTTTTATATAATGTAGATTGCTGTTAAAGACTGAGGTACCTCATTAAGAGGTTATTCATTTCCTGTTCGAACAATGAGAACGTCTTATAGAATTGAAAAGATTAAGGTGTTAATATTGAATGCTGATGAAGAAAATAGAAAAAAAGTGAATAGTGCCTCCACGAATAGCCCACTCTGTTGCTTCATTTAATATCGTAGAATTATAATGATACTTTCGTATTAAGCAGTGATTTTTGATGGAAGAATTATTATTCGGTTAACTGATTGAATCAAACATAAGAATTAAGAAGAGTTTGAAAAAAGTAATAAAATATATAATTCTGTCACACCACAGTCCTTGAAACTGTGGTATTTTTTATCTAAAACGTATTATATTTCTTTCGGCACCAACATCAGGAAAAATACAAAATCGAAAAATATTAATTGTATTTTGAGATAAGACTTTTGTGGTGAATTTTGCGAATAGTCATTATTTTATCCCGCATTAACTGGCAGTAAGACCCCCACTTCAAGTATTCCAGCTATACGAGAAGTAAGTTGGGGATCAACTGCCAGTAAAAGCCCGATTGGTTCAACTAACAATCAGTGGGGGATGAAAGAAAACCCCCACTGATTGAAGTTTCACTTTATTTTGCATTCTATCAAAAGCTGGTGGAAGGAGGAATTTTATCATGCATTCAGATATAGGAAGACGCTTGGAAATCTATCTTTTAATGATGGAAAATTCGTCTGATGCTTTTGCCATACAGAGGATTGAAACGGATCAGGAATATCAAACAAGAAATCTTATATTTGTCGATGTCAACAGGTCTTTTGAGCAGTTTTTTCATTTAAAAAAACATCAGATCATTGGCAAATCTGTAGGCGCATTGCTGGAACAGCTAGAGAAAGAAGAACGATCCTTTCTCAAAATATACAATCATATTAACCTACAGGAACATCATGATGGTTTTGAAATTTATAGTGTAGTAGCGAATAAATGGTATTTTATTAAGCCTATCCATATTGATCATGAATACCTTGCCTTGCTGTTTAGTGATATTACTGCAAAGAAGCTGCCGGATGAAAGCTATATTGAAAGTAATATATTGGCTAAGAAGATGCTTGATCAATTTCCAAACCCCATTTGGCTTTCAGGCATTGATGCAAAATGCCATTTTTTCAATAAAGGATGGCTGGAATTCACCGGAAGAACGTTAGAAGAGGAAATGGGGGATGGCTGGGCTAAAGGGGTCCATCCTGAAGATCTGGAACGATGTTTGAGTACCTACATGCTGGCATTTAAAGAGCGAAAATCCTTTGATATGGAGTACCGTCTCATGCACAATAGCGGTGAGTATCGCTGGATTGTTGACTATGGAAGTCCTCTCTATGAAGAGAATGGAGCTTTTGCTGGTTATATTGGGGCTTGTTATGATATACATAATGCCAGGCAATTAGAGGCGAAGCTCAGCGCCTTAACACAGGAGTATGAAACCATTTTTAATGGCACACAGGATCCGATGATTCTGATCGATGTTGACAGATTTGGCAACTTTACATTTCGAAGGAATAATCGGGCGTATGAAAATTTAATCGGGTTATCTACCGACATGATAAAAGGGAAATCTCCAAAAGAACTTGTTGGGAATAAAGAAGGAAGTCAGCTTGAAGCCGGATATAAAAAATGTCAGGATACAAAGTCTGCGGTAGCTTATGAGGAAACGCTTGCTCTGACAGCTGATGAAAGAATCTGGCATACCGTTTTGTCTCCTATTATAAAGGACGGACGAGTCGTACAAATTGTGGGGGCTAGAAGAGATATTACAAAAATGAAGGAGATGGAGAACCAGCTTCTTGAAAATGAGCAGCGGTACAGAAGTCTTTTTGAAAAAAACCATGCAGTGATGCTCTTGATTGATCCAGAATCAGGGGATTTGTATGACGCAAATGAAGCAGCGATTCGATATTACGGTTATTCAAGACAGGAAATATTGCGCATGAAGATCACCGATATCAATTTGCTTAGCAAAGCTGAAGTACATGAGAAATTGGAAGTGAGCCGAAAAGAAATAAAAAAGCAGTTTTATTTCCAGCATAAATTGGCAAATGGTGAGATAAGGGACGTAGAAGTTTACAGTGGGCCTATAACAATAAGCGGTAAACAACTGATCTATTCGATCGTTCATGATATTACAGAGCGCAGAAAGGCAGAACAGGAGCTTTTTAATGAAAAGGAACTATTCAGAGTGACAGTATTCTCAATTGGAGATGGTCTTCTTACGACTGATACTAAAGGCCGGATAAGAATTTTTAATAAAGTTGCAGAGGAAATAACCGGATGGAAGATGGAGGAAGCTATAGGAAAACCATCATATGAGATCTTTCATATCATAAACGGTATTACCGGAATCCGATGCGAGGATCCCGTCATGAAGATATTACAAACAGGGAATAAAATAGAGCTTGATGAGAATACCGTCCTTCTTACAAAGAATGGTAAAAGAAGAGATGTTGCGGATAGTGGTGCACCGATAAAGGATAACAAAGAAAATGTTCTTGGGGCTGTACTTGTATTCCGAGACATAACGGAGGAAAAACATAGGATAGAGAGGATTAAATACCTTGGGATGCATGACGGTTTAACCGGATTATACAACCGATCTTTTCTTGAAAAAGAATTAACAAACCTTGATGCTTCTGAAAATTTACCGATCGGCTTGATCATCGGTGATGTAAATGGTTTAAAAATTACGAATGATGCATTTGGTCATGAAATGGGAGACAAGCTTCTTAAGAAAATTGCCAAGATACTAAAAAGTGAGTGCAGGAAAAGCGATATCATCGTACGTATCGGAGGAGACGAGTTTGTCATTTTACTTCCTAAGACCAGTTTTGATGAGACTGAAAAAATCGTAAATAGAATAAGCGACAGGTGCAATCAGGAAGAAGCAAAGCCTATTAAGCCGAGCATTTCGCTGGGATTAGCTGTTAAATATGAAGATGAGCAAGATATCAACATGATATACAAACTTGCTGAAGATCGAATGTACAGTAAAAAGCTTATGGAAAGTAAGCGTATAAAAAGATCTATTATTTCGTCCCTGAGAAAAACATTAAATGAACGCATTCATGTAACGGCTGAACACATTAACCGATTAAAAGAATTGTCCTATGAATTGGGAGAAGCACTTGGACTATCAGCAGAAAATATTCATGACTTGCAGCTTTTGGCTATCCTTCGTGATATAGGAATTACGGCCATACCTGACCAGATTCTGCATAAAAAAGGAGAACTTACATCAAAAGAAAGGGAAGTTTTTCAAAGTCATAGTGAGATTGGATACCGAATCGCCTGCGCCTCACCTGAACTTGCGCACTTAGCGAATGATATTTTGCATCATCATGAAAATTGGGATGGAAGCGGATATCCCGGTAAACTTGAAGGAGATGCCATTCCGTTGAATGCAAGAATCATTTCAATCCTCGATTCGTATGATTCGTTAGTGAATGGTTACTTCTCTCAAGAACCGATGTCGGAAAAAGAAGTAAGCAACTACATAAAAAAATGGTCAGGAATCCATTTTGATCCTCACATCTCTTCGATTTTTTTTAAGATTTTAGAAGGGGAATAATAGGGATTGCTGAATAGACAAAAATTCCGGCCTAAAAAGGGGAATACCTTCTCTAGGATAAAAGCCAACCACATGTGAGGTTGGCTTTTTCATGCTTTAGTTGTGTTGGACACTCAAGACGGCAGTTCCTATTGGACGAAACGAAGG
>CAZAEW010000147.1:0-3670 GCA_964484065.1 uncultured Bacillus sp.
AATGAGCTCTTGATTCGGACACAAAACCCAGAGGATTCATCATTTGTGTCTGAATAAGCCTTTGATTCAGACAGAACCCTGATAGGATTCACCATTTGTGTCTGAATGAGCCCTTGATTCAGACACAAAACCCAGAGGATTCACTATTTGTGTCTGAATGAGCTCTTGATTCGGACACAAAACCCAGAGGATTCATCATTTGTGTCTGAATGAGCCTTTGATTCGGACAGAAACCCCAGAGGATTCATCATTTGTGTCTGAATGAGTTCTTGATTCGGACACAAAACCTTGAGGATTCACTATTTCTGACCGAATTATCTTATAGGTGGACAAATATATGAAAACTCCCTTCAAAAAATGGCCTGATTTTATCCGGCAAGAATATTTACTATAATAAAATTACAATATTTAATTAGGAGATGGATAAGGATGTCAAAGGTTACTCCCTTTTTAATGTTTCAAGGAAATGCAGAGGAAGCCATGAATTATTATACTTCTTTGATTGAAGATTCGAAGATCATAAGCATTACCCGTTATGAGGCAGATGGAGCAGGTGATGAAGGCAGTGTGATGCAGGCATCCTTTTCTTTAAAGGGGCAGGAATTTATGTGCATTGATAGTAATATTAAACATGAATTTACCTTTACTCCATCTTTTTCGATTTTTATTACATGCGATACGGAAGAAGAAATCGACAGACTTTATGAAAATTTCATTAAAGGCGGCATGGCTCTAATGCCTCTTGGTGATTATTCTTTCAGCAAAAAATTTGGCTGGGTCGTTGATAAATTTGGCGTTTCCTGGCAATTTACCCTCCCTCTCTAAATCATGAGAGGGCAGCAGTAAAATATTCTGCGAGCCAGGCATTCAAAGTCTTTCCCGCAAAATGCCCTTCCTATCAAATGGATAGCTATTTTCTGATATCATTACTGGAAAATTTAAGTATAATAGACATCATCAGGATAAGGGATAGGAGAGATCATGATGGCATTTTTATTCGAGTTCGTAAGAGAATTCTCATCAGAATTAGCAAATCTAGCAGAACGGATTGAAGAGAAGCTTTTTAGCGAGCCCCATGCATCCATGATGCAGGCCCGTTTATATGCCGAAAAACTTGTGAAGCTGATAAGTAAAGAAGAAGAACTGGAGTCGGTCTATTCAGTTAACCATGCTGAAAGAATATATCGGTTATATCGAAAGGACATAATAGACGAAGATCTATATAAAAAGCTCGAGTACATACGGAAAAAAGGGAATAAAGCAGCACACGAGGAAACCCAAATTGAAATTGGTGATATGCTGCAAATTCATCAATTTCTTTTTGAAATTAGCGTTTGGTATATGCAAGTGTATGTATCCTATTGCTTCGAGGCTCCGGAATATAAGGTCCCGACTCCGACTGCTTCAGAATCAAAAACATTGAATCATATCGATGAGGTCATTAAACCGTATTTAGATAAAAAACTTGATGATATGTGGGCTGACATTCAACGGAAGCTTGATGAAATCAAAATCGAAAAAGAAAAGATCACAAGCTTAAACCAGTCTGGGAAAACCAGAGAAGTGCCGCCAGCTAAAACCATCGAAGTCAGCGAAGAAATGGAAAAGATTTTTGCAGATCATCATTTTACTTTAACCAACAAATCAAAAAAGGCCGCCGAATTTGAGAATTCAACCAATAAAGTGGTAGTGTATTTACTTCCAAATAGAAGGCTGACGATTGTTCTTCATCCGGAAACTGCAAAGAGCCAGTTTGGGGTTGACGGGAAGCCGTATCACAACACAGCATTGAGGCGTTTCCCGAAGGAAATGAATAATGGAAAAATCCCAACAAATTGTGGATACCCTTTTACTTTTGAAGGAGCAGAAGAGCTAAATGACTTTTTGAAAAATTGGCTGGGAAATTAATAGGAAAGGTAAAGGCACCCAAAACAAATGGGTGCCTTTACTATTATATTGCGTTTAATGAATTGAAGATAATCCGGTATTAGGCCGGTTTGCCTTTCTTTTTTTGCAGCCATAAAAATGAATCGGTAAGTAATTTTGTCAAAAGTGATACTATCGCGTATACAAAGAAACGGTGAATATAGTTGAAACCAGCATATAGCTTTAATAACTCCATTGACACAAGGAGGGGTTCAAATATAAATGAAAAGAATATTGAAATCAGTAATGCATATGTATAATAATTTTTTTTCTTATTTAATGTCCATTGATACATTAACATATAGGTAACCGGAACAAGGCTGGAATCAAATGTAAAGCTCGGCAAAGACGGAATTAATTGAATCGGATAATTCCACGCTCCCATATTTACACCAATTAAATTAATGTAATAGGAAGTCATATGAACGCTATATCCATAAAAACCAATTAAAAAAATTTTCCTTTTATCAATTTTAAATATCAGGAGGATCAATGGTCCTAAAAACAATGCTGCCAGCATTAAATATTCGAAAGAGGCATATAGAGAATAATGCTTCCAAATATAGTTAAATAATTCTGTTGACTCCTTCCTCAGTCGAACAGCTTTATCAAACTGTTCCATTCGGGAACCATGCAAAATAATCATCCTCTTCCTTTATTTATTTGACGTGGGGTGGGGGAGGCCCCAGTGTTTGTTTTAGGAGCCCTCTCCCAATTTCAAATTGGTGACAATTTTAGCGTACGCAAAAAAGTTAATTGCATACCGCTGTGATTAACAACTGCAATAAAACTTAACTAAAGAGTCTCCTTTTATAAAAATACAAAAGCAAGAGGAGAAAAACGGTCTGTTTTTTCCTCTTGCTTTATGATAGGAACTTTTCGGACAGCCCCCTAATATTCTTTAATCCCACGCGATCAACACGACACTCTTCTTGCTGTGAGGAGGTTATCTTTCATTCATTCCTTCCATTGCCAAAAAAGTATCTCATGCTAGCATCTTACATTTTTGCGCTTGAACCCAAGCATTCCTCTATCTAAATCCTTTTGTATTCTTTCGGAAGCAAGCAGGATACTGCCTTTATTCTTGCTCCCCCTGACTTCGACCGGGCCAACGGTCTTTGCGGTTTCCACCGCTTTGTCATGAAGAGGCAAATAGGAAATCGCGACTGTGCAGATAAAATTATTCATAGCGGATTTTGTTCGATCAGGAGAATCGTGAATCGTCTTTTTTACTTGATCAAGCAAACCGGCAATCTTGTTTGGGCTAAATTCACCGTCCGGGCGATTACCCAAACGCCAGCAGTAACAGCTCCACCCTGCGGACATTCTAAGCTCTTCACCGCTTGCTATCCATTTATCGGCAACAGTCTGCGCAATATCGGTTTCTGCCAGCGTTACTGCAACCACATAATCCGACAGCATATAAAAATATGCCGCATCGATCCATCGCTCAAAATCCGCCTCAATCATAATCGCGGGGTCCGCAATAATGCCGGCAAAATACATGGCATCGTAGTTTCCGGTTGAGTAAAGCTGTTCGGCTAACGGTTGATTTTTCTTGATTTTTTTTGCAAGAGGCTTCATTTGGCCTGTAGCCACACCAAAAAGCGGCTCGTGTGCACCATTGCTTATGTAAATCTTTTTCGTTCGGTCCTTGCCAAGCGATTCCAGTTCCTGCATAACCATTTTGAGATCCATCGTTTTGCACTTCCTTCCTTCTTACTGGGGAATGTACGTGTTCATC
>CAZAEW010000148.1:0-3346 GCA_964484065.1 uncultured Bacillus sp.
CTGGTGTCTGAAGTTACTCAAACTTCGGACATAAGCCTTCAATTTTATCGCTCTGATGTCCGAAGATACTCAAACTTCGGACATGAGCCCTCCTTTTTTGCATTGGGATGTCCAACGGCAGCCAAACTTTTGACTGCATAGGTGGAACCAAGTCCAATAAGAATTCTAAAAGGTAAAAGACAAAATTTATCCTTTAAGAAAAACAACAATCTTTACGAAAACAGCCATTTATAAAAATTTCCAGAGCATCGAATTCATTTGAAAATTCCATCATTGAATCTTCAATAGGTGAACATCTTTCCGACATTGGAAATACAACAAATTTATCTTTTACTTTTCTAATACATACTTCATCCGGTTCTAACTTATGCTCATCATAAAAGTTATAATAAATTAACTTTTCTTCTTTAATAATATTTTTACATTCCTCTTACGAAGATATTGGAAACTAGTCGGTTTAAAACCAAATATATCTCCAAGTATCCTTATAAATCAGAAGGGAAGGTTCTTCTGATTATTGTTAATCACAAGAACCTTCCCTCTGCTTACCTCTGTTCAATTTCTTTTTTTATTATATCTTTGAGTTCAGCCTGATCAGATATAAAGTTTAAATCCTTTAAAGAAATATAGGTTATTGGGTGCTCATCAGTTGTATAGATCGTAATGTTATGAACCGGAAGCTGGGTAGATTCTACGATGATATTCTCTGCTTTAGCTATTTTGTTAATATCTGATTCATTGTTAAGCTTTTTAATGGGCTTATTAATTTCTAACGCAACAGCATATGATTTACATTTATTTGTATCAATGGATTGGTAGTTAAAATCATTCGTGCTGTCTTCACAGCTTAGGTAAGAATCCTCATATAATACATCCATTCCAAGCTGCTTCAATTTCTTTCGAATGGATTCGATTTTCCCGGAGTCCTTTTTAAAGTAATACACGCCAATTAATTTTTTACTATCATCATAATCATTGAATAAGTATCTTTTTACTTCATCTGCATTATTCATCTTGTCTATTTCACTAAGTTCAATTTGTTTTGATATTGCACCAGCTTTACTATAATCAAACACATTTTTGTATTTTGCGTAAGCATTGTCATTGATGATGACTGTGTCTAAACGGTACCCCGCCTGTTTTAATTGCTGCTCAATATCCTTCATAACGGGCAAAGCTGCTGCAGTCATTTGAAAGTCTTGTTCATTGGCAGTAAGGCCTCTTGGTTTAAATAGGTATAATTCTGCCGCTTTCTCAGTATGATCCCTGCCCTCACTTTGAGTAATACGCTGCAGGTTTGAATTGTCAAAGCCAAGAACTTTTAACTGCTGCTCAAAAGCTGGCATATACTTTTGTTTAAATTGATAGAAATCATAACTTTCCTGATAACTATCCCCTGCAATATTCACTTTGAAAAAACTGCCCTCTAGAAAAACTTGAAACGTAAAGCTGGGCATATCTTTTCGTTCCACCGTAACATTAACATCACCTAGATTAGCTTCATTGGTTGTAGGGCTATCGATCAGATTCACATCAAAACCATATTTGTCCTTTACATATTTTTTAACATTATCATTGTAACCGTTCGTGTCACAACCAGCTAAAAACAGTAATAAACCTATAAATACCATTAGAAAAAATAAACTATTTTTCATACATTCCACCTTCAAGAAAAACGGTAACAGTTTAGCCTATTTTTTGTAAAATTGTGTCACCTATTAGCATATTTTAACAGACCCCTTTCACAATTAGGATAGGCCGTTATTCCCAATCAAGGGACCGGTTTCTCTCGTTATCAAGAGATTTGCAAGTACACTTAAATATAAAAACTATGTCTAATATACCTATTTGTAATAATATGTTAATATTGGATATAGTTTATTAAATATTCTAAAAATAATAATATTAATTGAATTCATTGGGAGTATTGCAGATGAAGACGAACTTGATTCAAGCCATTATTCTTTTTCTATCCTTGTTTATATTGGCCGGGTGCGTTAGCTCGGAGGCTATTAAATTTAAAGACCAGCCAGAAACTCAAAAACATGCTAAGGAAATGGTTAAAAAAGAACTCATGAAGCTTGGACTGGATATCGAGACAGTGGGAGAGGCATTTTACCCCGGCGGGCCAACCGCAGAAGATACTTATATGGTCCTGGATTATAAGACTTTACATAAGCCCGTTTATCTTGGAAGGGCTGATATTGAAGTAGATATAAAAAAAACTCCCCGTCACATAGAAAAGGTTAGTAATTCGGGAATTATATTAAATGAGGATTATGATTTATATGATAAAGTGTTTGAACACATTTTCCCTTTAGCCTATCGATCCTCGCTTAATGAGACCAAACAGATAGTTAACCATTTTCCCGGATTAGAATTCGTGGACCACAAACTCATGAAAGATGATGAACCGTTATTTATAGATTTAAAGCTTGATAAAGATCAGTTTATGAAAAGAAAGTTATTGAATGAATTTATCAATGACTATACACAGGACAAATTTAATCAACCTAACGAAGAGGAAGCAAAACAGTACATCGAGAAATATATGATTCTATCGGTTGATTCGATCGAGGGTACAAAAATCCCCCCTGGAATCCATTTAGAATACAGTTACAAAGGGATATTTAGCAATCAGCTAATGGATAACCTCTTAAACGAATTACGTACTATTCCTGGATTACCCAATGGAGTGTATACTGTTATTGTCAATGCAGATGGATATGAAAAAGGGGAAGCGGAACAAGGGAAATATAATGAGGACCTGTATGGAAATTTACAGCCACAGTTTGCAGGAGATTTTAAAATTGATGAAAATATTAAATGAAATAAGAGTATCCGACACATCAGGAAGACATGGTTCAGAAAAAGGCATGTCAATTTGAATTAAACTTCTTTAGATTATTTATTCCTTTGATAAAATTTAAAATCGAGGTCTTATCTATAATCAGATTACTTAAATATAGTAAAAAGTCAAATTCATCTTCATCATCTCCAAAAGTTAAAACAAATGGACTTATATATGGGTTATAGGTAATATCGCATACAACCTTATCCTTTATTTTAACTTTAAAGTTACGTCTCCCATCATCTATTCTTTCATTTGTACAGATGAACTCATCTGGATTTGTCTCATATCCTTTATCATTATATTGAAAAAATAATTTATTATTATCAACGTAAATTCCTAACAATTGTCCGTCTTCACTAAATCCTCCTACTCCTTGCCTTATTTGCTGTATTTTATTCTTTTCTTCTATAGAATATCCAGTAGATTCTACAATAATATATGTTCCAGTCTTAGAGTAATTATTTAGTATTATCAAAGTAATGCCTCCTTATG
>CAZAEW010000149.1:0-3109 GCA_964484065.1 uncultured Bacillus sp.
GCTATTCAGACAGCTTTGTTGAAATAAACTGGATTCCTGTCCGAATCAAGCGGATATAAGTTGAATACTTAAAAATTAATTATGTGAAAAACAACAATCTTTACGAAAACAGCCTTTTTTATAGATATAAAACTAACCATTAAATTATCCATTGACAGGTTAGTTGTTTTTGCTTTAAAGTTAAAGAACAAGGAGGAGGTAGAATATGGAACAAAATACAATTTTAAGGGTAAAGGAAAAACATTTATCTCATGTCCCATTTTTTTCTAAAATGAAAGGAAAAGGCAGGAGTCCATTACAAGTAAATGTGAAGGACTCTGCAACAGGATTTATAGGAGGATTTTCAACCATATTCGTATTAATCCTTTTAACAAACGCGACATCTGCTAAATGGTTGATGGCTCCATTTGGTGCAAGCTGTGTATTGGCATTTGGAATATGGAATGCACCATTTTCACAGCCAAGAAACATTATTGGTGGTCACTTTGTATCTTCCTTGATTGGTTTAACTATTTATCATTTTTTTGGGAATAGCCCATGGGCGATTGCACTAGCCGTTGGATTAGCTATAACGGCGATGATGTTATCAAAAACAACTCACCCACCTGCAGGCGCAGATCCACTTGTTGTTATGATGGGCGATTATCATTGGACCTATCTATTAACACCTGTTTTAATTGGCTCTGTGACAATTGTGTTCTTTGCACTTTTAATCAATAATTTACGTTCCAATCGGGAGTATCCTACTTTTTGGTTATAATAGGTCGTAAACCTAAGTCACAAGCGTGGAAAATAGACAAGGATGGGTTTCTCAACTCAACTACTAGCATCGGACAATACGTTTTACACCGCAGCATCGAGTTATCAAGACCTAACTTATAAAAATCCATAAAAAATAAAGGAGAAAACATATTAGGCATATTTTAATAAGTTTTCTCCTTTTTATTCCATTATGACGCCCGAGTGCGGAATATTGAATTATTCAATAAGGGAAACAAATTATCCAATAACCTTTCCAATATTTAAAGCTCTCAATAAACCCCATTTACCTTATGATACGGTTCGCCGTAACGCAATTAAATGAGGTTTTACAACTGTTAAAGGACATGAATTTATAAATAAAAAAGAAGCAGAAAAATTCGATTTCCTGATTTTACAATCATATTGTTAGTGACCCACATAAAGTAATACATAGTAATTTATTTTTTGGGAGAGGGAGGATAATATGTCCGTTTTTAGCCCCCAGAAATTATCAGTAAACCTTATTCCGCCTGCTACTTTCTCTCGGCCAGTTGAAGGAAGAAAATATACTCTCACACATTCAGATATTACGGCCGAGTTATTTTTGGATATTGGATATGTGTACAACGATAAGTCCATTGACCCCAAAATGCATGACGAAGTGTTGGCAGAATGGAAAAAAGATTCACAGGGTCGTTTAAGTTTACTAGGAGAAGTGTATGTAGATGGTGGGGAGTTCAATCGAAAACTTGCAGGAATCCGTTTTAGTATATTCAAAAAAGAAATGGTCACCGCACTTAAAGGAATGGTCTATGGAGACCATCCCTTTTACGTATATTATCCCTTCCTCCTTGATGCACCCATCTTTATCCATTACCTATCTATATACCCAGAATTTAGGCAGATTGTTTATTATGGCACACCACGCCAACATTTGAACCAAATCTACCAAACCTAATTTACTTATGATATGGTTCACCGTAACGTATCTAATTGAGGTTTTCACCTTTTGGAAAGACCTACGGAACACAAAATCCTCAACTGTTCAATTGGAAAACTGCAATTTTTTTCGCCTTTCCTCTTAGGTGCTAATTTGAATTATTTACCACAGATTAAAGTATTGGCATAGGTGGAGACAGGCACTCAAAATCATGAATACGGCTAAATGTGGGAGGTGACAGTAAAATGTGCCTAATTGTTCTCACAATTAGGCACTTACGGTCTTAGCGAATAATGTTATCTTGCCTTAAAAATGTAAGGGCTGTTTGGTTATTGGAGACATTCAGGATGATGGAATTCGCGCCACTGTATGCAACGAACACTACCACGTGATGGTATAATGATTCTAAGATACGGCTTAAGAGTCCTGGGGTAGGTGTTATAATAATCTGAATGACTTCCTCCTGATGGTATCTTACGCCTGCAGAACGAAGGGCGTCCCGAGCTACCGCGTTAGCACGGGAACTATTCGAACTGAGAGGACCGACAACCATTCGGACAAAGTTAACGTTACTCATGTCCAACTTATTTATGGTAAAGGCAACGATCGTTACTCCTTGAGCTGCGATATTTCTTAAAATCGTGTGGAGAGTTTCATCATTCGCATAAAAAGAAAACTCCTGTCTTAACGTGGCAGTGGAATTAGGTTGGTAAGTTTTGTTGCTCATCGATTTCACTTCCTTTCTATCCGACTATAATAGTTTATTCGGGTAATCCTTAAGGGGACACGCTAATTTGTCCATCATTTAGTATTTAATTTAAAAATAATCCGTTGGCACAACAAAAAAACGATAAAGAAGAACTTAAAAATGAGAAAAACGAACAGTGCCTGTCACTCCCCGAATAATGCTGAAAAAATCGACAAAATGTGGGTGGTAACAGGCACTGTTTAATATATATACAGTCAAAATAGAAACAATATCAAATAAACCTCACTTACTCTTAATCGAGTAACCAGCAAAAGGTAAATAAGCGGAATTTTTTCGGTTAGTTGCAGAATGGAGCTCATTTTGGGGTATATAAGGGGAGGTTTTCCGACTATGCAAAGCAAAATCCCCCATTTTCGAATTTTCCGAGTCAATAGACGGAATCTCTCCGTCTATTTAAGCTTTTTTTATGAATAATGACTAATTAGGCGAAATTTTTCCGTCTATTTATCAGATCGGATGCTTAAACTGATCCCCAACCGATAAGCGCGGACCCTCTTGATCCTAGATGCAGGAATCAGCAGCTTTTTATCGACCAGCTTATAAAAAACAATAAAACCGGTACTCCAAACGGCACTGCAAATGACAGAAGTTTTAACTCTCTTTTAATAATGACGTCAATTGCTATGGGAATTTCGTAGAAACCTTGATAAATAAAGAAA
>CAZAEW010000150.1:0-2983 GCA_964484065.1 uncultured Bacillus sp.
TTTTTCTTGTAGTCAGAACCAACTACTTCTTCTCCAAGAAGGGCAGCTGTCATCGCAGTTACTCGCTGTTGACCGTCAATTAAAATCTTTTTGCCAAATGATGTTGTCCCATCTTTTAATTTTGTATCCGGATTTCTCCATGTAATGATATAACCGATTGGATAATCTTGATAAAGTGAATCCATTAAATCCCGAACCTTACTGGCATCCCATACAAATGGTCTTTGAATTTCCGGTATTGCTATCTCCCTGCTCTTAATTGAACTCATAATGGTATCAATTGAGGTATTATTTACCACATATTTGCTCATTCAAATCACCCACTTTGTTACTTACTGTTTTGAAATTACAAATTATAATTTTTATTTTGAACTAACTTACACGTGATAGCTGGATTTTAACCACTAGGCAATGCCGGATTATAATTGTGCAATGGAATATCGATGATTGGTAACCAATTAAATCGCGCTAATTAATTTAAGGTTTTCTTACCTATTTCATTCCATTAATATTTCGTTTATTTACTTTTTTATTGTTAAACATAATTTCATATATATATTTTATGCTTTCTGCATTTCGCTTTTGTATTGCTTTGTTTTTGCTAAGTTTCTCTCCGATACCACGCGATCCAGGTATTGTGTGAATTCCGATTCCCCTGAATAGGACAAGCATAAATATTCCTTCGCTCTGGTCATGCCAATATAAAGGAGTGATACTTCCCTCTCCTTGTCTTCCTCCAACGGAAACGGCATCGAGTCGACATTAACGATAAAGACAGCCTGAAAATCCAAGCCTTTGCTGCTATCAATTGTGCTGATTTTGATTTTGCCGTCTTCTTTTTCGAAAGAGCGTTTCGAGCTATCATTTTCAGTAATCCAAAAATAAGGGAGCCCCTCGGCACTCAGTGACCGCTGGATAATATCAATAATTGGGTATTGATGGGTTCGCTTGACGCGATAAAGGATCAGCATTTCTTCAAGCGGAACCTTTTTCTCCTGATGAAGCTTTTTCATTTGCCGCGCCACCAGCCTCATTTCATCAAAAAAATTAGCAGCTTTAATGATTCCTGGTTCCGGCCCTTTTCGTTTTGTACTTTGCGGAGCAATGATTTCACCATCTAAACTGCGGTTGACTACTTTATTTTTTAACATCGAATTTTCACGGTAAAAATCCCAAGCAAATTTTACGATTTGTGAGGTATTGCGATAATTAATGGATAATATTTTAGATCGGCCCTGGAAGCTTAGCCCGGTATCTTGTATGTAAGAGCGCTTGCGTTTATAGATGGTCTGTGCCCGATCTTCTACTAGTAAAAGAGATTGAGTGCCTTCATTAATTAATAGACTGACAAGACGGAGCCAATCTGCTTCAAAATCCTGCCCCTCATCAATAAGAACTGCGTCATATGTTGGCAAAATCGTTTCTTTTCGTTCTATTTTTTCAATAATTTCCGGTAATTGCTGTTCTCTAATCTTTAAATCATTTTTCAACCATGAATGAAAATTGCGAACGATAATGTTCTGTGTATGTATAGGCTTTCCTTCGGTTTCACCGGAAAAATCAAAGTCAAACAGATCCTCTGGTTCATTGAGCATGTGCACAATCATTTGCTGAATGGAATTAGCCAGTGATATATTGTAGCAAAGAATCAGGATCTTCCAATCCGGGTTTTGTTTCGAGAGCATTTTGGCACGGCTTGCCAAAATAATAGTTTTTCCGCTGCCGGCAACACCGCGAATCAAACGGTTTTTATCCCCTATTTGTTTGGCCAAATTCTCTTGATGAAGATCCATTGTTTTTATGTCATGCAAAGATAATAATAGCTGATCTTGGTATGGAACTGGTGGTCTAAACTCTGCACTGATGCGAACTTCAGGAAATAAATGATAACGAATGGCGTTGATGTCTTCCGTGGATAAAGGGTCCTTCAGCCGATAAGGAACAATAAACATGTTCATGATTTTTTCCATGAGAACTTCTTCTGAAAACTCTTCTTTGTCCGGATCAATTTCATCTCTTGTTAAACAGAGATTCGGCTCTATGACTGAATAAAGGCTATCCCTGATAAAATCTTTGGACGTCATTTTTGTAAAAACAACCCCATGCCCATAGGGAAATTTCAAATAGGTCTTATTTTTTCCATCAAACTGAATGAGATTTTTATCCTTATTAAGCGTATTTACCACCAAAAACATATTATCCCTGGCTTGTTTCAAGGGACTTTTAACAATTTCTTGGCCTCCAGAGGAATTCACAATGTGCCATTCTTCATGATTAACTTGAAATAATGTGTTTTTGGTATAATCCTTGACCTCTAAAACAACAATTCCTAAATCAGGCCCAATAATGACAAAATCGGGTCTCTTCCCCTTGATTTCCGGTTCAAAATAAACGATATAATCATCCGGCAAAAATAATTTTAACGTACGAAAAAATAACCTTTCACCCGTTGTGGCAGTGGAGCGAATGGTTTCGGGAACGGTAATTGCCATTATAACCACTCCAAAATTTTCTTTTTTCTCCATTATACTACCAAATAGGTTATTAGACTTATATCATTTTGAAAATTGGAATAAATTCGTCCTATATAATTAACAAACATCTCCAAAAGTATTGTAATTTTTGGCCGGTTATTTTAATAATAGAGTTAAAGATAGCCTAAGTATGTATAAAAATGATAATACTATAGGGAATTTGGGGTGAAACCATTGTTGAAAGGGATACTGGATAAATTATTTAAATCTGGTCAGCCGCAGCGGGATGCGGATCCGAAACCGATCAGCCAAGAGGATGTTGAAGCGTTAATTGATGCAAAATTTAAGGAGCACGCTACAGAAATACATAAAAGTGGAAATAATAACGGGAATGAGATACAGACTGAAGAAGATTACACATTAACACCAAAACAAGTGGATTATGCCTTGTCCTTGATAAGCAAATTAGGCGACGAATACGAACTGGCAATGGATCCTGCTCAACTCAC
>CAZAEW010000151.1:0-2899 GCA_964484065.1 uncultured Bacillus sp.
CGCGATAATCATCGCGCTGCCATTGAAGAATCTGCTGCTTTTGCTTTAATTTATCGAGCGGAACGGATTCAGCCTTCATCAGCTTGCTGACCATACCGTCAATATCCATGCCGCTCGCCATGCCGTTTACCCTCATCAAACCGCTATATTGGCTGGCAATTGTTCCGCTGCTGGTAGTACTTGCCATTTTTCCCACCACCTATCAATTATTTTCAAAAACCTCACAGTAATGTCCTTAATCTTTATATCGGCTATTTTTTGAAAAAGTTTATATAAAGTGTCACTTTAGAAATTATTTTACACCTGTTTTAGTCGCTATTTTGCATGATAAATAATAAAAAAGCTATCTTAAAATGATAGCTGAAAAGTTTAAATACGTTCTTCAATTTAAAATAAATTGGTCTAAAACAACAGTCATGCTATTCCATAAAAGGGGCATTCTTGCATACCGTATTTGAAGATAATTGTTTTGGGTGAAGAGATTGCGAAAGTTTCCACTTAGACCAGGCTAGTTTTAATAAATTACTCATCCACTTTGTCATAAAAAATTGGAGGATTCAAGACGAATACCCAGGAATTTATCCCAAAAATACATATGCTCTAATGAAAAACGAAATGAGGAGGATGAAAGTGATTCTTAACAATCCTATTAATTATATTGCCCATTTTCCTATTGATGAAAGAATTGGATTAGGGGGACCAGGCTCTGGGTTAGGTTTTGGACCCGGACTTGGTTTTGGCGGACCTGGTTTTGGACCTGGTATTGGCTTAGGTGGTCCAGGTTCGGGCTTTGGTTTCGCACCTGGTCTTGGTTTAGGAGGACCAGGCTCTGGGTTAGGTTTTTATCCAGGTCTTGGTTTAGGGGGACCAGGCATTGGATATGGCTATCCGCATTCGCACCCATACCCATATTACTACCCTCATCACTACCACCATTATTAAAAATTGGTGATATTAGAGTTCAAAACGAATATGAATTTTCTATAAAACAGGCGTTTTTACAATAGTGGAGACGCTTGTTTCTTTTGTTGGGAATGGTGAAGGTTTGTGGTTTTATGGCTGGAGGACACTGCAAAATGACGATTTGATTAGACACTTTTAATTTTTTGGGGTTTCTGTATAAAGGATTGGTTAATCGAATGGGATCACCAAAAAGGAGCTTACATATTGGGTTTGCCTTGTACAAAATGATCTCATGTAAGATATATAAAGCAAATTTTATAAACAGTAGGTCATACTAAAATAAAAAAAGGAATCGATGTATGATCAGATCCGATATATCCATAAGCCTGCATAGCAACCTTAAAGCTTTTTCTGAACGATTTAATGGTTTATCCAACTTGAAAATACGAAAATTAAACGTCGGAGATAAAACAAAAAGAGAAGCTGCCATTTTTTATATGGATGGGATAACAAATACCCAAAACATCCAAGAGAATATTTTAGCCCCTTTATTGAAGATGAATGGGATGAAGAGTATTGATTCAGTTATAAAAGATCATCTATCCATCATTGACGTAACAGTTGAGTCTTCAATCGATGAGATTGCAAATGGTTTAACAAAAGGAAAATGTTTGGTTTTAATTGATGGCTATAATCAGGGAATTCTTGCAGATGTCGCTAATTGGCAAACAAGATCCGTGTCAGAACCTAATACGCAACGAACGATTAAAGGCAGCATGGTTGGATTTAATGAACAGTTGAAGGTGAATTTAAATCTTTTGCAGAATATGATCCAGACGCAGAAGCTGAAAATTGAATCATATCAAATTGGAAATGATTCAAAAACGGATGTGGCTTTACTGTTTATGGATGGTTATGTCGATAAAAGAGTACTTGAAAAGGTAAAAAAGAAAATGAAAGGAATCGATGTAACGTATTTATTGGAAGCTCGTGTCATAGAGGACGCATTAGAGGAGAAAAAAACGTTATTTCCCTTAGTTTTTACAACAGAGCGACCTGATGTAACAATTTCGGCATTATTTGAGGGGCGGGTCGTAATTATTATAAATGGTTTGCCTTTTGTATTGATTGTGCCTTGTCTCTTTATCCATTATTTTCAGCAACCGGATGAATACAATTCAAAAGCTGGCCGTTTTGGAATTCGAATTTTTCGATTGTTCAGTTGGGTTTTGGCACTCTTATTACCTGCTATTTATATAGCCATAACTCGATTTCATGCAAGTTGGTTTCCTTCACCATTTGACAAAAAACTAATATCGAGTTCAGATACGATGCTGCCGTTTGTATGGGAAGCTATGTTTATCTTATTTATTTTTCATTCGCTTCTTGAAGCAACTTTACGAATTCCCAAAAATACCACCTTACTTGTTACGCTAATTGGAACCATCACTATCGGAGAGACCGCTGTTTTCGCCAAAGTCATTCACCCTTTAACAATGATCGTAGTTGGTGTAAACTTTTTGACAAGTATGCATATTGCGAGCGGTGGATTATGGGGAGCTTTAAATTTACTGCGTCTCGTTTTTGTGTTAATTGGAAATTTTTTAGGAATAACTGGGATCATCATCGGTTTTCTCCTATTAATTTTGTACATGGCATCGCTTAGATCCATAGGTGTTCCCTATCTGTCTCCATTCATTCCATTTAGTCTTCTTGAAATGAAAGACTCCATTTTTAGAGGTGATTTAAGGAGACTGGTTAACAGTAAACATACCTATCCTCATAAAGAAAATAACGAAAAGTGAGCATGGTTGGAATGGAAATGAATATGGTCTGCTGTTTCCATTCTAAAATAAAGAAAAACACAGCAGTTGCTGTGCTTACGTATACAGATTAATCAACATTCCTTTGATTTCGCCGACCATGCCGAGAATATCAAGTCCTTTTTGCTCTTTGTCGAGAACGGCATTCGTTAAATCAATTAATTTTTTATCTA
>CAZAEW010000152.1:0-2780 GCA_964484065.1 uncultured Bacillus sp.
TATGAGGTGGCCCGTTCTCTTTAAGATGTTGTTCCAAACGCATTACGATGTTCAGTTTTCATAGTAAGAAATAGTATCTATATATAAATTTCATTTTCTATTGACCGAAAAATAGGGTGAGAACCCCAAAATCAAGGGAATGGGAGATTAAGGTTATCAGACTTCGTATTTCCGAAGCGCCTGGAGCGAATATCAACAACAAGGTTTAGTTGTGCTCAAAAAAATGGGGCAGTCCAGACTGTCAGTTTCTCTGACTTTCTGGACTGCCCCTTTATTGTTTTTTCTATCTGCAGTAACTTTACAAGAAAATCCCCTGAACAAAAGAAAATCGAACAACATAAACCAGCTCTAAATAAATCCAAAGATGGGGAAGAGAGAATAGCAAAAAAAATAGAATGTAAGGAAACTTTCATTCAAAAGAGAAGATGGAAACTAGGCCGCCTGGATTTAACAGTGGAAGTATTAATTCTTCAGCCAAAATATCGTGAATAATCTACGGATGAAGAAAGGGAGATTGTAAAAGAGGGATTAAGAGAATAGGGTTTTAGATAATAAGGAGTGCTGTAGATGCTGCCATTAAAAGAAAAAAGGGAGATTTTAAACTCATTTCCAGAGCTTAGAGAAAAAGAAGATAAGTTTTGACGTTTCCTTTATTATTATGACCATTCCCCATGAGTTCCCTTTTCCCATAACAGAATTTAATATGCAAATGTATAGTGTCAATGGGAAATGATGAAGAGAGGAGAATGGTAGACACACCTAGTTTACAAAAAGTTAACTACATTAAAACATTGGAATTACATTTTCCTATTAAACTATAAATTGAAAGTCAAAATAAAAGTATAATAGGGGATGGTTGGATTTGGTAAAAAAGGCGAAATTACTAACCACTTTGAGCACAGTAACTTTAGGTTGTTTTATTGGTTTGTCCGCATTATTAAACGCTGTACCACAAAAAGCAAATGCAGATGCCGGTAATGGAAAAGATAATGGCAAGAATGACAATGTCGTGTTGACATTTTCAACAGTTGGTGATTCTCGAGCCGATGCAACACAACCTAACCTAACAGCTCAAGATAAACTATGGCTGCAAAATACGAAGGCCTTTACTCGTATCACCAGAGAAATTCAAACACAAAAATCGAACTTGTTTATCTTTAACGGTGATATGATCATGGGTTATACCAAGAATTCCGACGCCAATGTATTAAATCGAGAGTACGCATACTGGCGCGGTTTAGTTGCCAATATGTTTGAGACTGGTACATATGTGGTACCTGTACCAGGGAACCATGAAGTTCAGGACAAATTTAAAGATGCAAATGGACATACAGTTAAAAAAGCAACACAAGCAAATGAAGATACTTGGAAATCAAATATGGGTGACATTATTATGGATACCGATCGCTTTAAGCAAATTGAAGGCGTGGATATTCAAAATTGGGATGTTCAAAATCACCCGCAAATCGGTGTAAATAATATTTCAACGGATCAATCTCAATTGTCCTATTCCTTTGATTTAAAAGGTTCCCATTTTGTGATTATCAATACTGACCCAGTTGGGAACGACAGCCATGCACCAATTGAATGGATGAAACAGGATATGGAAAAAGCAAAGAAAAATAGTGCAAAGCATATATTTGTTTTCGGTCATAAGGATGCTTTCCCATATGTGGCAGACCCTGCTAACCCGCCTTCTGCAGACGGACTTGATGCTGATCCAAAGAGCAGAGATGAATTCTGGAAAGTCCTTGAAGAGAACAATGGTACTTATTTCTGCGGACATGAACATGTTTTCAATGTAACGAAGCATGGAAAAGCGTATCAAGTTTTGGTTGGTTCCGGAGGAAGTCCATTTGAAGTAACCACACCAACTAATAACCCAACAGACCGTATGTATGCCTGGGCTACTGTAAAGGTATATAAAGACGGCAAAGTTCAAGTGAATTGCTACGGATTCGATGAAAACTACGGCAAAACAAAACTAATTAAAAGAATTGATCTATAAGAAACACGGGGACGGTTCCTGCGTTTCAATTTCAGAAATTATAAATGAACATGTTGTTAAGACAAATGAAACAATATTTATACTTTATACGGGAATGGAGATGGTTCACATCTTTCAAATATTTGCGATATTGTTTGGTCTGACTTTTTCAAAAGTGTAGTAGGAAAAGGAATAGATATTTCCAAAGAAGGTATCATGGTAGCTCCTAAGAACTACTCTAATAAAATTTGGGTAGTGGCTGACCTTGCAAACACACCGTTTAAGAATAAACAGTTTGATGTTATTCTTATTATCTTATCCCCTTAAATTACGCTGAATTTAATAGATTGTTGAAATTAGATGGTATAGTAATTAAATTTGTGCCTCAGAGTGTTTATTTAAAGGAGTTAAGGGAACCCCTTTTTACTAAACTTGAAAAACAAAATTATACTAATGCAGAGACTGTGGAGAGATTTAATAAGTGTTTTCAGCTAGTAGATTCTTTTAGGTTAAGTTATACGATGAACCCTGACAAATCTTTAATTCAATGGTTGGTTCAGATGACTCCTTTAACTTGAACAGCAACAAAGGAACGGGTAAAATCTTTTTTTAAAAAGAACTCTGCTCAAATAACTGTTGATTTGGAGATTTTAATTGGTAAAAGAACCAATTAAATAATAGATAAAACTTAAGGTAGCCTTATGTTGAGGCTACCTTAAAGTTTGTTATTCAACAATCGGGCCATTTAATGGTGTGAAACGTTTCTAACCTAACTTGGGAATGGTCACATTAC
>CAZAEW010000153.1:0-2659 GCA_964484065.1 uncultured Bacillus sp.
GGCTGTCCTAATAATCCGACTATGGATGAGAAAACAATTGCTTATTACAATGAAGCAATAAAAACTTCAGTGCAGCGTCTTCAGCCGCTAATTAGTTATTTTCATAAAGATCCCCGACCTGATAAGTTTGGAGGAACTGCACTTACAGGAGTGCAAGCCTATATTGGGAATGGCATCCCCGGCTTAACGGGAAGCGTTGTGTTTACCGATCTTGCCCGGTATGAAGGATCTCAATCTCCGGTCAAAGGAGCTTTAGCTTATACCAGGATAGGAAGAGATTGTAAACTAAGTGATTTTAGCGTTCTTGAAATCGATGATAATTTTGGATCTCAATCAGCATATTATGTTAGTTTAGGAACGAATCTGGATCAATCCAGACTATATTTAGGGGTTTATGGCTCTATGAAAGTGACTGATTTTAACCAAGGTACTGTTTTTGAAATTGTTCCATGATTAATAAATTCTATTTACTTTTGCCGTTATTTTTATTATGAAAATTGAACCCAACTCTTGATCATATATTATTAAGAGGTGATTGAAATGGATAAACATCTGCAACAGACATTTGATTTCAGGTATATAAAAATTGGTATGATAGTCAATGGCGGAGTTCTGCAAATTGGTTGTGGATCTGGTCAAACACAACGAATCTCTCAAATTGTTGGATATACTACAGTTGGATCTACATTAGTTCCTCTAGCAGCTCCTCAACAAGCTGTCCCATTACAAGCACCCGTACGCGTAAGGAAATAAAAAACCCCCGATATGATTCCATTTAATTATTCGGGGGTTTTATCTAAAATAGGACATGCAAAGCTAAGAATGTATTCAATAATGCTTTGTTAATTCCTTTACAAGAAACATGAAAAGGCACCGCCTGTTTACCTATTATTGCATAAGGAGATAACTTTCTTTTCCAAAATACGATCGCGCCTGATTGCTGAATATCATCATTGCTTAAATCTTATTCAAGATAAGCCTCTGTTACTGTGAGTTATCATTACAATACTTCACAAACTTTCCTATAAAAGAAAAAAGCAACTCCATTTTAAAAATGGATAACAGACACCTTAAGGAAAACCTTTTCAAACTCAAGACAATGTCATTACTTCATATTTTGAAGCTAACTCAATAAACTGGGCCATCCCGCTGATTTTCCCGGCTACAAGCTTATCATTTAGCTCATAAAAATCAACACATGTTTTACAAGCAAGAACGTCAACACCCTTTTCTTCCAATTCTTTTAATTGGAGGGAAACAAGCGAGCTTTCCGTTAATGCAAACACACCGCGGTTCATGCAAAAAACAGCCTCAGGCAGTTCTTCCTTTTGCTTAAGAATGGTGAAGAAAGTTTCTAATATTCCTTCTCCTAGTTCTTTTTCTCCTTTGCCAAGCTGATCTGAAGCAAGTAGAATGACTTTGTTTTTCAATTTGTCCACCTCACTGATTTAATAATGCTATGTTAGCATATTCAATGTTTGTATTTTGAATTTTTTACGTCTAAATTATAAAAAAAGTAAATATGGATTATAAAAAAAATAAATACAAAAGACTTTATGATAGATTGGATATAAGCTTTTATTTTACAAATATCATTCAGGTAGAGGGGGAAAAATAGAATGAAAACAAGCAAAACAATAATCTTAGCCTATTCAGCAATGGGGATCGCCCTAAACGTCGTATTAGGCACAGTAGTTTCGTGGATGAAAATTCCATTATTGTTCCTTGATACGATTGGGACAGTGTTGATTTCCGTTTTATTTGGTCCTTGGTGGGGAGTGTTAACAGGGGGTTTAACAAATGTTGTTTTAGGAGCAACAACGGGCCCCTCCGCTATTTTCTTTGGTCTTGTCAATATAGCTATTGCATTAGTAGTTGGGTTTATAGCCAGAAGGTTTGACTTTACAAAATGGTACGTTGCTCTTTTGACAGGGATTCTTGTGTCGATCATTGCCCCTTTAATAGGAACACCAATTGCTGTCGCGGTCTATGGAGGACTTAATGGGAGCGGAATGGATTTTGTTGTTTTGTGGTTAAGAGCGTCTGGGGAAAGCGTTTTTGCATCGACCTTTATCTCAAGAATAACTGGGAACTTAATTGACAAGATTATCACTTGCATGCTGGTCATGTTCTTAATCGGCCGCCTTCCTAATTTTGCAAAAATAATAAATAAGGGGAAATTTAATGCAGCGCAGTAAAAGGATCTTACTTGTTTCTCATTGTATCCTAAATCAAAATACGGTAATCGAAAACGAAGCAAGAGCAGAAGGGGCCATTTTGTCCGCTACAGAATGGGCAATGAAGGAAGGATTTGGGGTTTTGCAGCTTCCCTGCCCTGAATTCACCTTCCTTGGTTTAAACCGGCCGCCCATGACATACGAGCAATACAATACTCCTGAATACAGGAAACATTGCAGGGGAATCCTGGAACCTGTTCTTAACCAGGCAAAAGAGTACTTAAAAAATGGCTACGAAATACCAGGGTTATTAGGAATCAAAGGCAGTCCTTCATGCGACCCTTCCAGGGGCATATTCATGGAAGAGCTGATCGCCTTGTTTGCAGAAAATGAGATTAACTTGAAAACTTTGTGGTATTTACCTAATAACGGTAATCCCATCTTTAAAAGCAATTTACATTATATTAAAGACTGATACACCC
>CAZAEW010000154.1:0-2472 GCA_964484065.1 uncultured Bacillus sp.
TTGAAAATAAATTCAACTCCCAGTTCGTCCGCAATTTGTTTAAATTCTTCGATGGTATAATCTTTTGAAAACAGGGAGGTAAACTGTTCACTCTCGGGTGCGCCAAAATCAAGAAAGAATTCTTCATACGGTTTTTGTGCGAGGATCTGCAGGTTTTCGAACAATCGCTGCCGGTCAATTTTACCACGTTCATCCAGTAAATTCATTTTTGCAAACCGGACTGGAGTCCGGCCCTGCAAGAATTTTAGCTGCTGCGTACTTGATTTAACTGAGCTGTCAAAATCGATAAAATAGGTTCGGGGATTGTCTTCATTTTTTAACGCCAGTAAGTAGGCGAGCATCGATTTGCCGCTGCCACCTTTACTTTGTAGGATAAAATTCATTTTTTTCATTGCGAGTAATTTTAAAATTGATTGTGTTTTGATTGATCAAAAGAAATTTGCAGTTTCGATAAGTAATCGGGGTAATTCCCTAGGGAGTGGCGTGTTCGTTGTTTAAACTCTTCTGCTTTCTCCATGTAAGGTGATAAAGTTGAACATCGTTTTGAGCCGGTCGCCAATCATCCCACCATAAAATTCATCAGACGAAAGTGTATTCTGGATGAAATTGGTAGTGCCATGAGTAAGTGTTCCGGCATCGCTTCTCAAACTCAATAATTCAGATAATGGTCGGGTAATGTTGCCGTAATCTTGAACCGTTTTCGATTCTCGTCCAAACTCGTCAATGATTAATGGCTTTCGCACGAACACATTTGCAGATTGTTTTATGATTTGCTCTTGCAATTCCACTGACTTGAAAAATAAGAGTACAGGATAATTCAAACTGAATCTATGTATAATATGGTTATGAAGCAAAGAATATGTTTCCAGAAGTACTGTTTTCCCGCATCCATATTTACCTTGTAACAGGATTCCTTTGTTCAAATCACCTTCAAAGGATGGATTGTTGGTTGCGAAATAGTAGAGTTGTTTTATTATTGGCTCGTTGTTATCATCAATAACAAAGTTCCTGTCCTGATTTCTCTGGAGTAAGCAAACTGAACCAAATTTGAAAAACAAACTCTGAAAATCGGAATATGCTAATGGAAGAGAAAAGCGACGTTGCCGCATCTTTTCTTTTTCACCGGCAATAATTTCCAGAGCATCTTTATGGATCAACTTATAAAATTTCTGATTAGTCAAAATCGCTCCCGGTATGGATAAATCCTTTTCTTTTTCCATTTGGATTAATGTTTGAATTTTTGTCTTTATTATTAAAAGGAGAAGGTGAGAGTTTAAGGTTGGACTTAGGTGTTAAAATCCGATACTTAGTTTTAACCCTAAATCCACCTCCTGGAACGAAGTCCAACAATTCAGCTTCCTGCAAACGTTCTCTGGCAGACTTCAATACTTGTAAAGAGATATTGGCGTTGGCAACCATTCGTTTGTCTGCAAATTCAATCCATTCCTGCCAAAACGAACGGTTCGCCAAATGAATTATGAAGAAATACAGTCGAGTTTCATTTCCGCTGAAATTCTTCTGTTCATCCATTCTCCAGAAGTTGGCTATCAAGTCGAATATATTCATCTCCTTGCGCCTTTAAAATCTTTTTTGTAATCTGCTTTCACCTCTGACTCAATTTCCAGTAAAGTCTTCTTCTTGCCTTGGGAAATCCATTCCAATAGCTCGTCTTCAAAAAAATAGAGTTTCTTTCCGGTTTTGTAACAGGGGAGTAAGCGCTTGCGGACAAGTGCGTAAATGGTGGGTTTAGCTTTGCCGATAGTCCGGCTGGCTTCTTCAATGCCTATTGGAATACGTTTGGGAGGAGAAACTGATGTTTGCCCTTTTTCGACTAATAGCTTGAGTGCAGCCACCTCGCTTACCAGATAGGCAACTGCTTTGGGTAGGGTTTCAAAAGAAATTTCATTTGTTTCCATAACTATCGTTTTTAATTGTTATGGTGCAAATGAAGTAGGTGTTTTTATCGTGTTTTACGACACTGGGAAAACACAGTTAAAACACTGGAGATTTTAATAAACTGCTGTTACTATTGCTCTGTAAGGCTTTTCTGTATTTTAATAATGCCTTTTAATTCGTCGTCTTTCAGATGGCTTTTGATGCTTTCAACTTCTATATCTTTGAGAATATCAGGAAATACTTTTTTGAGGAAGACAGCAATCTCTATTCGTTTGCCTACATTGAAATGGTTCCAAATATTCCATCCAAAATGAGAAATGTCAACAGCCGATAAGTCTTTGCTGGTTTTTATGGAGCGTAAGTTTTCCAAGTTCAATTTGTCGGAGTAAAGTTGCAGATTTCCACAAAGTATCTCAATCTGCCCATCCGAAGCATAAGAAGCGAATGTTTTTCTGGTATAGTTCAGCGCAGTATTTAGCTTTTCTTCCCGCTCTTTTACTTTGTTTTGTAGTTGTTCGTTCCGAATATCCTCTAAAGAGCATGGTTCGGTTGTATGAAAAGTTATTTTATCTATAG
>CAZAEW010000155.1:0-2383 GCA_964484065.1 uncultured Bacillus sp.
CCTTATAGTGAATTATTTTTAAATGGTGTAAAACCAATCCTTGAGAAAGAAGGATACACGATTAAAGCTGTAGAATTTAATGATTTACAACAGGCGGATGTCGCTCTTGCCGATGGCGGGGTTGATTTAAACGTTGATCAGCATACTGCGTATATGGAAAACTTTAATGCCAACTCAAAATCAAACCTAGTTAGCATAACTCATATACCAACAGTACCGGCGGGAATCTTTCCTGGTAAAAAATCATCTTTGAAGGATATTCAATCAGGAGACACCATTGCCATTCCAAATGATGCTTCCAATGCTGCAAGAGCTTATGCCCTTTTACAAAAAGCTAAATTAATTAAATTAAAGAATGGGGTTGAATTAGCCAAAGCAACAGCTGCAGATATTGCGGAAAATCCTTTGAATTTAAAGATTGTAGAAATGAATTCTGCCCAGATTCCGCGTACCCTTAAGGATATAGACTACGGTGTCATTCCGGGAAGTATTGTTTACGCATCAAAAATAAGCCCTGATACCAAGCTGCTTTCAGAAAATTTACTGCAGCATTTAATCCTAGTCGCTGTTGTGAATAAATCAAATAAAAACACCCAATGGGCTAAAGATGTGGCAGCAGCATATAAATCAAGTGAGTTCAAAGCTTACATGAATAAACACAACAAAAACAACTACTGGTTCATCCCAGATGAATTGAAGTAACACACAGAAAGATGCAAGGACCGGTTCTTCCGTTTTATTTAGAAAAGAGCCGGCCCTTATTTTTAGGAAGAGGGATGGAAATGGCAGATACTCAACAATTGCTAAATGAGATAGAAGAATTTGTAGGTGACAATTTTCAAGAAGTGGTCAACTGGAGGAGACATATGCATCAGTATCCTGAATTGTCTTTCAAGGAGGAAAAGACCGCTCAGTTCATTAAGGAAAAATTGCTTAGCTTTGGTTTGCAGGTAAAACCAAACATTGGCGGCAATGGGTTGATTGGCATATTGGAGGGGGACCAGCTTGGAAAAACAATTGCCCTAAGAGCAGATTTTGATGCCTTGCCAATCAAAGATGAAAAAGAAACTCCATACAAGTCCAAGAATCCTGGCGTTATGCACGCTTGCGGCCATGACGGTCATACCTCTGCATTGCTGGGGACTGCGCAGGCATTAAGTGGGTACCGGGGGAAAATGAAGGGGAAAGTGGTCTTTATTTTTCAACCGGCAGAAGAAACCCCCCCAGGCGGGGCCAAATTTATGGTAGAAGATGGTGTATTGGATGGAGTGGACTATGTATTTGGAATTCATTTAGATTCACAGGCTCCTTTGGGTAAAGTTTTAGTAGGGGAAGGCTTCCAAATGGCGGCCGTCGATAAATTTGCCATTCACATTCAAGGAAGGGGAGGGCATGGTGCAAGGCCTCATGAAGCTATTGATTCCATTGTCATTGGCACCGAGATTGTGAGTGCATTGCAAAAAATTGTCAGTCGCGGGGTAGATCCTTTAAAATCAGCCGTTGTAACGATTGGAGTTTTCCAATCAGGAACTGCTTTTAATGTGATTGCAGATAAAGCTGTCCTGGAGGGGACTGTCAGGACCTTTGATGCAGATGTCCGCAAGCAAGTAGAAAAACAGATTCGCTCTATTGTCGAAGGGATTACTTCCGCATTTGGTGCTGCGTATTCGATCGATTATCTGAACGGATATCCGGCTTTATACAATCATCCAGAAGAAACTGAGACTGTCCGTTCATTGCTTTCGGAAGTATTTAATGAAGAAAACGTGCTTGAAATGAAACCATCAATGGGTGCGGAAGACTTTTCCTATTACTTACAAGAAAAACCAGGAACCTATTTTAGGGTCGGTTCACAAAATGAAGACAAAGCCACTCACTATCCACATCACCATCCAAAATTCGATTTCGACGAAAGGGCCCTGCTGAACATCCAGAAATCCTTTATCAAAGTGGTATCACAATACTTGTTTTAATGCGCGTTACTTGTCACTCCTTGTATTTATCTTGATTATTAACAACTTGAAGAAATCTGTCCGTTATTTCTTGTCTGGAGATTTTTCTAAAGATGAAAGGAAGAGAAAATATCTCCTTTTGGTGGATAATATCTATCTGTAATTAATTTTAATTCATACTTTACAGATAGGTATTATAGGTATATAATACAATTATCTAATTAATCAGACTGAATTTAAAAGTTGATGTATTCAAGGGAAAGTTTTTGTAATACTAAAGGAGTGTTTCTAATGAGAAATAATGAAAAAAAGAGACAAAAACTTATCAATAAATTAATATTTTTAAACGTATTCAACAAAGAAGATCAACAGCTCTATGAGCTGTCACTATCAAAATTAGAATTTGAGTATAGGAGATATAAATTACAAAA
>CAZAEW010000156.1:0-1771 GCA_964484065.1 uncultured Bacillus sp.
AAAGTCCAAACTTTTATATTTTCTTTACTTACAAAAAAAGAACCGGGTTTTAAACGAGGGCACTGAAAAAGTCCCCTGTAAGGGTTCTTTTACACAGTCTAAATTAAAAAGGTATAATTCCTCATTATTAAGAGGGTTATACCTTTTTTGCTGTATAATTATTGTATCAATTTCAAACGGGTGGATAATTATTATTCAAAATCAACAGTCTATGATTTTCAGTCCTTATATGGCTATTTATGATTTAGTTGTTCCCAAGGATAATCTGTTACGGAAAATTAACGATCTCATTGACTTCTCTTTTGTTTATGATGAACTTAAGGATAAATATTGCCATGATAATGGTCGAAACACTGTCGACCCCATTCGTATGTTCAAATATTTATTGTTAAAATCGATCTTTGACTTGTCTGATGTCGATATTGTTGAGCGTTCAAAATACGACATGTCTTTTAAATACTTTCTTAATATGGCTCCGGAGGAGCCAGTAATCGAATCCAGTTCTTTAACAAAGTTTCGTAAACTCCGTTTAAAAGATGTAAATCTTTTGGATATGCTTATAAATAAAACTGTTGAAATTGCTGTTAAAAACGAAATTATTAAAAGTAAATCCATTATCGTGGATGCCACTCATACAAAAGCTCGCTACAATCAGAAGTCATCTAGAGAAATCCTGATGGATCGCACTAAAAAACTTAGAAGAACCATCTATAAGATTGATGAAAACATGAAAAATAAATTTCCCACAAAAAATACAACTGACATCCTGGAGAATGAGATTGAATACTGCCAAAATCTCATTAATGTGATTGAAAAGGAAGATACTCTTACACAATTTCCAAAAGTAAAGGAACAACTAAATCTTCTAAAAGAAATAGTTGCCGATGATATTGAACATCTTCAGATTTCCGAAGACAAGGATGCCAAAGTAGGTCATAAAACTGCTGATTCATCATTTTTTGGCTATAAAACACACATTGCAATGACTGAAGAGCGTATTATTACAGCTGCTACTGTTACCACTGGTGAAAAGAATGACGGAAAACAATTAGAAACACTGATTGAAAAAAGTATTAGGGCAGGCATGCAGGTTGAAAATGTTATTGGTGATGCAGCCTACTCTGAAAAAGGAAACATTGAATATGCAAATCAGAATGAAATCAAATTAATAGCCAAATTAAACCCTGCTGTCTCACAAGGTTGTCGGGCTAAGGAAGACGAATTTGAATTTAATAAAGATGCTGGAATGTATGTATGCAAAGCTGGTCATATGTCTATAAGAAAAGCCCGCCAAGGGAAAAAAGGTGTAGCTGACAATCAAACAAATACCTATTATTTTGATATTGAAAAGTGTAAGATCTGTCCATTTAAAGAAGGGTGTTATAAAGAGGGGGCTAAAAGTAAGACTTATTCTGTAAGTATCAAATCAAATGAACATGTTGAACAAGCAAAATTCCAGGATAGTGAATACTTTAAAGAAAAATCTAAAGAGCGATATAAAATAGAGGCTAAAAACAGCGAATTAAAACACAGACACGGGTACAATGTTGCAAAATCCTCGGGTCTACTTGGTATGGAGTTACAAGGTGCAATGGCAATATTCACCGTAAATCTAAAAAGAATATTGAAACTAATCGATGAAGATTAAAGGAAAAATAGCCACTTTAATTATAAAAAGACGACTTAAAATTCATAAATCTGAATTTTAAAGTCGTCTTTTTTAGTTTTGCTATAAAGATCTTTGAAAAACCGAAGGTTTTTCAGTGCCCTC
>CAZAEW010000157.1:0-1691 GCA_964484065.1 uncultured Bacillus sp.
GAAAGGGCCCGATCGTGGAATATTGAAAAATACGAAAGATATGCCAAAATAGTTCCTCAGTTATTTTACTAAAATCACCTTTATATTACATAAAAAATTCATATTATTGATAAATTATCAAATAATATCTAAGAGGTGATAATGTGGATAAGAATAATTTAAAACTCACATCTTCCGAAATAGGAACATTGTGGGGAGAGTATCTAAACGGAACAATGACTGATGTAGTAAATAGGTATATGTTCTCGATTATTGAAGATGCGTCAATAAAAAGCATTTTTGATGATGCAATCAAAACGTTTGAAAAACAAAAGAAACAACTCGTAACATTTATGGAGAACGAGGGGTTCCCAGTTCCAATTGGATTTACTGAATCTGACCTCAATAAAGGTGCAGAGAGATTGTTCACTGACATATTTTGCTTAAATTATTTACACATCATGACTTTACATGGATTGTTGGGACACATCACTTCATTAAGCGTTTCAGTTAGAAAAGACTTACGAGATTTTTACGATTCATGCGATAATGACGGGAAAAGAATGTACCATCAAACTATAGAGTTGTTACTCGAGAAAGGGAATTTCCAAAGAGATCCTTTATTTTATCCTACCAAGAGCCCTGAATTTATTTCTAGCCAGGATTACATAGATGGATTTTTCGGAAAAGGGAGACGTTTAAATGCAACAGAAATCATCAGTATTTCTTTTAACCTTAAAAAGAGTATTTTGGCAAAAAGCCTGTCAATCGCATTCAGTCAAGTCACTCAATCAGAAGAAGTAAGAAAGTTTTTAGAGGATTCCGATAAAACGTCCGATGGACAAATACAAGCCCTGTCAAAAATAATGAAAAAGGATAATTTGCCAGTTCCTAAGTCGTGGGAAACAGAAGTGACAACTTCAACGGACTCTCCCTTTTCTGATAAATTAATGTTATATCATATTGGTTTCTTGTTTCAAACCGCACAGGCATATCATGGGACAGGTCTAGCAGCAGCCATGCGAACTGATCTTGTAACTACTTACGAAAGCAACATTCTAAAGACTCTTATGATTACCAAAGAATGGTTCAATATTATGGCACAAAATAAATGGTTAGAGCAGCCACCACTTGCTCCGAATAGAAAAGAAATTGCAAAAGAAAAATAATAAAAACATCGTTACTTTGGTATGTATAAGTGAAAAGCATCCCTTTTGAAAAACTAATCTGGAGCATTGCACTTCCTGGATTTGGACAGTATTTAAACGGTAAATATTTTAAAGGCACAATTTTTTTGATACTTGAATTTCTGATTAATGTACAAGCCAATTTTAATCAGGTCATACTTCTAAGTTTTCATGGGAAAATTGATGATGCCATAAAACATACGGATTATCAATGGCTGATGTTTTATCCTTGTTTATACTTTTTTTCTATGTGGGATGCGGTGAAGGATGCAGGCGGAAGGAAAGACCCTTATTCTTTTCTTCCATATGTGTTTGCCGCGTTTCTTGTAACTGTTGGATTGATTTTTTCCTCAAACTTAAGAATATTTGGAGTGCTATTGGGTCCTGTTTGGCTACCGATGTTGTTTGTTTTTCCTGGGATACTAATCGGATTTATCATTAAAAATATCATAACTAACAATTCATAATAACCGTCCTCTATTTACTTTTAAATTAGGATGGTTTTTTATGTAATAAGTAAGATAT
>CAZAEW010000158.1:0-1582 GCA_964484065.1 uncultured Bacillus sp.
ACCTTGTTGCGGTGTCTGGGATGAAAAAATGCTGCTGCTTCCCATTTCAACATTGATGTGGCGCATTTCCTTTGCTGACTGGACTTTATTGTTAAAAGAGGATGTTGCACAGAGAACAGCCGCTGCGGCGATTCCTGAATTGGATACGATGAGACTGTCTGGGTGTTTACGATGTATGAGGGATTAGTCATAAAAGATGTTTTTTTGAAAGATAAATGCCTTGATTAGCTCCTTTCTTTTTATTGATTGCTGTATACTTCTTTTTACCATTTATGTAACCTAAAACGCTTACAAGTATTATTTTACTATATCATCAAGTTGATCCAATATCGTATTTCGCAATTTTCTGTGAACAGGGGTCTGTCCCCCACCACTTTAAAGTGGTGGGGGACAGACCCCTGTTTTTTAATTAATCAATGATTTCCAGCCTTCCGCGTAATTTCCTTTTGGCACCCGCCCTCCATTGTTTGACGGCAGAGACGGAGACCTGTTCTTTCTCGGCAATTTCTTTGATGGACAGATCAGTAAGGCATGCGGCCAGAACCCATTTTGTTTCTTTTTCCGTTAAACCTTCGCAGCATGCCAGCAAAAACTCAACTTCCAATGGCTGTTGTTCATGCGGCTCCTCAATCAATTCCCAGTATTCCTCTTTAGGGTAAACGGTTCTTTCTTCCTGTTTGCTCGCTTTCGATAATTCATTTAAGATCCGGCCTTTTATGTAGGTATAAGCATAGTTCGTAAAGTTCCCTTTTTCGGCATCAAAACATTCCTTCGCATCCCAAAGCCCAATTAATCCAACTTGATAATATTCTTCGATATTTTTATAGATATTCAGTGAACGGATAATCCTGTGAATCATCGGCTCATATTGCTTTGCTAACTGCTCGAAACTTTCCATTTGCTATTCCCTTCAGGATAGCGCGCTTCCACTGTATTCCCGGGTACCTTTACCATACAGCGAACCAAAAGTTTCTTCGAATCTATCAAAATCACATTCCAAATGAAGTATCAGCTAAAGGAGGTGGCTTTTTCCTCAAAAGCCAAATTTCAAAGCAATTTCCCCAAATTAAACCGGATTTTATATGAATTGAAACACGGGGACGGTTCTGACGTTTCATTTTTGAAAAGGGTGTCCAATATTGTTTATATAAGAGCTGGAGTCTCAATAACAGGGGAGTAGTAGTTGGAAATAACGTAAAAATCGACAAATGCAACAGAGGAAATATTACAAGATTTATATTTAGTGATAATAGCTGGAGTATCGGGCGTTTGCGTTTTTTTAATCTTATTGGGGCACACGAAAGCGGCAAAATTGGTGAGGATCCAAATTGCAGATTGAAGACCTGGCAATGTAGCTTTTTGCTATGCGGGTCCATCAAAAGTAAAAATGAACTCGGTGTGTCACTGGAAAAGGAATTGAAGCCATATGCGCGACTCAAGGGAATGGCAGAAGAATAAACCAAATGGATATAAAGGTGGGTTCTGTGTTAACAAAATTCAAAGCTCATTAATTAATATTAGTCCATCAATTCCTAGTCACGCGAGTATTTTTATTGATTTTAAATCCAGTGTCCGTTACGCA
>CAZAEW010000159.1:0-1516 GCA_964484065.1 uncultured Bacillus sp.
TTATGACAACTTTCCATCATCTATCTGAGAAACAGTTAGTTCAAGTTCAACAAATTAAAAAAGAGTTTTTAAATAATCATTTCGAAATGGACGGATTGTCGCTGCCCGAACTGAAAAACCGAATGGATAATGGAGAAGTTTTACTTTTAGATGTAAGACCCAGAGAGGAATATGAAGAAGCGCATATTCCAGGAGCTGTATCCATACCAATTGAAGAACTGGAAGAAAAATTATCTTCTTTGCCATCGAATTTTGATGTTGTTGCTTATTGCAGAGGTCCTTATTGCTTAATGTCCGTAGAAGCCGTTGAATTATTAAAATCAAAAGGGATTCATGCTTTCCGATTAGAAAAAAGCGTAAAGGATTGGAATCAATTTATTAACCAAGAAGGTTAGGAATCCATGATGAAATTAGGAATGATCTTAGAAACGAAAGAACAAGTATGTAACATTTTAATGAACGATAGCAAAAATCAAGAAATTTAAATTCGTTCAAAAAAATATTTAATTGATGATACTTTGGGTGCAAGAAATCCAAAATTTTTTAATAAGTGGGGGAACAAAATGTCAGAAGAAAAAATTTATGATGTAATCGTTGTTGGTGCAGGTCCTGCGGGAATGACAGCAGCCGTCTATACTTCACGAGCTAACTTGTCTACATTAATGATTGAACGCGGGATTCCTGGAGGTCAAATGGCTAACACTGAAGAGGTTGAGAATTATCCTGGTTATGAAAGTATACTAGGTCCAGATTTATCTACAAAAATGTTTGAACATGCAAAGAAGTTTGGAGCTGAGTATGCTTATGGCGATATTAAGGAAATCATTGATAATGGTGATGTAAAAACAGTAGTTGCCGGTGCAAAAGAATACAAAGCTTATTCTATTATCCTTGCAACTGGTGCTGAATATAAGAAACTTGGCGTACCCGGAGAAAAAGAGCTTGGGGGCCGTGGCGTATCTTATTGTGCAGTCTGTGACGGAGCCTTTTTTAAAGGCAAAGAGCTAGTGGTCGTTGGAGGAGGAGACTCCGCTGTTGAAGAGGGTGTCTATTTAACAAGGTTCGCTTCAAAAGTAACCATTGTTCACCGACGTGACCAGCTTCGTGCGCAAAAAATTCTTCAAGATCGTGCTTTTGCTAATGAAAAGGTTGATTTTATCTGGAATCATACTTTAAAGGAAATTCATGAAAAGGACAACAAGGTTGGAAGTCTTACCCTTGTTTCAACAGTAGACGGAACGGAACAAGAATTGAAAGCAGACGGTGTATTCATTTATGTTGGAATGCTGCCGCTGTCTAAGCCGTTTGAAAGCCTTGGTATTACCAATGAAAATGGCTATATCGAAACAAATGACCAAATGGAAACAAGAGTACCCGGAATTTTTGCTGCTGGTGACATCCGTGAGAAAGCGTTGCGGCAAATTGTAACAGCAACCGGCGATGGCAGCATTGCTGCTCAAGCTGCCCAACATTATGTTGAGGAAAAAAAGGAAGAATTAAAGATTAAACAATAAAT